>NZ_JAAUVM010000001.1:0-757014 GCF_012030485.1 Pseudomonas sp. B14(2022)
GCAGCGCTATGTCTCGCGCTACAACATCAGCAGGCCTCATAGCTACAACGACTACCGGTCGCCGGTCGTGAAGGAAAGGTTGGCGGCGTGAACCTTAATCAGTGTCCAAGATTACTTGACCAGTTCACGCCACCACCTAACAAATAAGTAATGTTCTGGTGAACATCGCGTCAGGGTTCGTTCGTTAGTCTCGGCACTGAACTTTCAGTCGAGGAACAGGTGATGAACTTTTATAAAATCGCTCTGGGTGTATTAACGGCCGTCCTGTCTTTCGGTGCATTGGCCGAAGGCGGCGGTGATCGCACCTTTGCCCTGATGATGGAGCGCAATGAAAAGGCCATGGCCGATTACGCCGTGAGAAACGGCAAGCCGGTGCCTCAAGTGCAGGCCTATCGCTATGGGATGAAGTTGGACATTGCCAAGGTGGTCAACGTGACGCCGCCGATCCGCGCATGCAACACCGTGCCTTCGCGCATGACCTATGAAGACTCCAGCGGCAAGCTCACGACTTTGGAGTACCAAGTCATGGGCGTGTGTCGAAATAACGGCAGTTAAATGTGCTGGCGCTCAACGCGTAGGGCGATTCGCTAACCAACTGTCGAGCTGATCCATAGGACTCATGCTTAATGTCGCCTGCTGCCCGAACCTCACAACCAGCAGACCTATGACCTGTTCCTCGGCGAAGTGGTCGCAGCCTATGCCGATGAGCGGGTGTTCAGCGAAGGCCACTGGCACTTCGAAGGGCATGATGAATGACGGACTTTGCATCATGTGGCGGGAGGGCATTTCCTGACCATCGGCGAGCCCATCGATGGGCACTCGCTCTAAGCGTACTCAGCGCCCGAGCATCTTCACCCAACGCGACGGCGGCATACCGTAGGTGCTGCGAAATTGCCGGGTCATATGACTCTGGTCGGTGAAGCCGGCGATCAGCGCGGCGTCCACCAGCGACTGTCCCTGCGCGAGCAGACTGCGCACCAGGTCCAGCCGACGCATCGTCAGGTAGCGGTAGGGGCTGGTGCCGAACAGCACGCGAAAATCCCGCGACAATGCCCAGCGGTCGCGGCCGGCGTGGTCGGCGATTTCATCCAGGGTGATGCTGCGGCCCAGGGCGCTGTGGATAAACTCCCGGGCGCGTTCGGCGGCGACGTAATCGAACGCCTTGCGGCTGACGAGGGCGCCAGCGGCGTTGCTCAGCGCGTGGGCCAGGTCGAACATCGCGTCCTGTTCCTGCAACGGGTCAATCGGATGATCGAGGTTCTGCAGCAGCACTTCGCTGGCGCGGAACAGCCTGGGGTCAGTGGATAAACCACTGGGGATAAACGGCAACGGCTTGCCGCCGAGGATCTGCTGGATCAGCGACGGCTCCACGTAAATCATCCGGTACTTGAAACCTTCGTCACTGCCGGCGTGGCCGTCGTGGGTCTCATCGGGATGGAGCACCATGGTCGTGCCGGGCAGGCTGTGGATCATGTCGCCGCGATAGTGAAAACTCTGCACGCCAGACAAGGTACGCCCGATGGCGTAGGTGTCATGGCGATGCGGGTCGAAGGCAAAGCCTGCAAAGTACGCCTCGATACGGTCCAGGCCGCTGGCATGCGGGGCGCGGTGCAGCCAGTCGAAGTTGCGGGTCGGTTTGCCCATGGCGGCTTGTCACAAGGAGAGGTGGAAATACGTTAACCCAGTCTGCATCCCTTGTCTGCCGGGGTCTTGTACGATTGTGCGGGCGGTGGGCGAGGTCTATGCTCCTTGCTCGTGCCCTGCGCTGATGGAACTGCCCAATGGAATTTATCGACCCCGCCTACGTGGCTCCCCTGGTCTCGCTGGCCCTGTTGTGGACAGTGGCGGTGGTGACGCCCGGGCCCAACTTCTTCAACACGGCGCAGTTGGCTGCCAGTTGTTCGCGCCGCCATGGCGTGGTGGCTTCGGCGGGCGTGTCCACCGGCACGATCATGTGGGGGCTGGCGGGTGGCCTGGGCATCAAGTCGCTGTTTACCGCCGCCCCCATGTTGTACCTGGCGTTCAAGATCATCGGCGGCTGCTACCTGATTTACCTGGGGCTGAAACTGTTCAAACGCTCGGCGCCAGCCATGGGCCAGAGCCTGTTGCCGGAGCAAGCGCGGCGCTCGTTGTTTTCCGCCTGGCGCCTGGGGTTGCTGGGCAACCTGTCCAACCCCAAGGCCGCGTTGTTCGTCGCCACCATCTTCGCCTCCACCATGCCGCCGTCGCCGTCGCCGATGCTGCTGACCCTGGCGGTGATCACCATGGCCACCCTGTCGTTCAGCTGGTATTCCTGCGTGGCCTTGGTGTTTTCCAGTGCGCACATGGCCAACCTCTACAGCCGCTCGCGCAAATGGCTCGACCGTTTTGCTGGCGGTTGCTACGTGTTGTTCGGCGCACACCTGGTAGCGAATCGCTGACCGTCCGTGGTAAGAAGCCTTACTTTCGACAGTGAGGCCGAGTCATGAGCAAGGTGCGGGTGGGGATTATTTTTGGTGGTCGTTCGGCCGAGCACGAAGTCTCGTTGCAGTCGGCGCGCAATATTGTCGATGCACTCGACCGCACACGCTTCGAGCCAGTCCTGATCGGCATCGACAAGGCCGGCCACTGGCACCTCAACGACACCTCGAACTTCCTGATCAACCAGGAAAACCCGGCACTCATCGCCCTTAACCAATCCAACCGTGAACTGGCGGTGGTGCCCGGCAAGGCCAGCCAGCAGGTGGTGGAAACCTCCGGCAACGGCCTGCTGGCACACATCGACGTGATCTTCCCCATCGTCCACGGCACCCTCGGCGAAGACGGCTGCCTGCAAGGCCTGCTGCGCATGGCGGATTTGCCTTTCGTCGGCTCCGACGTGCTCGGCTCGGCAGTATGCATGGACAAGGACATCAGCAAACGCCTGCTGCGTGATGCCGGTATTGCCGTGACGCCGTTCATCACCCTGACCCGCAGCAACGCCGCGCGCACTTCCTTTGAAACAGCGGTGAATAAACTCGGCCTGCCAATGTTCGTCAAACCGGCCAACCAGGGTTCTTCGGTGGGTGTGAGCAAGGTGGGCAACGAGGCTGAGTACCACGCCGCGGTTGAACTGGCCCTGGGTTTTGATCAAAAGGTACTGGTGGAATCGGCCGTGCGTGGCCGCGAAATAGAATGCGCTGTGCTGGGTAACGAAAACCCGGTCGCCAGCGGCTGCGGCGAGATCGTGGTGAGCAGCGGTTTCTACTCCTACGACAGCAAATACATCGACGGGCAGGCGGCCCAGGTGGTGGTGCCGGCTGATATCAGCCATGAAGCCAGTGAGCGGATTCGCCGCTTGGCCCTCGAGGCGTTTGACGTGCTGGGTTGCGCGGGGTTGGCGCGGGTCGATGTATTCCTGACCGACGATGGCGAAGTGCTGATCAACGAAATTAACTCACTGCCCGGCTTCACTCGCATCAGCATGTACCCCAAGCTGTGGCAGGCAGCGGGCATGAGCTACAGCGAGTTGGTGAGCCGATTGATCGAGCTGGCGCTGGAGCGGCATGCGGGGCGTAAGGGGTTGAAGATCAGCCGTTGATCCTCAGGGAGTGGCCAGTAACGCCATCAGGCGTTACTGAGGACTTCCCGAAAAACGTCTGGTCTTATGGCCGCAATATGTAGCAGTGAGCGTGCTGCGCCGGAGGGGGAACGACGCCCCTGTTCCCACTCTTGAAGGGTTCTTACCGAAACCCCCAAAAGCTCGGCAAATTTGGGTTGCGACAGTCCTGTCTTGCTTCTTGCTTCGGCAGCTTGAGTGATTTCGATCTGCTGCACGGCGCCGTAGCGTCCTGCTTTAACATCCTGAATAGCGCTCAGTAATTCTTCGCCGATATTGCGTTTGGCGTCACGTTCCTTCAGTTGTTTATCAGTGAGTGGCATGGTTCATCTCCTTCGCAATTTTGTACAGGATGTGCGCTGGAATATTCTCCGTAGCGCCCTTGCCGTAAATCAGTAGGGCTACTATTGCTCCGCAAGCCAATTGAGTGGTGTAGATGACTCGCACTGCCCCCCTTTTGCCCTGACCCTCCAAGCACCAGCGTACTTTTCGGCAACCGCCCGAGCCAGGAATAACATTCCCGGCATCGGGATGGCTGGCAAGAAACGCCATGAAAATACCCTTTTCATCTTCGCTCCAATAGTCAGGCCATAGTTTGCTGAACAATGGAGATTCTATGATCGTTAACACGAGAAATTCTACGTCTTTGACGTAGCCCCTGGCAAGAAAGTGCGGGCCAGAAAATCGCAGGTGAAAAGGCGCCGCTCAAGAGGGGGTTTATCGCAAAAAATGACATGGCATTTTGCGATCTGAAGACATGTAGAGGATTTGAGAAAGAGTGTTGTAGGCCTTCTCGTGTCAGTCTGTACGAGCAATCCACGAATAAATCAACGTCTTCGCTTCCTCCGGCTGATGCGTCCTTCTGCGGTAGCTGGCAAACGTCGGCGACGTGCAGTAAGTGCACACCTCGCTCACGTCGATCTGCTCACGCTTGACGCCCGCCGCTTGCAGCAGCAACAACCCATACCCGCTCAAGTCAAACCACGCACTGCCTGCTTGCCGTGCATGGGGCGGGGCCATCTGCGGGGATTGCAGCGGTGCCGGTTGCACGAAGCTCCACGGTGCCTGGGCGTGTTGCCACAGGTGCCCTTGGTCACTCTGGAAGTCGGCGATAAAGCCTTCGCTCACTTCATAACAGCACGGCTTGATCGATGGGCCGATAGCCACTTGCAGCTGGTCGGCTGCAATCCCTTCGGCGGCAAAGCGCTGCATGACGTTGGCGATAATCCCGCGTTGCAGCCCCTTCCAGCCGCCATGGGCTGCGGCCACCCGTTCGCCCGTTTTCGACGCGAACAGAATGGGCAGGCAATCTGCGGTGATCACCGCGATCGGGTGAGCGTGGTGCGTCAACACACCATCGGCCTCGATCGTATTGGCCACCTGGCCCGCCTGCCATTCAATCACCGAGGCGCTGTGCACTTGCTTGCAGATGAATACTTCATCCGGGCGCAGCGGGTCGTCGATCGAACAGAAACCGTGGTCGATGCCAGGGATGGCAGCGAGATTTTCAGCCTGGTGCAAGGGATTCCCTCCGTTCACTAAAGTCAGTCGCCGAGCGCTTCGCCTTCGCGCCGAGGGTCCGCGCCGCCGCTCAGCGACACCTTACCCTGGTCATCCCGCTTGAGCACGATGGCCTGGACGCCGCTGGTCATGTCGATCTCGCTCAGCTCATGGCCCTTGTCCTTCAACACCTGCTTCAGGCCTGGGCTGAACAAGCCCGCCTCCAGCTCGGTAGCCCCATTGCGGCTGCCGAAATTGGGCAGGCCGATGGCCGCTTGCGGGTCTAGCTTCCAGTCGAGCATCGCCACCAGGGATTTGCTCACGTACTCGATGATTTGCGAGCCGCCCGGCGAACCGACCGCGGCCAGCAACTCACCGCTCTCGCGGTCGAACACCAGGGTCGGCGCCATCGCCGAGCGCGGGCGTTTGCCGGGTTGCACACGGTTGGCTACCGGCTGGCCGTTTTCTTCGGGGATGAATGAGAAGTCGGTCATCTGGTTATTGAGCAAGAAGCCCTGGACCATCACATGGGCGCCAAACGCGGCTTCCACCGTGGTGGTCATCGACACGGCACCGCCCAGGTCATCTACGGCGACGACTTGTGAGGTGGAGATTCGCAGCGGCGAACGGTCCGGTGCGTACGCGACTTGAATACCGGCCGGTCGGCCTGGCTTGGCGATGCCCATGCTGCGCTCGCCGATCAGCGTGGCACGCTGTGCCAGGTAGTTCGGGGCCACGAGGCCGGCGACCGGCACCGGTGTGAAGTCCGCATCGGCCACGTACAGCGCGCGGTCGGCAAAGGCCAGGCGACCGGCCTCGGCGAGCAGGTGCACGGCCTCGGGCGTGGGCTCAAGCCCGGCAGGCGAGGCGCTTTTTATCGGTGTCATCGGCGCGATGGCCAGGTGCGGGTCGCGGGCTTCCAGGGCCTGCAATGTGCCGAGCATCTGCGCGACCGCAATCCCGCCTGAGGACGGCGGCGGCATGCCACAGACTCTCCAGCGCTTGTAATCGGTGCACAGCGGCGCGCGTTCCTTGGCGACGTAGCCCTTGAGGTCCGCTTGAGTCAGGCTGCCCGCATTGTGGTTGCCCTGCACCTTGCGCGCAATTTCATCGGCAATCGGCCCGTGGTACAGGGCGTCTGGCCCTTCCTTTGCGATGCGCTTGAACACAGCGGCCAGCGCCGGGTTTTTCAGCAGCGTACCGGTGGCTTTCGGCGTGCCATCGGCATTCAGGAAGTAGGCCGCCATCTCCGGCGATTGCGGGATAAAGCGGTCTGCGGCGATCAAACTGTGCAAGCGCGGTGAAATCGCGAAGCCCTGTTCCGACAAGCGAATCGCGGGCTCAAACAGCTTGGCCCATTGCAGGTGGCCGGTCTTCTTATGGGCCATTTCCAGGGCCCGCAGCACCCCAGGCGTGCCCACCGAGCGCCCGCCGATCTGCGCGTCGGTGAAGGCCATCGGCGTGCCGTCGGTGTTCAGGAACAACCGCTCGGTCGCCCCCGCCGGCGCCGTTTCGCGGCCGTCATAGGCGTGCACGTTTTTCCCATCCCACAACATGATGAACGCACCACCGCCAATGCCGGAAGATTGTGGTTCCACCAGGGTCAACACCGCCTGCATCGCAATGGCAGCGTCAATTGCCGACCCGCCCTGGCGCAACATCTCGCGTCCGGCCTCGGCCGCCAGCGGGTTGGCGGCGGCGGCCATATGGCGCTCGGCATGGCGGGTGCTGAGGTCGGTGCGATAGCCCGAGCCCAACTCCGGTGCCGGTGGCTGTTCGTTGACCGGCGTGTGGCAGGCAGCCAGGCTCAGGGCTGCCGCCATGAGCGACAGTTGGCGGAGGGAAATCGAAAACACGTGCTGAACTCCGTTCATTTTGCGAATGATCTGTTGTCCTGGGGGCGCTGCGGTTTACAGGTAAATCGTGCCTTGCATGTACAACACTGCCTTGCCGGAAATAATCACGCGGTCGCCCTGCAGCTCGCAGTGCAACTGGCCCTTGCGCTGGCCCCCCTGTTCGGCCGTCAAGTGCGATTTGCCCAGGCGCTCGGCCCAGAACGGTGCCAGCGAGGTATGCGCCGAACCGGTGACCGGGTCTTCATCGACCCCCACATTCGGCCCGAACCAGCGCGAAATGAAATCAAACCGGGTGCTCTTGGCGGTGACTGCAATCCCGCGCTTGGGCAGGCCCTTGAGCCGCGCAAAGTCAGGTGTCAGCGCTGCGACCTGGGCTTCGTCGTCCACCAGCACGATGTAGTCATCGGTGCCGAACACGTCGGCGCTCTCGATCCCCAGGGCACTCAACATTCCAGCGGGCGGTTCGCAACGCTGTGGTTGCCGGGCGGGAAAGTCCATCGCCAGCTCATCCCCCTTGCGCGTCACCCGAAGCTCGCCGCTGCGGGTGGCAAAGCGCAGCACCTGGGGTGCGTCTGCCAGCGCGTGAATCAACACCCACGCCGTCGCCAGCGTGGCATGGCCGCACAGGTCGACTTCGACTTGCGGGGTAAACCAGCGCAACTCATAGAACCCATCGCGGGGCACGAAGTAGGCGGTTTCGGAGAGGTTGTTTTCGGCGGCGATATGCTGCAGTTGCTCATCAGGCAGCCACTCGGTGAGCGGGCACACCGCGGCAGGGTTGCCGCCGAAGGCATGTTGGCTGAAGGCGTCGACTTGATAGATGTCCAGTTTCACCGTGAAGCACTCCGTGTATGGGGAAGGCTGGACACTAACAGTGGCAAGGGAGGGCGTCAAAAACGGCCTACCTCGTGATAGGCCGTGTGGCTCAGGCAGTCAGAAGTCCCAGCGCGTGGTCAGCATGAAGTGACGCGGTGCGCCGTAGATGGCGGAGTTGTAGAAGCCCACGTTGGTGTAATAGGGCTTATCGAACACGTTATTGAGGTTCAGCGTGGTCGACAGGTTTTTCGTGAATTGGTAGCGCGTCATCAAGTCCACCACCCAGTAGGCCTCCTGGGAAAATTTCTCGGTCGTATTCCTGGGGCTGTTGTAGATGTCCTGCCACACCGTGTTCTGCCAGCGCAGGCCACCGCCGACGCTGACTTTGTCCAGCTCGCCCTTGAGCTTGTAGATCGTGAACATGCTCACCTGATCCTCGGGCTCAAAGGTCGAGACTTTTTTGCCGGCATCGTCGCGCACCACTTTGTGGGTGTAGCCACCCTGCAACTGCCAGCCGGGGGCGATTTCGCCGGACAGTTCCAGTTCATAGCCTTTGGTTGTCGCATCGGTGCCCTTGAAGGCAAAGTTGGGCGGTGTCGGCGTCTGGTTGTTGTACGCATCGTCGGGCAGGGAGCGGTTGCTTTCCTTCACCTCGAAGTACGCCAGGCTGGCGTTAAGGCGCCCATCGAGGAACTCACCCTTGAGGCCCACTTCATAGTTCTCGCCTTCGTCCGGGTCAATCAGCTTGCGGTTACGGTCGAGGTTGTAGCTTTCCTGGGGCATGAAGACATCGGTGTAGCTGACATAGGCCGACAGGTTGTCCGTGAGGTCATAGATGGCCCCGGCATAGGGAATGAAGCGTCCGGTTTCACGGTAGGTGTCGGTGCTGCCGGTCAGGGTGTAGTCGACCACGCGCCCGCCGAGCAACAGTTTCAGGTCGTCGGTGAGGTTCCAGCGGGTGGTGACGTACATGCCGGTCTGGCGAATGGTGTCGTCGGTGACTTGGGAGGCCACGCCCCAGTCGGGCTTGGCCAGGTTGCCATGCCAGTTGAAGTAGTCGACCAGGTTGGCGGTGGGGAAGGTTTCGTCCCAATAACCCTTGCCCTTCCAATGGGCGGTGCTGATGGATCCACCGACCACCAGGTCATGTTCACTGCCGAGAAAATTGAACGGGCCGCTGATATACAGATCGGCCGAGTCGCTGGTGGTTTCGCCCTTGTAGCGCTGGGCGTTGATATTTGCGGTGCCGTCCGCCGCCGGCTGGTAGAACTGGATCGCACCCATCTGGGCGTCGTAGCCGTTGAGCTTGTGGTCCAGTTGCAGTTTGGTCACCCAGCCGTCGCCGAGGTCGTGCTCTAGGTTCGCGAACACCGTGCGGGTGTATTGCTGCCAACTGCTCCAGTCAGTGGCATTGCTGAAGGAGCGCTTGGCATTGTTCAACTCGCCGGCATAGTTGAACAGCGGGAAGCTGCCGGACCAGGTGGAGCCTTTGGGTTTGCTGTCCTGATAATCGGCGCCCACGGTGAGCAAGGTGTCGGGTGACAGGTCGAATTCGAGAATGCCGTAGAACACCGAGCTTTTGTTCGAGTAGCGGTCGACCCACGATTTGTTGTCCTGATAGGCCGCCACGGCACGCCCACGCACATTGCCGGTTTCGGTCAGCGGGCCGCTGACGTCCACTTCCGTGCGGTAGTGATCCCAGGTGCCCGCCGCCGTGGTGATGTGGCCGAGAAATTCCGCCGTAGGTTTCTTGCGCACCAGGTTGATGGTGCCGCCCAGGGAGCCGGCGCCGCTGAGCAGGCCGGAGGCGCCCTTGAGCACTTCGACCCGGTCATAGATCGCCATGTCGCTCAGGGTGTTGCCCGCCGAATAGGCCACGTTGCGCACGGCCGAGGGGATACCGTCGTACTGGAAATTGTTGATCGAAAAACCACGCGAGTAGTAATTGCTGCGGTCGGTGTCGTAGGCCGACACGGTAATGCCAGGGGTATGGCGCATCACGTCGTCGACACTGTCGAGGGCAAAGTCATCCATGTGCTGGCGCGTGACGATGCTGATGGACTGCGGCGTTTCGCGCGGGGTCAGCACCAGGCGCGTGGCCGTGGCGATGGTGCCCGGGGTGTAGGAGCCGGTGCCTTCGGTGACGGTGCCCAACTGGTTGCTGATGACGGTGGTGGTGCCCAGTTGCAAGGCCGCGCCGGGTTGTTCGGTGCGGGTCAGCATGACTGCGTCAGGGCCGTTGCGCTCGAAGCTCAGGGGCGTGCCTTTGAGCAATCGGGTCAGCGCCTCCAGGGCGGTCATGCGGCCGCTGACGCCAGGCGATTCGACGCCTTGGGCCAGGTCAGCCGCATAGGCAATTTGCAGCCCGCTCTGCACACTCAATTGATCCAAGGCATTGACCAACGACTGACGCGCGATGGCAAAGCTGCGGGTATCTGCTGCTTCACGAATGGCCGGTTTGCCCGCCGGTTCCACGGCAACCGCAGTGCTGCACGCCAGGCAGATGGCGAGCGCAAGAATGCTGCGGGCGTGGGTCGGATTGAGTGCTGGGAAGTGCATGTGAGCCCCGTTAGAAATAGGAATGATTTGCAAAGGCAAAGTTCTTGACGGGTTGAAGCTTCGAAAGCCGTAAAACTTTTTTCGACGGTGTCAGGTGGGCTGTGTCAGCGAATTACCAGGATGCCGCCAGGCAGGCGCTGGACCCGGGTTGAAGTGACTTTACCCAACGCCTGCACGATCGCCTGGGGATCATCCAACTGGTAATTGCCGCTGACCCGCTCCCCGGCGGCGGTATCGTTCAATAACAGGATCGGTGCGGGGTAATAGCGGCGGATTTCTGCCAACACCTGCGCCAGCGGCGCGTTCTGGAAAGACAGCCGTCCGTTGATCCAGGCCATCTGTCGTTCACCACCGTCCAGGGACAGCGGTTGCAGATGCCCACCCAGCAACTGTTGCCAGTTGCCCGCCTGCAACAGGCTCTGTTCGCCCTTGCGGTTGGCGAAGCGTACCTGGCCTTGGCGCACGGCGACGGTGACGCCCGCGTCGCGCTGGCTGACGCTGAATTGCGTGCCGACTACGGTGACGCGGGCCTCGGTGGTTTCGATGCTAAGGGGGCGGTCTGAGTCATGGGCGGCTTCGACATAGAGTTCGCCGCGCAGCAGCTTGATGCGGCGATGGGCACCGTCGAAAGCGATGCTGATGGCGCTGTGGCTGCCCAGCACGATGTGCGAGCCGTCCTCCAAGTCAAAGCGTTCCAACTGCGCAACGTCGGTCATGTGGTCAGCCTGCAGGCGCATCGGCACATCGGTCATCCAGCCGATGCCCAGCGTGATCAACACGGCAGCGGCGGCAGCCACGAAGCGTGTCTTGCGGTGCGTGGCGGCTTGCGGGGCAGGGGGCAATTCCAGGTCGCCGGCGAGGTTTTTCAAGGCTTGCTCGAAGGCACGGCTTTCCCACATCGCGGTCAGTTCCGCATACGCCGTGGCGTGCCGGGGATCCGCATCGCGCCACCGCTCAAAGCGCTGGCGGGTGATGGGGTTGCGCACCGTCTCATCGCGCTGGGCGAACCAGTCGGTCGCCTGCTTACGTATGGCATCGGGGATATCGGCACGATCAATCATGGTCGGTCGTTTGCTTGACGCAGGCAGTGAGGGCTTGGCGCAGATCTTTTTCCACCGTGCTCAACGACACCTGCAGGCGTTGAGCGATCTCGCTTTGGGACAGGTCATGCAGTCGATGCAATACCAGGATTTGTTGCTGGCGTTTGGGCAAGGTAGCGAGCACCTGTTGAAACTGCAGCAGTTGCTGTTGGCCCTGGGCCTGGCTCTCCGGTCCGGGTGCCGTGGTGGGCACCTCGACAACCAGGCTTTCGGCCAAATGGCACTCATAGCGCCTTTTGCTGCGCACACTGCGCAGATGATCAAAGGCCAGGTACTGCGCGGTTTGATAAAGAAACGGCTTCAGGTGTTCGATAGGGCGGGCGTACAGCGCTTTCGCCACCTTCAGGTAGGTTTCCTGGGCCAGGTCCTCCGCCTGGCTCGAACAGCCGACGACGCGCGACAGCATACGGATTAACGCACTGCGCTGCCCGATAAAAACGGCGCTGAGTTTTTCCTGATCCCCTGGCGTCCCTGTCTCCATGGCCCCGATACCCTGATGCGGCATTGCGCGAATAGCAGGCATACTAATGAGAAGTGGTCTCATTTGATAGGGTGGCGGGGGATTTGTTTGGAGAGCAGTCCTGCCGGGCATGTCATGGGCTCGATCGGCGCGTCAGCCCAGTCGCAACACCATCGCCCCGCCGGCAATGATGCACGCGGCCATGATCCGGCGGCGGGTCAGCTGTTCTTTGAGCACCAGTGCCGAGATCACCACGCCAAACAGAATCGACGTTTCCCTGAGCGCCGAAACCGTGGCGATCGGTGCCGCCGTCATTGCCCAAAGCGCCAGGCCGTAGGACACGACGGTGCCGAAGCCGCCGATAACGCCAGGACGCCAGTGGCGCGCCAGATAGCGCCAGAACTCCCGCCGCCTGACGGCACATGCCCATAGGGCAAGCGCGATGCCGGTGAGCAGGAATATCCACAGCGTATAGGCCGCAGGCGCGCCGGATTTGCGCACACCCACACCGTCGATAAGGGTGTAGCCGGCAATGACTGCCGCGTTGACCAGCGCCAGGAGCAGCCCTTTTCGCTGACCGATGCCGGGGGTTGCAGCCATGCTCAAAATGCCGATGCAGATGATGGCAATGCCAAGCCAGGCGAAGGAGGACAAGGATTCGGACAACAGCCCTACGCTCGCTGTCGCCACCAGCAACGGCGCGGTGCCGCGCATGATCGGGTAGGTCTGGCTCATGTCGGCAATGCGGTAAGTCGAGGCGACCAGCACGAAATACACCACCTGCAAAATCACCGACGCGCCGATGAAGGGCCAACTTTCCTTGGATGGCAGTTCCAGAAACGGAATGACCGCCGATGCGATCAGTGATGCGATCGACGCGATCATGCAGGTGGTCAGCAGCTTGTTGTCACCGCCCTTGACCACGGCATTCCAAGTGGCGTGCAACGCAGCGCCCAGCATGATGATTGCGAACACATCAAGGCTCATGAAGGGACGTCCTATTGGCTAAGTTCTGTATCCAGGAGGGGCGCTGCGAGTATGCCCCAGGCACTTTCTTCAAGGCATAAAAAAACGGTCTACCTTTCGGTAAGCCGTTATCAGTACTGGGTTACGCGTCAATTGAGGGCAAATGCTGTTCGATTACGCCTGGCTACCCCATGCCCGGATATGTTTTAACGCCAGGCGTTCTTCTTCGTCTTCGCTGATGCGAACTCCTTTAAGAGCGTAATCGGCTTGATTTTTCCAGTGAGTGACCGTCGAGTCGGTGGCGCGAAGATGAGACAGTGCACCGGTGCATGCCGACAGCGGTGCGCGGCAGCTCGGTGCTCAATGTCTGCTCGATCGATTGTTGGCTCGGGGGTAGACAAACATGTTGTCTTCCTACTCAGAACACCTGCAACAGTCGAACGTTGATGCGGGCGCTTTCCTTGAAGCCATTTTCCACCTCAAGGTCGCGCCCAAGCGCTACCAGCAGTTGCGTCTTCGGGCGGATGAAGTAACTGCCACCCACGCTGATTTTTCGTTGCCGGGCTTCGTCGTTGCTGTCAACGCCATTGACCCGGGTCTCACCGCCCCAGGTCTGCGACAGGCCGACGAAAGCGTTGGCTCCGGGCGTGAACTGGTAACGCAAATATCCCTGCCCCTGGTAGAGCTGTTTCTGCTTGAGTGTGTCGCCGGCAGCGCCATAGTTGTCGTTCTTGCCGTGGAACATGACGTCGCCGGTCAAATCGACATACCAATTGTCGGTCAGCCCTTTGACGAAACCTACCTGTAAATCAAACTTCCAGCGGTTTTCACCCAGATTGAGCGGGCGGTCGTGGCTATAGCTACCCGTTGGAAGGTACAGATAGGGCGCTATGGCTAGATAGGTGCGAGACGCTGAGTCGTTGATCAACCAGACTGGTGCGGCCAGGATAACGTCACCTACCCCGCTGGTCTTGCCCAATGCACTCGTGTCGCGCCCGGCATCCAGCCGGCCAAACGGTACCAGGATCTGGGGGCCTACCGTCAGCCCGCCAATCGTGGTGTAGTGCACCAGCCTCCCGATACCGACATCCGAGACCAGCCGAGGATCCCGCGCCGTCTGCCGTCCCTGAGCATAGAGTTTGTCGCGCTTGGCATGCTGCAGGTACAGCAACCCCGCTGTCGTACCCTCCGGCGCCGGGACGAAATCACCGAT
The DNA here is from genome assembly GCF_012030485.1 of Pseudomonas sp. B14(2022). Taxonomy (NCBI): domain Bacteria; kingdom Pseudomonadati; phylum Pseudomonadota; class Gammaproteobacteria; order Pseudomonadales; family Pseudomonadaceae; genus Pseudomonas; species Pseudomonas sp. B14(2022). The sequence goes on from NZ_JAAUVM010000001.1 coordinate 14,048, forward strand.
GTCCACATCGATGGCCCGCGCGGTCATCGGTACCATCGTGACCATCGGTAGACAGGCCAAGGCCAACACCTTGTTCATGCAGCTCAGGGGCGAGTGGGTACCGGCCTTTGACACGTGGCCGGTCCTGCGGGCGACGCTGGAGAATGCTTGGGTCATTACGGAAGTCCTCTCTCGAGTAGTCATCTGTCATTGATCGGTCGGCGAAATGCGGCGACACAGGACAACGCGGCAGTGCGCATGACAAAGATAGGGGGGGAGCGCCCCAAGTCGCTTTGTTGGGGCGGTCATTCGTTGTGCTGGGAAGGACAGCTGCTCGGCGCTTACGCCTCGTGGCACGGGGGCCGCTTCAACTGCGTGCCTCTGCGCAGGCCATGGCGTCGTAGGCCGGCGAGCGCAGCAACGCATGGAGTTGCCGGCGGCGGACCCCCATGTTGCCGCCGTCGTACAGGGGAAAACACAGCGCGTCCTGCATCAGGCCGGCCAACGGGTAGAGGTCGGTGTAGGCATCGACACCGACAACGCGCATGGCATCGTAGACAGCCTGAACGCACAGTTCCGAACAGTGCACCTTGGTGATGATGGCCAGTTCGCGGCTGCGTCCCTGGGTGATATCGAGTTGGTGACAGGCTTTCCAGGTCAGGTAGCGCGCGGCCTCGATGCGCATCTTGATGTCGGCCAGCATGAAGCCAACGTTCTGGTGCTCAATCACAGGCACCGTGCCGGAGCGCTTGTCGGTGCGGGCAAACTTCAAGGCGACGTCGAAGGCCGCGCGCATCACACCTACGCAGGCCGCGCCGATAAGAGCCGCAGTCCAGGAGAAGGCATCTTCCACCATGGCAATGCCATCGCCCGGCTTGCCGACAATATTGGCCGCCGGCACGCGCACATTGTTGAAATGGATGCGCGGCGAGATCGTCGCGCGATGGCCGACGGTATCGAGAAAGCCCGCGATCTCGATGCCCTGAGCGCTGCCGGGCACCATGATGACTGCCAGCGATTGCTGTGGCGGCAGGGCCGCATCGGTGCGGCATATGACGCTGTACAGGTGCGCGCCCTTGCCGTCCCAACCGGTACCGTTGGTGGTGTAGTGCTTTGCGCCGTTGATGACCCATTCGTCGCCTTCGAGGCGGGCGAATGTCTGTACGCCGGCGGAGGGGTCAGGGCTGTCGTAGTTCGCGCCTCCGGTGACCTCAGTGAAGGCCAGGGCGGCCAGGCGCGAGCCATCTTCGACGAAGTCCGGCAGGAAGCGGCGTTTCTGCTCCTCGGTGCCGTGGTGCAGCACCGCGTGCAAACCCAGGCCGGTGCCCAGTAAGGCCGAAGGCAAGTTGACGTCGGCGGCGGCGAGTTCTTCGGCAGCCAAGGCAAAATCCAGCGTGGTCAGGGCGCTGCCGCCGAACGAGGCTGGCAGCAACGCCTTGATGAAGCCGGCGTCGACCATTGCATCGTAGAACGGCCGCGTGGCGTAGAACCGGTCTTCCGGTCGCGCGATTGGGGCGATGGTGGAGGCGACCTTGCTGAGGACTTCGGCGGCGAAGGTTCGCGCGCTTGCCTGTAAAGCCTTCTGTGATTCGGTGAGCTGGAAATCGATAGCCATGGGAAGCGACCTTTCTTGCGGTGGGTTAGGTAACGGACAACCCATCGTAGGCAGCCGGACTGCCTCGGTCTCGCTGGAGCGTGCAACCCCAGTTGACGATTTGCGCAAGGGCGCAGGGCTTTCCCGACTGAGGTTGTGCCTTCTGCAGAAAGAGCCTGTAGCGGGTGAATGCCCCCTTGGTTCTGGCGCGGACTTTGCGTCTTTCTGCCGCAGGTCACATGGGGTCAGTCCTGCGCCTGATTATCCGGCGAAAAACTGCACCGACATGACACATTCGCATTCCCGCCGTGCACAGCGCAGGAACAAACGAAAATGCCGTGCCAGGGCGCCTGCAGCCCATCAACCGGCGACTTGCCTTTGCGTGCAAGACCAGTTGACGATCTGTGCAACAGGAGGAACACATGACACGTCTGAGCGGCCTGCCATACCGTGACATTGGCTCAGAAATTAGTCGCTGGCTTGCGCTCGTGATGATTGTCTTTTGCGCCACTGAGGGGGGACCGCAGGATGCAAATCTGGACTACCGAATCGTGCGTGGAGCGCGAAAGATTCAGCTACTGGCGTGAGGTCCTCTGCGAAGCCTTCGTCTCGCTCAATCCCATCCTCAAGCAAGAGCATGCAGGATCGGACTTCACGGGCGAGGTGAGCTCCCGGCCCCTCTCCATGAGCGCGCAGACCCGCGTGTTTTCCCGTGCGCAGTTCGTCCAACGACGCTGGGATGAAATCCGCCGCAACCCGGTCGAGTTCTGTTTCGCGAACTTCCAGTTGGAAGGGTCATGCGTGGTGCGTCAGGATGGGCAGGAGACACTGGTGTTGCCCGGTGACTTCTCCGTCGTGGACTCCACGCGTCCCTACTTTCTCGATTTCAGGGAAGATTGGCGAGTGCTGTCATTCCGTATACCCAGGGAGCAACTGGTGTCCAGGCTCGCGGCACCGCGCCAGGCGACAGCGCGCTGCGTCAGTGGACAAGCGGGACTTGGATTGGTCGCGGCTCGCTTCGCCCGTTCGCTTGAACAGATGGACGCCAGCGTCGGCATACAGGCGCAGCATGGGCTCAGCGCCGCGCTCAATGGCGTCATCGCCATCGCGTTGGGCGCCACGCTGGAGGCGCAGGAGCAGGACCGGGTACCGGTGCGGACAGCCTTCCGCCAGGCGGTCGAAACTTATATAGCCGATCATTTATCTGAACCCGGGCTCGGGCCGGACCTGCTTGCGGCGCGATTCAAAGTCTCGCGCCGGACACTCTATGGCCTGTTCGAGGAAGAGCAATTTTCCGTCAGTGGCCTGATTCGGGAGCTGCGCTTGCGGCACAGCGCTCGCGATCTCTGCAGTTCCGGCCATCCTGGCGTACTCGCCGTAGCGCTGCGCTGGGGCTTTAACGATGCTTCGCATTTCTCCCGGTTGTTCAAGCAGCGGTTCGGGATCTCCCCACGCGGACTCGCAGCCAGCGTAGAAGGTGAAGCCAAACCAGGAACGGACAGTTGTGGATCGGTCCAGAATCTTCTTTGATGCCCCGAGCATTGCGGTCTTCGAATGCCCGGGGAAAGTCTGACCTGGACTGGCGTCTGTCGACTCAGGCGGCCTGGTACAGACGACGCTCGACCAGCCTGCTATTGCGCAGGTGATGCGTCGCCTTCGCTCCGGCCAGCACGGCCAGGTCCAACAGCGGTTCGAGGATGACGACGGTCATGTAGGCACTGCCGAAGGTCAGGACTGACAGTGCGTTCTCTGCCGTGAAGCCCTTCCCGTAGAAGGCCCAGAAGGCAACCCAGGCGACGATGCCTGACTGGAAGGCCGTCGACAGGCCCAGTGCCTGGCGATAGCTCAGATCAACATAGGGCGTGTTTGGCGCGATGATACGCCGCGCCAGGGCAGCAACTGCTAACAGCGGTACCAAAAGGGTGGTGACGTTCATGCCGTACTGCGGCAGGTCGAATGGGGCGAAGAACAGACCCTGGATTAACAGCCCCAAAGCGAGACCTACTGCTGCAGGTGCTGCACCGAACAACAGGAACAGCGTCGAGCCGAGTATGAGATGCACCTCCGAGACGCCAACCGGATGATGGGGTAGCAGTTCAAAGAAGCCAAACACCAGCGCCGTGGCGGCGGCGGCGCGAACTACCAGCGAGACGGCACCTCGTTCACCAATGGCGTCCGCAACGAGTTTGACGGTGTAGGTGCCGACGCTTGCGGCGGTAACATAGCTCAGCCAGAGTTTTCCGGCTTCCACGAGGCCAGGTTCGATATGCATGACGATGACTCCTTGGCCGCCTCTGCGGCTTGCTAGGTAAAAAAGGACAACAAAAAACTGCTCTGCCCTCAGTTAGAGGCTCGGCTGATTGCCACGGGCTTGCGATGCGGCAGATGCTCAGAGGTGTGCCCGTGGGCCGGCGGACAACTTGCGTTGAGCAAAACCACCGGTTGTCCATGGGGAGTATTCAGGTAGGCCTGCCTCCATTCCTCGCCCCGCTGGACGATGTCCTCCATCCCGGTCAGGCCGAGGGTGGTGACCATTCTTTCCATGGCCGTGATCCATTGCCGGTAATAGGCGTCATTGACGCTTTCTCCGGGTTGCGCCGGGGCAGCCTTGATCTCTTCGCTGAATACCTGCACCCAGTCCTTCCAGGGGAACACGCCGGCTTGGTGCAAGTGCACCAGCAGGGAAAAAGCCTGAGCCTGCCAAGGCTTGTCGAACACCGGGCCTTCATCGTCGAGAGGGAGGCCGACGGCCTTGTAGTCGTGGTGCATGCTCGTGTTCATACGGCCTCCAGGTAGTTGTCCCATAGGTCGATGCACACACTGTCGGGTCGCCGTACTCCCCACAGCTCTTCGGCACTGAAGCGTACGGCATAGACCTGCTGCGGCTGTTCGCCCAAACCATGGGCCATCGTGTCCGGGGTAGCGAACGCGCCATGTGCAATCACGATGGTGCCGACCTTACCGCGCGCGTAGCGTGGCAGCCGGGTGTGATTGGTTGGGTTGAGGCACTTCGTTCGCACCCGGTCACCGACTCGGAATTGGCCGGGGACATCTTCTTTTGCCCGCGACGAGGCGCCGCCGAGCACTACGGCGTCGACGATGTCCGGAGTTAAAACCGTGACGGGCTGTGTCGGTGGGGTTGGTTTGGCCGTACCCTGCAGTTCGGCGGCGCTGATGACACCCTTTTCTGTCAGCAGGGTCTCGAAGGCGTGCAGCCAGTGCTCGTAGTAGCTCGACTGCAGGTATTCGGCCGGCTTCATGCGTTCGATGGCGTGGCGGAATTCGTCAACGTTGAAGTACCCGCCGACGAAGAGCGAGGCGAAGAGCGGAAAAACTCTGCGCTCCCAATCATGATGGAAGATGGGTTCGTGCTCTTCCGTGAGCACTGGGCCGAAGCCATGCATGCCGCCCAGGTCGTGTATACCATTCATGGGTTTTCTCCTTCTCAGGTTCAGGCTACTTGATCTGGTTTCTTAGGCAGTCCGGTGCCGATCATGGCGTCGCGAGTCACGAGTTCGACCAGTTGTTCCTCGTTCCAGCCATCAGTACCCGCCGGACGTTCCGGCAATACCAGATAGCGCAGCTCAGCGCTGCTGTCCCAGACGCGAACTTCCTTGTCATCAGGGATCGTCAGACCGAACTCCGCCAGCACGCCGCGCGGGTCAATGACTATCCTCGAGCGATAAGGTGCGGACTTGTACCAGACCGGTGGCAGGCCCAGGGTCGGCCACGGGTAGCAGGAGCACAGTGTGCATACCGTCACGTTGTGCACGGTCTGGCTGTTCTCCACTACCACCATGTCTTCACCCTGAACACCAGAAAAGCCCAGCTCGGCGATGGCTGCGGTGCCATCTTCCAGCAGCCTGTGTTTGTACAGGGGGTCGAACCAGGCTTTCGCTATCACCTGGGCGCCGTTTCTCGGGCCGACCTTGTGTTGGTAGGTGTCCACCAAAGCATCCATGGCTACGGGATCGACCAGCCCCTTTTCCGTCAGCAGGGACTCGAGCGCTTTGACGCGTAGCGCTATGGCCTCCGGTGGCTCAGTGTGGTCGTGATCATGATGATGTTCGTGCGTATGGCTCATGTCTTTGCCCCCTCTGAAGTTGATGAAATCGCTCCCTGCATTACTTGCCGATGGAGAACCGTTCGCCATGCGTCGAAAGCGGTCCCAGGGATATCGGTACACTCATCGGTTGTTTCCTGATCTGCTTATACGGATGAAGAGCAACGTTCGACGCACAACGTTTTTGAGCCGGCGGTGGAGCAGGCTTACAGCGTTCGCCAATCGACAGAAGCCTCGAATGCGGCGCTGTCATTGTGCTGAGCAATTAAAATAATTGGGGGGCCACGCTGTTGCTTGGTCGAACGGGACAACTACTTGTTTGAGCAGGACAGCTACCTGCTTGAGAAGGAACGTCTATCTGTTTCTGACTCAGAGTGGAAAGCGTGTTCAGTGCACCAACACCATTGACCTGCCACTGCACCTTGAAGGCTTCAATATTCAGGTCCTCGACGAGTGCAGCAATACCAGTATCCGGCGCCAGATAATCAAGTGGGCCGAGCGATGCTGCACATGAAGCCCGCGCGTCGAGGTCCTGGTGTTTTGTGACATCGGCCGCCAACCATTGAAGTTGATCCTCGAGTCGTCATTGCAATTGCTCCGGTCGCTCCCTGCGGGCCATGGCCAGGACGGCAAGCGTGTTCCTGAATTTGCTCATTAAGATTCCTGACAGTCTTGGCAGGTTGATAATGATCTTCAAGAAGTGTTCTCTGCCGACAGCTTTTTTGCAGGTTACTTCCCTCGTTTCGGCCAAATTACCCCAACGCTTTTCATTCCTTTGGCGGGGTCCATTTCGGGGTGTGCGAGTACAACGTCGCGGTAGGAGGGGCTCCCAATCACGGCTGGTTTGAACTTGACCAGAAAGTCATTGACCTCTTTGCGCAGGTCCGGTGCCAGATCGTAGTCGTTGTAGCATTCCTCAAGACAATCGAGCACAGCTTGCCAGTGCACCTCGGTAAGACCCATTCCGCGATGCGCGGTGACCATGTCCCTACCTCTGTATTTAGCGCTGCCACCCCAGTGTTCAGAAAGGAAGTCGACAAAATTGATGTGTTCCTTCTGGAATGTTGATTCGGACATGTGGGCCCAGATGTGGCCGATAGCGGGATGCCCCATGGTCTTCCGCAAAACTGCACCTGCGAACTGATAAATAACGTCGTAACCCCCAAGACGCGTATAGAGGGAGGGCTGTTGTTCCATGGAGGGTTGCTGGTCGGTCATGATGCGGTTTCTCCGTTTCGGCTGGGGACGATCTTATTCGCTGAATGTCGCGTTCCACGCGGTTGATAAGGGGCGCGAGAGCTTGCGACGGATCCAAATTAGATCTGCTGTCGAGTGCACGCTTTGCTGGCAAGGACAATCGTTTGGTCTAGACGGACAACGGCTTAGAAAGCCGTGCTTACAGCAGACGCAGAATGCCGACATCGGAACTGGTCTTGCGGCCATGGGAGTAGATATTGCCCGTGGCTGGGAGCTCCTTTATTTCTGTCTCAAACGGACGGTCGCTGTTCTAGATCCCCGTGGAGGTTGGTGTTTTACGATTGGTACCATTCCATCGGCGTTGCAGCACCAAGGTCCCGAGTTGCAATAGATAAGTGGCAAACTCTTCGGGGGCCATGTCCCATCTCTGTAAAAACCAGGATGAATCGGATAGTCGCTGCTGTTCTCGTAGATGCATGAGACACCTCGTCATTTGTGTTTGTAGGGACACGGCATGGAGTGAAAATTATCTAGGGGAGATGAAGCGCGCTTGGCTCGAATGGACAACCGTTTGGTTAAAAAGGACAGGTATAAATGTTCGGCATACCAGTGCGCAGCGATGGTGTGGGGGAGGAGGCGAGGCGCCCTGGGAAGTCGCATGGGGAGTGTTTAGACGGATCTATCTACATACACTCCAGCCAAGTGTTCAGCAAGTAAGCGCCCGGCGAAGTCACCTACCCGATGCGGACAGTATCGCGAGTAGCCGGAAGGATCAGGTGACGCTGCCGCTTACATCCGGTGATTTTCCAGTAGGAAGTCCACGAACAGCCGCACCCGCGCTGGCATCGCCGATCCACCTACAAACACCGCATGAATCGGCTCTTGGTCGCCAGGGTTCCAGGCTTCCAGCAGCGGTATCAGGTCGCCACGCTGCAGATCTTCGCTCACGCTGAACTCGCCGATACGCGCAATGCCGGCACCTACTCGCGCGAGTTGTGCCAGCGCTTCACCACTGCTGCATTCGATGTTGCCACTGACCTTCAGGGAAAACTCTATTCCGTCGCGGGTGAACGGCCAGTTGGGTTCGGCACGCCGGAAGTTGAAGCGCAGGCAGTTATGCCGTAGCAGGTCTTCCGGTTCGCGAGGGATGCCGTGGCGTTGCAGGTATTCGGGCGAGGCCACCACGACCTGGCCGGTGTCGCCGATCCTGCGCGCGGTCAGCGGGCTGTCGGGCAGATGGCCAAAACGTACCGCCACATCGGCCTGGCCGCCGAGAATGTCGACCACTTCGTCGCCGAGGGTAAGGTCGACCAAGATGTTCGGATGGCGGGCGCTGAATGCCGCCACCAAGGGAACGATGGCCAGCCGCCCGTGGCCAAGGGCGGCACTGACCCGCAATCGGCCCCTGGGTACGCCCTGGTCGGCGATGGCTTCTTCCACCTCGGCCATATCGGCCAGGATACGCCTGGCGCCGCGCAGGAAAGCCTCGCCCTCGGCAGTGAAGCTGATCGCTCGGGTGGTGCGCAACAGCAGCCGGGTGCCAAGGCGCTGTTCGGTACGCGCGATGATCCGGCTGACCGCCGAGGGTGTAAGCCCTAATGCACGCGCGGCCGCCGATAGGCTGCCTTCCTGCGCCACGGTGGCGAACACGAGCATGTCACCGGATCTGCCGTTGAAGTCCATTTGTGCTCCTTACGCATAGGTGATTGCCAGAAATGCTATCTACCGCCTTAAAACGCTGGATCGTAGCATTGGCGGCATAGATAAGGAGCCTTCCATGCGTATCAATCCACCACTTGTCGCACTCGCCATAGGTGCCTTTGGCATCGGTGTTACCGAGTTCGCCCCAATGGGCATGTTGCCGGGCATCGCTGAGGATCTCGGCGTTTCCATTCCCGCCGCAGGCCTGTTAGTTAGTGCTTACGCCCTGGGTGTACTGCTCGGCGCGCCACTGATGACCCTGACCACCGGCAGGATTCCCCGGCGCTATCTGCTGATCGGACTCATGGCGATTTTCACGCTGGGTAATCTGATGTCAGCCCTGGCGACCGATTACTACAGCCTCATGATCGCCAGGGTGGTGACCTCACTGAACCACGGTGCGTTCTTTGGCGTTGGCTCCATCGTTGCCGCCAGCGTGGTCGCCCCTGAGAAGCGTGCCGGGGCGGTCGCGGCAATGTTTATGGGCCTCACCCTGGCAACCATCGGCGGTGTGCCGCTGGCCGCCTGGTTTGGCGAACTGTTCGGCTGGCGCACAGCATTCTGGGGTATTGCCGGCCTCGGTGTGGTGGCTATGGCCGCGTTGTGGTTCGCCCTGCCCAACCTGAAGGCGCCGCCAAGCGTTGGTGTAATGGCCGAAATTCGGGTACTGGGCCGTGGCCCGGTGCTGGGCGCGTTGGCCCTCACGGTAGTCGGCTCGGGCGCAATGTTTACCGTCTTCACCTACATCGCGCCGATCCTCAGCAGCGAGACCCATGCGTCCACTGCCTACATCACCGCCATGCTGGTACTGTTCGGTGTGGGGTTGACCCTGGGCAACATGTGGGGCGGCAAGGCCGCTGATCGCTCGATAGATCGCACCCTGATCGTTTCGCTGAGCGTGCTGATTCTCGTGTTGCTGGCGTTTACGGTACTGATGCGTTGGCCGCTGCCGGCAGCCGTTGCCATCCTGATATGGGGTATTGCCAGTTTCGCCCTGGTGCCGCCGCTGCAGATGCGCGTCATGGAAGCTGCCAAGGAGGCGCCCAATCTGGCCTCGGCGGTGAACATCGGTGCGTTTAACTTCGGCAATGCGATTGGTGCGGCGCTGGGCGGCGCGGTGATCAATGCCGGGCTAGGTTATCCGGCGATTTCCCTGGCCGGAGCGGCGGTGGCGGGGCTAGGGCTGCTGATGGTGTTGGCGTTTGCGTGGCGTTCCAGAAAGATTGCAACTGCGGTGGTGTGACCTTGATGTGAGCGCCAGTCGCTTAGTTGCTCCGTGACTTTCATCGTGTTTTGGGCATGACCACAGTGGATTGGCTGAATCGCCGATCAACACGCGCCTTGCTGCCCACGGGAACACTTAGAATGGAGCCTGATATGGCGGTTGGAGAGTAGCCTAAGGCCCGCGTTAAGACCCCTCATCTTCCTTCCTTGACACCTCATTAATGAGCACCGGGAAGTGTTGGGCTTCGTGTTACACCGCTCGAAAAATATACGTGCTTAGGGTCGTATTTCCCATCACCGGTACCTGCCGATAAATTTCAGGTTTGATCTAGATGCATGCTCTAGTTCGCGGTATGCCCCGGCCTCAGGCTCCAGGCTGGAAAGTGTCGTGTCAGCGAGAGGGCGTCGCTTGATATCTGTGCGTTGCCTCCAGTTCAATTTTTATTGAAGCATGCATGGGGGCATACACGGAGGGGAAGGATAGGGATAGACAGAGGTGAACAGCCAGAAACAAGAAAGCCCGCACGAGGCGGGCTTCTTGAGGTGATTCATAGACTGCTGTAGACATCTATGGATCGGTACTTGGTGGCTACACAGTCATTTGAACCAAAGTCATAACCTACTGTATTTAAAGTGCTTTCTAGCTGTTAATCGAGTTAGGCATACATATAGGCATACATGCTGCGGGGATCTCAACGAATGCTCCTCTTTTACCTGGTCTTGGCAAAATGTCGCGCGTCTCGACAAAACGACGTTCCAGCCCTCGGACTGATCTACCAAAAACATGCCATCCATTGCCTCGGAGTGGCATTACGAGCCAGATAGGCTCACGGCTCTGGGAGTAAAGGGCGAACAGCCGCTGCATGCGACGTACTGTCGCACCGATTTTTGTAATACCCGTAAGTTAGCTCACCCATTAACATCCGCGGCATATTGTCGCAGTTAAAAAGCACAGCTTTCGTTGCTAGCATCGGATAGAGATAAAAAAGCGCCTCCTAAGAACGAGTAATTTGTACCAGACCCATTTGTTTAAAAAAATTTGAACGAAAAAGGAAGTAATGCTTAGGAATTTCTCAGTCTTATTTCTGATAACACCACGATTTTTGTGGCGTTAGCCAGCCAACAATGCAAAGGATTGCAGCATGATATTCGTACACTTTTCATATCCCAAACCGCAACATGTAGAGTTGGTTGAGGTCGTTAAGCTACTTGCTAGCCTCTGTGACTCTACAAGTTGTGTGAGCAAGCGATCCTGTGGAAATTTGCCACAGCGTACAACACATAACCGACAACCCAAAATTCTGAGCGGACAACAACTTAGTAAATTTGATTTGCGGCAAAGCGCTCGTCGAAATAATTTCCGAAGCCATAAATTACTTATCGCATAAAATTGACTTCAAAAATGCACAAGGAGTGCTACACCATTAAAAACTACAGGACATAATAAAATTCATCGACAAATCTTTGGAGTTTAAAATGTTACAACAACAAATCTCTAGTAATGTAAGTAACTCGCCCATTAAAGTCGCCTCTCTGCAAAAAATAATGCAGTACGAAAACCCCGACCTTATTATTAAGTTTTGCAAGGAGTGGAGCGTCTCACAGGACGAAGCTAAAGACATATTCGAAGAGACCAAGAAATTCATTTTTCTTGCAGCTCAATGCCAGACAGAATGCTTTGATATTTCCGTTTATCAACAAATGCAAGTAATTGATGAGATGTGGCATACATTTCTTCTATTTACCGATCAATATTACCATTTTTGCGAAGAGTACTTGGGCGGATTTCTCCATCACTTCCCGTTTACGAGAAAAATGCTGCAACAGGAAATAAAGCATGTCTCCCGATCCAACATCAGCTTTGAAGCCTACAAACAAAATTCATTTCGAGCACAAGTACTAAAAACCAAAGAAATTCTTGGTGAGGACACCGTGATAAAGTGGTTCGGACAATATGCCCATAAATATAGCATCGAAAACCTGAACGCTCTTAGAAAACCACTGGTATCCAGTGAGGCCAGTGGGAAAGGCACAAGCCAGATCACTTCTGAAATACTTGCCATGCCTAAAGATCATATACTGAAATTCATAATGGATAGCAGGACAATTCTCAACGTCACTTGTGGATGTTCAGGTTCGGGTTGCGGTGCAGGGTGTGCCTGCAATTCTTCTCCACATCACGCTTAATTATTCAAAGCCCGCGCCTAGCGGGCTATCGAAAAACTCAGTTTTACTTAAATTGCCAGCGTTGGAGCCAGGATGATTCGACTTGAAAAGCAGATATTGCAAAACAATATGGCAAGGCAGTTAACAGCCGCTCTTTTGACCTTGCTTGCATCCTTCCTCTTCATTTCATTTGGCTTGTTAGTAAAATACTCAATAGATAATAAAGATTTATTTTTCGTCCCCTGGGGCATAGCTATTTTCTGTGGCAGTTTTCTTGCCATAAGACTTCTCATGCCCATGATTTATGCGTTAATTGAGTTAGTGGTACACGGGTACTGCATCAACGCTGAAGCAAGAATCAGAAATGAAACCTTCCGCCAGATCAACTCAATTTATGCTGACGAAATGGAAAAGCACAGTAGAGGAGAGATGATATCTGCTTATGAGGCCGCGATGGGCTCAATCAGTACCTATATCCGCACTATTTGGAGTGATAGTGCTCCTGTTGTTTTTCAAACATTATTTATCATTGTATCGGTGTTTTTCTATTTAGGGCCCGTCATTGCCTTTGAATTCCTATTAATCGTTACACTGTATGTATGCTTCATCATAAAAATGACAAGCGCACGTTTCCCTCTAGTGAGGAACGTAGCATTAACTAAAAAGCAAATGAGTGCATCGCTACACGAGCTTTGCGCTTTGATCTTGCCAGCAAAAATATATAACGCAGCCCCGCGAAGCGAGGAAAGGTATAGAACAATTATAGCAAAGTATGGTAAGGCGCAACAGACCATCAGAAATGAATTTTTCAGATTCGGTGCTTTGACGTCCTTCCTCTCTACATTAGGCAGTGCATTAATTCTGCTTACCGCATCAAGTGCCTTTGCCGAAGGGGATATAACCTTCGGCAGCCTTCTGATGCTCGCAACATTTCTTTTTCAGGTATTTCTTCCCCTAAATCGGATGGGAGCGCTTTGGCGCACCGTATCAAGAGCGCGGATAGACTTTCAGATTCTCAATGAAAAACTTTCAAAGCACAAAAAACACTACGCAACAGTTAATAAGAACAGATTGCCCAGTTCGGAAGAGCTATCAATTCAGCTAGACAATGTATGCAAGAGCAAGGGCGACAATGCTATTTTCAATGACTTGAATGGCCTAATAAGAATCACGATTGGGCAGCCAGTATTTCTTCGCGGGAGAAATGGCGCGGGGAAAACCTCGCTCATTCGAATAATAGCTGGGATTGATAAACCAGACGATGGTTGCATTTTAATTAATGGCTTGCCGCGCAAGAATGATGACTATGGTATTGCTCCGCCTTGTCTATCTCTAGCCCCGCAATCGCTGACGTTGTTGAATGACACTATATCAAATAATATCAAATTTCTACTTGGACGATTTGACGAAGAGGAATTTGAAAGGCTCGCCAGCCGACTGAATTTTAACAGACCCCTTTCACAGGCTGTAAGCAACTTGGGTGGGAGCCTGTCGGGAGGTGAGCTACAAAAATTAAATATTATAATCGCGCTTTTGAGGAAATCCAATCTGTTAATACTGGATGAGCCCACATCCAACTTAGACTTTACCTCCATAGCGGCGCTTAAAGAGATTATTCAAGCCTATGCAAAATCGTTCAAGGTCTTAATCATCACTCATGACCAAGAGTTTCTACGATCATTCCCCAGTGCATTACAGCTTGAGGTAAACGACCAAACAATTACCGTCATTCCAAAAAATCAAACAGTGAGCTACACATGATAAACACAAAATTCGAACTGGAAGGTATTGAAGAATTCACCGAGACAGCGTTTCAGAAAAAGCCGTTTGTTTTTAGTACTGTTCATGGGGCCGAACTGCTAAGCTGGGATGATGTTAACCTACTTCTTGAAAAAGACATTCTCGACTATCCTCGGGTTCGCTTGGCCAATGACAGCAATCCTGCAATTCGCGGCTACCGGGGATTTGTGACTTACACTCTGTCTGTTACTGGGGAGGCAGCGCCTCACGTTAATCGTTACAGCCTGCTAAAAAACTTGCAGTCTGGAAGCACATTAATTATCGATAGATGCCAGGCTTTTTTTAATAAGGTCATGACGGCCACCAACTATCTAAATGAAAAACTGCAATGCCGATCCGGAGCCAACCTCTACTGCGCTTGGAGTTCAATTCCGAGTTTTGGCATTCACTTTGATAATCATGATGTGATTGCGGTTCAAATTGAAGGTTCTAAAACATGGGATATATACCCACCAACTCTTATTTATCCGCTGCAAACCGACAAATGTTTCGAACTTAATCCGCCCACTGGAAAACCTCTAATGAGCGTCACCGTTTCTCCCGGCCAAGCAATTTATTTACCCGCTGGGTACTGGCACAATGTCAGCACGGAAAGCGAGCGCTCTCTTCATATTTCATTTACCGTTATCAGGCCGCGAAAAATCGACGTCATTAAAAAAGTTATTGATTCCCTCGCAAAATATCCGGAAATGAGGGAGCCAATTGCTTACCACCGCGACGCTATGGCAAACTCTATACTTCAGGGCATCATTCATTCCTGTTTATCACAAATCAATATTGACGATTGGGAAGCAGCGATAATTGAAGATTGCAAACAAGGGCGATTTGTAAAATTTAGCCTGCCAGACATAAGGACAAAAGATGTCAGCAATTAAAATATCGAACGAAGAGCGCGAAGTTATTGCCCTTCTACTGAAAAAATACTGCAGCGAGCATTTTGATCTCAACCTCGGCCAATTTGATGCAGATTTTTTTGTAGATTTCATCGCTAAAGATATAGGCTCTGTGTTTTTTAACGCTGGTATTGACGAGGCGATAAGAACCCATGCTGCATACAGCGAGCGTATACAAGAAGAAATTGATCTGAAGAGAATACTTTGAAAATTTTGTCAAACCTCAAACTCATGAGAAAAGAGTGGTATAGTGCATTCTACTCTCTAGACACTCATCAGCTAGACTACCTTGAAACTGATTGGTTTTTTTCGACTAATGGTAGCAAACTTATTCACAAGCCTCATCAGTTGCGAAAACTTAATGTGCTTAAAAACAGCAACCCGCTAGCTTACTCTCAAATACGCAGAGAAGAGAAAGAGCTTGAAGTCAGGGAGCTTGGCAATATTGCGTCTGTGAGTGGAGTTGCTATTCTCACCGACTCGCAGGGAGTGAGGACTATTAACTTCATTGAATGCTGGATCAAAATAAACGACGCCTGGAAGCTGCAATTCCAAACTTTTGAAGAGGAGTTATGTGACTAATTTTACGACGAGCGTTTTTCGTCAAAATAGTCGAAACGTAAAATCATTGCTTGGAGGCGATGTGCCCTAGACTGTTTGTAACTTGGTCGGCCGGGACGTTGCCAGCAGGCAGTTTTATTAATACAAACTTCCACCCTTGTTACGTCATTCCTTTCGAACCAGTCGCTCATGCTAGGAAGGCACTAAAACAACTTTTAAATAGATGTTAGATGGCACTAAGAGAGGAAGGTAGTTGATCATTTTCAAATGTAATTCACAAGCATTCACGATGCATCACTACTCTTGGCGCATTGATGAGTTCTATCGACAGGCGCGGAGCCTGTAGCAGACAGGCTCCGTTAGCGGTAGCAATGACTTAGTTCATAAAAAGTCATCTACTCACTTCCTTTCAGCGTCCCTTCGTTGCTTACCCGCCAATAACTACAGTTTTCCAGCCTAGTGCGATTCACTCTAAAAACAGCGCTGGTGGTTAAGGTCAGCGATCAAAACTCCGGGATACGAGCCGTATTCCAGGCTACAACCCGATTTTTTGAGTCCCATTTAGGGCAGATCCGGATCTATGGAGCGTCGCCGTGTTTCGGACGGCAGTTCGTTGAAACGAGTACTGTAGGCCTTGCTGAACTTGCTCGAATGCTCGAACCTCATCTCCCTAGCGAGGTTCGAAATAGATCGTCCCCGCATCTCCGTCTCACGCAGACATTTACGGACATACTGCAAACGGCATTCCTTGAGAAACGCCATAGGGCTGAGGCGTCGGAATCGGCGAAAGCCCCGCTGCAGTGTGCGGCTACCAACTCCGGAAATTTGAACGATATCGTCCAACCCGATGGGGTCCCGGAGGTGATTGAGAATGAAACGCTCGGCGCGCACAACATAGTAAGGTGCTGGCGGAAGAACGCCACAGGCGATCCAGTCGCTGTAATTGTGCGGCAATAGGGTGAGCATCAGGGATACAAGCATACTCTCGTAGCTGTCCACCAGGATCCTCGAACCGAATACAGAACCTAGATTGTCAATCTCCAGACACATCAGATGAACAAAGCGCGCCAGACTGCTGCCCGCAGCGCCGACCGATGACGCCACGCTGTCGAACTTCAACGGTATGCTGATTGAGCGATCCACCATCCGCCGCATGGCCGAGCGCATTCGCGCCCCACTAACACGGATGACGATCTCCTGGAAGCTAGGACTAGTCCAAGCATTGATGGTCTGATTTATGTTGAAAATAAAAAAATCATTCTCCCTTACGTCGAACTCTATCTCGCCGTCGTAGACGTGGCAGTTGCCCTTTAGTACTAGAACTAGGAAGTAGTCGTCGCTCTGGTTGAATACATTTAAGAAAAGCACAGGTGCGCGGTAGGAAATGGCGTTGATGGAGATATCCGCCAAATCCACGGCGTTGTGCGTGTATTCGAAATCAGAGGGACTGTCGCGGAACTGAAGGGAGAACCCATCGAGCGCTTTGCTACTGTGGCTCACCCCCGTCAATAGGGTGCTAGCGAGTTGGCTGCGGGCGGTATCAAGGTTGCTGGTAGAATACAATGGATGCCGGGACAATGGCAGTGGCTGCGAGCCAGGGAGAGCCTGAACGTTAAGCTGAGTATTCATCACGGGATTACCTCCAGCCTGGATTTATTGTTTTTCAGGCAGTGTGATCAATCTGTACGACCCTGACAAGCGTCCCTTCGCTCCCTTCCAGGGTCGAAGAGGCGAGAGGTTAGAAGGACAGGTACAGTACTGCTGAAGCGGTTATCGCTTCATTGAAGTCTCCAATAAAGGAGGGATTATCTGTGTATGTAAGGGTGGGGATAATATAAACGCCAGAACTGAGTCGGGCGGAGTAACTGACGATAGCTTGAAACTGGCTTTCATTCGCATATAGACCGGAGGCTTCAATAGCGCGCTGTGCCGGGTCGCCGAACTTGTTATAGACCAAACGTACGGTGGTGGTGTCCATAGGCCGGCTGTCTAGGGAACCAATGTCGTAGGCGCGCAACTCGAAAGTGTCAGTATATACGTTCACATCGCTGGGGGCGGTAAAAGCGCTGGCGCCCACATAGAAGCCCCTAAACGGCATTGATTGGTTGCGCTGTGTCAATTGCAAATCACCTGCCGCGAACAGGGCACCGTTATCGGAATAGCCTTGGCCATCGAAACGAGCATAGTCCGAATCGTTGTCTATGGCACCTGCACGTAACCAGGTATATCGGCTGCCCGGCATAGCAGGTCGACGCACCCCCACCTCGCCGATGGTAAGCAGGCCCGCGCCGTCCTGGGACCATTCTAACCCCAGCGAATTATTGTTCTTCGCCTCATAAAGTGTGCCGCGCGGATTCACGCTTCGTTGAAGGCCTAACTTAGTGTAGAAGCCGTTTGCGCCATTTAAAGTGAAGTTCGCCGAGGGCGTGGGCACCGGATCTGCGCTCAGCCCCACTTGAATCGGAATTAAGGTGGAGAGACCATTTGAGGTCACCATGCTTCCTGCGGGGAATAGACCGACGAACTCCATGTAATTTGTGGTCCAGCCCGCATTGAGCTCGATCTTCTTGTCTAGAAAGCTTTGATAGTAAGAAAGGCCGCGCAACGTGACGGTGTCAGGCCCGTAGGGCTCGAAGCTGGTCGTTAATCCCAGGCCGCTGACAACCAGCTTGGAGTTGGGCAAGCCTAATGAATTGAGACCGAACACGCCAGTCATCACTACGGCCTGCTGCTGCAACGTGAACTTCTGGCCGCTGTAGCGCTGGGGATTGTCCGGTTGGCCGCTGTCGGTTAGATCCTGGGCAATTATGGTGGTGGAGCTTAACTCAAAGCCGATGTCATACTCTGCCAAGCGACTGCGAAAGCCTCTGTTGTCACCGAGAATGGTTTCAATCTGCGGCGGTACTTTAGTAGTCAGTCCCCGATCGAGCAGTTCATCGAACGCTTGGTACTTGAGGAAATCTTGCGCCGGTGTTTGCTGCTCAACCACCTCGCTGACGGTAGCGTTTTTGAGCGCCGTTTTGGCACTGGGAGTGGTCGTCTGAGCAAGCGCCGCCACGGGGACCATCACACTGATCAGCACCAACCACAATGTAATCCACGAAGCCGATGCAAGTGTTATAAAGATATCAATACGAGCAATTATTATTTTTATCAAGATGCTATCCTCATGACGAATTAACTACTTCTACTCACGTGATATTACAGTCGCAGTAATTGCTCACGGAAATACTAAATTGGTTTGCATTCATACTTGGTTAATAATGCTTTCCGTTCCAATAACTAGGGGTGCTGATTCGTTAGCTCTCTTGTAAGATATAGAGATTACCTTCTTGTTCGAGCACCTTATATGCGCGAATGTCGGTATAGCAGGGAGCGGTGGTGGCTTTCCCTGTCCGTATATCGAATCCCCCAAGGTGAAAGGGGCATAAAATCTCGAAACCCTTCAGCATGCCTTCAGCAAGGCTAGCCTCGCCATGGCTGCATAGGTCGTCGGTCGCGTAGTACTCATCGTTGACTCGATAGACCGCGATGGTTGGCATGCCTTGCAGTTCAACGCGAAGACCTTCGTCTTCCGGGACGTCCGCGCTCGCGCACAGAGCGATCAGGTTGGAGGCTTTTATTCTCATGACATCATTGCACATAACGGCTTACCCCTAGAGTCGCCGGCGGCGGCGCGCCGGCGAGACGCTTCAGTTGATGAATTCCAAGCGTTCGGCCCTGAAGGTGGAATCACTACGAATCGCCTTGACCTTTTCCACCGACATGGAGGCATCGGCCATGAACAGTGTGAGGTTCAGTAACAACTCGTCACTGGGCGATAAGTCGCCAGGATCCACGTTGTTGAGGTACTCGAGAATTTCCGGAAGCAGCGGCATCATTCGCTCGTAGAAGAACGTAATCTCCTCGAAGTTACATGCGTGACGTTTGAACATGCGCGCCTGCTCTGTCGGTAGGACCCAGTCAGACACTAAGTCCTGGAGGCTATTAAAGGCACTGGGTAATTGGATGCTGGTCATTTTGCGTTTTCTCCCTCTTTGATCATCTTGTCCATCGTGAAGTAGCCATGGCGTATAGCGATCTCTTCATCCTTGAGGTAGAACTCCTTGGCCACACGGCTCTCAATGGCTTCCTGTGTGTGCTCATGTGTACCCCCATCTTCGGTCACCGCCTCACGTAACACGCACTTGACCTGTTCTTGGGAGAATAGCTCGGCGGCGGACCGGGCCGTGGGTTGGTAGAGCATCACGTCCCAGATTGAACGATTTATCGACGTAGGCCAGAATTGGTGAATTGCGTAGGAGTCCTTGAATAACAGCAAGTTGAAGTTGGGGAAGATATGAAATAGATCAAACTGCCAATTCTTGGCATTAGACCGGTTTAACTTAGCTTCCATCTGGTATGTGCCAGCCTCATGTGTCTTGATCAATGACGGACCGTACTGGAAGGCGAGAGCTTCTGCGCCTTTGGGACGGAAGTCCGGGTCAAACGGCACGGAAAGCAGGTGATGAGGGCCGAAGGTTTCGAAGTCTAGGATGTGGCAGTGTTCATTTTCCTTGCCGTTGAACGCACCCTGTACGGAGTTATTGTGCAGATAGGGAACATGATATGTTTCGACTTGCGCATCAGCTATCACACGCCAATGTGAGCCCACATCGGCACGCCACATTGTGCGTGTAGGCATGGTCTCGAAAGGGTAGCCGTCTACACGGTCAGCTAATTCACCCAAATAATCACGCAGGCTTTCGGTCCCTTCATCATCTAGGTTGATGAAGATGAATCCTTGCCACACATCGACACGGACTTTGTGCAGCGAGAGCTTTGACTTTTCCAGGTCGTAGAAATTCTCCTGATCCGGAATGCTGGCCACGTTTCCATAGGTGTCGAAGGCCCAGCCGTGGAACTTACAAACCAAATAACGTCCGCATTTCCCAGAGTCTTCCCACATTAGCTTGTTGCCACGGTGTTTGCAGACATTATGGAAGGCACCGATACTACCGTCCGGTTGGCGCACAACTACTACCGATGTTTGTGCGATGTCGACCTTAGCTACGAAGTAATCGCCTTTCTTGGCTATTTGCTCCTGACGGCCTACGAACAGCCAACACTTCTTGAATATATGCTCGCGTTGTTTGTCGAAGGACTCTTCTGAAAGAATATGGTCGTAGGGTAAAGGACCAGAACCAAGTTCCGGATATTTAGATAGCCAACGATGATTGGAACCAATTGGTGATGTCATGCTGAGTTCTCCTTGTTGTTTTACATATCATTTTTAAATTTACCGAGGCGTGTTCACATTCACCACGGATTGAAGCGAGCCGCGCCCTGATTGGATTGCGGCCAGTATCAGATCGTGCTTTTCGTGTCGGTTTTTGGCTATTGGGCAGAATGCGTCCGAACTCTAATGAGTGGCTTGTGGACCACTAGGGATTTGAGCGGTCGCTCGGTATTCTCAAGCACGACTTCATCGACACACGCCCTTGTCTCCACCAGTTTACGGCCCTGTATGAAGTCCTTGGTGGCGTTGACACAGTCCAGGGCGATGACCTGGCCGTTGTTCAGATATATGATGCTGAAGCGGCGCTGTGCCAGGTCGCCACGCACGACGGTACGATCGTGTCCGGTGCTGAGACCTACGGTTTGCAGGTGCAGGTCATACTGGTTCGACCAGAACCAGGGCACCGCGTCGTAGTCGCGTTCTTCGCCGCACAGGGTGGAGGCTACGCACGCAGCCATATCGTTGGCATTCTGGACGCTTTCCAGGCGGATGGTGGCCCCTCCCGCGTAGCGACTGGCATGGGCCGCACAGTCGCCAACGGCGAACACATCAGGCAGTGAGGTGCGACAGTGACGGTCGACCAATACGCCGTTGGCGTTAGCAGCGCCGGCAATGAGCAGCGGCTCGACAGCAGGAATGATGCCGATGCCGACCAGCACCAGCCCTGCCGGGATCACTGTACCGTCGGTGAGCCGCACACCGGTGACCTTCGGCCCGTCGCCTTCTAGGCTGTCAACCTGGACTCCAGTGCGCAGATCCACACCATGGGCGCGATGTTCGGCCTCGTAGAAGGCCGACAAGTCCTCGCCGGCAACCCTTGCCAAAACCCTCTGTTGCGCCTCCAGCAAGGTGACATGGCAACCCAGTTCGGCGAGCGCGGCGGCCCCCTCCAGACCGATGTAACCGCCACCGATGATGGCCACATTACGTTCGCCACCTTCCAGCTCCGCCATAATGCGGTCGACGTCGGCTTTGTCGCGTAGAGAATGAACGCCCATCAGACTGGCTCCGACGCAGGAAAGGCGACGCGCGTCGCCGCCGGTGGCCCAGATCAGCTGATCGTATTGAAGGGTTTTCCCTTGGTCGGTGATGACTTGGTGAGTCAGGGCATCCACACGACATATCGTGGTGCCTAGCTTCAGATCGATGCGCTCTTCCTGCCAGAATTTCGCCGGCCGGATATAGATGTCTTCGATGCTTTTCTTCCTGAGGAGGTACTCCTTCGACAGCGGTGGGCGTTCATAGGGAGGCAGGGTGTCCCTGCCCACCATCAGAATGGAGCCTTCAAATCCGTTCTTCCTTAGTGTGATGGCGGCTTCGGCTCCGGCGTGCCCTGTGCCGACGATAATGATGTTGTATTTGTCCATGGGAACTCCAGATTGTTTTCACTCTTATCAGGGCGCCACTAAGCTGACGCTAACGCGGTTCGTCAGGCGGGTGATGTAGCTGTCCGGCTAGTCCAGAAGAAAGCGCTCAAAAGAACGCTATTTAAAGAAGCTTTCGGTATCGATCATGGTTTCACCCCAGTTGTCCTGATAGGTGCAGAACATTCGGATGTCGCAGGTGTAGCGCTTGAATTTCCATTCGTCGCCGACCTTGGTGTATTCATCCTCAAATACTGCCTGGACCCAGACCGGCTCATTGCGACCGGTTTGCGAACTGGGCGCTTTAGCGGTTTCCAATAGAAGCCACTTGCCCGTGCCGGAGACCAAGTCATCGTTGACTCTCACCCACGCGGGAACGAAGAGATGGAAGCGGGCATTGACCGGATCTCTCTCAAAGAAGGCGCGCAGTTCCGTCTGGCCCTTTGCGGCGCCGATGCTTCCACTGTATTCCGCCACGCCGTCTTCGGTGAACAGACGCAAGGCCGCCTCCACATCCATCTCCGGATCCCCGGCCATGGGGAAACGGAAACGACGAAGCTCTTTGATGCGCTCGATTTCTTCCAGTTTGCAAAGACGAAGATGAAGGTCGCTGAGGTTCAAAATGATTCTCCTGATGAGTTTTTATAAAAATGAGATCATCCCTGGAGTGAAAACCTTCCCCCTGGATCTTGTCTAGGTAACCTGACGGAGGTGGCAACCGTCGGATGCCGTTAGGGGGCATTTATGACCTAATCGGGCTAGGTCAATCGGCGCGATGGAGAGATTTCAATGGATGAGGAGCGGAACCAAGACGGGAAGTCCTCGCTGGTCGAGCTGGCCTGCCAATCAACCCGCTTTGATGCCTGAGTCTGTAATTGACGTTTGAGATTTGCTTTTCCCACCAAACCCTCCGATCAAGCGATCTTTGATCGCGCCGATCGGAGGGTTCACTCGCTTTTTCTTGCAGCCACCGCGTTCTACCCCCATTCATTTCAAATTTGATTAGCGCGGCCTTCTTTTACCCGTCAGTAATTGCTCGTGATCTGTATCGGGCGCAGAGCCGTTTCAGTGTCAGGTGGATCTTTTCGTTTGGCATGGATATAGGTGTGGCGACAGCGGCGACGCCGGCGACAACCCACGTGGAGTGTGGCCTGGGGAATGGCGACAGAAGTGGCGACAGTCGCCACTTTCTCAGCGCATTGGCTGTGACGCTTGACCGCCTTTTCGAGTGGGTATAAAAATTGGCGCACAGATCGCTGTCATTGACAGCACCTGCCCAGGTAGCCAGAACCTTCAAGGCTACGCCACTCGCGTGGTGGATCTTCCCCAAGTGCGATTAGCGTCCGGCGGCTCGCACGGTCACTCTCCAAGAGTGATGGATGCCTACTCGACCGATCTGTCCATTGCGGCAGACGATGGGCCTACCTCGCTGCGCTGCAGCAACCTCACCTTTTGGCACACTTCGCTGCGCCAGGCCGCGCCCGTCTCTTTCTCCCGGAAAGAGACGGGCGCTCGTACCACTGCTGCAAGCCACGTCCTACAGGGCATTGCCGCAACTCTCCTCGTGACAATCGACCTGACAAATCCGATTCGTCGCCATCCGCAACGACACAGGCACCGGTGCCGCAGCCAATGGAAAGGCTGCATCTGACTGACAGTCAGGCATGCCCCAGGTGTCCATGTCGTTGCCTTCTCCTACTCCGGATCTCCAGGTGCCGAACTCGTCAGTCGGCACAGCCTCTACCCGCCCGCATCTTCGGATGCGACTAAGAAGGCCAGATTCATGGGGTTATGCCCTCGTTCCCGGTTGTAAGGAGCCGTTCGTTCCGCGTCAGTGAGCACCTCACAGGCCGCAGGGGCCTTGATCCCTGATAACACTCAACAACCGTGGCGGGACTACGTGAGGACAACCAGCAATGAACGAGGAGAGGGCCATGCAGCAGTTAGATCCGAAGCTTGAACTACCACGACCGTTGATTGACTCGAATCCCGTGGCCCAGCCTTATCCGGTGCAGGCGCTGGGTGGGATTCTTGGGCTTGCGGTGGAGCGCATGGCCGAGGTCATCGGCGTGCCCCAGGCATTGGCTGCACAATCGGTGTTGGCTGCCTCGGCGCTGGCTACCCAAGGTCATGCCGGCCTACAACTCGACGGGAGAAATTATCCTCTCTCGCTGTACCTGATCACGGTGGCAGCTTCGGGGGATCGTAAAACGGCGGCAGACCGATCTGCATTGCTGCCAGCACGCCAATGGGAGCGTGAGCAGTGGCAGCGCTACCGCGAACAGCTTGCCCGGTACCGCGCCGCACAGCGCCAGATGCAGCGTATCAGCCCTGCCGATCCCGACTCCGCGAACGGTGTACCGCTCGAAGCGGAGCCCTCTGCGCCGAGGCTGATTACCACGGACCCAACTATTGAAGCTCTGATCAAAGGGCTCTGCCATGACCTGCCGAGTATGGGGTTGTTCTGCGATGAAGGGGGACAATTCCTCGGCAGCAGCACCATGAGTCGAGATAACCGTTTGAAAGCGGTTACGACCTTGTCGTCACTCTGGGACGGCAGTCCGATAGATCGCGCGCGGTCTATGGCGGGTGAAAGCTTGCGAGCTTACGATCGACGCTTAAGCCTGCACCTGATGCTGCAACCGTATCTAGCCATGCAGTTACTCAGTGACCCATTGCTGCAGGGGCAAGGCATTCTCGGTCGCTGTCTCATCACCTGGCCCACCAGCCTGGCCGGACAACGCAGTTACCAGTCTGTCGACTTGTCCAAAGACCCCGCCCTAATTCGATATCACCACCGTCTTTCGGCCCTGTTTCACCAGCCTTGGTCACTTTCCGCTGACGGTGCCTTGCGGCTATCACCGCTGACACTGAGTCCGTTAGCCCGCCGTCGCTGGATTGATTTGCATGATGCTATCGAGGCCCAGTTGGGGGAGTTTGGCGAGTTGGCCAGCGTACGGCCCAGCGGATCAAAGGCGGCCGATAACCTGCTGCGCGTCGCCGGCATTCTTGCAGTCTTGGAGGAGAGCAGCGTCGTGGAGGTCGACCATATCCAGCGGGCCTCCGCTTTAGTCGGCTACTACCTCACCGAGATCCAGCGCCTGACTGAGCAGGAGCCAGTGTGTCGAGTAAAAGAAGAGGCAGACCGGCTGCTGCGATGGCTACAGGTCAAAGATTGGAAGCGTTTCAGTATTCGTGAATTGAACCGCAACGGTCCCCGCTTTGCCCGCAAGAGCAGTCGTCATGCCGCCAAGCTGCTGGTTGAGTTGATTGATCATCAGTGGTTGATCACCGATGGCCACACCTTCGAGGTGCGCCATGTTTAATCTTGATGAAGCGCTGCGCAACCATCTGGCTCAGCGTCAAAAGGAGCCTAAAGCGCGATTTGTCGCCGCTACTGTCGCCACTTTGTCGCCACGCTCAAAACCAAGCAGGCCGAGGGCTGTCGCCGCTGTCGCCAGTGTCGCCCCCACCCATAAAGCTATCGCCTCTACGACAGCCATTATTCAGTGGTTGAAAGAGGAGGGTGCGCATCTTTACGTCGCCGACAACACGCTGTGTTTTCGCCCGAGTGATTGGGCTCAGTTCGCGATTGTAAGTGCGCACTGGCAAGCCCTCTTGCATGATCTCACTGCAGTCGATCAGGAGCAGAAAAATGGCTCGGGTCGGTAAGCGAGCGGGGCGCAATTTCGGCTTCGGTCGCCAGCTTAGCTATGCTGGACCGCAAGCACTGAAAGACCTGTTTGGCGACGGCCATTTTGCTTCTGTCAAAGCCCATAGTGATCGCTGGCAGGCGTTCGTGAGTTGGTGTCGATCCGACGAAGGACCGAGGGTCAACGACGCGCGCCAGATAGACCGCGAGATCCTCATGCGGTACGCCGTTCACGTGCGGGAGCAGGTTGATCAGGGCAGCGTCGGCATTGCCACCGCGCAGAACCGACTGTCCAGCGTGAACCGAACGATGGCCGCGCTGCGCGGTGATCAGTACGTCAAAATCCCGAGTCCGAGTAAGGCGCTGGGCTTGCAGCGCTCAAGCGTGCGTAGTGAGGCTCCGCAAGTCCAAGACCGTGCGCAGGTTAAGTTGATCGCACGGGCGCTGTCAGATCGTCAGCAATCGAGGGTGAGTGCCATTGTGCTCCTCGCCCGGGATACAGGCATGCGCCTGCGCGAAGCGATCTTGGCCGATCTGCCCCGACTGCAACGTGAGGTTCGGCAACTGGGCAAGATCAACATCCAGGATGGCACCAAAGGTGGTCGATCAGGGGCCTCGGCACCGCGCTGGATTACGGTAACGGATCAAGTTCGCGATGCCCTGGATTGGGCCAGCGCGACCTCACCCAATGGCAGCCGGAATTTGTTGGCGCCCGACGAAAGCTACAAAGACTTTATGCGGGCAGTTGTGCGACCGGCACGGGACATCTTGCATGAGCATGGATTGAAAGGCTTTCATGAGCTGCGGGCGGCTTACGCCTGTGAGCGCTATGAGCAACTGACCGGCTTCCCCGCACCCGTCAATGGCGGTCATGGTCATCGAGAGGATCGAGAGCTCGATCAACGTGCACGCGAGCAGATCAGTCATGAGTTGGGACATAACCGCATCGATGTGGTGAGTGCCTACATCGGAGGCCGGCGATGACGGCCGAGTTCGACATGGCGTTGTTTCTGAACCCTGTGCTCAAAGGTGCGCATGCCACGCGGCAGCGGCACATCAGGCAGGCAGAAAGGATGCGCGAGGCGATTCGGGAGCGCTGGGGATGTGCGACGCCCTGGTCTTGGAGAGATAAGCACTTGAAATGGTTTCTGGAGCACTACCTGCGATGCTCAGCGCCGTCTACCGTTTACTATTACGAGTTAACAGCAGCGTTAATTCGTAGGCGGCGTGAAAGTGTTAAAGCTGACAGTCAGCTCCATTTGGATAAGTGCTTACCAAGCTGTGTCATCCCGCAGCCTAAATGGTCGACTTCAAGCTAGGCCTATCAAGACGCTCTTTACTGGGCAAGAAGCTAAGAGGCCGAAGTTTTATACGGCTCTGATATTTCCTGCTTCAAGCCCGTCAAGATGATCGGCGTACCACTGCATCATTGTCGTACGTTGCTCCAGATACTGAGCCTTGTTATAGATCCCGCGGACACCTGACGCCTTGTGACTGAGCTGGGCTTCAATGTGGTCCGCTGGAAAACCGTGCTCGTTGAGTACCGTGCTGGCAATGTGACGGAAGCCATGTCCGGTCTGTCGTCCTTCGTAACCAAGGCGCCTTAGCGCCATCAGAAAAACGGTATCGCTGCGAGGCTTGGTTCGATCGCTTCGACCAGGGAACAACAATGGGTACGCTCCCGTGATTTTTCGTAGTTCAGTAAGAGCGCTTAGCGCCTGCTTGCAGAGTGGTACAAGGTGTTCACGCCCTTTTTTACGGCCTTTGCGTTCAACGGGGACGGTCCAAAGCCTTTTGTCAAAGTCGAACTCAGCCCAGTATGCCTCTCGAAGCTCGCTGGGGCGGACAGCCATGAGAGTAAGCAGTTGGAGGCCTAGCTGGACATCCCTGGCGTGTGGGTATGATCGTATTGCTCTGAGCAGTGCGGGAAGCTCTTCCAGGGAGACATGGGCGTAGTTCTCGGCCTTTCCCGATGAGAGAAATTTATGAACCCCCTCTAAGGGGTTGTTCATCGCCCTGCCGGTTACGCGAGCCAGGTCGTAAATGTCTTTGCAGTACGCCCTCACGCGACTCATCTGCTCGAGGATTCCCTGACGTTCGAGCCCTCTCAAAAGCTCCATCCACTCCATCGACATGATGGAGACATAAGGACGTTTTCCGACAAGAGGGAACACGTGACGCTCCAAGGCTCCAAGGACTCTTTTTGCTGTGCCGACATCCCAGCCAGCCAAGCGAGACGTATGCCATTCACGAGCCAACGCTTCAAAGGTTTCGTTTGTTGCTGCTACCTCCGCAGCTTTTCTAGCTTTCTTGGCGGCTATCGGATTTTTGCCTTCTGCTGCATCCGATCTCAATTCGGCAGCTTTTTGCCGAGCAAAGGCGCCGCTGACTTCTGGGTACCCGCCAAGCCCGAGCCACGACCATTTGCCGTCGGGCTTTTTATAGCGCAACTCCCATGATTTCTGCCCGTTAGGCTTTACTCTGAAATACAGCCCCGAGCTGTCTAGCTCGCGGTAGGCCCCCGCTTCGGGAGCGAGATTGACTAGTGCGGTATCGGAGAGAGGACGGCGTTTAATATCGCTGCGTTTCATCCGTGTATGCCTCCAGTTCAATTTTCATTGAAGCATACATGGGGGCATACAGGATGTGAAGGACGTGGGTGGATCAGTTTGGATCTCCAGACAC
This sequence comes from Pseudomonas sp. B14(2022), assembly GCF_012030485.1. Taxonomy (NCBI): domain Bacteria; kingdom Pseudomonadati; phylum Pseudomonadota; class Gammaproteobacteria; order Pseudomonadales; family Pseudomonadaceae; genus Pseudomonas; species Pseudomonas sp. B14(2022). The sequence goes on from NZ_JAAUVM010000001.1 coordinate 42,205, forward strand.
AAGAAAGCCCGCACGAGGCGGGCTTCTTGAGGTGATTCATAGACTGCTGTAGACATCTATGGATCGGTACTTGGTGGCTACACAGGGACTTGAACCCCGGACCCCAGCATTATGAATGCTATGCTCTAACCAACTGAGCTATGTAGCCAAGTGGCGCGCATTATTCGCGTAGAACGGGAATGCGTCAAGCATTTATTTTGAGTTTTTATCTACGCTTTCAATTGTTTATCGGAAACGCGCGACTTGGGCGACGAGTGGTTGCTGATTCGCGTCTGCTGTGAAGTGACCCCCATGACGTCAAGCAATTCCTCGACTGCCCGGCAAACCAGCTCGTTGACCGTGCTGGCAGTTGGGCTGATGTTCGGTCTTGGCGGGATCAGTGCGGCGCTGTCAGGACTATTGCTGATCTTTCTGGCACGCACGAAAAAGGTCTGATTCGGTTGGGCAGATATCCCTGTCGCCCAACGCTTGGCCAGTCAGCCGGATTTACGATTGAAACGGGTTCTGGGTGGTGCGCTTGAGCTGTTCGCGCGCTCGCGACAGTCGTGAGCGAACGGTGCCGATAGGGATGTCCAATACGTCGGCTGTGTCCTGGTAGCTGCCGTCGGTTTCCAGCGAGGCGTACATCGTCCTGCGCATTTCCGCCGGCAGGTGGTCAATGGCGCTCAGGGTGTTCTCCAGGCGGCGGTTGATCTCAAATTCCCAATCCAGGTTGTTGTTTTCTTCCTGTCCATGCCACAACGACTCATCAAATTCGCAATGCACGGGTTTGGCATACATGCGCCTGAAGTGGTTGCGAATCAGGTTCTGTGCGATGCCGCACATCCAGGTGCTGAGCGAGGCGTTGCCGCAGAAACGCTCGCGGTTGCGCCAGGCTTCCAGGTACGTCAGTTGCAGAAGATCATCCGCATCTTCCGGGTTGAGTACGCGTTTGTGAATGAAGCGCCTGAGCTTTTTCTGCTGGTCGTCTGTCAGGTGATGCATGAATTGAGGCGAGCTGCCAACGAGGTGAGCTAAAGCTTCAATGGGGAGATTCATGTTTTTTTTCCTTAGGGTAGACGCAGTCGAGCGGGTGTCGACAGGTCCCTTTAGCACTCCCTGTGCCAATCGGAAAAAAATCGTAACTTTATGATTTATATATATAAATATTCTGAATCAATGGTTTTTTTTGCAATGATTTGCACGGAGCGCTGAAGGCTTTTGCAAGTTTTATCAAATTCGTATTGAGAGAGGATTTCGATGGAACTGCATGGGGAGACATTGCCACACAGGGAAACACTCTTCCTGTACTGGCGTGTCCATGAAAGTCGAATCCAACAACGATGTGCAAACAATCCGCCCCCTGGATCAGGCGGCTATCAGCCATGCCTCAGTGCCCGCACCCGCGAAGGGCATCGATGAGCTTGCACATCTGTTCGGCCAGGAGGTGGAGCTCAACAGCCGAGCGTTGAGCGAGCGGAAGATGACGGTGCGCGTGCCCCCAGCCGCGCAGCTTGCGCAACTTTATGACCAGTTGGGCCATCCGGCCAAGAAGAAGCTGCCTTTCCTTTTAGCACTCTTCAGACAGCAATTGCAGGGCAAACCTACTCTCGAAAAATTGCTGAAGCTTGCGGACGGGGACCCGGCGCGCGCGTTCGTGGTGCTCAAGCATATGGTGACCGAGGCAGGCAGCGAGGTCCGCCAGTCCGAGGCTACGTTGGCGCGCGATGCCATTGCCAAGCTTGAAGCCCGTTTCAAAGGGGAGATCCAGGCAGGCCTGAACATCGCCTTGGCATTGCAGTCTGCCGGGCTCGACCCTCAGGAGCGCCAGGCACTGCGTGTGCTCTACTACAGTAGTGTGGTCACGCGCCAGTCCCTGTCGACGATGATGCAGGCTTTGCTGGGTGTATACGGTGGTGAGCAGTTCCACGTCGGGCTCAAGGTGATGTGTGAGGCTTTGGCGGATGACATTGCGGCCAAGGTGTCGTCAATGCCCACGCCCCTGTTGCGCACTTTGCTGCTGGGCCTGCGGGACTGCGGGCAGTTGAGCTCCGTGTTGGCCGGGTGCAATGCGTTGATCGGGCGCTTGGGCATCGAACATGACGCGGTGGGCTTGTTGCAGCGTCTGCTGGCGTACGCCGGCAGCGGCATTGAGGCTGCTGAGGTCCTGCGACTGGCGAATGATCTGGGAGGGAGCTCATCCCTCCGGCAAGTGGTAGCCCTCCAGACGCTATACCCGTTGCTCCAGCAGTTGCCCTTGGCCTTGTGGTCTGACAGTCATGTACGACGGGATACCTTGGCTCGGCTTGTGGTGGTGGTGGATGAACTGGACCGGCATTTGCGCGGGCCTACACGATTTGCCGCTGAGCCGAGGACCATGACGTGACCGCTCTGTCGGCCATCAACCGTGTATTGCTCAAAGTGGCACAGCGCGCCGAAGTGTTGGGCGCGGTGGTGGTCATGGCCATCGTATTCATCTTTATTGTGCCGCTGCCCACCTGGCTGGTGGACATTTTGATCGCCCTGAATATCTGCATTTCGTGCCTGTTGATCGTGCTTGCGCTTTACCTGCCGGGCCCCCTGGCGTTTTCGTCGTTTCCGTCGATCCTGTTGTTGACCACCATGTTTCGACTGGCCCTGTCGATTGCAACCACGCGTCTGATCCTGCTGGAGCAGGATGCCGGCGACATCGTCGAGGCCTTTGGTAATTTCGTGGTGGGGGGCAACCTGGCAGTGGGGATGGTGATTTTCCTGATCCTGACCCTGGTCAACTTCCTGGTGATCACCAAGGGCTCGGAACGGGTTGCCGAGGTCGCGGCGCGGTTCAGCCTGGACGCGATGCCGGGCAAGCAGATGTCCATCGACAGTGACTTGCGTGCTGGCCTGATTGACGGCACACAAGCGCGGGACAAGCGCGAGCAATTGTCCCGTGAGAGCCAATTGTTCGGCGCGATGGACGGGGCCATGAAGTTCGTCAAGGGCGACGCTATCGCGGGGTTGATCATCGTCGTGGTCAACCTGTTGGGCGGCTTCTCTACGGGCATGTTCCAGCACGGCTTGAGCGCTGCTGATTCAATGGCGTTGTATTCGGTGCTGACGATCGGCGATGGCCTGATTGCACAAATTCCGGCGCTGCTGATCTCCCTGACCGCCGGCATGATCATCACCCGCGTGGCGCCGGAGGGGCGCAAAGGTATCAGTAACATGGGCGCCGAAATTGCCCGGCAAATGACCAGCGAGCCCAAGAGCTGGATAATCGCTTCGGTGGGCATGCTCGCGTTTGCGATAGTGCCCGGTATGCCGACCGGGGTATTTATCCTTATTTCGCTGATAACCGGCACCCTGGGGTATTACCTGATGCGCCAGCGTCAGCGACAAGCAGAGCCTGCGGCCGCAGCCGCCGAAGCCGTGCGTCCCGAAGAGAACGGAAAAGAGGACTTGCGCGGGTTCGATCCGTCGCGCCCTTACCTGTTGCTGTTCCCCCCGGTTTTGCGTGGGACGCCTGAGGTGGCGGAGCTTATTCATGGGATTCGCCAGTCCCGAAATGCACTGGTTGCCAATATTGGCCTGACCCTGCCGCCATTCGAAGTCGAACTCGATGACTCGCTGGCCGCCGACGAAATGCGTTTCTGTGTGCATGAAGTGCCGATGGTCAAGGCTTCGGTTGTCAACTATCTGGCCGTCGAGCGTAACGCCTTGACGGTCGAGCCTGAGCATGGAATACCCGGGCTGGCTGAGCGTGATGAACAGGACTGGGTCTGGCTGGCACCGGATGATCCACTGCTCGATGACCCGCAATTGGAACGCTTTACTGCGACCACTCTGATCATCGAACGCATGAAGCAGGCCATGATGCTCAGTGGACCGCAGTTCCTGGGGATCCAGGAGAGCAAGTCGATCCTCAGCTGGCTGGAGCACAACCAGCCGGAGTTGGTGCAGGAACTGCAGCGAATCATGCCGCTATCGCGGTTTTCATCAGTGCTGCAACGTCTGGCCAGCGAAGGTGTACCGCTGCGGGCCGTACGGTTGATTGTCGAATCGCTGATCGAGTATGGCCAGCATGAGCGTGAGCCGGAAGCATTGGCCGACTACGCGCGTATTGCGCTCAAGGCGCAGATTTTCCACCAGTACAGCGAGGCCGACGGCCTGCATGCCTGGCTGCTTTCACCGCACTCTGAAAACATCCTGCGCGAGGCATTGCGCCAGACCCAGACCGGGGTGTTTTTCGCGCTGGACGACGACCATAGCGCTGTGTTGATCACCCTGCTCAGCCAGGCCTTTACCTTAAGGGCCAAGAGCAAGAGTGTGCTGTTGGTGGCGCAGGACCTGCGTAGTCCCCTGCGTACCTTGCTGCTGGAAGAGTTCAACCATGTCCCGGTGCTCTCATTCGCCGAGTTGGGGAGCACCTCCAAGGTCAAAGTGCTGGGGCGCATTGACCTTGGCCAGGACGAGCTGATGCGTGGTGCGGTGGCATGAGTATTTGGCCATGGCCAGCGTGGAGGTCTCGCTGATGTTTGAGTTAAGGGTGCTTGACGGGCTGCGTCAGGGCGCTGCGTTGCCGTTGTTTGGGGAGCAGTGGAGCATTGGCGCTCACGCGGACGCTGACCTGATGCTGAACGACCCGGGCGTCGTCGAGCAGCATGCGCGCCTGCGGTTTATCGACGCCAACTGGTTGGTGCAGGCCGAAGCCGGGCTGTTGCGAGACCCCGAAGGCCAGGTACTGGCGCAGATCGCCAAACTGGAACTGAACGTGCCGTTTTCAGTGGGAGGGGTGCGCCTGTGCGTCACCTTGGCCGAGCAGCCCTGGCCCCAACCCACAGCCCCTGCGACGGTAGCGCCGCTACCGGCCAATGAGCCTGCGCAAGGGATGAAGTTATCGTCAATCTCGCACTCGCAGCAAAAGCGCCTGATCAGCCTGGTGTTGGTGGTGACGGTAATTATCGTGGCAGTGGGCATGGTCTCCACAGGGGAGCGTGAGGCACAGGCTTCGCTGATGCAGCCCGTGGTTCAGAAGCAGGAATTGGCCTCGTCTTTTGAAGTACGCCAGCAGCTGTTGAAGATGCTCAGCGAGCGTGAGTTGAGTCAGCGGGTCATCTTGCAAGTGATCAATGGCCAGGTGGCGCTCAGCGGAGATGTTTCTCAGGACGACGTGGAGCTGGTAGCGCGCATGCTCAGCCGTTTTGGTGAGCAATTCGACAGCTCGGTGCCGGTGATCAGCCGTGTGCGTGTGCGTGATAGCACGCTGCCATTTAGGATTGTGCAGATCGTCGGCGGGCCGAACGGTCACGTGGTCCTGGAGGAGGGCGGCCGACTGTTTGTGGGCGACGAAGTGGAAGGGTTGCGATTGGTGCTGATCGACAACAGCAAGGTGGTCTTCGACGGCGCGCAGCGTTACGAGGTGCGCTGGTGAGTGCAGATCTGCAAGCGCGTCTTGAAGCCTGGCAGCAGCGCCAGTCCCAGTCATTGAGCAGCTTTGCGCCGGTGACGATGCGTGGCCGAATCCAGCGCGTCAACGGCATGCTGCTGCAGTGCCGGCTACCCCAGGCGCGTATCGGTGACTTGTGCCAGGTGGAAAAAAGTCCGGGCGACTATATGCTCGCCGAGATCATCGGCTTCGATCAGCAGGATGCGGTGCTCAGTGCCTTGGGTAATTTGGAAGGCGTGCGGGTAGGGGCTGGAGTGGAGCGCCTTGGGGTATCCCATCGAGTCCAGGTCAGCGAGGCCCTGTTGGGCCAGGTGCTGGATGGTTTCGGACGGCCGATTACGGGGCAGGGCGTGAGTGCGTTTGTCGAGGCTGACTTACCGGATACCAGTGCGGTGTTGTGTGAAGCGCCGTTGCCCACCGAGCGGCCGAGGATTAACCGTGCACTGGCCACCGGAGTGCGCTCGATCGATGGCCTGATGACGATTGGCGAGGGCCAGCGTGTAGGCCTGTTCGCCGGGGCCGGTTGTGGCAAGACCACCTTGCTGGCCGAGATCGCGCGTAACGTCGAGTGCGATGTCATCGTATTCGGGCTGATCGGCGAGCGGGGGCGGGAGCTGCGTGAATTTCTTGACCATGAGCTCGATGACCAGTTGCGCGCCAAGGCGGTACTGGTGTGCGCCACCTCCGATCGTTCCAGCATGGAGCGCGCGCGGGCCGCGTTCACGGCCACGGCATTGGCCGAAGGGTTTCGGCGCAAGGGGCAACGGGTATTGCTGCTGATTGACTCCTTGACCCGTTTCGCCCGGGCCCAGCGTGAAATCGGCCTGGCTGCCGGCGAACCCCTGGGGCGCGGAGGTTTGCCTCCCTCGGTATACAGCCTGCTGCCACGGCTGGTGGAGCGTGCCGGGTTGACGCGTGACGGTGTGATCACCGCGATCTATACGGTGCTGATTGAGCAGGACTCCATGAACGATCCGGTGGCCGATGAAGTTCGCTCGCTGCTCGATGGGCATATCGTGTTGTCCCGCAAGCTTGCCGAGCGTGGGCACTACCCGGCGGTGGATGTGTTGGCAAGCCTTTCACGGATCTTGAGCAACGTCGCAGAGCCGGAGGACATCCAGGCGGGTACGGCATTGCGACGGTTGTTGTCGGCGTACCAACAGATCGAGCTGATGCTCAAGCTGGGGGAGTATCAACCTGGCAGCGATGCCCTGACCGATTTGGCGGTGGACAGCCGCCAGGCGGTCGACGGGTTCCTGCGCCAGGACTTGCGCGAGCCTACGCCGATGTTGACGACGCTGGAGCTGCTTAAGGATCTGACCGCCCATGTCCCATTCTGATGTGCTTCTCGGCGAAGTCGAGACGCTGCGGCGCCTGCGCAGGCATAGGGCTGACCGCGCCGAGCGCGCCCTGCGTGAGGCCAAGCGTGCCCAGCAGGCCCTGCTCGCACATATCCAGCAGGCTAAGAATGCGCTTGAGCAGACTCGGCAGGAGGAGGCTCGGCAAAGTGCTGAATTGCTCAGTCAGCATCAGGGTCAGGTGCTGAGCCTGAAGGCCTTGAAATCGTGGGGCGCACAGGAGCGAACATTATCTGCCGGTACCCGGCGGGACCAAGGCCAACTGGCGCAATTACAAGGCCAGCAGGACGAAAAGGAAAGCCGCGTCGGGAGTGCTCAGAGGCACGTCACCGAGTGTCTGCGGCAGGTGGAGAAACTTCAGGAGTTATCCCTACTTCTGGCTCAGGAGCCGACATGACCCAGGTTTCAAATAAACCCCTTGAGCGGCCACGTCCGCGTGAGGTGCGCGAGGAGCGGGAGCCGGGCGCTACGGGCGTAGTGCCTTGGGAACAAGTGCGACTGTTCGCTCAACTGTTTGCCGATAGCGATGAAGGCACTGGATCGGGAGCTTCCTTAGCGGGAATCAAGGCGTCGGCCGGTGCCTCCATGGTCGAGGCCCTCACCGAACAATTGGCCCCTCGTGTACAGGCCGGTTCCCAATGGCCGCTGCAGGCGGTGTTGTACTTGCCTCGGCTGGGGCGGATCAACGCCAGCGTTCGCCGTGAGCAGAGTGCCTGGAGCATCGAGCTGGAAGCGGAACATGACGCCACGGCACGTTGGCTCAGCGGCGTGCGGCAACAGTGTGAGGACCGGTTCTCGGCAGTGCTGGGGTTGCCGGTCAACCTGCTTGTGCCTAGTACCGGCTGCGCATGAGAGTGCCGCACTTGAGCTTTCCCTTGATCAAGAGCAACACGGTTGCCGCACGCCGTCGACTGGGGCGCGGCTTGTGCCTGGCGTTTCAGGTCGCCGGCGAGGACGGCGAGCTGCGACTGGAACCTGGACGGGCCCCAGCAGGGGCCGAGGCGTTCTGCTTCGAAACCGTGTGTGGTGTCCTGGCGCTCGCGGAAGCGGGGCCGTTGCTCAGCCTGCTGGGCGAATGCCCGGTGACATTGGCCCCGTCCGGCAACGATCCGGAGTCCTGGTTCTGGGCTTTGTTCCAGCATCACCTGAGCCCGCAGGTGAGTGCGTTATTGGGGTATATGCGATTGCTGGAGACCGATCGGCCCAAGGGGTTTGGTTGTCGGCTCAGCGTAACCTTGGGGGCGTCGCGGGTCGTGGGCTATCTGTGGCTGGCCCCTGAAACTTTCCTGGCGTTGTGCGACGCCGGGCCGTGGCGCACCGCTGCCGGGCCGATGCCGACGCGGTTCCAATTGGCTATTGCCGTGACCCTTGGGCGTTTGCAGTTACCGATTGCACAGGCTCGTAGCCTGCGTACCGGTGATGTGCTGGTGCTTGAGCAGACCTTTTTTCAAGCCCAGGGCAGCGGCTACATACAGGTTGGAAAGCAGCGGCTACATGGCTGCATTGACGATGCCACTGGTCTTTTGTGCCTGACCCTTACTTCTATCGAGGACACGTCCATGGACGAAGAGTTTGCAGCGCCCCATTATTCGGAATATGAGGCGGGGGAGCCCGTGCAGGATGTGTTTGGCCATGAGCCGTTCGATGAGTTGAGCATGGCGCTGAATGTACGCTGCGGAACGCTGAACCTCACGCTGGGTGAGCTGCGTAATCTCGCACCCGGCTCGGTGCTGGGTATTGCCGGCTATGCCCCTGGTATGGCAGGCCTGTACTACGGTGATCGGCCTATTGGCCAGGGGCAGTTGGTGGAAGTCGACGGGCGCCTTGGCTTGCAGTTATCTCGTGTGCTGTTCGGCCGATGATACTCCAGGGGCTCGACCCCCTCGTTCTCGCGCTTTTTCTTGGGGCATTGACGTTGATGCCCCTGCTGTTGGTCATCTGCACATCGTTTTTGAAAATCGTGATTGTGCTGATGATTACCCGAAATGCCATCGGCGTGCAGCAAGTGCCACCCAGCATGGCAATCAATGGCATAGCGTTGGCAGCGACGTTGTTCATCATGGCGCCGGTGGGTTACGAGATCGCCGAGAGCGTCAAGGCTTCGCCCTTGGACATGAGCAATGTGCAAACGGTACTGCAGACGGGTGGAGAAGCCATCAAGCCGTTGCGTGCCTTCATGCTGCGCAACGTGGACCCGGATGTGCTGACGCATCTGTTGGAAAATACCGCGCGGCTGTGGCCCGCACAGATGGCGCAGGAGGTGCAGCGCGAGGACCTGATCCTGCTGATTCCGGCCTTTGTGCTATCGCAGTTGCAGGCAGGGTTCGAGATCGGCTTCCTGATCTACATTCCCTTCATCGTGATCGACCTGATTGTCTCCAACCTGCTGCTGGCGCTGGGCATGCAAATGGTCTCGCCGATGACCATTTCCCTGCCGCTCAAACTGCTGTTGTTCGTGCTGGTGTCCGGCTGGTCGCGGCTGCTCGACAGCTTGTTCCTCTCCTATCTCTGAGTGGCTTATGGAACCGATCGTGCTGTTCAAACAGGGCATGCTGTTGGTGGTGGTGTTGTCGGCGCCACCGTTGATCGTAGCCGTCGTGGTGGGTGTGCTGACGTCCCTGGTGCAGGCACTGATGCAGATACAGGACCAGACGCTGCCCTTTGGCATCAAGCTGGTGGCGGTGGGTATTACGCTGATCATGACCGGGCGCTGGATTGGCGTGGAGTTGATCCAACTGATCAACCTCACCTTCGAGATGATCGGCCGCTCGGCCCTGAACTGAGGCCTCGCCTGTGTTGCTCTATCTCGAATTCCTGCCCAGCCTGGTGATCGGCATGGCGCGTATCTACCCCTGTGCCATCCTGGTGGCGGCGTTTTGTTTTCAGCACATACGCGGCATGCCTCGGCACACCATTGTGATGGTCATGGCATTGCTGCCCGCGCCTGGTATCCATGCGGCGCTGGAGGGCCAGGATTACTCGGCGCTCATGCTCGGTGGGTTGGTGCTCAAGGAGGTGGCGCTGGGGTTGTTGCTGGGAGTGTTGCTGGCGATGCCGTTCTGGATGTTCGAAGCAGTGGGGGCATTGCTGGATAACCAACGCGGTGCGCTTGCCGGTGGTCAGCTCAACCCTTCGCTTGGGCCGGATGCCACGCCCATCGGGCACTTGTTCAAGCAGCTGGCGATTTTTCTGCTGATGGTCAGCCTGGGGTTGGGCGCGGTGACGCAGGTGATCTGGGACAGTTACCTGATCTGGCCCCCCACCGTGTGGTTTCCGCTGCCTGCGCCTAATGGCATGAGTGTATTTGTCGGCCTGCTGGGCGATACCTTCACGCACATGATGCTGTACGCCGCGCCCTTCATTGCGGTGCTGTTGTTGCTGGAGTTCGGTATTGCGTTGCTGGGGGTCTACAGCCAGCAATTACAGGTGAGTACGCTGGCGCCGCCGGTCAAGAGCCTGGCAGGTATTGGTATTGTGCTGTTGTACTTTGCGCTGCTGCAGGACCTGATTGTCGGGCGCATGCTCCAGTTGGGTGACCTGAAACACTCGCTGGGGCTTCTCTTCAAGGCCTCAGTACCATGAGTGACTCGGGGGAAAAAAAGCACCCGGCTTCAGCCAAGAAACTGCGCGACCAGCGCAAGAAAGGCCAGGTCGCCCAGAGCCAGGATGTTCCCAAATTAGTGGTGCTCACCGCCATCAGTGAGATCGCCTTGTTAACCGCCGAGACCAGTCTTCAGCGCTTCCAGCAATTGATGGTGTTGCCGATGTCGCGCTTGAACCAGCCGTTTGTACGCGCGTTGGAGGAGGTGCTGGTTGAAGGGCTGGTCATGTTTGCTTCGTTTGCCCTGTTGATGGTCGCAGTGGCGATCACGGCGAAGCTGATCAGCAGTTGGATGCAATTCGGGTTGCTGTTCGCCCCGGAAGCGCTGAAGCTCGATTTCAATCGCCTCAACCCTGTCAGCCAGATCAAGCAAATGTTCTCTGCCCAGTCGGTGATGAATCTGATGATGAGCATCGCCAAGGCGTTCCTTATCGGCCTGATTGTGTACCTGGTGGTCTGGCCTTCGCTGGGGGTGTTGATCAATTTGGCAAACAGCGATCTGCAAAGTTACCTGCTGGCGCTGATTGCCCTGTTCCGCCATCTGCTGCACGCCTGCCTTGGGTTGCTGCTGGTGCTGGCCCTGATTGACCTGGCCTTGCAGAAACACTTCTTCGCCAAACGCATGCGCATGACCCAGGTCGAGGTCGTCAAGGAGTACAAGGACATGGAAGGCGACCCCCATGTGAAAGGCCAGCGCCGCTCGTTGGCGTACCAGCTGGCCCAGGAGGAGCCGAAGGTCAAGCTGCCCAAGCTGGAGGAGGCCGATATGCTGGTGGTCAACCCGACGCACTTTGCGGTCGCCTTGTACTACCGGCCCGGTAAGACGCCGCTGCCGTTACTGATCGGCAAAGGCACCGACGCCGAGGCCCGCACGTTGATCGTACGAGCCAAGGCCGCCGAGGTGCCGGTAATCCAGTGTGTGTGGCTGGCCCGCACGCTCTATACGAAACAGCTCGGCGCGAGCATTCCTCGCGAAACCTTGCAGGCCGTTGCGCTGATCTACCGCACCTTGCGCGAGCTGGATGACGAAGCCAAGCGCGAAACCCTGGAATTGCCGGAGCTTGAGCGGCGTTGATCAGCGACTGGAAGGCGCGTCCAGGGCGCCGAGGTTGGCCAGCGATAACATCCGGCTGAAAATCTTGTCCAGCGTGTTACGCGCTGCAGGCAGCGCGTGCCAGATCACCAGGGCGTACTGAGCATCGAGGTAGATGAAAAAGCCATCGTATAACGACGCGTACTCAAAGCGTCGCTCCAGTATCCATTGCAGTTGCCCGGTTTGTTGCGCTTCACGGGCGATATGCAAGGCCACCCCCGGCTGACTGCCGCCTTGCAGCGCGCACAGCTTGATGCCGGGAGCGAGCGGCTGGTGAGCGGCAGCGCCGCTCACCAGACTGTCCAGAAACACCTGGCGTTGTGCGTCGGGCATTTCCTTCAAGCTCATCGTTCCAGTGATACCGTTTGGTAGTCTTTTCGCTCCCCGGCGGGGCCAGGCTCGACACGCATCTGCGGTGGCCACCAGATCACCATTTTGTCCTTGGTCGCTTGCGGGCGAGAGCACGAGTCACCCTTGCAGGTGGGGGTGCAGCCGGCGACGAGCAGTACAGTGCCGATCAGGGTGACGCAAAATAAGCGGTGTTTCATGGGGTAGCCTTTTGAGCAGGAGTGATCAAGGAGGGGCGGGGCACACTGAGGTGTTCATCCTTCACCACAGGGCGCATGGCGATAAATACCTCGGCTTCTTCACCCGGCTTGAGCCAGGCGCGCGGCCATACGCTGACGGCCAGGGTCTGGGAGTTACTGCACTCCTTTTCGTCGATACGCACATTGCGTTTGAACTGGTTGCGCAACACCACCACCGCTACGTTGTACTCAGGGCCTGCATACCACTGGCTGCGTTCGGTGTTCAGCGCCAGCAAGTCGCGGGTGTTGCACAGGGTATTCAGCCCCAGCGGCATCGGTGCCGCCTTGAACGCCTTGGGCACTTCACCGCTGACCAAATGCGCCAGGGTGCTGATGATATCGCTGCGCTTGATCACCGGTTGGTGAGGGCTATAGCGCCGCGCCAACGGTGCGAGGGCTGCCTGCAATTCGACTTGGTCGTCCTGGGGCAGGTAGCGCGACGGATCGGCCTGGTCACCGATGACGCGCGGGGTGAGAATGAACAGGCGTTCACGCCGATTGTTCTGCCGTTCGGTCGAGGAAAATAGCGCCTTGCCCAGCAGGGGGATATCACCCAGCAGAGGCACTTTGTTGTGCTTGTCAGTGTTTTCGGTCACGTGGAAACCGCCGACCACCAATGAACGTTTTTCCGCCATCACAGCCTGGGTGCTGACTTTGCCTCGGCGTACGTCAAGGTTGCCGGGGAGGGGGTTGGTCTCGTCGAAATTGCCGTCTTCAATATCCACCACCAAGTGGATCTGATGGCCCCCACGGCTGGTGATGACGCGTGGCACTACCTGGAAGCTGGTGCCCACGGTGACCGGCAAAATGGTTGCGTTCTCCCTACCGGGCGTCAGGTACTGCGTGCGGTTGAAGTCGATCACCGCCGGTTGGTTTTCCAGCGTGAGCACCGAAGGGTTGGAGACCATGGTTGCCAGTCCCTTGGCTTCCAATGCGCGTATATCGGCATAGAAGCGATCGCGATTTTCGATCGACAGCTGCGACGAGGTGCCCGGTGACACGTTGGCACCGCCGCGGAAACGACTGTTCTGGAAACCCCAGTTCACCCCGAACTCACGCAACTGCGTGCGTTCGATATCGAGAATGATCGCGTCGATTTCCACCAGCTTGCGCGCCACATCGAGTTGGGTGATCAGCTCGCGGTACATGGCCTGGCGTTCCGGCAAGTCATAAATCAGCACCGCGTTGTTGCGCACATCGGCTTCGACGCGAATCCGACTATTGGAGACCGGGGCGCGTGGGGTGAGCGCGGGGCCGATGTCCAGTGATGCCGGGTTGGCGTTAGCACCGAGCATCTGCCCCAGCAACGGGTTGCCCAGCCGGGGAATGGTGGGTGTGAGCGGCGCGGGTTGAGAGGTGGGACGTTGACTCAGCCCCGCAAGCGTTGAGGAGGAGCGCGGCTCCAACAAGCCGCGCAAAATGCTGGCCACCCCTGGGATGGTGAGCTTCTCGCCGCGATAATCCACCAGGCGGTCGGCTGCATTTGCGAACTTCAGCGGATAACTCAGCACACTCTGTTTTTCATCCGGTGAACGGCGTTGACTGCTGAACTGCTTGATCTGCTCGATGTAGCGTCGAGGACCGGAGACGAGCACTACGCCATCTTCGGGTAACTCACCCCAGCCGAAACGACTGTCGAGCAGGCCAATATCGGTGAGGGCCTGTTTGAGGTCGGCGATGGTTTCGGAAGAGACTTCCAGGCGTGCGGATTCCTGCTGGTCGAGGGTGCTGATATAGAGGGTGTTGTTGTACAGGTACCACTGGAAACGGTGCTCTACACCGAGACGGTCGAGCAGCGACTGCGGGGTATTGGCGCGGATCTTGCCATTGACGTTGCCTTCCAGCAGGCCCTCGACTTGAAGCTGTGTGCCGAAGGTCTGGGCGAAGTCTTCGAGTACTTCCCGTAGGGGTTTGTGCTCGGCTTCATAGGCGTAGGCGGTGTTTTTCCATTCGGGGGGGATGGCCGCCAATGTGTGTTCCACTGGAATCAGTAGCCAGGGCAACAGGAGTATGGTGCGCCAATGGGCTCTTTTGGGCGACTTGCCAGGCGAATCAAAGCGCAAGCAACTGCGCTTGTGGATCTTGTTATACATAGACAATTCTCTGGTTAGTACGAGAGTGAACGGAGTGAGGTGGGTTTGAGGTTTTGGGCTGGGCGAGCGAGGCGTGCGAACGTGGCTCGCCATATGTCGCGCTGGTTGAGCAGGGTTTCAAAGCAACAGAGCACTTGTGCTTCTTCCCGCTCCTCGCGCAGGGTTTGAATCAGCCAAAGCTCTTCACTGTCAGCTTTTCGGACCAATACGCCTTGAAAGCGGCTTAGGCTGACCGCGCCCAAGCGCATCCAACTTTGCAAGCTCGCGTTATCTGAAGACGCGGATGTCAGTTGAGCTTCCAATAAAATGAAGGGGCCCTGTCGTTTTAAAATAATTTCGTCGTTATTTTCAGATAAGTTGAGTTGCTCCTCTTGGCTACGTAACCATTCAAGAATCAGGTCGTTCATGTTATTGAAAACTTTCAATGGTCGTTTTTAGAGAAAGCAGCTCAACTCGATGATTCTCAGTGAACATCCCGTGGGTCGCTAAAGACTGCATTGATAACCTATGGAATAGTTCACCGTCCAATTCTTCGCTCACGCTGGCTTGAAGCCGTTTGTACGAAGAGTCAGCCATTTTTGTTGCTTGGTGCGCGAGTGTCTTGGTAGCGGACATAGCGGTTCCTTTAAACTCTGTTATTGGTATTTTTTTACTGATTTGGTTTGTTGTAGAGCGCAGTTTTCAGCATGAACTGAGCATTATTAGATGTTGCTCCGATATTCTTTATAAGGTGTGAAAAAAAGCGGTGAGCATGGTCTCCCAGCTGATACAAAAGTCTCCCTCCTCTGTTTTCAGGATCAGTGTTTGAGGAGGGGTCGCCTCATCCGCGTTAAGTTTCCAAATAGTAGGTTTTTGATGAGCAAACCATCGTTTTATCTCATCAAAATCATGCGGATGGCAGAATAGGTCCGCGCAGACTTCGTGGACTTGATTAGCCATCAATTGCCTCAGGAGTGCCGCCAGCCTGATGGGACGGGGTGTTTCATCAAGCAGGCATCGAATAGCCTCACGGGTGATGAAACTCGCATGTTGCTCGAGCTTGTCGCACATGGCTTGACGATCGTGCTCCCAACGTTTGAGCTGAGCATCAGCGCGTCGCCAGATTTCCAGAGATGCTTCCTCCTTCAACGTCTCACATCTTTTTTGCGCCAAACTCAGCAACTTATCGGCTTGATCGTTGGCGTGCCTCAAGAGCTGTTCTGCCTGTATCCAATTTGCAAGTTCTTCCCGTGGGATGAGACTGCGAGGCAATTCGTGCCTGTCCTTGGGCACATCAATGGTATGTCGGTATAACATCACTGATCTCCTTACCCATGTGAGCCAGGGGGTATAGAGTCGCTTGGCAAGGAGGTTACACGCCAGACGACCGCCTGCCAGAGGGTGCTTAATCGGTTGCTTGTGTTCTCTAGGCAGATAGATTTTTTTTCAACCTCATACGTTCTCTGACGGGGAAAGCGCAATCTAAGGCGCTGCCAGATAGGAGGGTCGAGCCAGCTAAGTAGCAGTTGTAATGGATCTGCTTCGGGGGAAAGCATTGCAGGAGGAAGTGCCTTAGATAGGCGTCTGCACCAGTGGTGATGACTTTCACTCAACGTTGGAGCCGCATGAGGATTAACGGTGTCGTGAGCCAGTGTCAGCGCCAGGTCGAGTTGTTCACTTGACGCAAGGGCCAAGCGCAGCACGGTGGGGTTTGTCGCAGGGGGTAAACAGGCTTTCACACCCATGAATACGCCCCATACCGGCTGTTTGCCCTGATAAAGTGTATCAAACGTAGCGTGCTGACCCTCCTTCCAGTCTTCATGGGCGTTTTGCCAAGGGCATGCCCACCACTGAACCCATGCCAGGTGCTCACTCAGTGGGTATTCGATCTTAGGCATCATTCGCAGGTCCGGCAGAATCGTTCATTACTGACGACGCGTGCAGAAATCGCTGACGCCGACGGTGCATAAATAGCGTGGCAACAACAGTTACCACCACGCCAAGCAGAGCGGTGATTAATGTGCTACGCCAAAAACCTAGATCCTCGCCGGGCACCAGGAAGGGGCCAAAATACACTAGGCGTTGCTGCTCCTGATAAGCAGTCGCTGGAACGAATATCACGCTGAGTTTTTGAGGGTTGTCGATTGCCGTGGCCATGCCTGGGATGCTGCCTGCCACCATCCTGCGAACACGTGCGCGGATGTTGTCGGGATCCAGGCGTGGGTCGTGTTTTATAAACACAGAAGCAGATGCGGGCTGGACCGGTTCACCGGGTGCGATGCGTTCAGGCAGTACCACGTGGACTCGGGCAACGATGACTCCGTCAATGTTGGACAGCGTGGCCTCAAGTCCTTGGGACAAGGCATAGATGTAGCGCGCTCGCTCTTCGAGCGGCGTGGAGATAACGCCTTCCTTGCGAAATGTTTCGCCCAGTGTCGTCCTGGCCGCTCGTGGCAGACCCGCGGCTTCCAAGGTACGTACGGCGCGCCCGATGTCGTTTGCGTTGACCGTCACAATGACACCATCTTTGCTAGGGACTTTTTTCGCGCGAATGTGTTTATCTGCAAGTTCTGCTATGACCTCATTGGCCTCTTGCTCAGAGAGCTTGCTATGGAGCTCGACCCGCTCACCGCAACCGTTCAGCATAAGTATAGTTGCCAAGAGTAATACGAAAGGCAATAAGTTATTCATGTTGATTATTGCAAGTTAGAAACTTTGTCAATGCTTTGTGTCGTCTTGGCAAGGCATTTTACTAGCAGTTGGGAGGTTATTTGTATATTCGCCAGCACTCCAGGGAATTCCCGGAATTTAGTCATGTCCAGCTGCTTGTTAGTTGATTTAAGCAGTTTTGCCATTCGCATTTTAGAGGTATATAACGGATTGATAGCCTCAGCAATCCCGGGGGCTAGAGAAGGCCTGGTATTAGATGCGTTTATCTTTGTATGCTCTTCGAGCAATGATGTGAAGAAACAAGAGTCGCTATGGCAGGTTGACTGATCTCGTTTGGTATTAGTAGTGCCGAGATCTAGATTTTTCTCTAAGTCAACAAGTTCTCTTATTTGCATAACATACCTATTATATAAAGCGCCGCAGAAAAATTTACAAAAAATAGTGAGCGCTCACTACGGTTTGGGGTCGAGGCGGGGCCTCTCGGGCTGATATGCCCGAGAGGTAGAAACTATTAAGTTTTGGCAACTTGAAGGAGGTCGTTAAATTTTTTCTTATCAATTTGCTTCAAGGCAGTTTCAATTTTATTCTCTCTGTCAAGGCCGTCAAGAGCGTCTGCGGTGGAGTTAGATCCCGATCCCGAGCTCGGTAAGGCGCCGTAGTTTTGCTGTTGAGGATATAGACTTGTTGGGGAGAGACCGGATATAGCCATGAGAAAAACTCCAGAATATTAATTTTCAAGTTTGTTTTTTGCTGTCGATCAAAAATGTGGAAAAGGTCATTTTTTCTCACAAATGATCTTGGCGTTAGATATGTGGCTTGTAGGTCGGTGGCGTTCCATGTCATGAGTAAATTAGATATTTCTAAATGTGTTACTGGCATGAATGTCGGTATGATATTTTTGTTAAGGCATGGAGTTGCTGAATTTCTCGAGGTGTACCCAGGGGGGGCAAATATTTCTAGAGAAAATGCACCTTCAAGCCAACCTGATTACCTCAGCGATATCGCTAGCTGTTTCATCCTATAGTATAAAGTCCGCTTGGTTACCTTAAGCTCAACCGCTACATTGTCTACACAGTGTTGGTGCCGGAACAACGACTCTTCAATTAGCGCTTTTTCAATTTGCTGCAAGCGCTCCTTGAGGCTTGCTTGAACTTCTTGTTCGCTGCTCATGGGAGTAGAAAACGGTGGCAAATTCAACACGAACCGTTTGGCCGTTGACCGTAGTTCACGCACGTTGCCGAGCCAGGTGTGGCATAGCAGTTGTTGCAGTAGCCCCTCAGAAGGGTGCGGGGCAGTGCATTTGAAGTGGTTTGCTTCTTGCCGGATCATTTCCAGGAACAGCGGAATGATGCGCTCGCGTCGCTCCCGCAGTGCCGGGAGCTGAATATTCACGACGTTCAGGCGAAAATACAGGTCACGCCTGAAGGTGCCGTGTTCGACCATCTGGTGCAGCGAGTGCTGGGCAGACGCAATGACGCGCATGTCCACAGGGATGAAGCGGGTCGAACCCAGGCGCTCCACGCCGCGTGATTCCAGCACGCGTAGCAGCTTGGCCTGCAGGTTCAATGGCATGCTGTCGATCTCATCAAGGTAAAGCGTGCCCAGGTGGGCAGCCTCTACGAAGCCGGCCCTGGATTGCATCGCCCCGGTATAGGCGCCGCTGTTGACGCCGAACAATTGGCTTTCCGCGAGGCTTTCCGGGATGGCTGCACAGTTCACGGGAACAAAATTACCTCGCCGTCCCGATAGAAGATGAATCCGTTGTGCTAGCGTATCTTTGCCTGTACCGGTTTCCCCCAGTAACAAAATGTCAATGTTGAGGGTAGCCGTGTTGTTTAGTGTGTTTTCAATATCTGGGCCTTCGATGAGTGAAAATGCCGTTTCATTTTCCATGTTGAAGGTTGTCGACATTGAAAGATGTTCCCTTCCTGCTATTAATTCATTGTTAAAAGGACGTTATGCTCGCGATGACCAGTGGCGTAGATTATAGGGGCTGTCATTCATTCTTAAAGGGGGGCGACGGGCAATTGCTGTAGGAAAGTGTCTTTCTGTTGTAGCGATGAAGTCGCATTGTTCTTGGTGGGTGCGAGGAATAAGCAAGTCAAATAGGATAAGTCTGAAATTATTTAATATTCGGATATGAAGGCTATATAAAATTAAATACGTGCCCACAAAAAAGCCGATGCAATGCATCGGCTTTTTTATTGGTGTATTAAGAGTGACGTTTACACGTTAAAGCGGAAGTGCATCACGTCGCCATCCTTGACGATATATTCCTTACCTTCCAAACGCCATTTACCGGCTTCCTTAGCACCGGCCTCACCCTTGAACTGGATAAAGTCGTTGTAAGCGATCACTTCAGCGCGGATAAAGCCTTTTTCAAAGTCGGTGTGGATCACACCGGCAGCCTGTGGCGCAGTGGCGCCGACTTTTACGGTCCAGGCGCGGACTTCTTCGACACCGGCGGTGAAGTAGGTCTGCAGGTTGAGCATTTCGTAGCCGGCGCGGATCACGCGGTTCAGGCCAGGTTCTTCCAGGCCCAGGGCCTCAAGGAACATGTCTTTCTCTTCGCCGTCATCCAGCTCGGCGATTTCCGCTTCGATCTTGTTGCACACCGGCACCACGATGGCGCCTTCTTCGTCGGCGATGGCCTTGACCACGTCGAGCAAAGGGTTGTTCTCGAAGCCATCTTCAGCGACGTTGGCGATGTACATCACAGGCTTGGTGGTCAGCAGATGGAAGCCCTTGACCACGGCCTTCTCGTCAGCGCCCATGGTCTTCATCAGGCTGCGTGCCGGCTTGCCCAGGGTGAAGTGCGCGATCAACTGTTCCAGCAGGCCTTTCTGGACCACAGCGTCCTTGTCGCCGCCTTTGGCGTTGCGTGCGACTTTCTGCAGTTGCTTCTCGCAGCTGTCGAGGTCGGCGAAGATCAGTTCAAGGTCGATGATCTCGATGTCGCGTTTCGGGTCGACGCTGTTGGAGACGTGAATCACGTTCTCGTCTTCAAAGCAGCGGACCACGTGGGCGATGGCATCGGTTTCACGGATGTTGGCCAGGAACTTGTTGCCCAGGCCTTCACCTTTCGACGCGCCGGCTACCAGGCCTGCGATGTCGACGAACTCCATGGTGGTCGGCAGGATGCGCTTGGGATTGACGATGGCCGCCAGTGCTTCCAGGCGCGGATCGGGCATCGGCACGATGCCGCTGTTGGGTTCGATGGTGCAGAAGGGGAAGTTCTCCGCCGCAATACCGGACTTGGTCAAAGCGTTGAACAAGGTGGATTTGCCGACGTTGGGCAGGCCGACGATGCCGCAATTGAATCCCATGGTGTTTCCCCTCGGAAAAAAGTCAGGCCTTCTGGCTGTGCAGGTTTTTCATCGCGCGGTTCCATTCACCGGCGAAGATATCCGGCAGCACGCCGAGGGCAAAGTCGATGCTGGCATCGAGTTTTTCCTGTTCGGCGCGTGGCGCACGACCCAGGACGAAATTTGAAACCATACTGGCGACGCCTGGGTGGCCTATGCCGAGCCGCAGGCGGTAAAAATTATTCTGATTGCCCAACTGCGCGATGATGTCGCGCAGGCCATTGTGCCCGCCATGCCCGCCGCCTTGCTTGAGCTTGGCAACACCGGGTGGCAGGTCCAGTTCGTCATGGGCCACCAGGATTTCCTCGGGTTTGATCCGGAAGAAGCCCGCAAGCGCCGCGACAGCCTGGCCGCTGCGGTTCATGTAGGTGGTGGGAATCAACAGACGAATATCCTGACCCAGGTGCGAGAAGCGCCCGGTCAGGCCAAAATATTTGCGATCGGCCACCAGGTTTACACCTTGGGCGTGGGCGATGCGCTCAACAAAAAGGGCCCCCGCGTTATGCCGGGTCTGTTCGTATTCGGCGCCTGGATTTCCCAGGCCAACGATCAGTTTAATGGCAGTCACGACAGGGGCCCTTCCTTTGGAGTTGTGGATAACATCGCCTGACCTGAGTGCGGCGAAAGTGGACGACAGGAGCTAACTTATCCAGAGATAAACTTCGCGTTATCGCCCGCTTTCTCGCTACGTTTCGGTCCGCGATGTTTCCTCAAGCTCCGGCAATACAGAGTGAATTACTCTGCAGCGCCTTCTTCAGCTTCTGGAGCAACGCGTGGAGCGTGTACGTTTGCAACAGCTTTGTCATCACCGTGAGCCAGTGCAACGAACTCAACGCCTTTAGGGGCCTTGAGGTCGGACAGGTGAATGATGTCGCCGATTTCCAGAGCCGACAGGTCGACTTCGATGAACTCAGGCAGGTCTTTCGGCAGGCAGGTCACTTCGATTTCAGCAACAACGTGCGAGACTTCGCCGCCTTTCTTGACCGGAGCTTCTTCACCCACGAAGTGCACAGGTACGATAGCGGTCAGTTTCTGACCCGCTACGACGCGTACGAAGTCAGCGTGCAGCACGTGGCCTTTAGCTGGGTGACGTTGCAGGGCCTTGATGATGACGTTCTGCTTTTTGCCACCAACGTTCAGCTCGATGATGTGGCTGTAGGCCGCATCGTTTTCGAGCAGTTTGGCAACTTCTTTAGCCAGCATGCTGATGGATTCAGGGGCTTTGTCGCCACCGTAAACTACAGCTGGAACCAGGCTTGCGAGACGACGCAGGCGGCGGCTCGCACCTTTCCCCAGGTCGGAACGCACTTCAGCATTCAGAGTAAAATCGTTCATGTTGTATCTCCAAAATAACCACATTCGCCCCAGCGTTTGCGACCAGCGCTAAAGGCGATATGGGCAAAAAAGCCCCGCCCCAACAGTATGCTGGGGCGGGGCGCTTTTCGTCAGTGAGGTGTTCCGAAGGTTTGACCCTTAGCGGAACATCGCGCTGATCGATTCTTCGTTGCTGATGCGGCGAACCGCTTCGGCAACTACCGGCGCGATATCCAGTTGACGGATACGCGCACAGGCTTGAGCAGCGGCGGACAACGGGATGGTGTTAGTCACCACCAGTTCGTCCAGCACGGAGTTCTCGATGTTCTCGATCGCTCGGCCCGACAGCACAGGGTGTGTGCAGTAGGCGAAGACTTTAGCTGCACCGTGCTCTTTCAAGGCTTTGGCCGCGTGGCACAGGGTGCCGGCGGTGTCGACCATGTCATCAACCAGAATACAGGTACGCCCTTCGACATCACCGATGATATGCATCACTTCAGAGTGATTGGCTTTCTCGCGGCGTTTGTCGATGATCCCGAGGTCCACGCCCAGGGATTTGGCAACAGCCCGTGCACGCACGACGCCACCAATGTCCGGGGACACAATCATCAGGTTTTCAAAGCGCTGGTCTTCGATGTCATCCACCAATACGGGGGAGCCGTAGATGTTATCTACCGGAATATCGAAGAACCCCTGGATTTGGTCAGCGTGCAGGTCAACCGTGAGCACACGGTCGATGCCTACCACGGTGAGCATGTCAGCAACGACTTTCGCGCTGATAGCCACACGTGCGGAACGCGGACGGCGATCCTGACGTGCATAACCAAAGTAAGGGATTACAGCTGTGATTCGAGTCGCTGAGGAGCGGCGGAAGGCATCAGCCATCACGACGAGTTCCATCAGGTTATCGTTGGTCGGAGCGCAGGTCGGCTGGATAATGAAGACGTCTTTACCGCGGACGTTTTCATTGATCTCGGCTGTAATTTCGCCGTCGGAGAATTTACCGACAGAGATGTCACCGAGAGGGATATGCAGCTGACGTACGACACGTCGAGCCAGATCGGGGTTGGCGTTCCCCGTAAAGACCATCATCTTGGACACGCGCAGTACCTAGAGGCTGAGGGTAACCTGGATGAGTATTAGAAAATGGCAGGGGCGGCTGGATTCGAACCAACGCATGGCAGGATCAAAACCTGCTGCCTTACCGCTTGGCGACGCCCCTGTATCTGTTGCAACGAGTACCCAGTACTCGATTCCTTTTAGAGCAGACTTTGCAGCTTGCGATGCAACATCGAAACGTTGCTTCCCTTTGCTACAAACCCTGTAAGGGTCTCTGTAAGAAGGGCCGAGACTTTATCAGCTTCAGCTTTGCTTGGGAAGCCCCCAAACACACAACTTCCAGTTCCGGTTAATTTTGCTTCGGTAAATTTACCTAACAAATTCAAAGCGTTACG
The DNA here is from genome assembly GCF_012030485.1 of Pseudomonas sp. B14(2022). Taxonomy (NCBI): domain Bacteria; kingdom Pseudomonadati; phylum Pseudomonadota; class Gammaproteobacteria; order Pseudomonadales; family Pseudomonadaceae; genus Pseudomonas; species Pseudomonas sp. B14(2022). The sequence goes on from NZ_JAAUVM010000001.1 coordinate 65,123, forward strand.
TACCTCTGGATAACGCCTTGCTACAACCGGTAAGCAGTCATTTCGACTGTTTCCCTTGGGAACGGGGCGCACTTTAATGGGAGGAGAGTTACGTGTCAACAGCGGATCTGAAAAAATTTCTGCTGTACTTACAGATACTTGCGGGACAAGCACGACATACCACGGCTCTTCGGGGTATTCCGGGGTGAGTTTTTCCCCCACACCCTCAGCAAAAGCGGCGTGTCCACGCACGAAAACCGGGACGTCGGCGCCCAGCGTGAGGCCCAGCGCAGCCAGGCGATCATGGTCCCAGCCCAGTTGCCACAAGTGGTTCAGTCCCAGCAGTGTGGTCGCGGCATTCGAGCTGCCACCACCGATTCCGCCACCCATGGGCAAAATTTTATCGATCCAGATATCGATGCCCTGGGAACAGCCGGACTGCTCCTGGAGTTTTTTGGCGGCTCTCACGATCAGATTGCTGTCGTGGGGCACGCCTTCGAATTCAGTGTGCAACTGGATCACGCCATCGTCGCGCAGGGCGAAGGTGAGCTCATCGCCGTAGTCGAGAAATTGAAACAGCGTCTGCAACTCGTGATAGCCGTCTTCACGGCGACCGAGAATGTGCAGCATCAGATTGAGTTTGGCCGGCGAGGGCAGGGTCAGTCTTTCTACGGCCACGTTATTGCCCCAGCTTGCGCGGTTGCCAGTCCTTGATCACCAGCGTGACGTCCAGGTCGGTGCCATGCAGCTTGATACGCTCTGGCAACCAATAACCGCCCTGTTCCACGTAGCTGAGGTACTCGACCTGCCAGCCATCTTGTTCCAGGGTGGCCAGGCGGCTGTCACCGTTAAGGCTCAGGCGGCTCTTGCTGTCCGGCGCAGGCAAGCCGCGGACCCACCACACCAGATGCGAGACAGGCAGTTTCCAGCCAATCTGTTCTTCCAGCAGCGCTTCGGGCGATGTGGCCTCATAGCGACCCTGATTGGCGACTTCGAGGCTGACTTGTCCTGGGCGACCCGTCAGGCGAGCAGCGCCACGCCCCAAGGGGCCGGACAAGCGAATGTCGTAGTAGTCCTGGCGTTGCAGCCAGAACAAGGTACCGCTGCCGGAGTCTTTCGGTGCGCGAACCCCGACTTTGCCTTCGATCTGCCAGCCGTCGATGCTGGCGAGCTGATCCTTGTGCTGCTTCCATTGCGCCGGGTTGCCCTGGCCCTCAACGGATTCGCGGGCACCGAAGCCCGCACAACCGGCGAGCAGGGCAATGAAGCTGAAAACGATAACGTGGCGCAAGAACATAAGCTTAAAGGGTCTCGGATCCGGTCAGGCGCTTGATGGTGCCGCGCAGGATGGGGCTTTCGGGTTGTTCCTTGAGGAATTTTTCCCAGATTTGGCGGGCTTCGCGCTGCTTGCCATTGGCCCACAGCACCTCGCCCAGGTGTGCAGCGACTTCCTGATCGGGGAAGCGCTCCAGGGCCTGGCGCAGCAAGCGTTCGGCTTCGTCGAGGTTGCCCAGGCGATAGTTCACCCAGCCCAGGCTGTCGAGTACAGCCGGGTCTTCCGGGTTGAGCTTATGCGCTTGTTCGATCAATACCTTGGCTTCGTCGTAACGCGTGGTGCGGTCGGACAAGGTGTAGCCCAGGGCATTGAGGGCCATGGCGTTGTCCGGGTCACGCTTGATGATCAGGCGCAGGTCTTTTTCCATCTGCGCCAGGTCATTGCGTTTTTCCGCCTGCATGGCGCGGGTGTACAGCAGGTTCAAATCGTCGGGGAATTGCAGCAAGGCTTGTTGCAGCACCTTCCAGGCGCGCTCGCCCTGATTATTGGCTGACAAGGTCTCCGCCTGGATCAGGTAAAGCTGGATCGCGTAGTCCGGTTCGGCATCCCGTGCAGCAGCCAGGCGTTTTTCTGCCTCATCGGTACGCCCGTTGCTCATCAGGATGTCGGCCTGGCGCAGTTGGGCCGGCAGGTAGTCGTTGCCTGGCCCGACTTGTGCGTATTCAAGCAGGGCGGCTTGGGGGGCGTTGCGCTCTTCAGCGATGCGGCCCAGGTTCAGGTGCGCCGAGTCGACATGACTTTCGCGCTCGATCAGCTCTTCCAGATAACCCTTGGCCTCGTCCCAGGCCTTGGCTTCCAGGCACACCAGCGCCAGGGAGTAACGCAGTTCATCGTCGTCCGGGTATTGCTGGAGCAGGTTGGCGAACTGCACTTTGGCGTCCTCCATTCGGTCCTGCTCCACCAGCGTGCGCGCGTAAGTCAGGCGCAGGCGCTTGTCGTCCGGATATTTCTTGATGCTTTTTTCCAGCAGTGGAATCGCTTCCTTGCCGCGGTTGAGGTTCTGCAGCAGGCGCGCGCGCAGCAGAATCGGCGCGATCTCGCCGTCTTCCGGCGGGTTCTGTTCCAGCAGCTTCAATGCGGCTTCGGCTTCATCATCCTGTTGCAGCAGCAGGGCCTTGCCGAACACCAGTTGACTGTTCTTCGGGTGTTTTTGCAGCAGGCGGTCGAAACTCTTCATCAGGCCGTTTCGGGTGTCCTGGTCGGTGTCGGCAGCCGACAGCGCGAGGAAGTCGAAATGGGTGTCGCCCTTGCCCTGCAAGACTTTCTCCATATAGACCATGGAGTCGTCATAGCGCCCGGCGCGTGCCAGTTGAATGGCCGCTGCCCGTTGTGCCTCCAGATCGTCCGGCGCGTTCTTTGCCCAGATCAGCGAGGTATCCAGTGCGGCCTGATCGGCCCCCAGGTACTCGGCAATACGGAACGCCCGCTCGGAAATCCCCGGATCCTGAGTGTTGATGGCCTGGGTCACATAATTATCCAGCGCAATATCGAAGCGATTGCGCTGGCCGGCCAGTTCCGCACTGAGCAGGCTGAACACCGTTTCTTCACTGAACGAGGAATAAACCTTGGGCTTTTCAGGGGCGGGGGTGCTGTCTTCCACCGGCGGTGTACCGTCCGGCGACACGGGTGCCATGGCCTGGCAGCCGCTGAGGAAGATAAAAGCAAGGAGCAACGCGGAGGATCTATTCATATAGGAAGAGGACGACTAACCTGCGGTCGGATCATCATGACACAAGCCTTCGGTCAAACATAACCGTGTGGGAGCGAGCTGGCTCGCGATAAGCCTGAGGACAACGCGTTTTATCAGGAGGCCGCGTCATGGTTCACGACCATCGCGAGCAGGCTTGCGCCTACAGATGGCCTTTTTATAGGCATAAGCTACTAGGACAATAGACGACGGTGGTTGTTCTGAATCTTTCGAAGTAGGACAATTGTCGGCTTCCCGACATCATCAGCGATATTGAATGGCCTTCCTCGCACTCGGTATTAACCACAAGACTGCTTCCGTAGACGTGCGCGAGCGCGTGGCGTTTACGCCAGAGCAGTTGGTTGAGGCCTTGCAGCAGCTCTGCCGTCTCACCGACAGCCGCGAAGCTGCGATCCTTTCGACCTGCAATCGCAGTGAGCTTTATATAGAGCAGGAACATCTTTCAGCGGATGTGGTACTGCGCTGGCTGGCCGATTATCACCATTTAAGCCTCGAAGATCTGCGCGCTAGCGCCTATGTGCACCAAGACGATGCGGCAGTTCGTCACATGATGCGTGTGGCATCCGGTCTCGATTCGCTGGTGTTGGGCGAGCCGCAGATCCTGGGCCAGATGAAGTCCGCCTACGCCGTGGCGCGCGAGGCCGGCACCGTCGGTCCGCTGCTGGGCCGTCTGTTCCAGGCCACTTTCAATTCCGCCAAGCAGGTGCGTACCGATACTGCCATCGGTGAAAACCCGGTGTCCGTGGCGTTTGCCGCCGTCAGTCTGGCCAAGCAGATCTTCAGCGACTTGCAGCGCAGCCAGGCGCTGTTGATCGGCGCCGGCGAGACCATCACCCTGGTTGCCCGCCACCTGCATGACCTGGGCGTCAAGCGCATCGTGGTCGCCAACCGTACCCTGGAGCGCGCCAGCATCCTCGCCGAGCAGTTCGGCGCCCACGCGGTGCTGCTGTCGGACATCCCGGCCGAACTGGTGCGCAGCGATATCGTCATCAGCTCCACCGCCAGCCAGCTACCGATCCTCGGCAAGGGCGCGGTTGAAAGCGCGCTGAAACTGCGCAAGCACAAGCCCATCTTCATGGTCGATATCGCCGTTCCGCGGGATATCGAGCCCGAAGTCGGCGAGTTGGACGACGTTTACCTCTACAGCGTCGACGATCTGCATGAAGTGGTGGCCGAAAACCTCAAGAGTCGCCAGGGCGCTGCCCAGGCTGCTGAGGAGATGGTCAGCATCGGCGCCGAAGAGTTCATGGTGCGCCTGCGTGAACTGGCAGCGGTGGACGTGCTCAAGGCGTATCGTCAGCAGGGCGAACGCCTGCGTGATGAAGAGTTGATCAAGGCCCAGCGCCTGCTCGCCAACGGCAGCAGCGCCGAGGAGGTGCTGATGCAACTGGCCCGCGGCCTGACCAACAAGCTGCTGCATGCGCCCAGCGTACAATTAAAAAAACTGACTGCCGAAGGCCGCCTCGATGCGCTGGCCATGGCCCAGGAACTCTTTGCCCTCGGTGAGGGCGCGCCCAGCTCTTCGGATAAAAAATCGCAATGAAAGCGTCACTGCTCAATAAACTGGACGTCCTCCAGGACCGTTTCGAAGAACTGACCGCCTTGCTCGGCGATGGCGAGGTCATCTCCGATCAGACCAAATTCCGCGCCTATTCCAAGGAATACGCCGAAGTTGAGCCCATTGTGGCTACTTACAAAAACCTCACCAAAGTGCAGGCCGACCTCGAAGGTGCCCAGGCACTGCTCAAGGACAGCGACCCGGACATGCGTGAAATGGCCGTGGAAGAAGTCCGCGAAGCCAAGGAAAAGTTGGCCGAGCTGGAAGGCGACCTGCAACGCATGCTGCTGCCCAAGGACCCCAATGACGGGCGCAACGTGTTTCTCGAGATTCGTGCCGGCACCGGCGGTGATGAAGCGGCGATTTTCTCCGGCGACCTGTTCCGCATGTATTCGCGTTATGCCGAGCGTCGCGGCTGGCGGGTCGAGATCCTGTCCGAGAACGAGGGCGAGCACGGCGGCTATAAAGAAGTCATTGCGCGGGTCGAAGGCGACAACGTCTATGGCAAGCTGAAGTTCGAGTCCGGAGCCCATCGCGTGCAGCGGGTTCCGGCGACGGAATCTCAGGGCCGTATCCACACCTCGGCCTGCACCGTGGCCGTGTTGCCTGAGCCGGACGAGCAGGAAGCTATCGAGATCAACCCAGCCGACCTGCGGGTCGACACCTACCGCTCGTCGGGCGCCGGTGGTCAGCACGTCAACAAGACGGACTCGGCGATCCGTATCACCCACTTGCCATCGGGCATCGTGGTGGAGTGCCAGGAAGAGCGCTCCCAGCATAAGAACCGTGCGCGGGCCATGTCCTGGCTATCGGCCAAGCTGAATGACCAGCAGACCAGCGCCGCCGCCAACGCGATTGCCAGCGAGCGCAAATTGCTGGTGGGCTCGGGCGACCGCTCCGAGCGCATCCGTACCTACAACTTTGCCCAGGGTCGGGTCACCGACCACCGGGTCAACCTCACCCTTTACTCGCTGGACGAGATTCTCGCTGGTGGCGTGGATGCGGTGATCGAGCCATTGCTCGCCGAATACCAGGCCGATCAACTGGCGGCGATAGGTGAATAAATGACCATTATCGCCAGCCTGTTGCGCGCCGCTGACTTGCCCGACTCGCCCACGGCGCGCCTGGATGCCGAACTGTTGTTGGCGGCTGCCTTGGGCAAGTCCCGCAGCTACCTGCACACCTGGCCGGAAAAAATCGTCAGCAGCGAAAACGCCCTGACCTTTGCCGGCTACCTGCAACGCCGCCGCGGCGGTGAACCAGTGGCCTATATCCTCGGTCAGCAAGGTTTCTGGAAGCTGGACCTGGAGGTCGCGCCCCACACGCTGATCCCGCGTCCGGACACCGAGCTGCTGGTGGAAGCGGCCCTGGAATTGTTACCGGCCACCCCCGTCAAGGTCCTCGACCTGGGCACCGGCAGCGGCGCCATCGCCCTGGCCCTGGCCAGCGAGCGCCCGGCCTGGCACGTCACGGCCGTCGACCGCGTGCTGGAAGCCGTGGCCCTGGCCGAGCGCAATCGGCAGCGCCTGCACCTTAATAACGCCACGGTGCTCAACAGCCATTGGTTCAGCGCCCTGGCAGGCCACACTTACGATCTGATCATCAGCAACCCGCCCTACATCGCCGACAATGATCCGCACCTGGTGGCCGGCGATGTGCGTTTTGAACCGGCCAGCGCCCTGGTGGCGGGCCATGATGGTTTGGACGATCTGCGGCTGATCACCGCCCAGGCCCCGGCCCACCTGAACGCCGCCGGCTGGCTGCTGCTGGAGCACGGTTACGACCAGGCCGCCGCGGTGCGCGACCTGTTGCTGAGCCAAGGCTTCGAGCAGGTGCACAGCCGCATCGACCTTGGCGGTCACGAACGCATCTCCCTGGGACGCTGGCCGTGCTGACCGATCAGGAGCTGTTGCGCTACAGCCGACAGATTCTGTTGCAGCATGTCGACATCGACGGCCAATTGCGCCTGAAAAACGCCCGTGCGTTGATCGTCGGCCTCGGTGGCCTGGGTGCCCCGGTGGCGATGTACCTGGCCGCCGCTGGCGTCGGCGAATTGCACCTGGCGGATTTCGACACCGTCGACCTCACCAACCTGCAACGCCAGATCATCCATGACACCGACAGCGTCGGGCAGGCCAAGGTCGACTCGGCCATCCATCGCCTGAGCGCCCTCAACCCCGAAATCAAATTGGTCGCCCATCGCATCGCGCTGGATGCCGATACCTTGGCGGCGGCCGTGGCGGCCGTGGACGTGGTACTCGATTGCAGCGACAACTTCTCCACCCGCGAGGCGGTCAATGCCGCCTGCGTGGCGGCGTGCAAGCCATTGATCAGCGGCGCGGCGATTCGTCTTGAAGGGCAGCTGTCAGTATTCGATCCACGTCGGGCCGACAGCCCGTGCTACCACTGCTTATACGGGCACGGCAGTGACACTGAACTCACCTGCAGCGAAGCGGGCGTGGTCGGCCCACTGGTGGGCCTGGTCGGTAGCCTGCAAGCCCTGGAGGCCTTGAAGTTGCTGGCTGGTTTCGGCGAGCCGCTGGTGGGGCGCTTGCTGCTGATTGACGCATTGAGCACTCGCTTTCGCGAATTGCGGGTCAAGCGTGATCCCGGTTGCAGTGTCTGCGGGACGCGACATGGGTAAGGACGCGCCGATCGGTGTGTTCGATTCCGGCGTCGGCGGCTTGTCGGTGCTGGATGAGATTCAGCAATTGCTGCCCCATGAGTCACTGTTGTACGTCGCCGATTGCGGACATATCCCCTACGGCGAGAAAACCCCCGCGTTCATTCTTGAGCGCTCCCGGTCGGTTGCCGAGTTTTTCCGCGAGCGGGGCGCCAAGGCTTTTGTGATCGCCTGCAACACCGCAACCGTCGCGGCTGTCGCGGATTTGCGCCAGGACTACCCCGATTGGCCCCTGGTGGGCATGGAGCCTGCGGTCAAACCCGCTGCGGCTGCCACTCGCAGTGGCGTGGTCGGGGTGCTCGCCACTACCGGTACCCTGCAAAGCGCCAAGTTCGCCGCGCTGCTCGATCGGTTTGCCACCGATGTGCGGGTGATCACCCAGCCGTGCCCGGGCCTGGTGGAGCTGATTGAAACCGGTGATCTGGATAGCCCGAGCCTGCGTCAGTTGTTGCAGGGCTATATCGACCCGCTGCTCAGCGCCGGCTGTGACACCATCATCCTCGGCTGCACCCACTATCCCTTCCTCAAGCCGCTTCTGGCGCAGATGCTGCCCGCCAGCATCATCCTCATCGACACCGGCGCTGCCGTCGCGCGGCAGCTCAAGCGTTTGCTGGGCGAACGCGATCTGCTGGCCCTCGGCGATCCTGAGCCGACACAGTTCTGGACCAGTGGCGATGTGTATCACCTAAGAAATATCCTACCGACACTATGGAAACATTCTGGAGTTGTGCGAAGCTTCGGGTCGTGAAAATTTCGTGAAATGTCGCTGAACTTCTGAGTGTACGTCAGCTTCTATAGCGAGATGGCCTGTAAAAAATCATACAACTTCGTTTTCAAAGGACTGTTTCTTATGAAGCGCTTGTTCTGTTTGGCCGCGATTGCGGCTGTAGTGGTGGGACACTCTGTTTCGACCCAGGCCGCAGGCCTGGAGTTTGGGGTTGGCAGCACCAGTGATTCGACGTTGACCTATCGGCTGGGCCTGACCTCGGATTGGGACAAAAGCTGGATGCAGAGTGACGTCGGTCGCCTGACCGGCTATTGGAGCGGCGCCTATACCTATTGGGAAGGTGATGACCGTGCAGGCGCCAGCAGCCTGTCGTTCTCGCCGGTATTCGTGTATGAGTTTGCCGGCCAGTCGGTCAAGCCCTACATCGAAGCCGGGATCGGTGTAGCGGTGTTTTCCCGTACCAAGCTGGAAGACAACAACATCGGCCAGGCTTTTCAGTTCGAAGACCGCTTGGGTTTCGGCCTGCGCTTCACCGGTGGGCATGAAGTGGGCATTCGCGCCACGCACTACTCCAATGCCGGGATCAGCAGCAATAACGATGGTGTAGAAAGTTACTCGCTGCACTACACCATGCCGCTGTAATTCCCAGGAACGCTGCAAAACAGTGTGGGAGGGGGCTTGAACCCGATGGCGATGGATCAGTTGGCAAATTCCGCGACTGACACTCCGCTATCGGGGGCAAGCCCCCTCCCACATTAAGGTCTTCACTGGCCTGAGATCAGCGGTAGGCCGTGGCGATTCCTTCGCGCTCGGTCAGGCACTCCGGTGCGCCCATCTCGAACTCGCGGCAAATCAGCGGCCGACGCTCGTAGATCGTGCACATCATCGTGTCGCGATCCAGTGCCGCGCACCAGCCGTCGTCCAGGCGCAGCATCACTTCACCGCCCCAATCGTCAGTGTCGATATAGCGCTCCGGCACGCCGGTGTCGGTGATCAGCATCACTTCCAGCTGGCAGCAGCAGGCCGCGCAGGTCGAGCAGGTGACGGCGGGTTCGGTGATTTGAGTGTGCGGGATGTTGGTCATAGGCGCGCAGTGTAAGGCAAGCGGGTGACGCAGGTGTGAAAGGTCTGACAGGCGTCAGCGCGCCAGCCGATGCAGTCCGACGAACACCACTGCCCAAAGCAGCGCGAGCCCCGCCATGGTGGGTAGCACTGCGTAGCCAAAATGCACGCCCGCCAACTGGCTCCCGGCGTAATACGACAGCGGCCCCCCGATCGCCCCCAATGCTGCCGCACGCCACCAGGGCCGTGCACTCCAGGCCAGGCAATGGCGCAGGGTGGTGGCCAGCACTGCCCACAGCAGGATGAGCCACAACGGAATCAGTGGTCCCGGCTCGCTAAATTGAAAGACGCCCAGGCTGCGCAGCATCGTATCCAGTACCGTGCCGAGCAGCGTCACGCGGATAATCAGCGCGCCGTCCTGGGCCCACGAACTTATCCACAGCAGGTGGATTGCCAGCACCGCCAGCCCCACCAGCAACCAAGGGCTATCGCCACCGAGTACACAGGCAAACCACCCGCACTGGAACAGCACGGCATTGGCCAGTGGTTTAAGCACTGAAGCGCCCGAGTAACGGTGGGTTGATGGCCGACGGTTTGGCCAACAGCAATTGCGCGGTGCCAATGCTGCGCTCCATAAAGCCGCCCTCGCAGTAGCATAGGTAAAACTCCCACAACCGCAGGAAATATTCGTCGTAGCCCAACTCCGTCAGACGGCCGTGGGCGTGGCGAAAGTTCTCGTGCCACAGGCGCAGGGTTCGTGCGTAGTGCAGGCCGAAATCCTCCATGTGCAACAGGTTCATGTCGGTGTCGCGGCTGACGATGTGCAGCATGTTCTGCACACTGGGCAGGGCGCCGCCGGGGAAGATATAGCGCTGGATAAAGTCGACGCTGTTCTTCGCCTGCTCAAAGCGCTGCTCGCGGATGGTGATGGCTTGCAGCAACATCAGGCCATCGCGCTTGAGCAGGTGCGCGCACTGTTTGAAGTAGGTCGGCAGGAAGCGATGGCCCACCGCTTCGATCATCTCGATGGACACCAGCTTGTCGTACTCGCCGGTCAGGTCGCGGTAGTCCTGCAGCAGCAACGTGACCTGGTCTTGCAGTCCCAGGGCCGCGATGCGTTTTTCGGTGTAGGCGAACTGCTCTTTGGACAAGGTCGTGGTGGTGACCTTGCAGCCATAATGCTGCGCCGCATACAGCGCCATGCTGCCCCAGCCGGTGCCGATTTCCAGCAGATGATCGGTGGGTTTGAGCGCGAGCTTCTGGCAGATGCGTTCCAGTTTGTTCAGTTGCGCTTGCTCCAGGGTGTCGTCGGGCGTCAGGAACTGCGCGGCCGAATACATCATGGTCGGGTCGAGGAATTCTTCGAACAGGTCGTTGCCGAGGTCGTAGTGGGCGGCGATGTTTTTCTGCGAGCCCTTGCGCGTGTTGCGGTTGAGCCAGTGCAGGCCTTGGGTGAACGGCCGCGCCAGTCTCGCCAGGCCACCCTCCATCGCGTCGAGCACATCCAGGTTACTCACCATCACCCGCACCACTGCGGTCAGGTCCGGGCTGCTCCAATACCCATGGATAAACGCTTCGCCGGCGCCGATGGAACCGTTGGCCGCCACCAGCCCCCAGACCGCCGAATCGAGGATCTGGATTTCCCCCAGCAGGTGCGCTTCCCGTGCGCCGAATACCTGGCGCTCGCCGTCCTCGATCACCACCAACTGGCCATGGCGCAGTTGGCTGAGTTGGCGCAGCACGCCCTTGCGCAGCAGCGCACTGGTCATGCCGTTGACGTTCAGGCGGTTGGTCTTGACCGATAAACTAGGGGATTTCATGGCGTCGATCCTTGGTGTACCCGACAGCTGTGCGAGAGGCGCCGTCGGCGGCCTGATGGGAAAAAATCGGTGTGCGCTTGAGCAACAGGCGCAGGGCCTGCCAATAAATGGCCAGGCAGGTCTTGGCGGTCATCCACGGAAAGCGCCACAGGTAACGGTGCAGGCTGGCGCGGTTCAGCGTTTCTTTGTGCAGGCTCAAGGTGGCATCGAAGACTTTCACCTCGCCCTGCCAATCGGCCATGTGCACGCCGAGCTTGGCGGCGGGCGGGCTGAAGCTCATGCGGTATTCCAGGTCGCGCGGCAAAAACGGCGACACGTGAAACGCCTTGGCCACGGCGAAGTGCTGGTGCTCCTCCGCACCAAGGGCCTGGGCTGGCAGCACGTAGTGATAGCGCTCGCGCCATGGGGTGTTGGTCACTTCGCACAGGATCGCGGCCAGTTGCCCATCGGCCTCGAAGCAGTAGAAGAAACTCACCGGATTAAAAGCCAGGCCCCAACTGCGGGCCTGGGTTAGCAGGCAGATAACGCCCTGGGGTGTATGCCCCAGAGCCTTGCCGACTTCCTGGCGCACGGCATCGGTCAAGCTCATGCCGTGGCGCGTGAATTCATGCAGGTAGTCCTGCTGGCGAAAACCGAAGGGCGCCAGGCGACTTGCGCCGGCCAGGGGCGATAGCCCGAGCACTTCGTCCTGTTCACTTAAGTCCAGGTACAGCAGACCGATGCGGTAGCGAAAGGCGTGGGCCTTGGGGGCAAACCGCCGATGGGCGATCCAGCCACTGTACAGGGCGCTGTTCACAGGCTTTCCCCAAAGGCTTCGGCCACACGCAAGGCGCTGACCACGCCGTCTTCATGGAAACCATTGGCCCAATAGGCGCCGCAATACCACGTATGTCGCGTGCCGTTCAGTTCCTCCCAACGCGCTTGCGCGGCCACGGCGGCCAGGCTGTATTGCGGGTGGGCGTAGGTGTAGCGTGCGAGGATCTTCAGCGGGTTGATCAGCGACGTCTGGTTGAGGCTGACGCAAAAGGTGGTGGCGCTGTCGATGCCTTGCAGGATGTTCATGTCATAGGTGACAGCGGCCTGGGTCTGCGCGTCGCCGCTCAGCCTGTAGTTCCAACTGGCCCAGGCCAGTTTGCGGTCGGGCAGCAGGCGCGTGTCGGTGTGCAGCACCACGTCGTTGTCGGCATAGGGCAGGGCGCCGAGGATCTCCTGCTCGGCCTGGCTCGGCTCGTTGAGCAAGGCGAGTGCCTGGTCGCTGTGGCAGGCGAACACCACCTTGTCGAAAGCTTCGGTGCCGGCGGCGCTGTGGATAATCACCCCCTCAGCGTCACGCTCGACCAGGTGCACGGGGCAGTTGAGGCGGATGTGCTCACGAAAGCTGCGGGTCAGCGGTTCGATATAACGACTGGAACCGCCCTCGATCACGCACCACTGCGGCCGGTTGTTCACCGAGAGCAAGCCGTGGTTCTTGAAGAAGCGCACAAAGAACTGCAGCGGAAAGTTCAGCATGTCCGCCAGGGACATCGACCAGATCGCTGCGCCCATCGGGACGATGTAATGCCGGATAAATCGCGGCCCGTAACCGCCGGCTTCGAGGTAGTCGCCCAGGGTCATCTCGGCGCTGATGCGCTGCTCTTGCAGGTCTCGCGGTGCCTGGCGATTGAAGCGCAGGATGTCGCGCAGCATGCCCCAGAAGCCCGGCGACAGGATATTGCGGCGCTGGGCAAACAGGCTGTTGAGGTTGTTGCCGTTGTACTCGAAGCCGTTGCTCTGGTCGCACACCGAAAAGCTCATTTCGGTGGGCTTGAAGGTGACGCCGATCTGCCCCAGCAGGCGAATGAAGTTGGGGTAGGTCCAGTCGTTGAACACGATGAAACCCGTGTCCACCGCATAGGGTTCGCCCTCGACGGTGACGTTGACCGTGTGGGTATGCCCGCCGATACGCTCGCCCGCCTCGAACAGCGTGATGTCGTGACGGCGGCTGAGCAGGTAGGCGCTGGTTAGCCCGGCGATGCCGCTGCCGATAATGGCGATCTTCACAGGTCGTCCTTCTTCGGTGGCGGGCTGCGCAACATGCGTTTGCCGATGATCAATTGCGCGCGGTTCGGCAGTTTCGACAGCGGCCACAGCGTGGCGATAAACAGCGCAGGGAAGGCGATCTCCAGCGGGCGCTTCTCCAGCTTGGCGAAAATATGCCGCGCGGCCTTGTCGGCGGACCAGCTCAGGGGCATCGGGAAGTCATTGCGTTCGGTGAGCGGGGTGTCGACAAAGCCCGGGCTGATCACCGTGACGGCGATGTTCTCGGGCGACAGGCTGATGCGCAGGGATTCGAACAGGTAGCGCAGCCCGGCCTTGGACGCGCCATACGCTTCGGCCCGTGGCATCGGCAAGTAGGTCACGGCGCTGGCGACGCCTACCAGGTGTGGCGTGCGCCCGGCGCGCAACAACGGCAGCGCCGCTTCAATGCAGTAACTGCTGGCCAGCAGGTTGGTGCGCACCACGTGTTCGATAATCGAGGAATCGAATTGCCTGGCGTCGACATATTCACAGGTGCCGGCGTTGAGGATTACGGTGTCGACCGAACCCCAGGCCGCGCCGATGTGTTCACCGATCTCGCGCACGGTCTGGCTATTGGTCAGGTCGCCGGCCACCACCAGCACCTGGCCGGGGTACCGTTGGGCGAGTGCTTCCAGCGGGCCTTTGGTGCGCGAACTGACGGCCACGTGGGCGCCGCTGTTGAGCAGCTCCACGGCCAGGGAAGCGCCGATGCCACTGCTGGCACCGGTCAGCCAATAACGACGGGGCGGCAGTGCGTTCATCCCACTCTCCTTTTCAACCAACTGACGACCCCACCCAGCACGGGAAGGTGTTCGTACAACAGGGCGCCGGCATCGAAGTAGTCGCGGTGGTGGTACACCTTGTCCCGCCACATCAAATGCGAGCAGCCCTCCACGCGGATGACCTTGCCCTTGCCCAGGCGCGGGTGGCAGAAACTCATGTTCCAGCGCAGGTAACCTTCGCCTTCGGTCACCTGGTCGAAACCGTGGAAGTCGAAGCGCAGTTGGCTGACGTTGCTGTACAGCTCGGCGAAATACGTGTGCAGCGCAGTCAGACCGTGGATTTCATGCAGCGGGTCAGTGAACGCGATGTCCTTGCTGTAGAGGCCGTCGAGCAACTGCAGGTTGTGCTTGTCCAGCGAGGCGAAGGCCTGGGCGAAGCGGGGCAGGAAGTCACTCATGTTCGGCGACCTCCTGGCGTGAAGGCAGGTTGCGAAAGGCCGCCAGGGCGCGTTCGCGGGATTTTTTCAGGTCGACAATCGAGCGCGGATAATCTGTCACGCCAAACAAACCGCCGGCGGTTTCCGGGTTGTGTACTTCCTTCTTGTTCAGCGTGGCCAGCTCCGGCAGCCAGTGCTTGATAAATACACCTTCGCTGTCGAATTTTTCCGACTGGCTCAGCGGGCTGAAAATCCGGAAGTACGGCGCCGAGTCGGTGCCGGTGGATGAGCTCCATTGCCAGCCGCCGTTATTGGCCGCCAGGTCGCCGTCGATCAGGTGCCGCATGAAGAAACGCTCGCCTTCGCGCCAGTCGATCAACAGGTTCTTGGTCAGGAACATCGCCACCACCATGCGCAGGCGGTTATGCATCCAGCCGGTTTCCAGCAGTTGGCGCATCGCGGCATCGATGATCGGCAGGCCGGTGCGGGCTTGCTGCCAGGCGGCGAGGTCCTTGGGTGCATCGCGCCAGGCCAGGGCTTCGGTCTCGGGGCGGAAAGCGCGGTGACGGGAGACCCGTGGGTAGCCGACCAGAATGTGTTTGTAGAACTCACGCCACAGCAGTTCATTGATCCAGGTGATGGCGCCGATGTCGCCGCTTTCGAACTCGCCCTGATTGGTTTGCAGTGCGGCGTGCAGGCATTGGCGCGGCGAAACCACGCCGGCGGCCAGGTAGGCGGAGAGCTGGCTGGTGCCGGGCTTGGCCGGAAAGTCGCGTTCGTCTTTGTAGTAGCTGATCTGCTGGTCGGCGAAGGCGTCGAGGCGGCGGCGGGCTTCGTCTTCGCCGGCGGGCCAGAGGGCGCGCAGGGTCTCGCTGGGTGGCTCAAAGCCTTCGACCTGTTCGGGAATCGGATCGCTCTTGAGGGGGATCGGGCTTTGGGCCTGTGGCGTCGCGACCAAGCGCGGCAGGGCGCTGTGCAGGCGAGCGTAGCAGACCTTGCGGAACTGGCTGAACACCTGGAAGTAGGTGCCGGTCTTGGTCAGCACGCTGCCCGGTTGGAAAAACAGTTGGTCCAGGTAGCTGTGGAACGTCACGCCGCCGGCTTCCAGCGCCTCAGCGACAGCAGCATCGCGACGGCTTTCATGAATGCCGTATTCCTCGTTGACGTGCACCGACTCCACGGCCAGTTCCCGGCACAGTTGACTCAATACGGCGGGGGCCTGGTCCCAGGTGGCGGCGTGGCGGATCAGCAAGGGCATGTTCAGTGCGCCCAGGGCCTGGCTCAAGTGCTGCAGGTTGCGCAGCCAGAAATCCACTTTGCACGGCGCATCGTCATGGGTCAGCCATTGCTCAGGCGTGATCAGGTACACGGCCGCCACCGGGCCTCGCTGGCAGGCCGCAGCCAGGGCGGTGTTGTCGTGAAGGCGCAAGTCGGTGCGCAGCCAGATCAAGTGCATTTAAATAAGTCCACGCTGGATCAGGAGCTGGTGGGCCGACAGCGGGTCTTCGGCCACGAACAATTCAGGAGTGTCTTGGGTTAATACGGCCAGCTCGGCCTGGTGGATGCAGACCGTGGGTCCGACGAGCAGTTTTGCGCAACTGACTCCGCCCAGCAGCTTGGTCAGTGCGGGCAATTGCAGGGCCTTGCTCGAATACAGGAGCACGGCACGCGGTTGCAGGTGTTCCGCCGCCAGGGCCAATTCGCCGGTGGGCAATGGCCAGTCGAAGACTTCCACCGGGCAATCGGCGCTGCTGGCCAGCCAGGCGCTGAGCCACAGGTGCGGCTCCAGGGGCAGGTCGGAGTGGTTGACCAGCAACAGTGGCGCGCCGTGCAACTGGCGATTGTTGTGGTAGATACGTGCACCGAATTTGCTGCGCAGCCAGGACAGGAAAAACACCCGTTCCATCTGTGCGCCAAACTGGCCTTGCCAGCGTTGCTCCAACTCCTGCAGCAGCGGCAGCAGCAGTTGCTCACACAGGGTGCGCGGCGGGTAAAGCGCCATGGCCTGGTTGAACACATCGTCCACCCGGCGTTCGGCCAGCTCGCTGACGGCCTGCACCAGGTTCTGGCGCAAGGCTTGCCACTCGTTTTTTACGGCATCGGGAAGGGCTTGAGCGGAATCGATCAGGCCTTTGACCTGGCTGACCGGTACGCCGCGATTGAGCCAGGTGAGGATGGTGTGGATGCGTTGTACATGCTCGGCATTGAACAGCCGATGGCCCTTGGGCGTGCGCTGGGGCACGATCAGGCCATAACGGCGTTCCCAGGCGCGCAGAGTCACGGCGTTGACGCCGGTCTGGCGCGCCACTTCGCGGATCGGCAGCCAACCGTCTTCGAGGGCTTGGGCGATGTCTGCGCCGGGTTCGTCTTGCAAGATAGCGGTCATGACGCTTTTCATGGTTTAGATCGCATTACGCAGGCTGAGATTTTCCGGGTGCGGCTGCAAGTAGGCCTGCTGCGCGATGTAGCGGTCCGGGTGTTGGCGAAAGTGATGCTTGAGCAGGGTCAACGGCACCACCAGTGGCACGATGCCCTGATGGTACTGGCCGATAACTGTCTGTATTTCCTGTTTGTCATCGGCGCTGATGGCCTGCTTGAGGTAGCCGCTGATGTGTTGCAGCACGTTGGTGTGGGTGCCGCGGGTGGCGCACTTTTTCAGGCCGGTCATCAAGTCGCTGAAATAGCAGGCGCCCAACTCGTCGAGGTCGACGTCCTTGGCCATGCTGCCGAGGCGGTGGCCCAGGCTCTTGTAATGCATCAGGCTGTGGGCCATCAGCAAATACTTGTAGCGCGAGTGAAACGCCAGCAAGCGGTGGCGGGTCAGGCCCTCGGCCTGCAGTTGCTGCCAACTGGCGTAGACGAAGACGCGGGTCAGGAAGTTTTCCCGCAGTACCGGGTCATTCAGGCGGCCGTCTTCTTCCACAGGCAGGTTCGGGTGACGCGCGCAGAACGCCTGGGCGTAAATGCCACGCCCGCCGCCCTCCACCGGCGCACCGTTTTCACGGTAGACCTTGACGCGTTCCAGACCGCAGGATGGCGACTTCTGCATGAAGATGTAACCGCACAGGTCGGTGTGTTCGGCGGCCATTTTGCGGGCATATGCGTCCAGCGGCGCGGTGACATTCAGCTCGCGGTGTACGGTGCCGACGGCCTGGGGTTGTTCGGCATCGCCCACCAGGCGAATGGTTTCACGGGGGATACCCAGGCCGATCGCCACTTCCGGGCACAGCGGCACGAAGTCGAAATACTCGGCGAGTACTTCGCTGCATAGCTGGGATTGCTTGTGACCGCCATTGAAACGCACGTTCTCGCCCAGCAGGCAGGCGCTGATGCCAATCTTCGGCTTGATGGACGATGGTGTGGGCATGGCCAAACCTCTGCAAGATTCCTGTACAAAATATAAAATCTGTACAACCAAGTCTCATCATAGGTTTGATGCTGTACAAGTCAAATTATTTGTACAAGTATTTGCTCGGGAGCTATTTCCAGCCGATTTGCCAATCCTCGGCATTTTGCAGGGTTTGCCAGGCCAGGCGATCAGTGCGCTTGGTCATCACGGCTTGCAGCTCGATTTCCAGCACGGTGCCTTCTTCGTCACGAAACAGCTCGGTCACCAAGAAGTGTTTTTCTTTGTTGCGGGGCCGGGCTGCCGTCCACTTCGACAGCAGCAGTTTGGCGGGGTTGATGCGGTTCATTGCAGGTGCTCGATCAAACGTCGCGCGGCTTCCTGGCCACTGAGCCATGCCCCTTCCACCCGGCCCGAGAGGCACCAGTCGCCACATACGTACAGGCCCAGGTCGGCGTCGGCCAGCACCCCGAATTCATGGGCGCTGGACGGTCGTGCGTAGAGCCAGCGGTGCGCCAGGCTGAAGGACGGTGCGGGCATGGCGCTGTGGAGCAATTCGGCGAAGGCACCGTGCAGGTGTTCGATCACCGCCTCCTTGGACAGGTCCAGGTGGGCCTTGCTCCAAGTGCTGGTGGCGTGCAGCACCCAGGTGTCGAGGGTGTTGTCGCGCCCGGGCTTGCTGCGGTTGCGCGCCAGCCAGTCGAGTGGGCTGTCTTGCACGAAGCAGCCTTCCATTGGTGTATCCAGGGGCTTGTCGAAGGCCAGGGCGATGGCCCAGGTCGGGTCCATCTTCACGCCGGCGGCGGCGCTCGCCAGTTTGGGGGCGGCGGCCAGAAGCGCAGTGGCCTGGGGGGCGGGCGTGGCGATGATCACGTGGCTGAAGGGGCCGTGGTTTTCACCGTCGGCATCCAGCAGGTTCCAGTGTTGCTTGCCTTGGAACACTTCGGTGATACGGCAACCGAACTCCACCGGCAGGTCGTCGAGCAGGGCGCGGGTGATTGCGCTCATGCGTGGCGTGCCGACCCAGCGGATCTGTTCATCGGGGGAGGGCGTGAGCTGGCCGGACTTGAAGTTGTACAGCTGGGGTTTCCATTGCTCGGCCCAGCCGTTGCTTTGCCAGCGCTGCACTTCGTTGACGAAGCGTCGGTCGCGGGCGGTGAAGTATTGGGCGCCCATGTCCAGTGCGCCGGCGTCGCTGCGCTTGCTGGACATGCGGCCGCCGCTGCCGCGGCTTTTATCGAAGAGTTGTACAACGTGCCCGGCGTCTTGTAACGCTCGGGCGGCGGAGAGACCGGCGATGCCGGTGCCGATGATCGCGATGGGGACAGTCATGGGAGGCCTCGTTTTACCGTTGGGTACAGGCTACGCCGACACCAATAGCTGTACAATATTATTTTTTGGTATAAGTTTTGGCGTACCTGATCGCTTGGCGTGACCTATGGTTAACCATGAGGCTTAAACAAAAGTCACGCTCGATTACAAATTGATCCCTGCTTATAAAATAGACTAGTGATCGGCGGCGAACGTTACATGAGGAGCGTCCCATGCATATTTTGCTGACCGGCGGTACCGGCCTGATCGGTCGCCAACTCTGCCAACACTGGATTGCCCAAGGGCATCGCCTGACGGTGTGGAGCCGTCATCCTGAAGACGTCGCCCGGTTGTGCGGTGCAACGGTGCTGGGCGTGAGTCGTCTGGAGGAGGTGATTGGCGCGGTGGACGCGGTGGTTAACCTGGCGGGTGCGCCGATTGCTGACCGTCCCTGGACCCACAAACGCAAGGCGTTGCTTTGGAGTAGCCGCATCGGCTTGACCGAAACCCTGCTGGCCTGGCTCGAAAGCCAGGCGCAGAAACCGGCGGTGCTGGTTTCCGGTTCGGCGGTGGGCTGGTACGGCGACGGTGGTGAGCGCGAACTGACCGAGGCCAGCGGGCCGGTACAAGACGATTTCCCCAGCCAACTGTGCATCGCCTGGGAAGAAACCGCCCAGCGTGCCGAAGCGATGGGCATCCGCGTGGTGCTGGTGCGTACCGGCCTGGTGCTGGCGGCCGAGGGCGGCTTTTTGTCGCGCCTGTTGCTGCCGTTCAAGCTCGGGCTGGGCGGGCCTATCGGCAACGGGCGGCAGTGGATGCCTTGGGTGCATATCAGGGATCAAATCGCCCTGATTGATTTTCTTCTGCACAAGGATGACGCCAGCGGTCCTTATAATGCCTGCGCGCCGCACCCGGTGCGTAACCGCGAGTTCGCCAAGACATTGGGCCAGGTGCTGCACCGCCCGGCGTTCATGCCGATGCCGGCCTTTGCGTTGAAGGTGGGTTTGGGCGAGTTGTCCGGCTTGTTGCTGGGCGGCCAGAAAGCATTGCCCGAACGCCTGGTGGCGGCCGGTTTCACTTTTCAGTTCACTGAGTTGCGTGCGGCTTTGGACGACGTTTCCAGCCGCCTCTAAGAGATAGGATGTTGCATGACGGATCACGCGTTGTTACTGGTCAACCTGGGCTCACCGGCGTCCACTTCGGTGGCCGATGTGCGCAGCTACCTCAATCAGTTCCTGATGGACCCTTATGTAATCGACCTGCCGTGGCCGGTACGGCGCTTGCTGGTATCGCTGATCCTGATCAAGCGCCCCGAGCAGTCTGCCCATGCCTACGCCTCGATCTGGTGGGACGAGGGCTCGCCGTTGGTGGTACTCAGTCGTCGCCTGCAACAGCAGATGACCGCGCAGTGGACCCAGGGGCCCGTGGAGTTGGCGATGCGTTATGGCGAGCCTTCCCTGGAAACGACCCTCACGCGATTGGCCGCCCAAGGTATTCAAAAGGTCACGCTGGCGCCCTTGTACCCGCAATTTGCCGACAGCACCGTGACCACGGTGATTGAGGAAGCCAAGCGGGTGGTGCGTGACAAAAAGCTCAACGTACAGTTCTCGATCCTGCAGCCGTTCTACGATCAGGCGGAATACCTCGATGCGTTGGCAGCCAGCGCCCGACCTTATATAGACGCGCATTACGACCACTTGCTGCTGAGCTTCCACGGCTTGCCCGAGCGCCATCTGAAAAAGCTCGACCCTACCGGTGCGCACTGTTTCAAGGACGCGGACTGTTGCAAGAATGCCTCGCCTGAGGTGCTCGCTACCTGCTACCGCGCGCAATGCTTCAGCGTTGCCCGGGATTTCGCCGCGCGCCTGGGCTTGCCCGACGACAAATGGTCAGTGGCATTTCAATCGCGCCTGGGTCGCGCGAAATGGATCGAACCCTACACCGAGGCACGCCTGGAAGCGCTGGCCCAGCAAGGGGTGAAAAAGCTGCTGGTGATGTGCCCCGCGTTTGTTGCCGATTGCATCGAGACCCTGGAAGAAATCGGTGATCGTGGTCGGGAGCAATTCCGCGAGGCGGGCGGTGAGGAGTTGGTGCTGGTGCCGTGCCTCAATGATGACCCGCAATGGGCGGCGGCGCTCAATACCCTCTGCGAAAGAGCACCGCTGTCACTGTAGGCGCGAGCTTGCTCGCGAAGGTCGTTAACGATAACGCAGTGCATCTGGGGTAATGCGGCGCTCTCAGGTGCTTCGCGAGCAAGGGGCGGTTAGAGGTTGAGGGTCAGGCTGACGGTGAGGTTGCGCGGCTCGCCGGGATTGACCCAGTAATTGCTGTAGGACCGCTCGTAGTACTTTTCATCGAACAGGTTGTTGAGGTTCAGGCCCACGGTGACGTTCTGCGTGGCCTTGTAATGGGCCAGCAAATCGACGGTGTGGTAGGCGGGCAGCTCAAAGCGACTGCCCGCTTCACCCGAGCGATCCCCTACATAGGTGAACGCCGCGCCCAGGTCTGAACCGCGTAACGCACCTTCCTGGAATTCATACACTCCCAACAGACTGCCGCTGCGCTTGGCCACGCCAAGAATTCGGCTACCTGCTGGAATGGATTTATCACCCTTGGTCACTTCGGCGTCGATGTAGGCAAAGGCGCCGATCACTCGTACGGCATCGGTCAGTTGTCCTGTCAGTTGCAGGTCGAAGCCCTGGCTGCGTGCCTTGCCCATGGCGCGGTTGGTATTGGTGGCCGGGTCCAGGGCCAGCACGTTTTCCTTTTCGATATGGAAGGCAGCGAGGGTGGCGCTGAGGCGGTCGTCGAACAGCTCGCTCTTGATCCCCACCTCATAGCCCACGCCTTCTTCGGGCTTAAAGGTCTTACCGGTGGCGCCCAGGCCGCTGTTGGGTTTGAACGAGGTGGAGGCGTTGGCGAATACGCCGACCTCTGGCGTCAGTTGGTAGAGCAGGCCGGCGCGCTGGGTAAGTGCGTCGTGGGTTTGCCGACTCTTGGCATGGTTACGGGTGAAGTCGTCGGTGCTTTGTTCGAAATGCTCGAAGCGCGCGCCGACCATGCCGCGCAGGCGGTCGGTGAAGATGATCTGGTCTTGCAGGTTCAGCGCCTGGCTTTTGGTCTGTTCGAAGAAGTCGGTGCCGGAACGTTCGCCGTTGGGTTTGGGCTGGCCGTAGACCGGGTTGTAGAGGTCGATGGGGTAGAGGCTGCCGGCAATGGCGGTGACGCGCTCCTTCTTGCGGTAATCCTCGTACTCGGTGCCGACCAGCAGTTCATGTTGCCAACTGCCAATCTCAAACAGGCCGCGCAGTTCCAGTTGGGTGATGCTGTCGTGCCAACCCATGGAACGTTCGCGGTAACGGCGGTTGAGGGTGTGGCCGTCGGCGTTCAGCGCGCGGTTTTCCGAGGCGTCGCCCCACAGGCTGCCTTGCTTGTAATGGCTGGCCAGGCGCAGTTTCCAGGCGTCGTTGAGGTGATGCTCAAGGGTGGCCTGGATGCGGTTGTTGTGGTTGTCGATATCGCCGTCGTTGGGTTCGCCGAGGAAAGTGGAGCGCGATACGCCGGGGGCGTCGACGATGCCCCGGTCGAAGGTGGAGCTGTGGCGTACGAATTCGCTTTCCACCAGCAGGCGGGTGTCCGGGTCCAGCTGCCAGCTGAATGAGGGCGCGACAAATACGCGCTTGCTCTCGAGGTGATCGCGGAAGCTGTTGTTGTCTTCCACCGCCAGGTTGACCCGCGACAGCAGGTTGCCCTCGCTGTCCAGTGGCGTGTTGACGTCCAAGGCGGTGCGATAGCGATCCCAACTGCCGGCGCTGGTTTGCAGGGTGGTGAAGGCTTCAGGCTGAGGCTTTTTGGTGACGATATTCACGGTGCCGCCGGGATCACCACGGCCATACAGGCTGGCTGCCGGGCCCTTGAGCACTTCGATACGTTCGATATTGGCCGCGTCCGGCGTGCTCGGATAGCCACGGTTGGCGCTGAAACCGTCCTGGTAGAACTCCGACGTGGTGAAACCGCGCACGCTGTATTCATAGAGGGTAAGGCCGCCAAAGTTGTTCTGCTTGGACACGCCGCCGGCGAACTCCAGGGCGCGTTCCACGCTGGTGCTGCCTAGGTCCGTGAGTACCGAGGCGGGAATCACGCTGATGGACTGTGGGATGTCGCGAAGGGCGGTGTCGGTTTTAGTCGCGCTGGCAGAAC
The DNA here is from genome assembly GCF_012030485.1 of Pseudomonas sp. B14(2022). Taxonomy (NCBI): domain Bacteria; kingdom Pseudomonadati; phylum Pseudomonadota; class Gammaproteobacteria; order Pseudomonadales; family Pseudomonadaceae; genus Pseudomonas; species Pseudomonas sp. B14(2022). Next base: position 88,070 of record NZ_JAAUVM010000001.1, read on the forward strand.
GGGTGGCGCGGTAGCCGTTGACCGGGCCGGTGGCGGATTCATAGGCGTCGGTGGTGACGCTGATGGCGTCCAGCTCAACGGTATTGTCTTCGGCAAAGGCGGGGTCCAGCAACAAACCCAAGGCCAGGCCAGCCAGGGGGGCAAACTTTCGAGACGGCATGATAGAGCGTTCCAATGGCGATATTGAAACAATATAACATGTCCAATGAGAATGCTTCTGCTCTGAAACATGAGCTTACAGGTACCCGCGAACGGGTACCTGCCGAGGTGATTTATTCCTCTTCCTTGACCGGTGCAGGCGGTGGGCGCAGGCCGATTTCCGCCAGCAGCTTGATTTCTTTACCGTTGCGCATCACCTGGATCGCCACCTTGTCGGTCGGCTTGATCCGCGCGACCTGGTTCATCGACTTGCGCCCATCACCGGCCGGTTCGCCGTTGATGCTGAGGATCACATCCCCCAACTGCAGGCCGGCTTTCTGTGCCGGGCCATCGCGGAAGATCCCGGCGACCACGATGCCAGGGCGCCCGGTCAGGCCAAACGATTCGGCCAGTTCCTTGGTCAACGGCTGCACTTCAATCCCCAGCCAGCCGCGAATTACCTGGCCGTGCTCGATGATCGACTTCATCACTTCCATCGCCAGCTTCACCGGGATCGCAAAGCCGATGCCCTGGGAACCGCCGGACTTGGAGAAAATCGCCGTGTTGATGCCGGTCAGGTTGCCATTGGCATCCACCAGTGCGCCGCCGGAGTTGCCCGGGTTGATCGCCGCGTCGGTCTGGATGAAATCTTCGTAGCTGTTCAGCCCCAACTGGTTACGCCCGGTGGCGCTGATGATGCCCATGGTCACCGTCTGGCCCACCCCGAACGGGTTGCCGATGGCCAGTGCCACATCACCCACCCGCAGCCCATCGGAGCGGCCGAGGGTGATGGAAGGCAGGCTTTTCAAATCGATCTTCAGGACCGCGAGGTCGGTTTCAGGGTCGCTGCCCACCACGCGGGCCAGGGTTTCGCGGCCGTCACGCAGGGCCACCACAATCTGGTCGGCGCCGGTGGTCACGTGGTTATTGGTGAGGATGTAGCCTTCGGGGCTCATGATCACCCCGGAACCCAGGCTGGACTCCATGCGGCGCTGCTTGGGCCCGTTGTCACCGAAATAACGGCGGAACTGCGGATCTTCAAACAACGGATGGGCCGGCTTGTTGATGACCTTGGTGGTGTACAGGTTGACCACGGCCGGAGCGGCGATGACCACCGCGTCCGCGTAAGTCACCGGGCCTTGCACCACCGAGCTGGTCTGCGGCGCCTGTTGCAGGTTGACATCTAAGGTGGGTAAGCCCACCCACTGGGGATAACGCTGAATAATCAGCATCGCGATCAGCACGCCAGCCAGCAATGGCCATCCAAAAAAACGCAGTGCCTTGAGCATCAAGTAAGTCCTGACAGGTTGCAGGGGGCGGGAGAGCGCCCATAATGTCGCGCATTATACGAGGCTGCGAGCGCCTCGGAACGGGATATTTAGGAGTCTTTTATGGCCGTCCCCCTTACCACCCTCGTCGAGGAAGCGGACCGCTACCTTGGCAGCGCAAAAATTGCCGATTATTGCCCCAATGGCCTGCAGGTCGAGGGGCGGCCGCAAGTGATGCGCATCGTCAGCGGCGTGACCGCCAGCCAGGCCCTGCTGGACGCGGCCGTCGAAGCCCAGGCCGATTTGATCCTGGTGCACCACGGTTATTTCTGGAAAGGCGAAAACCCCTGTATCACCGGCATGAAGCAACGCCGCCTGAAAACCCTGCTCAAGCACGACATCAGCCTGTTGGCCTACCACCTGCCGCTGGACCTGCACCCCGACGTTGGCAACAACGTGCAACTCGCCCGACAGCTGGAAGTCACCGTCGAAGGCCCACTGGACCCGAGCAACCCCAAGATCGTCGGCCTGGTCGGCTCGCTCGCCGAACCGCTGTCGCCCCGCGACTTCGCCCGGCGAGTGCAGGATGTGATGGGCCGCGAGCCGCTGCTGATTGAAGGCAGCCAGATGATCCGCCGCGTCGGCTGGTGCACCGGTGGTGGCCAGGGTTACATCGACAACGCCATCGTCGCCGGCGTCGACTTGTTCCTGAGCGGTGAAGCCTCCGAGCAAACCTTCCACAGCGCCCGGGAAAACGACATCAGCTTTATCGCCGCCGGCCACCACGCCACCGAGCGTTACGGCGTACAGGCTCTGGGCGACTACCTGGCGCGGCGCTTTGCCTTGGAGCATCTGTTCATCGATTGCCCCAACCCGATTTGACGGCCAAACGTTGGGGCATATTGATATACCGTTTCGATCTAGCTGGCGCCCTGAATAGAAGAAGGTGCTGTGCTAGCATGCCCCGCTCGAACACGGCCCGCTGGCCGTCCATAAGATCGTTTTTCCGTGAGTAACCATGGTCGACAAACTGACGCATCTGAAACAGCTGGAGGCGGAAAGCATCCACATCATCCGCGAGGTCGCCGCCGAGTTCGATAACCCGGTGATGCTCTACTCGATCGGTAAAGACTCCGCCGTGATGCTGCACCTGGCGCGCAAGGCCTTCTTCCCGGGCAAGCTGCCGTTCCCGGTGATGCACGTCGACACCCGCTGGAAATTCCAGGAGATGTACAAGTTCCGCGACAAAATGGTCGAAGAGCTGGGCCTGGACCTGATCACCCACGTCAACCCGGACGGCGTAGCGCAGGGCATCAACCCGTTCACCCACGGCAGCGCCAAGCACACCGACATCATGAAGACCGAAGGCCTCAAGCAGGCCTTGGACAAGCATGGTTTCGACGCTGCCTTCGGCGGTGCCCGTCGCGATGAAGAGAAATCCCGTGCCAAAGAGCGCGTGTACTCGTTCCGCGACAGCAAGCACCGCTGGGACCCGAAGAACCAGCGCCCGGAGCTGTGGAACGTCTACAACGGCAACGTCAACAAGGGTGAGTCGATCCGTGTGTTCCCGCTGTCCAACTGGACCGAGCTGGACATCTGGCAGTACATCTACCTGGAAGGCATCCCGATCGTGCCGCTGTACTTCGCCGCCGAACGCGATGTCATCGAGAAGAACGGCACGTTGATCATGATCGACGACGACCGCATCCTCGAGCACCTGTCCGACGAAGACAAAGCCCGAATCGTCAAAAAGAAAGTACGTTTCCGTACCCTTGGCTGCTACCCGTTGACGGGCGCGGTGGAGTCCGAAGCCGAGACGCTGACGGACATCATTCAGGAAATGCTCCTGACGCGAACTTCCGAGCGCCAGGGCCGTGTCATCGACCACGATGGTGCAGGCTCGATGGAAGATAAAAAACGTCAAGGCTATTTCTAAGGGGCTGTCATGTCGCATCAATCTGATTTGATCAGCGAGGACATCCTCGCCTACCTGGGCCAGCACGAGCGCAAGGAAATGTTGCGCTTCCTGACCTGTGGCAACGTCGACGACGGCAAGAGCACCCTGATCGGGCGCCTGCTGCACGACTCCAAGATGATCTACGAAGATCACCTGGAAGCCATCACCCGTGACTCGAAAAAGTCCGGCACCACCGGTGACGACATCGACCTGGCATTGCTGGTCGACGGTCTGCAGGCCGAGCGTGAGCAGGGCATCACTATCGATGTTGCCTACCGCTACTTCTCCACCGCCAAGCGCAAATTCATCATCGCCGACACCCCCGGCCATGAGCAGTACACCCGCAACATGGCCACCGGTGCGTCCACCTGTGACCTGGCGATCATCCTGATCGACGCCCGCTACGGCGTGCAGACCCAGACCCGTCGCCACAGCTATATCGCCTCGTTGCTGGGCATCAAGCACATCGTGATCGCCGTCAACAAGATGGACATCAATGGCTTTGACCAAAGCGTGTTCGAGTCGATCAAGGCCGATTACCTGAAGTTCGCCGAGGGCATCGCCTTCAAGCCGAGCACCATGGCATTCGTGCCGATGTCGGCGCTCAAGGGCGACAACGTGGTGAACAAGAGCGAGCACTCGCCCTGGTACACCGGCCAGTCGCTGATGGAGATCCTCGAGACCGTCGAGATCGCCAACGACCGCAACTACACCGACCTGCGTTTCCCGGTGCAGTACGTCAACCGTCCGAACCTGAACTTCCGTGGGTTTGCCGGCACCCTGGCCAGCGGCATCGTGCACAAGGGCGACGACGTCGTGGTGCTGCCGTCGGGCAAGAGCAGCCGCGTCAAATCCATCGTCACCTTCGAAGGTGAGCTGGAGCACGCCGGCCCCGGCCAGGCCGTGACCCTGACCATGGAAGACGAGATCGACATCTCCCGTGGCGACCTGCTGGTGCATGCCGACAATGTGCCGCAAGTGACCGACGCCTTCGACGCCATGCTGGTGTGGATGGCCGAAGAACCGATGCTGCCGGGCAAGAAATACGACATCAAGCGCGCCACCAGCTACGTGCCGGGTTCCATCACCAGCATCGTGCACCGTGTGGACGTGAACACCCTGGCCGAAGGCCCGGCGAGTTCGCTGCAGTTGAACGAAATCGGCCGGGTCAAGGTCAGTCTCGACGCCGCCATCGCATTGGATGGCTACGACAGCAACCGCACCACCGGTGCGTTTATCGTCATTGATCGCTTGACCAACGGTACCGTGGGCGCCGGCATGATCATCGCACCGCCGATTACCCACGGCAGTGCGGCCCATCATGGCAAGTTGGCCCATGTCGCCACCGAGGAGCGCGCCCAGCGTTTCGGCCAGCAACCGGCCACAGTGTTGTTCAGCGGCCTGTCAGGCGCGGGCAAGAGCACCTTGGCCTATGCGGTCGAGCGCAAGCTGTTCGACATGGGCCGTGCGGTGTTTGTGCTGGATGGCCAGAACCTGCGTCACGACCTGAATAAAGGGTTGCCGCAGGACCGTGCCGGACGTACCGAGAACTGGCGTCGTGCCGCTCACGTGGCGCGTCAGTTCAACGAAGCCGGCCTGCTGACCCTGGCCGCGTTCGTCGCCCCGGATGCCGAAGGCCGTGAACAGGCCAAGGCGCTGATTGGCAGCGATCGCCTGCTGACCGTGTACGTGCAGGCCTCGCCGCTGGTGTGTGCCGAGCGTGATCCGCAGGGCCTGTACGCGGCGGGTGGGGATAACATCCCTGGCGAATCCTTCCCGTACGACGTGCCGTTGAATGCCGACCTGGTAATCGACACCCAGGCCCTGTCGCTGGAAGACAGTGTCAAGCAAGTGTTGGAGCTGTTGCGTCAGCGCGGCGCGATCTAAACCTCGCTGCAGTCAAATGTGGGAGGGGGCTTGCCCCCGATAGCAGTGTGTCAGTCAGTACATCTGTCACTGATCCACCTCTATCGGGGGTAAGCCCCCTCCCACGTTTTGTTCATCATTTGTCTGGAAAATCTTTGTGAAGACGGTCCAGCAACGCATCCTTGGTTTCCCACAGCTGGTTGATCCACCCCTGGAACGCCAACCGATACTCCCCATCCTGCTCATAATTCTTGCCGATAAACTCGGCCGGAATCTGCACCTCTTCAAACTGCACCACCACGTCCTTCACATTCCCGCACAGCAAATCCCAATACCCAGGGCGTCCGCCAGGGTAGTGAATGGTCACGTTGACCAGTGATTTCAGCTGTTCCCCCATGGCATCCAGCACAAACGCGATACCACCCGCCTTGGGCTTGAGCAGGTAGCGAAACGGCGACTTCTGCTGTGCGTGCTTGCTCGGCGTAAAGCGCGTGCCTTCGGCAAAGTTGAAAATGCCCACCGGATTGTTGCGAAACTTCGCACAGGTCTTGCGGGTGGTTTCCAGGTCTTTGCCTTTCTTCTCCGGGTGCTTCTCCAGGTAGGCCTTGGTGTAGCGCTTCATGAACGGAAAGCCCAACGCCCACCACGCCAAGCCAATCACCGGCACCCAGATCAACTCCTGCTTGAGGAAGAACTTCAGCGGGCGAATGCGTCGATTGAGCACGTATTGCAGGACCATGATGTCGACCCAGCTCTGATGGTTGCTGGTGACGAGGTACGAGTGCTGGTAGTCCAGGCCTTCAAGGCCTTTAAGGTGCCAGCGGGTGCTGCGCACCAGGTTCATCCAACCCTTGTTGTTGGTGACCCAGGCTTCATGGGTGTGGTTCATCAGCCATTCACTGAAGCGTTTGGCGAAGGGCAGGGCCTTGAACAGCGCCACGACAAACAGGAACGAACACAGCAGGATCGTGTTCAGCGCCAGCAACAAGGACGCGATCACCCCGCGTACGGCGGCAGGTAGAAAATCCAGCATTTAGATATCCATAGGTCGGTTGGCGGCTTGGATCGCAGTCAGCGCGATGGTGTACACGATGTCGTCGACCTGGGCGCCACGAGGCAGGTCGTTGACCGGTTTGCGCAGGCCTTGGAGCATCGGCCCCAGGCTGACGCAATCGGCACTGCGTTGCACGGCCTTGTGCGTGGTATTGCCGGTGTTCAGGTCTGGGAACACGAACACGGTGGCTTTACCGGCGACCAGGCTGTCGGGGGCCAGTTGGCGGGCGACGGTTTCGTTGGCGGCGGCGTCGTATTGCAGGGGGCCGTCGATCAGAAGCGAGCTTTGCTGCTCATGAGCGAGCAGGGTGGCTTCGCGGACCTTCTCCACTTCCTCACCGCTGGCCGAGTCGCCGCTGGAGTAGCTGATCATCGCCACACGCGGGGTGATGCCGAAGGCGGCGGCCGAGTCGGCGCTTTGCAAGGCGATTTCCGCCAGCTCGGCGGCACTTGGGTGCGGGTTCATCACGCAGTCGCCGTAGACCAGCACCTGCTCGGGGAACAGCATGAAGAACACCGATGACACCAGGGTGCAGCCCGGTGCGGTCTTGATCAGCTGCAAGGCCGGGCGAATGGTGTTGGCGGTGGAGTGGATAACTCCGGAGACCAGACCGTCCACTTCATCCAGTGCGAGCATCATGGTGGCGATCACCACGGTGTCTTCCAGTTGCTGCTCGGCCATCGGCGCATTCAGGCTCTTGCTCTTGCGCAGGGCAACCATGGGCTCGACGTAGCGCTGGCGAATCAGGTCCGGGTCGAGAATCTCCAGGCCTTCGGGCAATTCGATGCCTTGGGCGCGCGCGACGGCTTCCACGTCAGCCGGCTTGGCCAGCAGCACGCAGCGCGCGATGCCCCTTGCCTGGCAAATGGCGGCGGCTTGCACGGTCAGCGGCTCGCTGCCCTCGGGCAGCACAATGCGTTTGTTAGCGGCCTGGGCGCGTTGGATCAACTGGTAGCGGAACACCGCCGGCGACAGGCGCATCTCCCGTGGCGTGCCGCAGCGCTGGTGCAGCCAGCGCGCGTCGAGGTGGCTGGCGACGAAATCGGTGATGATCTCCGCGCGCTCGCGGTCATCAATGGGGATTTCCTTGTTGAGGTTGTTGAGCAGGTTGGCGGTTTCGTAGGAACCGGTACTCACCGACAAAACCGGCAGCCCAGCCTGGAAGGCGCCGCGGCACAGCTCCATGATGCGCGGGTCGGGCAGGGTATCGCTGGTCAGCAGCAGGCCGGCCAGGGGCACGCCGTTGATCGCGGCCAGGCTGACGGCGAGGATGATGTCGTCACGGTCGCCGGGGGTCACCACCAGCACGCCGGGCTTGAGCAGCTCCACGGTGTTACGCATGGTGCGGGCGCAGATGATGATCTTGGTCATGCGCCGGGTTTCGTAGTCGCCGGCGTTGAGGATCTGCGCGCCCATCAGATCGGCCACGTCGCGGGTGCGCGGCGCGTTGAGTTCCGGCTGGTAAGGAATGCAGCCGAGCAGGCGGAAATCACCGCTGCGCAGCAAGGGGGAATGCTCCTTGAGGCGCGCCGAGAAGGCTTCCATGCTTTCGTCGGTGCGTACCTTGTTCAGGATCACGCCGAGCACTTTCGGGTCTTTCGGGCCGCCGAACAGTTGGGCCTGCAATTCCACGCGGCCGGAGAGTTCGGTGAGCACTTCGTTTTCCGGGGCCGAGACCAGGATCACTTCTGCGTCCAGGCTCTTGGCCAGGTGCAGGTTGACCCGGGCCGCATAGCTGGCGCTGCGGGTCGGCACCATGCCTTCGACGATCAGCACGTCCTTGCCCACGGCGGCTTGCTGGTAAAGGGTGATGATTTCCTCGAGCAGTTCGTCGAGCTGGCCGTCGCCGAGCATCCGCTCCACGTGAGCCAGGCCCAGGGGCTGTGGTGGTTTTAGTCCGTGGGTGCGCGCTATCAGTTCAGTGGAGCGCTCAGGGCCGGTATCGCCAGGGTGCGGCTGGGCAATCGGCTTGAAGAAGCCGACTTTCAGGCCGGCTCGCTCAAGGGTACGCACCAGCCCAAGGCTGATGGAGGTCAGGCCCACACCAAAATCGGTGGGCGCGATAAAAAAAGTCTGCATGCGAATTCTCTGGAGGTGCATGGCTTCGGTGGCGCTCTATGGTTGAGTGCCTGCCGGGAATCAGGTGCCAAGGTTATCGTTATTCGGGCGCTTGCGCACACCAGCCGCAGGCAAAGGGCTGGCCTATTTTTTCCAGGCGCTGCGCGGGGTCCAGAACCCAGGCGCGGGACTGCCACGGAGGCTGGTGGCGCAGGTGCTGGGTGTGGCCGCAAGACAGCTCGGCAACCCAGTGACCCTCCTCGTCCTGGTGGAAACCGATGATCAAGGATGCCGTTGATCGGCCCCGTCCGTCCGGGTTCTGTTCGCTTTCGGGCAAATCCTTGTTTAGACTTGTCCGTTCTTCATTCTTATGCAAAAGGTCTCGCCCCATGACGATCGCCGCTAACAAGGCTGTCTCCATCGACTATACCCTGACCAACGACGCTGGTGAGGTCATCGACAGCTCAGCCGGCGGCGCGCCGCTGGTCTACCTGCAAGGCGCAGGTAACATCATCCCAGGCCTGGAAAAGGCTCTGGAAGGCAAGAGCGTTGGTGATGAGCTGACCGTTGCCGTAGAACCTGAAGATGCCTACGGCGAATACTCCGCCGAACTGGTCAGCACCCTGAGCCGCAGCATGTTCGAAGGTGTTGATGAGTTGGAAGTGGGCATGCAGTTCCACGCTTCCGCGCCGGACGGTCAAATGCAGATCGTCACCATCCGTGATCTGGACGGCGACGACGTCACCGTCGATGGCAACCACCCTCTGGCTGGTCAGCGCCTGAACTTCCAAGTGAAGATCGTTGCCATCCGCGACGCTTCCCAGGAAGAAGTGGCCCACGGTCACGTCCACGGTGAAGGCGGTCATCACCATTGATTGATGTTTTGATCAAGTGGTAGCAAAAACGCCCCGACTGGTTCGGGGCGTTTTTTTGTGCGCTTGAAAATCTCTACCGGATACCCCTCCCACATTTTGCTCGTGGTGTATTTTCAGGCACAAACAAAAATGCCCCAGACCTTTCGGTATGGGGCATTTCTTAACTGTTTCGCAACCGGGGTTGCGTTGCAGTTGCTACCACTTAGGCTGCAGCAGGAACGCTCAGAGCCTTGATGTGGCCATTCAGGCGGCTCTTATGACGAGCGGCCTTGTTCTTGTGGATGATGCCTTTATCGGCCATACGGTCGATAACTGGCACAGCCAGAACGTAAGCTGCTTGAGCTTTTTCAGCGTCTTTGGTGTCGATGGCTTTAACTACATTCTTGATGTAGGTACGAACCATGGAACGCAGGCTGGCGTTGTGGCTGCGACGCTTCTCAGCCTGTTTTGCACGTTTTTTGGCGGAAGGTGTGTTGGCCACCGTCGAGCTCCTCGAAAGACTTTTTAGGAAATAGCAAACAAAATAGGCCGCGAATCATGCCGATGACTTGATGTGTTGTCAAGGCCGGCTGATGCGAACTGCTGAGTGGTCGATCTGAAGAGGCGGGTGATTTATTTCCGGCGCTTGACCTGTAAACTCGCGAGCTTTGGCGCTGTGCTGTTGCAGGCGCGCAGTATCGCATAAGTAGGCGCTTAGTTCGCCTGCTCTTTATCTATAGGCGCAAACTCTTTCAATGAATCTGCTCAAATCGTTGGCCGCCGTCAGCTCTATCACGATGATCTCCCGGGTTTTGGGGTTTGTGCGTGACACCCTGCTGGCGCGTATTTTTGGCGCCAGCATGGCCACGGATGCGTTCTTTATTGCATTTAAACTGCCCAACCTGCTGCGGCGGATCTTTGCCGAGGGCGCATTTTCCCAGGCGTTCGTGCCGATTCTGGCCGAGTACAAGACCCAGCAGGGGGAGGAGGCGACCCGTACCTTCATTGCCTACGTCTCGGGCCTGCTGACCCTGGTGTTGATGCTGGTGACCATCGTCGGCATGCTCGCCGCGCCTTGGGTGATCTGGGCCACGGCGCCGGGTTTTGCCAATACGCCGGAAAAATTCGCGCTGACCACTGATCTGTTGCGAGTGACCTTTCCTTATATATTGCTGATCTCGCTGTCATCCCTGGCCGGTGCGATCCTCAACACCTGGAACCGTTTCTCGGTACCGGCGTTCGTGCCGACGCTGCTTAACGTCAGCATGATTATCTTTGCCCTGTTCCTGACACCTTACTTCGATCCGCCGGTCATGGCCCTTGGCTGGGCCGTGCTGGCCGGTGGCCTGGCGCAGTTGCTCTACCAACTGCCGCACCTGAAAAAGATCGGCATGCTCGTGTTGCCGCGCCTGAACCTCAAGGACACCGGCGTCTGGCGTGTGATGCGCAATATGTTGCCGGCGATCCTTGGCGTGTCGGTGAGCCAGATTTCCCTGATCATCAACACCGCGTTCGCCTCGTTGCTGGTATCCGGCTCGGTGTCGTGGATGTATTACGCCGACCGCCTCATGGAGTTACCGTCCGGCGTGCTGGGCGTGGCCCTGGGCACCATTTTGCTGCCGACGCTGGCGCGCACCTACGCCAGCAAGGATCGCCAGGAATACTCGCGCATCCTCGACTGGGGGCTGCGCCTGTGCTTCGTCCTGGTGTTGCCGTGCGCACTGGCCTTGGGGATCCTGGCCGAGCCGCTGACAGTGTCGCTGTTCCAATACGGGCAATTCGATGCCCATGATGCATTGATGACTCAGCATGCGCTGGTGGCTTATTCCGTCGGCCTGCTCGGCATCATCGTGATCAAGGTGTTGGCGCCTGGTTTCTATGCCCAGCAAAACATCCGCACCCCGGTAAAGATCGCGATCTTCACCCTGATCGTCACGCAACTGCTCAACCTGGTGTTTATCGGCCCGCTGGCCCATGCCGGCCTGGCCCTGGCCATCAGTGCTGGAGCCTGCATCAATGCCGGCCTGCTGTTTTATCAACTGCGCAAACAACAGATGTTCCAGCCTCAGCCTGGCTGGGGCATGTTCGCCCTCAAGTTACTGGTGGCTGTTGCGATGATGTCGGCGGTATTGCTCGGCCTGATGCACTTCATGCCGGCCTGGGATGAAGGCCATATGCTGGAGCGCTTCATGCGCCTGGGCATGCTGGTGGTGGCCGGTGTGGTGGTGTACTTCGGGATGTTGCTGCTGCAGGGCTTCCGCCTGCGGGATTTCAATCGCAAGTCGTTGAGTTAGAGAGTTTGTCGCGATAAAACGGTTGTTTTATCGATTCGATCCATTTGCCCTGCGCTGTTGCCTGTCGTCCGGGGCCGGGTGTGGTTATAATCGACCACTTTATGAGCAAGAAGCGCGTTATGCAGCTGGTTCGAGGTCTCCACAACCTGCGCCCTGAGCATCGGGGCTGCGTCGCCACTATTGGCAACTTTGACGGTGTTCACCGTGGTCACCAGGCTATCCTGGCCCGGCTGCGCGAGCGTGCGGTCGAGTTGGACGTACCCAGCTGCGTGGTGATTTTCGAGCCACAGCCGCGGGAATATTTCACCCCGGAAACGGCACCGGCCCGTCTGGCCCGCCTGCGGGACAAGCTGCAACTGCTGGCCGAAGAAGGCGTGGACCGCGTCCTCTGCCTGGCTTTCAACCAGCGTTTGCAAAGTCTCAGCGCTGCCGAGTTCGTCGACCGCATACTGGTAGATGGCCTGGGCGTACAGCATTTGGAGGTCGGCGACGACTTCCGTTTTGGTTGCGACCGGGTCGGGGATTTCGAATTCCTGCAACACGCCGGTATCACCCAGGGTTTTACCGTCGAAGCCGCGCAAACCGTCGAACTGGATGGCCTGCGCGTGAGCAGCACCCAAGTGCGTAACGCCCTGGCCGCTGCCGACTTCGCCTTGGCCGAGCGTTTGCTCGGTCGCCCGTTCCGCATTGCCGGGCGGGTACTGCACGGCCAGAAGCTGGCGCGCCAACTGGGCACGCCAACCGCCAACGTGCAACTCAAGCGCCGCCGTGTGCCGCTGACCGGGGTTTACCTGGTCAGCGTCGACATCGACGGCCAGTCGTGGCCGGGAGTCGCCAACATAGGCGTCAGGCCCACGGTTGCAGGTGATGGCAAGGCCCACCTGGAAGTTCACCTTTTGGATTTTGCCGGTGATCTGTATGACCGGCGTTTGACGGTGGTTTTCCACCAGAAGCTGCGTGAAGAGCAGCGTTTCGCCTCCCTTGAGGCGTTGAAAACGGCGATCAATGCGGATGTCGCCGCCGCCCGTGCACTAGCCGCACCTAGCGCCCATCGCTAACCGAAGAGCCTTAAATGACCGACTATAAAGCCACGCTAAACCTTCCGGACACCGCCTTCCCAATGAAGGCCGGCCTGCCACAGCGCGAACCGCAGATCCTGCAGCGCTGGGACAGTATTGGCCTGTACGGAAAGTTGCGCGAAATTGGCAAGGATCGTCCGAAATTCGTTCTGCACGACGGCCCTCCTTATGCCAACGGCACGATTCACATCGGTCATGCGCTGAACAAAATTCTCAAGGACATGATCCTGCGCTCGAAAACCCTTTCGGGCTTCGACGCGCCTTATGTCCCGGGTTGGGACTGCCACGGCCTGCCGATCGAACACAAGGTCGAAGTGACCCACGGCAAGAACCTGGGTGCCGATAAAACCCGCGAGCTGTGCCGTGCCTACGCTGCCGAGCAGATCGAAGGGCAGAAGTCCGAATTCATCCGCCTGGGTGTGCTGGGCGAGTGGGACAACCCGTACAAAACCATGAGCTTCAAGAACGAGGCCGGTGAAATCCGTGCCTTGGCCGAAATCGTCAAGGGCGGTTTCGTGTTCAAGGGCCTCAAGCCTGTGAACTGGTGCTTCGATTGCGGTTCGGCCCTGGCTGAAGCGGAAGTCGAGTACGAAGACAAGAAGTCCTCGACCATCGACGTAGCCTTCCCGATTGCCGACGACGCCAAGCTGGCCCAGGCGTTTGGCCTGGCAAGCCTGAGCAAACCGGCTGCCATCGTGATCTGGACCACTACCCCGTGGACCATTCCCGCCAACCAGGCGCTGAACGTGCACCCGGAATTCACCTACGCCTTGGTGGACGTCGGTGATCGCCTGCTGGTGTTGGCCGAGGAAATGGTCGAAGCGTGCCTGGCTCGCTACGAGCTGCAAGGTTCGGTGATTGCCACCACCACCGGTTCCGCGCTGGAACTGATCAACTTCCGTCACCCGTTCTATGACCGTCTGTCGCCGGTGTACCTGGCTGACTACGTCGAGTTAGGTTCGGGTACCGGTGTGGTTCACTGCTCGCCCGCCTATGGCGTGGACGACTTCGTGATCTGCAAAAAGTACGGCATGGTCAACGATGAGATCATCAACCCGGTGCAAAGCAACGGTGTTTACGTGCCGTCGCTGGAATTCTTCGGCGGCCAGTTCATCTTCAAGGCCGACCAGCCGATCATCGACAAGCTGCGTGAAGTCGGTGCGCTGATGCAAACCGACACCATCAAGCACAGCTACATGCACTGCTGGCGTCACAAGACCCCGCTGATCTACCGCGCCACCGCGCAATGGTTTATCGGCATGGACAAAGAGCCGACCAGCGGCGACACCCTGCGTGTGCGCTCGCTCAAGGCCATCGAAGACACCAAGTTCGTACCGGCCTGGGGTCAGGCGCGCCTGCATTCGATGATCGCCAACCGTCCGGACTGGTGCATCTCCCGTCAACGCAACTGGGGTGTGCCGATCCCGTTCTTCCTTAACAAGGAAAGCGGTGAGCTGCACCCACGTACCGTCGAACTGATGGAAGTGGTGGCCCAGCGTGTCGAACAGGAAGGCATCGAAGCCTGGTTCAAGCTGGATGCTACCGAGCTGCTGGGCGACGAGGCACCGCTGTACGACAAGATCAGCGACACCCTGGACGTATGGTTCGACTCGGGCACCACCCACTGGCACGTGCTGCGCGGCTCGCACCCGATGGGCCACGAGACCGGCCCGCGTGCCGACCTGTACCTGGAAGGCTCCGACCAACACCGTGGCTGGTTCCATTCCTCGTTGCTGACCGGTTGCGCTATCGACAACCACGCGCCGTACCGCGAGCTGCTGACCCACGGCTTCACCGTCGACGAGACGGGCCGCAAGATGTCCAAGTCGCTGAAGAACGTGATCGAACCGAAAAAGATCAATGACACGCTGGGTGCCGACATCATGCGCCTGTGGGTGGCGTCGACCGATTATTCGGGCGAGATCGCCGTATCGGACCAGATCCTGGCTCGTAGCGCCGACGCCTACCGCCGTATCCGTAATACCGCACGCTTCCTGCTGTCGAACCTGACCGGTTTCAATCCGGCCACCGACATCCTGCCGGCCGAGGACATGCTTGCCCTGGACCGTTGGGCTGTGGACCGTACCCTGTTGCTGCAACGCGAGTTGCAAGAGCACTACGGCGAATACCGCTTCTGGAACGTGTACTCGAAGATCCACAACTTCTGCGTGCAGGAGCTGGGTGGTTTCTACCTCGACATCATCAAGGATCGCCAGTACACCACTGGTGCCAACAGCAAGGCCCGCCGTTCGGCGCAGACCGCGCTGTACCACATCTCCGAAGCGCTGGTGCGCTGGATCGCACCGATCCTGGCCTTCACCGCCGACGAACTGTGGGAATACCTGCCGGGCGAGCGTAACGAGTCCGTCATGCTCAACACCTGGTACCAAGGCTTGACCGAACTGCCGGCCGACTTCGAACTGGGCCGCGAGTACTGGGAAGGCGTAATGGCCGTCAAGGTTGCGGTGAACAAGGAGCTGGAGGTTCAGCGTGCGGCCAAGGCCGTCGGTGGCAACCTCCAGGCCGAAGTCACCCTCTTTGCCGAGGAAGGCCTGACTGCCGACCTGACCAAGTTGAGCAACGAGCTGCGCTTCGTGTTGATCACTTCCACTGCGAGCCTGGCACCGTTTGCCCAGGCACCGGCGGACGCCGTGGCCACTGAAGTACCGGGCCTCAAGCTCAAAGTGGTCAAGTCGGCCTTCCCTAAGTGCGCCCGTTGCTGGCACTGCCGGGAAGATGTCGGGGTGAACCCTGAGCATCCGGAAATCTGCGGTCGTTGCGTCGACAACATCTCCGGTGAAGGCGAGGTTCGCCACTATGCCTAATGCAGCCAGTCGTTTCGGACGTCTGGGCTGGCTCGTACTGAGCGTGCTGGTCCTGGTCATTGACCAGGTCAGCAAGGCTCACTTCGAGGGCTCCCTGGAAATGTTCCAGCAAATCGTGGTGATCCCGGATTACTTCAGCTGGACCCTGGCCTACAACACCGGCGCCGCTTTCAGCTTCCTGGCTGACGGTGGCGGCTGGCAGCGCTGGCTGTTCGCGCTGATCGCCGTGGTGGTCAGCGCGGTGCTCGTGGTCTGGCTCAAACGCCTGGGCCGCGATGAAACCTGGCTGGCCATCGCCTTGGCCCTGGTGTTGGGCGGCGCCCTGGGCAACCTGTACGACCGTATTGCCTTGGGCCATGTGATCGACTTCATCCTGGTGCATTGGCAGAACCGCCATTACTTCCCGGCGTTCAATTTTGCCGACAGCGCCATCACCGTCGGCGCAATCATGCTGGCGCTGGACATGTTCAAAAGTAAGAAAACCGGAGAGACCGTCAATGACTGATCAGGTATTGGCTGAGCAACGCATCGGCCAGAACACGGAAGTCACCTTGCATTTCGCACTGCGCCTGGAGAATGGCGACACGGTCGACAGCACGTTCGACAAAGCCCCGGCGACTTTCAAGGTCGGCGACGGCAACCTGTTGCCGGGTTTTGAAGCGGCACTGTTCGGTTTCAAGGCCGGCGACAAGCGCACCCTGCAGATTCTGCCGGAAAACGCCTTTGGCCAGCCCAACCCGCAAAACGTGCAGATCATCCCGCGTTCGCAGTTCCAGGACATGGACCTATCGGAAGGCCTGCTGGTGATTTTCAACGATGCGGCGAATACCGAGCTGCCTGGTGTGGTCAAAACCTTCGATGACGCGCAAGTAACCATCGACTTCAACCACCCGTTGGCCGGTAAAACCTTGACGTTCGACGTTGAAATCTTCGACGTTAAAGCACTTTGATCAACGCCCCGATCTAAAATGTGGGATCGGGCCGGGGAGGGAGGGGGCAAGCCCCCTCCCTCCTTTGATCTCCATTGTCAGTTCACTAGCATCAACTCTGACCAAGCGCCAGACACGAGGCACAGCATGCAAATCAAACTCGCCAACCCCCGTGGCTTCTGCGCCGGCGTGGACCGGGCGATCGAAATCGTCAACCGCGCCCTGGAAGTCTTCGGGCCGCCGATTTATGTGCGCCATGAGGTCGTCCATAACAAGTTCGTGGTCGAAGACCTGCGTGCACGTGGCGCCATCTTTGTCGAAGAACTGGAGCAGGTGCCGGACGACGTTATCGTTATCTTCAGCGCCCACGGTGTTTCCCAGGCCGTACGTACCGAAGCGGCTGGCCGTGGCCTGAAAGTATTCGACGCCACCTGTCCGCTGGTCACCAAGGTACATATCGAGGTCGCGCGCTACAGCCGTGATGGTCGCGAATGCATCCTGATCGGCCATGCCGGCCACCCGGAGGTCGAAGGCACTATGGGCCAATACGACGGCAGCAATGGTGGCGCCATCTACCTTGTGGAAGACGAAAAAGACGTCGCCAGCTTGCAGGTTCACAACCCTGAGCGTTTGGCATTCGTGACCCAGACCACTTTGTCCATGGATGACACCAGCCGCGTGATCGACGCGCTGCGCAGCCGCTTCCCGGCCATTGGTGGGCCACGCAAGGACGACATCTGCTATGCCACCCAAAACCGCCAGGATGCAGTCAAGCAGTTGGCCGATGAATGCGATGTAGTGCTGGTGGTCGGCAGCCCTAACAGCTCCAACTCCAACCGTCTGCGCGAATTGGCCGAACGCATGGCGACACCGGCATACCTGATCGACGGTGCTGAAGATATGCAGCGCAGTTGGTTCGATGGTGTCGAGCGTATTGGTATCACGGCGGGCGCTTCGGCCCCGGAAGTCCTGGTGCGCGGTGTCATCCAGCAGTTGCATGCCTGGGGGGCTACGGGCGCCGATGAGTTGGCCGGTCGTGAAGAGAACATCACTTTCTCCATGCCCAAGGAGCTGCGGGTTCGCTCGCTGCTCTGAATGCCAGGGTGCCGAAGTAACTTCGGCACAACGCCTGTTCGGCTCTATCGCTGCGCAGGCTGATGCGCCCACTGGGCGCCAGCACCACCTGGTGCAGGCTCTGCAGCGAGTCCGTGGCGCAGATGTGTACAGTGCCAGCACGAAAACCTCCCCCAGCAAATACCGGTTCGCCCAGCCCGCTGAAGCGTACTTGGCTTTTAACCGGTCCATTCCCGACTATCGGCACCCGACCGCTGCCCTGGCGTTCCAGTAGCACCGGGTTGTCGTCGTCCAGATGACCACGCCCACTTACATCCAAAATGACCCGCCAACCCTGGCTCCAGTCATCGTCCAGTGCATGGATGACCACTGCCCGATTGCGCGCGATGGCTTCAGTGCGCGCGAAGCGAAGTCCGTTCGTCAGTGATTGCGCGGCGCTTTGTCGCTGCTGTGATGCCAGCAGGCCCATGAAATTGGGGGTAGCCAGATGCGCCAGGATGCCGCTCACGAGCAGTCCGAGCAGCAGTTCGATCAGGGTGAAACCTCGTTGTTCCATACGCCGTCCCTCCGTGGACGTGTGTGCATAGCGGGTTGAAATCTAGGTATAGCGTCCAGTTCGGGTTACCGAATGGTGGCCTTTGTGTCCAAAGTATTTCCCTTTGTTCCGTGGGCAGCGCTGGTCAAAAACCGACGCTAGTCTGGTGTCGCACGGCAGGGTTTTCCTGTTTTTCTTCGGCCCTCGACATGGATGACGACGGTAATGCTTACTTGCCTGAAAACCTGTTCGCCCCTGGCTTTTCCTCGTTATGAAATCGGCACGACGTTGATCGAAGTGCTGGTGGCGGTGCTGATTCTCGCCGTCGGCCTGCTAGGTGCGGTGGTGCTCCAGCTCAATGCCCTCAAGTACACCGACAATTCGAGGATGACCAGCCAGGCCAGTTTCATCGCTTACGATATGCTCGACCGAATCCGTGCCAATTCCGGCGCCGACTATTCATTGCGCCGGGACGAACGGGCGCCGACGAGTACTGCGACCACCAGCGTGCGTGATGTGGACCTACATGATTTCCAGGCCAATATCCGCGGTTTTGCCGGGGAAAGTGCCAAAGGCTCCGTGGCGGTCAGTGCAGACGAAGTGACTGTCAGTATCAGTTGGGATGACAGCCGGGGTGCAAATAGGCCTGGCGCGCGGGAAACCTTCACCCTGACCAGTCGCATCGACAATGAGCCTGGTGTTATGCGATGAGACATGGAGTTAGAGGTTTCAGCCTGGTGGAATTGTTGCTGGCCCTGGTCGTCGGTTTAGTGCTGGTGCTGGGGGGGAGCCAAGTGCTGATCAGTTCCCGAGTGACCTACGCCAGCCATCAGGCGGCCATGTTGCTGCAGGATGATGCGCGGTTTGTACTGGGCAAGATGATCCAGGACATTCGTCAGGCGGGAATGTTTGGCTGTTTGGCCCCGGTCTTTATCGAGAACGCCCCGCCAGCCTTTGAAAGGCCTGTCAGCTGGAGTGCCGGGGACAGTTCAAAGTCGCTCACGCTGGTCACCGCCGATGTCGGCGATGGCAGGCCTGACTGGACGGTGCTCTCCGACTGCACTGCTACCGCTCAAGCCTATTCAGGCAGCTCACCTGCGCCTGCTCCCGGGCAGATTCGTTTTGCGATTCGGCAACTGACCTACACCTTCGAGGCGGGCCAGTTGAAGGTCAGCACGCCTGCCGCGCCGGCCAAGGCTGTGTTGGTGGATAACGTACGGGCTTTCGATGTCAGTTTCGGCGTGGCTGCCAGCCCGGCATCCGTTCGGGTTGTGCGTTATGACGCTATCCCAACCGATGAATCCTTGATCCGCAGCGTACGCATCCGCATGACGCTGCAAGACCCGACGGGGCGGGTAAAAGATCAAACCTACAGCGTCGTGGCGGCACTGCGAAACCGTGTGGGGTAGGGAGGCCATGATGCAGGCGGAAGGTGTTTTGTTGCGGCAGCGGGGAATGGTCCTGCTGATAAGCCTGGTGTTTTTGCTGCTGTTGTCGGTGATCGGCCTGTCTTCCATAGAGGGGGCGATAACCCAGCAAAAGATCGCAGGCAGCCTGTGGCACCGCAACCAGTCGCTGCAAACTGCAGAAAGTGGTTTGAGGCTTGGAGAGCAAGGTGTGAGGCGAAAGGGGGCGGCTTTGCCGCAGTGCCCGTCGATCGCTGCCTGCGGGCCACCGGATGAAGCGTTTTCGGTGGTGGGTGCCGGGCCCCATCCTGTGTCATCGGTCAACTGGGTTGCCATCAAGGGTGGGCTCTACGGTATTCAGTCCCTGGGGCCGGCTGTAGGGCTGCCGCATGTGCCGCCGCAAACCCTGGCGACGTTGTACCGGATAACAGCGGTCGGGCTCAGTGGCCAATCGCGCACGGTATTGGAGAGCGTGTATGCGCGGGTGGAGGAGGAAAGTGGCTCGCGGTTTCGGCGGGTTTCGTGGCGGCAACTTCAATAAGGAGCATTGGAATGGGCAAGGACAGCCAGGGCTTTACCCTGATCGAGTTATTGATCGCCGTGGCGATCATCGCATTTCTGGCCGGAATCGCTTATCCCGGGTACACCGGCCATGTGAAAAAGGTCTATCGCGCGGAAATTGTCGCGCTGCTGACTGAGCAAGCTCAGCATCTGGAGCGCTTTTATGTGAGGAACGGCACTTTTATTGACGCAAGCGGCGTCAGTACGGGCAATCATCGCTATAGAATCACCGCATCGTTGAACCCTCAGGATTTCTACCTGGTCGCTACGCCGGGTGCTGACTCGGTGATGGCTGGCGACCCTTGCGGTGACTTCAGCTTGGGCAGCACTGGTGCGCGTGGCAATCCGGGTGCTGCACCTGAAATGTCGCGCCAGATATGCTGGGGGCAATGATGAGGGTGCTGGATGATTGGGCGCCGGGTGCGCGTTTTCCTATTTATCGGCTGGATCAAATGATGGCTAAGCAACAGCAAGTGGTGATTGTCGGTGGCGGAGTCATCGGCTTGTTGACGGCGTTTAATCTGGCGACCCAGGGGCAGGCTGTAACCCTGCTGGAGCGCGCCGGTGTCGGGCAGGAGTCGTCATGGGCGGGCGGGGGCATTGTGTCGCCACTCTATCCGTGGCGCTACAGCCCGGCGGTCACAGCGTTGGCCCATTGGTCCCAGGACTTTTATCCGCAACTGGCTGATCGGCTGTTTGCCGCTACCGGTGTCGACCCGGAGGTTCATACCACGGGCTTGTACTGGCTGGACCTGGACGACGAAACCGAGGCACTGGACTGGGCGGCCCGTGAAGGCCGGCCCCTGAGCAAAGTGAATGTATCTGCCGCCCATGATGCTGTCCCTGTTCTGGGCGGTGGGTATTCCCAGGCAATCTACATGGCCAACGTGGCCAACGTGCGCAATCCGCGCCTGGTCAAATCCCTGAAGGCCGCGCTATTGGCGCTGCCTGCCGTGACCGTTCACGAACAGTGTGAAGTGACCGGTTTTATTCTGGACGGCGGCAATGTCGTTGGCGTGGATACGGCAGAGGGGCCGATTCTGGGGGATCAAGTGGTGCTTGCAGCGGGGGCGTGGAGCGGTGAGTTGCTCGCCACGTTGGGACTGGCGCTGCCGGTGGAGCCGGTCAAGGGGCAGATGATTTTGTACAAGTGCGCCTCGGACTTCCTGTCGAGCATGGTCCTGGCCAAAGGGCGTTATGCGATCCCTCGGCGTGACGGACACATTCTCATCGGCAGCACGCTGGAACATGAGGGGTTCGACAAGACGCCTACCGACACCGCACTGGAAAGCCTCAAGGCCTCGGCTGTGGAACTGATTCCAGCCCTGGCCGACGCCGAAGTGGTGGGGCATTGGGCCGGCTTGCGGCCCGGCTCGCCGGAAGGCATCCCCTATATCGGCCGGGTCCCCGGTTTTAAAGGGCTGTGGCTCAACTGCGGTCATTACCGCAACGGGTTGGTCCTGGCGCCGGCATCGTGCCAGTTATTTGTCGATTTGCTACTGGAACGTGCTCCGATTATCGACCCGGCACCCTATGCCCCTGAAGGTCGGATCAACGCTGGATAGATTTCGGTCCTTGCTCCAGATGCGCCTGGGTGCAATACCACTCCTGGCGCGAACTCAGGGCGCGATCCTGTGGCAAGTGCACGCCGCAGTGTGCACAACGCACCATCAATGCTGCACCGGGCTCGCTGGTGCGTTGCTGCCTGGCGCTCGGGCTTTTGAATTTGCGCCAGAACCATACCGCGGCAGCAATAACGGCAATCCAGAACAGAAGACGAAGCATGATGGGCGGATTCTCGATAAGTAATGCGCCAGTTTAGCCAAGGACGTGGCAGGCGCACAGCGCAATAATGCTAACCCATAAAAAAGGAGCCCCTCGGGGCTCCTTTTTTGCGTTGCGTCGACAGACTCAGTCGAACACACCGAAGGTCATGTAGCTGAACCACGAGCGGTCCTGGTTGTTGCCCAGGGCCTGCGGCTCTTCTTCCTCGATCACGTCGCCGTTCTCGTCATGCGGCTTGAGGTCCGAAGGAATGGCTTCCTTGGCATCCTGGAACTGCTTGATCACGTCCTGGTTGGCGCGGGTTTCACCCGGCGGCAACGGTGGACGCGATTCGATCAGGCCCAGGGTGTACTTGCTCAGCCACGAACGGTTGTCCGCTTCGGCAACCTGAGGCACGAACTGGCCGTCTTTCAGGCTCGGGTGATCAGGGTAGTTGAGCTTCAGGGTTTCCAGGCTGGTGTTGGCCAGCTCGTCCAGGTGCAGACGCTGGTAAGCCTCGGTCATCACCGCCAGGCCGTCACCCACGGACGGCGTTTCCTGGAAGTTTTCTACGACATAACGACCACGGTTGGCGGCGGCTACATAAGCCTGACGGGTCAGGTAGTAGTGGGCCACGTGGATTTCATAGGACGCCAGCAGGTTGCGCAGGTAGATCATGCGCTGCTTGGCATCCGGTGCGTAGCGGCTGTTTGGATAGCGGCTGGTCAGCTGGGCGAACTCGTTGTAGGAGTCGCGGGCGGCGCCCGGGTCACGCTTGGTCATGTCCAGCGGCAGGAAGCGCGCCAGCAGGCCAACATCCTGGTCGAACGAGGTCAGGCCCTTCAAATAGTAGGCGTAGTCCACGTTCGGGTGCTGCGGGTGCAGGCGGATGAAACGCTCGGCGGCGGACTTGGCCGCTTCCGGCTCGGCGTTCTTGTAGTTGGCGTAGATCAGCTCAAGCTGGGCCTGGTCGGCGTAGCGCCCGAACGGATAACGCGACTCCAGTGCCTTCAGCTTCGCTGTGGCGCTGGTGTAGCTATTATTGTCCAAGTCTTTCTGTGCCAGTTGGTACAGCTCGACTTCGCTCAGGTTTTCGTCGACGACTTCCTTTGTTGACGAGCAAGCAGCAGTCATGGCGAGGATGGCGATCAGCAGCAGGTGTTTCACTTGCATGGCGGCTTGCGTCCCTATGACGGCCGCTGTCTTGGGCGGGGCCGTCCTGTTATGATGAGCGCCCCGTTGAAAGCCTCGGGGCAAAAGACGCCGTATTTAACCACAAGCGCGCAGCCGAAACCAAAGGCTGTGCCACGCCTAGTCTGAGCATGTCCGATAAAATTGAACTTCGCGCAGAGGTGCCGTCCGAATTGGGCGGCCAACGCCTCGATCAAGTCGCCGCACAATTATTCGCTGAGCACTCGCGCTCGCGCCTTTCCGCCTGGATCAAAGACGGCCGCCTGACTGTGGATGGAGCGGTTATCCGCCCGCGAGACACAGTCCATGGTGGTGCGATTCTTGAGCTGACTGCCGAGCAGGAAGCCCAGGGAGAATGGGTCGCCCAGGACATCGAGCTGGATATCGTCTATGAAGACGACGACATCCTGGTCATCAACAAACCCGCAGGCCTGGTGGTTCACCCGGCGGCCGGGCACGCTGATGGCACTTTGCTCAATGCCCTCCTGCACCACATCCCGGACATTATCAACGTGCCGCGTTGCGGCATCGTGCACCGTCTGGACAAAGACACCACCGGCTTGATGGTGGTGGCCAAGACCATTCAGGCGCAAACGCAACTGGTGACGCAATTGCAGAGCCGCAGCGTCAGCCGTATCTACGAGTGCATCGTGATCGGCGTGGTCGTGGCGGGTGGCAAGATCAACGCCCCGATCGGTCGCCACGGCCAGCAGCGCCAGCGTATGGCGGTGATGGAAGGCGGCAAGCAGGCGGTGAGCCACTACCGCGTGCTGGAGCGTTTTCGGTCCCACACCCATGTGCGGGTCAAGCTGGAAACCGGTCGTACCCACCAGATTCGCGTGCATATGGCCCATATCAACTTCCCGTTGGTAGGCGATCCTGCCTACGGTGGCCGCTTCCGCATTCCGCCTGCGGCGAGCCAGACCATGGTCGAATCGCTCAAGACGTTCCCGCGCCAGGCCTTGCATGCACGTTTCCTGGAGCTGGACCATCCGACGAGCGGTAAGCGCATGAGCTGGGAATCGCCACTTCCAGACGATTTTGTCTGGCTGCTGTCGCTGCTCAAGCAGGATCGCGAGGCGTTTGTCGGGTGAACAACTGGCTGATTCCTGACTGGCCCGCGCCTGTCGGGGTGAAAGCCTGTGTGACTACTCGTACGGGCGGCGTCAGCCTGGCGCCGTTCGACAGCCTTAACCTGGGCGATCACGTTGAGGACAGCCTTGAGGCCGTCCTTGAGAATCGTCGTCGCCTTACCGAAGCCTTCGATATTCAGCCGGCCTGGCTGCGCCAAGTTCATGGCGTGGATGTGGTTGAGGCCGACCCTGGCCGCACCGCCAAAGCCGACGGCAGCTGGAGCAGCACCCCTGGCATAGCCTGCACCGCGATGACCGCCGATTGCCTGCCTGCGTTGTTCTGCAATCGTGCCGGCACCCGTGTCGCGGCAGCCCATGCCGGTTGGCGTGGGCTGGCGGCTGGTGTGTTGGAAGCCGCTTTTGAACGCCTGGATGCCGAGCCTGCCGACGTACTGGTCTGGCTGGGCCCGGCGATTGGCCCGCAAGCCTTTGAAGTCGGCCCCGAAGTGCGTGAAGCCTTCATTCAGCAACTGCCGACAACGGTCGAAGCCTTTGTACCAAGCCGCAATCCCGGCAAATTCATGGCCGATATCTATCAGTTGGCCCGCCTGCGCCTTGCTGCGCGTGGCGTCACTGCTGTTTATGGTGGTGGCTTCTGCACCGTGACCGATCCACGCTTCTTTTCGTACCGGCGCAGCCCCCGCACCGGACGTTTTGCCTCCCTTATCTGGCTTGAGCGCTAGACTCTGCTGATCTGGGTCAATGCTGATCCATATCAACCGCCGCTTGCTTGAATCTTCCAGAATCCACCCCATCTATAAGGGTATCTGGCAGGTTTCTTCATTCAGGATGTTTTATAGCTCCGGCCTGCTCAAAAGGAAGGTGACTAATGCGTATTGATCGTTTAACCAGCAAATTGCAGTTGGCCTTATCGGACTCCCAATCCTTGGCGGTGGGTCTCGACCACCCGGCCATCGAGCCTGCGCACTTGATGCAGGCGCTCCTGGAACAGCAAGGTGGTTCTATCAAGCCCTTGTTGATGCAGGTGGGCTTTGATGTCAGCAGCCTGCGCAAGGAATTGAGCAAAGAGCTCGACCAACTGCCGAAAATCCAAAATCCGACCGGGGACGTGAATATGTCCCAGGATTTGGCGCGCCTGCTCAACCAGGCCGATCGCCTGGCCCAGCAGAAGGGTGACCAGTTCATCTCCAGCGAACTGGTGCTGCTCGCCGCCATGGACGAGAACAGCAAGCTTGGCAAGTTGCTACTCGGCCAGGGTGTAAGCAAGAAAGCCCTGGAAAACGCCATCAACAACCTGCGTGGCGGTGATGCGGTTAACGACCCTAACCACGAGGAATCGCGCCAGGCCCTGGACAAGTACACCGTGGACCTGACCAAGCGTGCCGAAGAGGGCAAGCTTGACCCAGTGATCGGCCGTGACGATGAAATTCGTCGCACCATCCAGGTTCTGCAGCGTCGCACCAAGAACAACCCGGTGCTGATCGGTGAACCTGGCGTGGGTAAAACCGCTATTGCCGAAGGGTTGGCCCAGCGCATCATCAATGGTGAAGTCCCGGACGGTCTTAAAGGCAAGCGCCTGCTGTCCCTGGATATGGGGTCGTTGATCGCCGGTGCAAAGTTTCGCGGTGAGTTCGAAGAGCGCCTGAAATCCCTGCTTAATGAACTGTCGAAGCAGGAAGGGCAGATCATTCTGTTTATCGACGAACTGCACACCATGGTCGGCGCCGGTAAAGGCGAGGGTTCCATGGATGCTGGCAACATGCTCAAGCCCGCCTTGGCGCGAGGCGAGTTGCATTGTGTCGGTGCTACTACGCTCAACGAGTATCGCCAGTACATTGAAAAGGACGCGGCCCTTGAGCGTCGTTTCCAGAAAGTCCTGGTGGAAGAGCCGAGCGAAGAGGACACCATCGCGATCCTGCGGGGCCTGAAAGAGCGCTACGAGGTTCACCATAAAGTGGCGATCACCGACGGCGCGATCATTGCGGCGGCCAAATTGAGCCATCGCTACATCACCGACCGTCAATTGCCGGACAAGGCCATCGACTTGATCGACGAAGCGGCCAGCCGCATTCGCATGGAGATCGACTCCAAGCCGGAAGTGCTCGACCGCCTGGATCGTCGCCTGATTCAACTGAAAGTCGAATCCCAGGCACTTAAGAAAGAAGAGGACG
Source organism: Pseudomonas sp. B14(2022) (assembly GCF_012030485.1). Classification (NCBI taxonomy): domain Bacteria; kingdom Pseudomonadati; phylum Pseudomonadota; class Gammaproteobacteria; order Pseudomonadales; family Pseudomonadaceae; genus Pseudomonas; species Pseudomonas sp. B14(2022). Next base: position 114,188 of record NZ_JAAUVM010000001.1, read on the forward strand.
AGGCAGCCAAGAAACGCCTGGAAAAACTCCAGGAGGAGATCCTCCGCCTGGAACGCGAGTATTCGGACCTTGAAGAAATCTGGACCTCGGAAAAAGCCGAAGTACAGGGCTCTGCGCAGATCCAGCAAAAGATCGAGCAGTCGCGCCAGGAGCTGGAAGCCGCACGCCGTAAAGGCGACCTGAACCGCATGGCCGAGTTGCAGTACGGGGTGATCCCGGACCTGGAACGCAGCCTGCAGATGGTCGACCAGCACGGTAAGGCTGAAAATCAGCTGTTGCGCAGCAAGGTGACCGAGGAAGAAATCGCTGAGGTCGTCTCCAAATGGACCGGTATCCCCGTGTCGAAAATGCTCGAAGGCGAGCGTGACAAGCTGCTGAAGATGGAGCACCTGTTGCACCAGCGCGTGATCGGCCAGGAAGAGGCCGTCGTGGCGGTGTCCAACGCGGTTCGCCGCTCCCGTGCCGGCTTGTCCGACCCGAATCGCCCGAGCGGCTCGTTCATGTTCCTCGGCCCGACCGGCGTGGGTAAGACCGAGCTGTGCAAGGCATTGGCCGAGTTCCTCTTTGATACTGAAGAGGCCATGGTGCGGATCGATATGTCCGAGTTCATGGAGAAACACTCTGTGGCTCGCCTGATCGGTGCTCCACCAGGCTACGTAGGCTATGAGGAAGGCGGTTACCTGACCGAAGCCGTGCGGCGTAAGCCTTACTCGGTGATCCTGCTGGATGAGGTCGAGAAGGCTCACCCGGACGTATTCAACATCTTGCTGCAAGTGCTGGAAGATGGTCGGCTTACGGACAGCCACGGGCGTACGGTGGACTTCCGCAACACGGTGATCGTGATGACCTCCAACCTGGGCTCGGCGCAGATCCAGGAGCTGGTAGGTGATCGTGAGGCCCAGCGCGCGGCTGTAATGGATGCGTTGACTACGCACTTTCGTCCGGAATTCATCAACCGGGTCGACGAAGTGGTGATCTTCGAGCCATTGGCGCGGGATCAGATCGCGGGCATCACCGAGATCCAGTTGGGGCGTCTGCGCGGTCGCCTGGCGGAACGCGAGTTGTCGCTGGAACTGAGCCGCGAGGCGTTGGACAAGCTGATCGCGGTCGGTTACGACCCGGTGTATGGCGCACGACCTTTGAAACGTGCGATCCAGCGCTGGATCGAGAACCCGCTGGCGCAGTTGATCCTGTCGGGCAGCTTTATGCCGGGCACCAGCGTCGAGGCGACTGTGGAGAACGACGAAATCGTCTTCCACTGAGCCCGAATTGCACTGCAATAAGAGAAGGCCCTGCATCCCAGGGCCTTTTTTTTCGATAGGGCGTTGAACTGTAAGGCAAAGGCTTGTAAAGTGCGCCCCGCAGCAACGTCAGCCCACGGGTTTCTTCTCCCCAAGAAGAAATCAGAAAGAAGCGCAAATCATTGTCTTAAAAGCAATTTAAAGGGTTGACAGGGGTTTTTAAGATTGTAGAATAGCGCGCCTCAGAGACGCTAACGTAGCGATACGGACAGGGTCGAAGAGAAGGTTACACAGCAGTAAAAGTTGTACTTTGAAATATGTAGTTCCGTGATAGCTCAGTCGGTAGAGCAAATGACTGTTAATCATTGGGTCCCAGGTTCGAGTCCTGGTCACGGAGCCAATTTCAAACCGGGGTATAGCGCAGTCCGGTAGCGCGCCTGCTTTGGGAGCAGGATGTCGGGAGTTCGAATCCCCCTACCCCGACCATATTTGGGTCGTTAGCTCAGTTGGTAGAGCAGTTGGCTTTTAACCAATTGGTCGTAGGTTCGAATCCCACACGACCCACCATTTTTGAGACCAGTTAACGCTGGAATCGAATCTTAAGATCAGAGGCCAAAAGCGCTGATCGAAGAAGGCGACTGAAAGGTCGCCTTTTTTTTCCGGGGTATAGCGCAGTCCGGTAGCGCGCCTGCTTTGGGAGCAGGATGTCAGGAGTTCGAATCCCCTTACCCCGACCATATTAAAAATCCTCGTATCGAAAGATACGGGGATTTTTTTTGCCTGAAATTATCTCAACTCCAACATAAAACTAATGTGGGAGAGGCGGTTCCCCTCCCACATTGAACGAGTCCCACCAGGGACTCTGCCGTCAGTGAAGTTTCAGGCGCGGTTCAGTCCCGCGGCCAATCTTGCTGCCCAGCATCAACATCGCCGTGCGGAAGAAGCCATACAGCGCCATCTGGTGCATGCGGTACAGAGACACATAGAACATCCGCGCCAGCCAGCCCTCCAGCATCACGCTGCCGGTCAGGTTGCCCATCAGGTTACCTACCGCCGAGAAACGCGACAGCGAGATCAGCGACCCATAGTCGGTGTACTTGTACGACGGCAGGTCCTTGCCTTCGATACGCAGTTTCAACGACTTGGCCATCAACGAGGCCTGTTGGTGCGCGGCCTGGGCCCGTGGCGGCACATTACGATCGGTGTCCGGTTGCGGGCAGGCGGCGCAGTCGCCAAAGGCGAAGATGTTTTCATCGCGGGTGGTTTGCAGAGTGGGCAGCACTTGCAGTTGATTGATGCGGTTGGTTTCCAGGCCGTCGATGTCCTTGAGGAAGCCCGGTGCACGAATCCCGGCGGCCCACACTTTGAGGCTGGCAGGAATCACCTGGCCACTGCTGGTGATCAATGCGTCTGCGGTCACTTCGCTGACCGCAGAGTTGGTCAGTACCGTCACCCCGAGCTTCTCCAGGGTTTTATGCACCGGCCCGCCGATCCGCTCCGGCAGGGCCGGCAGTACACGTGGGCCTGCTTCGATCAGGGTGATGTGCATGTTTTCCGGCTTGATGCGGTCCAGGCCATACGCCGCCAACTCATGGGCGGCGTTATGCAGTTCGGCGGCCAATTCGACCCCGGTCGCACCCGCGCCGACGATGGCAACGCTGATCTTTTCCACCACATCGGTCTGCCCGGCATGGGCGCGCAGGTAGTGGTTCAGCAACTGCTGGTGGAAGCGCTCGGCCTGCTTGCGTGTATCGAGGAACAGGCAGTGCTGTGCCGCGCCCTCGGTGCCGAAATCGTTGGTGGTGCTGCCTACCGCAATCACCAGGCTGTCATAGCCCAGCACGCGCGCAGGCACCAATTCGCGGCCTTCTTCGTCGAGGGTGGCGGCCAGCTGGATTTTCTTCTGCTCACGGTCGAGCCCGCTCATGCGCCCCAGCTGGAACTCGAAGTGGTTCCATTTGGCTTGGGCGACGTAATTGAGTTCGTCTTCCGAAGAGTTCAGTGAGCCGGCAGCGACTTCGTGCAGCAAAGGCTTCCAGATGTGGGTGAGGTTGGCGTCCACCAGCGTGATGCTGGCGGTGCCGCGCTTGCCCAGAGTCTTACCCAGGCGCGTAGCCAACTCCAGGCCGCCGGCGCCGCCGCCGACGATAATAATACGATGGGTCATGGGGATATCTCGCAAGGCTAAAAGAAATCGGAGCAGTTACCCCCGCGAGCGCCAGGCAGCTCATAGCGTCAGGTAACTCAAAAGGCGGCTCAGCAGGCCGAGCCCGATCACCACCACCAGCACCACACCAAGGAGCAGCCACGGCCGGAAAGGCTTGCGCTCGACTCGGTTCTGGGAAAGTTGCAGGTACTCTTCGACATGCTGTTGGTCGTCGGGGTTCAGGCGGCTGGTCATATAAGGCCTCGTCAGGTAGACGTTGCAAAGGGGCGCCACGTTACAGCGAGGGGATCAGAGGCTGATGCCCACGTCGAACACTATGCTGCGACCCAAGTTGTTGCGCAAGAAATCCGGCGCGTCCGGGTGGGCGAACAGCACCCGTGCAAACGTTGGCCCCACCAGCGACAGCGAGCGCCAGCCCTGGCGCAGGTATTCCGTTGGCGGTGGGAAGTGGCTGTTGAGGTCGAGCACTTCGCGCTTGAGACTGGTGAAGGCGACGATATCCAACTCGCCCAGGTCCATGCCGCGCTCCTTATAGTTGTGCGCTTTTTTGCGCAGCGTGGGTGCCAGGCGCAGCAGGAATTCATGGGCGGGGATGCGCCGAGGCTTGGCTTCGCGGCGCACCAGTTGGCTCAGGGAAAATGCACTGCGCCGGCGTAGCAACTCATCGCGCCATTCGTCGTTCAGGCGCCGGCCTTCATCGAGTACGAAAAACACCTCGAAACTGGCATCGCGAAACAGCACGTCAGGCGGCTCTTGCCCGGCGGGATGAAACTCTTCGGCGCGGTAGGGCACATTCAAGCCTTGCAGCAGGCGCTGGCAAACCCAACGCTCACGCTCCCATTTGCGGGCATTGGACAGGAACGCATTGGCTTGTTCGGCTGCTACGGTGAGCAGGCGCAAATAATCTGAGTCATCCATGCTTGCAGCTTAGCGTCCAAATGATGACCGCAGGAAGTCCTGCTGCAAAAGCCAGGGTGTAGACTGGCCTTTCAAGCGTAATTCCCCCGAATGAGGAGCGTGCAGTGAAGTTTCTGGTGGTGCTATTGCTAAGTGTTTTACCGGTATGGGCACAGGCTGTTGAAGTGGGCGAACGCCTCGCCCCCTGGACCTTGCTCGATCAATTCGACCAAGCCTATACCCTCGATAACCAGGCGCAGATTCTGTTGGTGGCGCGCAGCATGGACGCGGCCAAGCTGGTCGACGCGGCGCTGCAAGGCCAACCTAAAGGCTACCTCGAAGCGCGGCATGCAGTGTTCGTCGCTGACATCCAGCGCATGCCTCGACTGATCGCCAAATTGTTCGCGGTACCGGCCATGCAATCCTACAACTACCGCGTCATGCTGGACCGTGACGCGCGTATCGCCCCGCGTTATCCCGCGGCGGCGGATAAAGTGCTGTGGCTGCAGCTGGATAACGGTACGTTGGTTTCTCAACATGAATACGGCACCGCTGCCGAACTGCGCCAGGCCCTGGAGCAGGTGAAGCCGTGATCAGCGCCGCAGTGCTGGCGCCCACAACCCTCGGCATCGGCTGGCTGTTGTATGCGCCGGTGCTGTTATGGGCGATCCTGCGCTCGCCCTGGGTCGAGTTGTTTGCCGACCGGCGGCGTCAGCATTTGCTGTTCGGTACGGTGTTCGCACTGTTCATGTTGTGGTTGGTGCGACGGGATTTCGACACCGGAGTGTCCTACCACTTTATCGGTATGACCGCCGTAACCCTGCTGCTGGATTGGCCCCTGGCCATCGTCGGTGGTTTTGCCGCCCAGTTCGGGTTAATGCTGCTTGGGCGCCAGGACCTGACAGCCCTTGGCGTCAACGGCCTGCTGCTGGTCGTGCTGCCGGTGCTGATCACCGAAGGCTGTGCGCTTGTGGTCGAGCGAGCGCAGCCGCGCAATCCCTTCGTGTATATCTTCTGCTCCGGTTTTTTTGCTGCCGCGTTGTCGGCCTTGTTTTGCCTGCTGCTGGGGCTCGGGTTGCTGTGGTTCGACGGTCGTTTTGCTATGCCGGAATGGCTGGAGGATTTCGTCGGTTACCTGTGGCTGATCATCTTCCCCGAGGCCTTTATCAACGGGATGGTGATCAGCGCCCTGGTGGTGTTTTGTCCGGAATGGCTGGAGACATTCAACCGCACACGCTACCTCTCGGCGCCCTGGAAGGATGACGAATCGCAGCGTTGACCCAGATCAAATCCCGCGCAGCCGAGCAGGCCCATGCTCTGCGAAATTTTCCTAGGCAAGGCGGGAGCACGAATCATGAGTGTGTACGAGTGGGCACGGCAGGAGTTGCGCAGAAGCCAGGATGCGGCACAGGAAATCGGTTTCGACCCAGGCTTGACCCTGCGCGCGATGCTCAGTGCGGTGGTACAGCAGAGCAAGGGCGTACGCAGTTTCGAAGACCTGGCCGACGAGCTGCAATACCTCGCAGAAAACCTCGACGACCAGCAGGAATACGCCTTTATGCGGCCTTAGTGGCGTGGCGGCAAGTCTTCGGAAAACAGCTCGTCTTCGGCATCCGGAGCCACGGGAATCTTGTGTTCCTCGGCGGCCCACGCGCCCAGGTCGATGAGTTTGCAACGGTCCGAGCAGAACGGCCGGTTGAGGTTGGTCGCTTTCCATTCCACGGGTGCGCCGCAGGTTGGGCAGTCGACGGTCAAGGGTTGGCTCATGATCGGCCTCCACGCAAAGTAAGGTAAAAGTGGTGCAGTCGCTCGACCTCGCTGTGCAGCCAGGCGAGGTCCTGGTCATTGACCAGCACGTCATCGGCATGGTTCAGGCGGTCTTCACGGCTGGACTGGGCCTTGAGGATTGCCTGAACCTGTTGTTCGCTGATGCCGTCGCGCTGCAGGGTACGCTGAATCTGCAGCGATTGCGGCACATCGATCACCAGGATGCGCTGGGTCATGCTGTACTGGCCCGATTCGATCAGCAGCGGTGACACCAGGATCGCGTAAGGCGAGCGGGCGCGAGCCAGGTGACTGCGAATCTCCTCGCCAATCAACGGGTGCAGCAGGGCTTCCAGCCAGCGGCGCTCTTCGGGCACCTCAAAGATCAGCTTGCGCAGAGCTGCGCGGTCCAGCTGGCCGTCAGGCTGCAATACGCCAGCACCAAAATGCTCGGCGATGCGTGCCAATGCCGGGCGGCCGGGTTCGACCACCCAGCGCGCGGCGTGATCGGCGTCCACGAGGTCAATGCCCAGGTCGATAAAGTGCTGGGCTGCCGCACTTTTACCGCTGCCGATGCCGCCAGTGAGGCCAAGAATCCAGGGTGTTGCAACAGGAGTGGTCATCTGAAACCGACAGACTGCAAATAGAAGTCGGTTATTTGACCACCCCAGAGCACTGCAATCCAGCCGGCAATTGCCAGATACGGGCCAAATGGCATCGGCGTGGACGTCTGGGTCTTGTGCAGGCGCATCATGATCAACCCGACAACCACCCCCACCAGCGAGGACATCAACAGTGTCATCGGCAATAGCTGCCAGCCACCCCAGGCGCCGAGCAGGGCCAGCAACTTGAAATCACCGTGGCCCATGCCGTCTTTGCCGGTGACCAGCTTGAACAGCCAGAACACGCTCCACAGGCTCATGTAGCCGATCACGGTACCCCATAGCGCGTCGGCTAATGTCGTCAGTAATCCAAAGCTGTTGACGATCAGCCCCAGCCACAGCAATGGCAGCACCAGCACATCCGGCAGCAACTGGTGGTCTGCATCGATCAGGCTCATCGCCAGTAATCCCCAACTCAACACCAGCAGCGCTGCGGCTTCCCAGCCAAAGCCGAAATGCCAGGCGACCCCTGCCGAGATCAACCCGCAGGCGAGTTCGGTGAAAGGGTAGCGGGGGCTGATGGCCCCCCGGCAATGGGCGCAGCGGCCCCTGAGTATCAGGTAGCTGAGCAGTGGGATATTTTCCCAGGGCCGAATGGGATGATCACAGTGTGGGCAGCATGAGTTGGGGTGCATCAGGTTGTAGGTCGGCCCGTCAGGTTCGGCAGGTAGACCGAGCACCTCATGGGCTTGGGCACGCCATTCCCGTTCGAGCATTTTAGGCAGGCGCCAGACCAGCACGTTGAGGAAGCTGCCGACGATGAGCCCCAGTACCAACGCTATGGCGACAAAAGCCCATGGGTGCTCGTTCAGCAGCACGCTCAAAATGCGCTCCCTAATTGGAAGACCGGCAGGTACATGGCGATGACCAGCGCGCCGACAATCCCCCCCAGGACCACCATGATCGACGGCTCCATCAGGCTGGTGAGGTTGTCGACCTGGTTGTCCACCTCCGCTTCATAGTGGCTGGCGACCTTTTCCAGCATGTATTCCAGGGTGCCCGACTCTTCGCCGATCGCCGTCATCTGGATCGCCATGCTGGGAAACAGGCCACTGTTGACCATGGATTGATTCAGTTGCATACCAGTGGATACATCGTGACGCATATGTTCGATTGCCTGTTTGAACGGGCCATTTCCCACGGCGCCGGCGACTGAATCCAATGCCTGTACCAGTGGGACACCGGCGGCAAAGGTCGTGGAGAGCGTGCGGGCGTAACGGGCCACAGCGGATTTTGTCAGCAGTTTGCCTGCCAGGGGCGCTTTCAACAAACCGGCGTCCAGCCAGTAGCGAAAACCCGACGAGGTCCGATAAGCCTGGCGAAGTCCCATGGCGCCCGCGGCTATGCCCAACACCAGCATCCACCATGCGTGCTGCATGAACGCCGACAAGGCGATCACATGTAAGGTAAATGCAGGCAGTTTGCCGTCGACCCCGGCGAACAGGCTCTGGAACTGCGGCACCACATGGACCAGCAGTATGCCGGTGACCAGGCTGGCAACCACCAGGACTGCGATGGGGTACGTCATGGCCTTTTTGATCCTGGCCTTGAGCTGCTCACTTTTTTCCCGGTGGATCGCCACCCTTTCCAGCAGTGTCTCAAGCGCCCCGGCCTGTTCGCCGGCGGCCACCAGGTTGCAGTACAGCGCATCGAAATAACGCGGTTGTTTGCGCAATGCATCAGCCAGGCTGCTGCCGGCCGCGATCGCCTGTTTAAGTCCTTGCACCTGTTCACGCACTGCTCGGTTGTCGACGCCTTCGCTGATGATGTCGAAGGCTTGCAGAAGTGGAACCCCTGCCTTCAGCAGCGTAGCCAGTTGGCGAGCGAACAGGGTGATGTCAGCCGCTTTGACTGATGGTGCGAGGCTTGGCAGCAGCGGAGATTGCTTGCGCACACGGCCGGGGCTGATCCCTTGCTGGCGCAGTTGTGCCTTGACCAGGGCAGGGTTGTGCCCCTTGGTTTGCCCGGACACCCTGCGCCCTTTGCGGTTGATGCCTTCCCAGGCGTAAATCGTCGAAGCATTGTTCATGTCGCGGTTCCGCATACAGACTGTCGAAGATTTATAGCTTAGTCAGGTGACGGATTCGGGCATGCCTATGGCGCAGGATAAAAATGTCAGAATGTGCGTCTTGAACGCGATTGACCGCTTGCGGGTGAGTACACTGGCGCCGTTGCAAAAACGGGGTGCAGGACGCGCCTTGTCATGAGTTCTATTCTGGAGAGTGAATGTGATACGTCAGAAAGGCTTTACCCTGATCGAGTTGTTGATCGTCGTGGCAATCATCGGCATTTTGGCCACCATCGGCTTGCCCATGTACACCACGCACCAGGCCAAGGCCAAGTTCACTGCCGGCCTGGCTGAAATTGCCGCGTTGAAGGCCGGCTACGAAGACACCATCAACCAGGGCACCGTACCTACCTTGGCCTTGATCGGCGGCACCAGTCCCACCGCCAACTGCAAGATCGATGTGGCAGGCGACGTGGCCACGGGCGCGGGCTCCATCAGCTGCGAAATACTCGACGCGCCGGCGCCGGTGCTGGGCAAGACCATCAGCCTGGTGCGCAGCGCCACCGGCTGGAAGTGCACGACTACCGCTGAAGCGAAATATGTCGGCAAGGGCTGCGGCACCGACGGGGCATAACTGCTAAACCATCCACAGGGAGGTCGAGGTGGCCGATGGCGTTATCCGTACAGCAGCGAGGCGGAGTTTTCCTGATAGCAACTGCGTGCCTGATGACTGTCGGGATTTGCGCACCGTTCGGTGGGCATGATCTACAGCGTGGAATGCAAATTGCCATCGGGTTTTGCGCGGTGCTGTATGGGTTGTCGGTTACCTCGACTGAACCTTGGGTGGACAGGCCCACGGCCTGGGGAGTAGCGCTGGTTGTCGGGCTGGGCCTGCTGTCTTCGGCGCTTGCCCATCAGCCGCTGTGGGCGCTCACCGAAGTGGCGCTGTTTATCAGCTGCGCGGCGATTGCCGTCGCCTTTTCCTTGCTTCGTCGTCACGGCGGCGAGTCTTTGGATCGCGTGCTGATCCTGGTTGTGGTGGTGTTGTGCCTGATCAAGTCGGCCGAGTATCTCTATGCCGGTACGCTCGCATTCACCAGTGGCGAGCGCGCGCTGGACCCTGACCGGCTGTTGTCCGGCTTTTCCAACAAGCGTTTCTACGGCCAGTTTCAGACATTTACCCTGCCATTGCTGGCGCTGCCTTTACTGATCCCGAATATCTCCCGTGCCTTGCGAGGTGCGATGTTTGCGTTGCTGTGTGTCTGGTGGCTGATCGCAATCAGCGGCGGCACGCGGGGTACCTGGCTCGGTATGGGTGTGGCAGGCCTGGTGTTGGCGGTGCTTGGGCCTTGGGGGCGTCGCTGGCTGGGCTGGCAGTTGGCCGCGGTGTTGGTTGGGCTGTTGCTGTATTGGCTGATATTCACGGTGCTGGCGGATTACCTGGGGATTGAGCTCTCCAGTGGTGCCGGAGATCGCCTCACCACCTCGCTGTCGGGACGTGGCCCGATCTGGTGGCAGGCGTGGTACATGCTCGTCGAGCGGCCGTGGCTTGGTTTCGGGCCGATGCATTTTGCCGATATCGCCAACAGGATTGCCGCTCATCCCCATCAGGCGATTCTGCAATGGGCCAGCGAATGGGGTGTGCCCTCGGCGCTGTGCGTGGCGGTGCTGGCAGGGCGAGGCGGCTGGGCCACGTTGGCTGTGCTACGCGAGCGAGCGCTGTCCGCCGAGCGTGTTGACCTGCTGCGTTTGTGCCTGTCTGCGGCGTTGGTGGGGGCGCTGGTGCAGTCTATGGTCGATGGCGTGATCGTGATGCCCAACTCCCAGGTCTGGTTGGCGCTGGTGGTGGGCTGGCTGATGGCGCTGCATGTGTCGCACATGCCAGCAAGCGCTGCGCTGCCGTTGGCCCGGAACCTATGGAAAGCCTTGAGTGTGTTGGCCGTTGGTCTGTTGGTGTTTATCGCGATGCGCGATGTGCCTCACCTCCAGCAAGCCCAGCAGCAGTACCAGGACGGCGAAGGTCGTCACCTGCAACCACGCTTCTGGGCTCAGGGGGTCATTGCCCGTTGAAGGGCGCAAGTTGCCGGACGCCCGATGCGGTGCTAGCTTTAGCCCACCGCCCGTGTAGCTCAGTTGGTAGAGCAGCGCACTCGTAACGCGAAGGTCGCAGGTTCGATTCCTGTCTCGGGCAAAAAGGCGCTACTGTTTTAGCTGCGGTGTTTTAACGGCAGTGTTTCAAAGGCAATGTTTTCAGATGATCCCAGAATGGTTCTGAAGGCCAGACGAGTTGGCACGTGTGCCCGCTCTTTTGTATCTGCGCAACCTTGATGACCCAGATGCATCCCCATTCCTCGATCTAAGAGAACAACATGACCACGACTGAAATGACCCAGGAAGTTCGGCATCAAGCAGCCCTCGAAAAATACCTTGAGGAATCGCCGCAGCTTAAAGAAGAGATCAAGGACCTGAGCGCCGATGATCAGCGCGACCAGATCCAGTGGGCCTTCGAGGACGAAGCCGAGAGCCAGGGCTTCCAGCCTTGGGAACTGACCCTCAAGTACACCTCGACACCGGAAGAATTCGAAGCGGCACGGCTGGCCTTGCACAAAGAGGCGGCCGAGGTGCTGGGTGTCGAATGGGAAGAGTATTGCGAGATGAACGATTTGGTCGTTTAAAAGCAGCTTGTAGGAGCGAGCTTGCTCGCGAAAATCGCTAACGATGACGCGGGCTGCCTGGTTCCCTGCGGCATTCTCAGGTTTTTCGCGAGCAAGCTCGCTCCTACCGTTAAGGTGCTCAAATACTGAGACGCATCGACAAATCCACTGCTTTCACATCCTTGGTCATCGCACCAATGGAGATGTAGTCCACCCCCGTCTCGGCGATAGGCAGCAGGGTGGTTTCATTGATCCCGCCGCTGGCTTCCAGCTTGGCCTTGCCGCCGTTCAGGCGCACGGCTTCACGCATATCTTCCAGGCTCAATTCATCGAGCATGATGATGTCGGCGCCCGCCGCCAGCGCTTCGCGCAGTTCGTCCAGGCTCTCCACTTCGATTTCCACCGGCTTGCCGGGTGCGATCTTGTGGGCGGCGCTGATGGCTTGGGCAATCCCGCCACAGGCCGCGATATGGTTTTCCTTGATCAGGAACGCGTCATACAAACCGATGCGGTGGTTGTGGCAGCCACCGCAGGTCACCGCGTATTTCTGCGCCAGGCGCAGGCCGGGCAGGGTTTTTCGGGTGTCCAGCAGCTTCACCTGGGTGCTGGCGACAAAATCCGCCAGGAACCGGGCACGTGTGGCGACCCCGGAGAGCAATTGCAGGAAGTTCAGGGCAGAGCGTTCGCCACTGAGCAGCGAACGCGCCGGACCTTCCAGACGGAACAGGACTTGGTTGGGGCTGACGCGCTCGCCGTCGGCCACCTGCCAGTGCACGGCAACCCGCGGGTCCAGTTGGCGGAATACCGCGTCCACCCATGCTGTGCCGGCGATGACGGCGTCGTCGCGGGTAATGATGGTGGCCGTGGCCAGCCGTTCGGCCGGGATCAACTGTGCGGTGATGTCGCCGCTGCCGATGTCTTCCAGGAGCGCGCGGCGCACGTTGGCTTCGATTTCGGCGGTGAGGTCGGCAAGACGGAGGTTTGGCATAACAGGCTCCACAAACAAAGTGTCCCGATTATAGGGGCAGCGTGCGTTTGAACCCAGGCTCACCACTCATTTACAGCGCAATGTCAGAGTTTGCTGGCGCAACCGCACTCATTTGCAAGATAATCTTGCGCCTTGCAATTGGCGTCATAGCTTTGACGCCCTGGTGGTAACCGGTTATCCACAGCGCTTATTGGGCCTGTACACGATCTTTCCCCAACGCTTTACCGCCGTTTCAGGAGGCCAGGATGCACAATGACGGAAAGGTGGTGCCGATCAACAAGGCACAAGCCACGCCATCGCCGCTCGCGCGCCTGCCGGTGGTGTTGCTGCAGGTTCGCGACAAGGCGGCGCAGCAGTTGCAGCAGGGTTTGCAGGAACTGTTCGATAACGCCGACGACACCTTGTTCGAAATGGCCGACAAGGCTCGCAGCAACGTGGACCACCATATTTTCTTTGAAGCCATGCGCGACCTGCGCCTCAAGCGCAAGAATTTCGAGCGCGTGTTCATGGAGCGGCTGTTCGAAGCCTTTGGAAACCTGGGGCAGGCGGGGCGTGGTGAGCTTCAGTTGGTGCCCGTGGTGTCCTATGATGCGGCCCCAGGCACGTCCAGGGACGACCTGGAAAAAGCTGTCGCGCTTGAGGCCATGCTAGGCCGGGTGCGTCACCGCGACGGCCTGGCGCTGTCGCAACTCACTGCACGCTTGAGTGTATTGCTCGGCAATCGCCTGGACGACCGTGAGAACCCCCTGGGGCCGGCGCTGCTGTGCGAGTTTTTCCTGCGTGCCGGGCGCAGTCTGGGCGTGGAGATCCGCGTCAAGCTGATCATGCTCAAGCTGTTTGAAAAGTACGTCCTCAGTGATGCTGACCAACTGTACGGTGAAGCCAATCAACTGCTGGTCGCGACCGGCGTGTTGCCGGAACTCAAGGCCGTGCCATCCCGTCGTCCTGGCGGTCGTGCCACCCGCGATCATCATCGCGAGGAGGCATTGTCGAGCGCCGACCAACCCGTCGACGAAAATGGCCAGCAAGCCTTCACCGCCTTGCAGGCATTGTTGACCGTCGTGCGCGGTAGCGTGTCGCCTACCCTTGAAGCCAGTGCCGAACCCCAGCCCATCGCCACCCGCGATCTGCTGCGCCTGTTATCCCATTTGCAGCAGTACGTCCCGGAGCCGGGCGCCGAAGATGATTTTGACCTGTGTAACCAACTCGAGCAGTTGCTCACCCGTGTCAGCGTCAAGAGTGGCAAGTCGCGGGTGGTGGAGGATGCGGATGAAGATGTGATCAACCTGATCGCCCTGCTGTTCGAATTCATCCTTAATGACCGCGCGGTGCCGGACGCCTTCAAGGCCTTGATTGGCCGCCTGCAGATCCCGATGCTGAAAGTGGCGGTGCTGGACAAGAGCTTTTTCAGTCGCCCCGGCCACCCGGCTCGGCGCCTGTTGAATGAAATCGCGACCACTGCCATGGGCTGGAGCCCCGTCGATGACTTCCAGCGCGACAGCCTGTACCTGCGCATAGAGCAGGTGGTTCAGCGTTTACTCAATGAGTTTGTTGAAGATCCGGCGATTTTTTCCCAATTGCTGACTGAATTCACAGCGTTCACCGCCGATGAGCGTCGTCGTAGCGAATTGCTTGAACAACACACCCGCAATGCTGAAGAAGGGCGCGTGCGCACTGAAGCGGCGCGTGCGCGGGTGGCTGAGGTACTCAATCGACGGATGCTGGGCAAGGTTTTGCCGCAGGCGGTGGTGCAGTTCCTGCAACAGGCCTGGAGCCAGGTGCTGTTGCTGGCCAGCCTCAAGCACGGCGAGCAGTCGGTGCAATGGCAGGCAGGGCTGCGCACCATGGATGAGCTGATCTGGAGTGTCAGCCTGCCGGCAGACACTGAAGCCGGGGTGCACTTGCTGGAGCAGTTGCCGGGGTTGCTCAAGGCACTGCGCGACGGCTTGACCAGCGCTGCATTCGACCCCTTCAGCACCCGCGATTTTTTTGTGCGCTTGCAGACCCTGCATGTCCGGCCGCCCGAGGGGGGCGATGGATGGCTCGAAGTGCGTGAGCCCTTTGTGTTCAGCGCACTGCCGCTCGATCCAGTCGAGGGCCTGCCGGACGATGATCCGGACCTGGCCAAGGTGCACCAATTGCGAATCGGCGACTGGTTCGTGTTCCAGCAGGGCCAGGCAGGCACCCTGCGGTGCAAGCTGACGGCGATCATGGCGCCGGCCAGCACCTATGTTTTCGTCGGCCGTACCGGGCTCAAGGTCCTGGAGAAGAGCGCGGGCCAACTGGCAATGGCGTTCAAACGTGGCGCGCTGCATAACCTGGACGATGAGCCGCTGTTCGAGCGGGCGCTGGCGGCGGTGGTGGGCAAGCTGCGTCAACTCAATCGCGGCAAGTGATCGCAACCACGGGGTCGAACGCGGCATACTGGTCACACTTAGTCACGTTCAAGGATCCTGTATGCAGTTGGACCCCGCCAGCGGCTGGTGCCAGGGCATTCGCCATTGCCCTTCACCCAACTTCAACGAGCGCCCGGCAGGCGAAATCTCACTGTTGGTGGTGCATAACATCAGCCTGCCACCCGCGCAGTTTGCCACCGGCAAAGTGCAGGAGTTTTTCCAGAATCGCCTGGACGTCACGGAACATCCCTACTTTGAAGGGATTGCCGACCTACGGGTGTCTGCGCATTTTCTGATTGAGCGCGATGGCACGGTGACGCAGTTTGTGTCCTGTATCGACCGGGCCTGGCATGCCGGGGTCTCGTGCTTCGAAGGGCGTGAGACGTGCAATGACTTTTCCTTGGGGATAGAGCTTGAGGGCACGGATGATTTGCCGTTCACCAACCCTCAGTATGTATCGCTGATCGACCTGACCCGTCAGTTGCTGGCAGCCTACCCAGGTATTACGCCGCAGCGTATTTGCGGCCATAGCGATATTGCTCCGGGGCGCAAGACCGATCCCGGCCCCGCTTTTGATTGGGCGCGCTTTCGCAGCGCCCTGCAGGATGGAGGACACGCACGATGAGTTTTCTGGTGTTGGTGTTGGCAGTGTGGATCGAGAAGTTCTCGGCCATGCGCCAGCGGTTGCAGCGTGACGGCGGCTGGTTGCGCGAATTGGCCAAGTTGGAGTCGAGCCCGCGCACGGGCAAGCAGCCTTGGCTGATTCTGGTCCTGCTGGTGTTGCTGCCGGTGGCGTTGCTGGCGTTGTTGTTGCTGGTGCTGGAACCGGTGGCCTATGGTTTGTTGGCGCTGCCGGTGCACTTGCTGGTGGTGATCTACAGCCTGGGCCGTGGCGATCTATTGGCTGGGCTGGGGCCATTTCGTGATGCCTGGCGCCGTGGTGACCTGCAGGCGGCCGAACATGTGGCCGAGCGCGACCTGAAGCTGGGAGCCGACAGCGGCGAGCAACTGCTGGAGCGCGTCCAGGGCTATCTGTTGTGGCAGGTCTACCAGAGCTTCTTCGCCGTGATTTTCTGGTACTTCCTGTTAGGGCCGGTCGCCGCGCTGGCCTATCGACTGCTGGCGCTCGCCAGTGAGCATAGCCACAACCCTCTGGTGGCTGAGCGCGCCGGGCAGCTGCGTCACGCGTTTGACTGGTTGCCGGTGCGCTTGCTGGCGGCCAGTTTTGCGCTGGTGGGCAATTTCGTCGCGGTCAGCCGTGTCATGCTTCACGAGTTGCTGAGCTGGGACATCAGCGCGGCGCAACTGGTGGAAAAAGTCGGTCTGGTCGCCGCTGAAATCCCCCCTCCGGCCGTGGGTGCCGACGGCATCAACAGCCTGGATCGCCTGTGGGAACTGCTGCTGCGTGCGGCGGTGCTGTGGTATGCCGGCTTCGCCATCTGGACGGTGTTGCCCTGATTCCTGTGATAAGCGGGCTTGCCCCGCGCCGGGCTGCGCAGCAGCCCCCCGCAATCCTGGTTCGTTAACTTTACGTTACAAAACTCCCTTTCAAATTGAGCTATACAGACAGAGCGCCAAATAGTGGCTTTCTGCCGCCGCCCTGCGCCTCAATAAAAATAAAAGAAAGGGGAGGTCACCTGTGAAGAGCTTGCTCTATCCCGCCATCGCGCTGATGAACCGTCTTAGCTTCGGCCTGAAGTTCAGCCTGATCAGCGTGCTGTTCCTGCTGCCGATGCTGGCGACCAACTATTACCTGGTGCGCGATTCCTGGCGCGAATTCCAGGGCACTCGTGTCGAGCTGCAAAGCCTGGATTTGCTCGGCAGCAGCCTGGTCCTGCGCCGTGACCTGGAAACCCTGAATAACCAGGTGCAGATCAACGTAACGCTCGGTCAGTCCGGCAAGGCCGCTGACCTTGAGGACAAGATCAGCGCGTTGGAGCAGAGCGTGCTCGCCCGTCTGCAAGGCCTCAACCCGATGGCTGCCGAACCTGAGCAAATCGCCGCCTTTGAAGGTAAGCGTGACGAACTGATCGCGGCCTTCCAGGCCCAGCAGCAGGAAAGCTCGCTGCAGAGCAAAAGTGCGTTGATCGGCAAGTTGCTCAATAAGGCACAGATGCTCAGCCAGATCATTGCCAGCCAGTCCGGCTTGAGCCGCGACCCCCAGAGTGATTTGCGCCAACTCAGCGAACTGATCACCAGCGTCACCCCGCAGGTCACCCAGACCTTGGGAGAAGGCCGGGCGATGGGCGCCTACTCCCTGGGCCAGGGTTTTCTCAACTCATCTTCCAGTACCCGCTTCGACGAACTGCTGCAACAGTTGGAAAAGCTCCAGGCCGAATACGCCTTGAAATTGCAGGACGTCCTGGGCTCCAGCAACGCCGCGCACGCGGCGCTCGACAGCCTGGCCAAGGCCAGTAACGCCAGCCTCAAGCACGGCAGTGAGTTGTTTGAAGAACAGGTGGTGATGGCCGAAACCCTTGATGCCCCCTGGCAGGGTTTCTATGACAGCGTCAGCCAATTGATGGACCACACCTATCAGCTCGATGACGCCACCCTGATGTTCCTCGGGCAGCAACTGGAGCAGCGCCTGGCGCAGAACCGTACGCACATGGTGATGCTGGTCTCGGCGCTGACGGCGGTGTTTTTGCTGATTTTCTACCTGTATGCGGGGTTCTACGCGTCTACGCGTACTACGTTGCGGCGTCTGGGGGCGATGATGGACAAGGTGGCCGCCGGCGACATGACCGTTACCTTTGTTGCCCAAAGCCGCGATGAGTTGGGCGATCTGGGCCAAGTGTTCAACGGTACCGTAGCGAAAATCCATGACTTGATCGAGCGCGTCGGGCACACCGTCAGCCAGGTCGAATTACAGGCCGGTCAAGTGGAAACGGTCTCGGCCCGGAGCAATCAGGCGGTCTCTGGCCAGCGCATGCAGATTGAGCAGGTGGCGACGGCCATGAACCAAATGTCTTCCACCGCCCAGGAGGTGGCGCGCAGTGCGGCGGCGGCGGTCAGCAGTGCCCACAGCGTCAACGATGAAACCGTCAATGGCCGTGGCCTGGTGCAATCCCAGCAGGGCAGCATTGCGCGGCTGGCCTCGGAGATCGACCAGTCGGTAAGGGTGATCAACCAATTGGCCACTGACAGCCAATCCATCAGCAGCGTCCTGGAGGTGATCAAAAGCATCGCCGAGCAGACCAACCTGCTGGCACTCAATGCTGCCATCGAGGCCGCGCGGGCCGGTGAGCAGGGACGCGGCTTTGCCGTGGTGGCCGACGAGGTGCGAACCCTGGCCCGGCGGACCCAGCATTCCACCGAAGAAATCGAACAAATGATCAGCCGTCTGCACAGCGGCGTGGCAGCGGCCGTGAAGGCCATGGGCAGCAGCCATGAAATGGCCAGCGGCACCGTGGAACAGTCGGATAAGGTCCAGCAAGCCCTGGAAAATATCCTCGGTGCCGTGGGCATGATCGTCGATCAGAATCAGCAGATCGCCGCGGCTGTGGAGCAGCAGACCGCCGTTGCTCATGACATCGACCAGAATATCGTCGAAATCAATCGTGCCGGCGAGCATGCTGCCGAAGGCGCGCATCAGACTGAAGCGGCGAGCCGGCAGCTGTCGATACAGGTGATCGAATTGAAGCAACTGATCGGGGCCTTTCGTGTGTAAGGCTATGTCGTAGGATTGGTCTTGGTTTGGTGTAGTGCCTGTCCTGATTTCCCGGAGTGCCTTTTTTGCGCGGGTGAATGAGTGAAAATTTGTGTCACTCAATCAAGGTCCAAGGGAGGCACGACGATGACCCCTGCAATCGGCATCAAGGGGCACTGCGCCCATTGCGACATCACGTTTGAACTCAAGCCTTGGCAGTTGAATGCCATCGCCATTGAAGAGCCCTTTGATTGCCCGTATTGCCAGCGCATCCTGGCGTTGAACTGCCCCCGGCAGTTGCGCCATTTCAAGGCGCTGGATCACTGGGCGCTGGTACGCCCGAGCATGGCCGTGCTGACCTGCGTGGTGCTGATCGTGGCGCTGGTGATGGAGTGGGTGGGGCTGATCAGCCTGATCGGGCAACTCAATGTGTCGTTAGTGGTGCTGCTGGTGCATTTCCTGGTGTTGCGCTATGCCCGTCATCGGCAGCGCATGACCTTGAACCTGCAAGCGGTGACCCCGGTACTACCAATTGAACAGCTCGCACGCATTGCGTGTGCTCGCCTCGGCCAGCGCTAGGGGGCTGGTGCCCATGCGCTCGGCCAGGGCGGTGCAGATCGCCGGCAGGTGCTCCGGGCTGTTGCGCTGGCCCGGGTACATGGCCGGCGCCATGTCGGGGGCGTCGGTTTCCAGTACGACCGCGTTCAGCGGCAGGTGTGCCAGCACCTTGTGCATGCGCAGGGCCTGGGGCCATGTGGCTGCGCCGCCCAGGCCGAGCTTGAACCCCAGCTTGATGTATTCGTGGGCTTCTTCCCGGCTGCCGGCAAACGCGTGGATGATGCCGCCCCGTGGCAGGCGGATGCGCTTGAGTGTGGCAATCACGGCCGCGTGGCTGCGGCGTACGTGGAGCAGCGCCGGCAGTTGGAAGTCCACCGCCAGTTTGAGTTGGGCTTCGAACAGGCCTTGCTGGCCTTCGCGATCCAGCTGTTCAAGGAAGTAATCCAGGCCGATCTCACCTACCGCGCAGAGCTGTCGATGGCCGTGGAGGCGGGTCAACCAGTCACCCAACTCCGTCAGGTCGGCGGGCTTGTGCTCATCGAGGTACACCGGATGCAGGCCAAAGGCCGCGAACAAACCTGCATCCGCCTGCACCAGATCCCACAGCCGCTGCCAGTTCTGCTGATACACCCCCAACACCACCATGCGCCGCACGCCCAACGCCCGGCTGTGGGCGAGGACTTCCCGGCGATCGCTGTCGAAGTCCGGGAAATCCAGGTGGGTGTGGGTGTCGATCAGCTCCACGCTCAGGCCTCGTGGATACGCTGCTTGAAGGTCCGGCCGATGGCGTGCACGCCCGGTTGGTACTGTTCTTCTTCAATGGCGGCCAGGGCCAGGCGCAGGGCGGTGTCGGCAATCAGCTGATGTTGCTGGGCCATGGCGTTGACCGGCAGCGGCAGGAAGTCCAGCAACTGGGTGTCACCAAACGTGCCCAGGCGCAGCGGGCGCGACTTGAGCGGGAAGTCATGCAGTGCGTCGAACACGCCTTGCAACAGCACGTAGGACGTGGTCACCAAGGCGTCAGGCAAGTGCCCCAGTTGATGCAGAAGTTGCTCCATCAGCTGTCGGCCACAGTCGCGGCTGAAGGCTTCGCCGTGTTCGACGATGACCTCGCCGGTGAAACCGTCAAGCGCTTCACGGAAGCCAGCCGCACGCTCCTGGCTGATGCTCAGCTCGGGCCGCGCGCCAATCAGTACGATCTGCTTGGGCAACGGTTGCAGCAAGCTGCTGGTCAGTTGCTGGCAGGCCTGGCGGTCGTCGCTGACCACCGAGCAGAACTGGTCCGCCCCCATCACCCGGTCGATGGCAATCACCGGCAGACCCTTGGCTTGCAGCTCGCGGTAACTGTCGTCGCTGGCCGGCAGGCAACTGGCGACGAACAGCGCGTCGCAACGGCGGGCGCGGAACAGTTGCAGCAGTTGGCGCTCGCTGTCGGCTTCATCGTCTGAGCTGGCGATCAGCAACTGATAGCCGCGTGCCCGTGCACCTTGCTCCAGCAGTTTGGCGATGCGTGCGTAACTGGGGTTTTCCAGATCCGGGAGGATGAATCCCAGGGTACGGGTATGCCGACTGCGCAGCCCGGCGGCCTGGGGGTTGGGCGTAAAGCCATGGGCTTCGACCACCGCACGCACCCGGTCGACGGTCGCGCTGCTGATGCGTTGCTGTGCGGCTTTGCCATTGATGACATAGCTGGCGGTGGTCACGGACACACCGGCCAGACGTGCGATATCACTGAGTTTCAAACCGGGATTTCCTTGTTTTTTGGAGCTCGCCCCGACATTTTGTCCAATCGTAACCGATTCCTGCACACGACCAATGTCTCAGCTCAAGTGCCGAGTGGTTCTTCAAGGATGCGCAATTAACGCGTAACCTGCCATAAATTCTAGATTAAACGTTTCAGCCAGCGTATTTTTACGACGTTAGCCACTGAGTGCCTACTGCCAATTGACTGCTCAGTCAGTTATCCCGGAACACCATTACACTGTTTTATTCAAAACAATACCTAGTGCGTCCATCGCACTAACTAGGAGAACGGCATGCTTGAGCTCACTGTAGAGCAGATTTCCATGGGCCAGGTGGCTGTGGATAAATCTGCTGCCTTGCACCTGCTCGCAGACAAACTGGTGGCTGATGGCCTGGTTGCCGAGGGTTATCTCAGCGGCTTGCAAGCCCGTGAAGCCCAAGGCTCGACCTTTCTTGGCCAAGGTATTGCCATCCCCCATGGCACCCCCGAAACCCGCGATCAGGTGTTTTCCACCGGCGTGCGCCTGTTGCAGTTCCCCGAAGGGGTGGACTGGGGCGATGGGCAGATTGTGTACCTGGCCATTGGTATTGCCGCCAAATCCGACGAACACCTGCGCCTGCTGCAACTGCTCACCCGCGCCCTCGGTGAAACCGACCTGGGCCAGGCGCTGCGCCGCGCCGGCACGGCTGAAGCCTTGCTGAAACTGCTGCAAGGCGCACCGCAGGAGCTGGCGCTGGACGCGCAGATGATCAGCCTGGGCGTGTCGGCCGATGACTTCGAAGAACTTGTCTGGAGAGGCGCACGCTTGCTGCGCCAGGCCGATTGCGTCAGCAATGGGTTTGCCGCCGTGTTGCAGCAGGTCGACGCGCTGCCCCTGGGTGATGGCTTGTGGTGGCTGCACAGCGAGCAGACGGTCAAGCGCCCGGGCCTGGCGTTTGTCACCCCGGATAAACCCATGCGCTACCTGGGCCAGCCGCTCAATGGGCTGTTCTGCCTGGCCAGCCTGGGTGAGGCGCACCAGGCCCTGCTTGAGCGCCTGTGCGCCTTGCTGATCGAAGGTCGCGGCCAGGAATTGGGCAGCGCCACCAGCAGTCGCGCGGTGCTCGAAGTGCTCGGCGGTGAACTGCCGCCTGACTGGCCGAGCGCCCGCATCACCCTGGCCAACGCCCACGGCCTGCATGCCCGGCCGGCAAAGATCCTCGCGCAGTTGGCGAAAAGTTTTGAAGGCGACATCCGTGTGCGCATTGTCGATGGCCCGGTGGGCGCCGTGTCGGTGAAGAGCCTGAGCAAGTTGCTGAGCCTTGGCGCCCGGCGTGGCCAGGTGCTGGAGTTTGTTGCTGAACCAACGATTGCCGGCGATGCATTGCCCGCGCTGCTGGCCGCCGTCGAAGAGGGCCTGGGCGAAGAGGTCGAGCCACTGCCGACCGTGAGCGCACAGCCCGAAGCCCTTGATATCGCGCCAGTGATCAGCGCGCCACAGGCTGGCAGCCAGGTTCAGGCCATCGCCGCGGCGCCGGGCATCGCCATTGGCCCTGCACATATCCAGATTCAACAGGTGTTCGATTACCCCTTGCGCGGCGAGTCCTCGGCCATCGAGCGTCAGCGCCTGCAAGACGCCCTGGCTGATGTGCGCCGGGACATCCAGGGCCTCATCGAGCGCAGCCAAGCCAAAGCCATCCGTGAGATTTTCATCACCCACCAGGAAATGCTCGACGACCCGGAACTCACCGATGAAGTCGACACCCGTCTCAAGCAAGGTGAAAGCGCACAAGCGGCGTGGATGAGCGTGATCGAAGCCGCCGCCAAACAGCAGGAATCGTTGCAGGATGCCTTGCTCGCCGAGCGCGCTGCCGACCTGCGTGACATCGGTCGCCGGGTGCTGGCGCAACTGTGCGGCGTCGAAACCGCCCAGGAGCCGAGCGAACCCTACATCCTGGTAATGGATGAAGTCGGCCCCTCCGACGTCGCGCGCCTGGACCCGGCCCGCGTCGCCGGCATCCTCACCGCCCGTGGCGGCGCAACAGCCCACAGCGCCATTGTCGCGCGTGCCCTCGGTATTCCGGCGTTGGTCGGCGCAGGCCCGGCGGTGCTGCTGCTGGCCGCCGGCACGCCGTTGTTGCTGGATGGCCAACGTGGCCGCCTGCATGTAGATCCTGACGCGGCCACCCTGCAACGCGCCACCGTCGAGCGCGATACCCGTGAGCAACGCTTGCAGGCTGCCTCGGCCCAGCGCCACGAACCGGCGCTGACCCGTGATGGTCACGCCGTGGAAGTGTTCGCCAATATCGGCGAAAGCGCCGGTGTGGCCAGCGCCGTGGAGCAGGGCGCCGAAGGCATTGGTTTGCTGCGCACCGAACTGATTTTCATGGCCCACCCGCAAGCCCCGGACGAAGCCACCCAGGAAGCCGAGTACCGCCGTGTGCTCGACGGCCTCGGGGGCCGCCCGCTGGTGGTGCGCACCCTCGATGTGGGCGGCGACAAACCGCTGCCTTATTGGCCGATTGCCGAGGAAGAAAACCCCTTTCTCGGCGTACGCG
The DNA here is from genome assembly GCF_012030485.1 of Pseudomonas sp. B14(2022). Lineage (NCBI taxonomy): Bacteria > Pseudomonadati > Pseudomonadota > Gammaproteobacteria > Pseudomonadales > Pseudomonadaceae > Pseudomonas > Pseudomonas sp. B14(2022). The sequence continues at coordinate 137,453 of NZ_JAAUVM010000001.1, forward strand.
GTATTCGCCTGACCCTGCAACGCCCGCAGATCATGGAGGCGCAATTACGCGCGCTGCTGCGCTCGGCGGATAACCGCCCGTTGCGCATCATGTTCCCGATGGTCGGCAGCGTGGATGAGTGGCGTGCGGCACGGGATATGACCGAGCGCCTGCGCCTGGAAATTCCGGTGGCCGACCTGCAACTGGGCATCATGATCGAAATCCCGTCGGCAGCCTTGCTCGCGCCGGTGCTGGCCAAGGAAGTGGACTTCTTCAGTGTCGGCACCAACGACCTGACCCAGTACACCCTGGCTATCGACCGTGGCCACCCGACCTTGTCGGCCCAGGCCGACGGCCTGCACCCGGCGGTACTGCAACTGATCGACATCACCGTGCGCGCGGCCCATGCCCATGGCAAATGGGTCGGTGTGTGTGGCGAACTGGCGGCGGACCCGCTGGCGGTGCCGGTGCTGATCGGCCTGGGTGTGGATGAGTTGAGCGTGTCGGCCCGCAGCATTCCCGAAGTGAAGGCGCGGGTGCGTGAATTCAGTCTGAGCGAGGCCCAGGGCCTGGCGCAAAAAGCACTGGTGGTGGGCACGCCCGCCGAAGTGCGTGCCCTTGTGGAGGCCGTGTAGATGGCAAGGATTCTGACCCTGACGCTGAACCCGGCGTTGGACCTGACGGTACGCCTGGCGCACCTGGAACCGGGTGAAGTCAACCGCAGCGAAACCCTGCTCAGCCATGCCGCTGGCAAAGGCGTGAATGTGGCGCAAGTCTTGGCCGACCTGGGCCATCAAGTGACCGTGGGCGGTTTTCTCGGTGAGGACAATCCCCACGCTTTCGAGGCGCTGATTGAACAGCGTGGTTTTGCCGACGCGTTTATCCGCGTGCCCGGCGAAACCCGCAGCAATATCAAGATTGCCGAGCAGGACGGCCGGGTCACCGACATCAATGCGCCGGGGCCGTTGGTCAGTGAGCAGGCGCAGCAAGCGTTGCTCGACCAATTGACGCGCATTGCGCCGGGCCATGATGCGGTGGTCGTCGCCGGCAGCTTGCCGTGTGGGGTCAGCCCGCAGTGGTTGCAGGGGCTGTTGGAACACTTGAAGCGTCTCGGCTTGAAAGTCGCCCTGGACACCAGCGGCGAGGCGCTGCGTGCCGGTCTTAAGGCGGCCCCGTGGTTGATCAAACCCAATACCGAAGAGTTGGCCGATGCCCTGGGCAATTCCACTGAGGTGATCAGCCAACTGCATCAGCAGGGTGTTGAACATGTGGTCGTCTCCGACGGTGCCGCGGGCGTGAGCTGGTACAGCCGGGCTCCCACCCTGCATGCCACGCCGCCCAAGGTCACGGTGGCCAGTACTGTAGGCGCCGGCGACTCGCTGCTGGCCGGGATGCTCCATGGTTTGCTTGAATCTGAAGCGCCCGAACGAACCCTGCGCCGCGCCACGGCAATTGCCGCCATGGCGGTGAGTCAGATCGGTTTTGGCATCAGCGACGCCGAGCAGTTGGCGCGTCTTGAAAGCGGCGTCGCTGTACGCCCGCTGACAGAACAATAAGAGGGTTTGTCATGAAGTTAGCCATTGTTACTGCCTGCCCGAACGGCATGGTCACCAGTGTGCTGTGCGCCCGCTTGCTGGACGCCGCCGCGCAACGCCAGGGCTGGAGCACCAGCGTCGAGGTGGTGGATGTGCAGCGCCCGGAGCGCCAGTTGTCCCAGGCCACGATCGACGACGCCGAATGGGTGTTGCTGGTCAGCAGCACCGCGGTGGATATGCAGCGGTTTGTCGGCAAGCGGGTGTTCCAGAGCACACCGGCCCAGGCGCTGGCGGATGTCGAAGCGGTGTTGCGCCGGGGTGCTGAAGAAGCCCAGGAGTATGTCGTCAGCCAAGCAGCGGCTGCGTCGAAGCATGCCCCACGTATCGTCGCGATTACCGCCTGCCCGACCGGCGTGGCCCATACCTTCATGGCCGCCGAGGCCCTGCAACAGACCGCCAAACGTCTGGGCTATGACTTGCAGGTCGAGACCCAAGGCTCGGTCGGTGCGCGTACGCCGTTGAGCCCCGAGGCCATCGCCAATGCCGATGTGGTACTGCTGGCGGCCGACATCGAAGTCGCCACCGAGCGTTTCGCCGGCAAGAAGATCTACCGTTGCGGCACCGGTATTGCGCTCAAGCAATCCGAGGCGACCCTTAACAAAGCCCTGGCCGAAGGCGCGGTGGAAAGTGCCGCCAGCGGTACCGTGGCCAAGCAAGAAAAAACCGGCGTCTACAAACACCTGCTGACCGGTGTGTCGTTCATGTTGCCGATGGTGGTGGCGGGCGGTTTGCTGATCGCCTTGTCGTTCGTGTTCGGCATTCATGCGTTTGAACAGGAAGGCACCCTCGCGGCTGCGCTGAAAACCGTCGGCGACCGTGCCTTTATGCTGATGGTGCCGTTGCTGGCGGGTTATATCGCTTACTCGATTGCCGACCGCCCGGGCATTGCCCCCGGCATGATCGGTGGCCTGTTGGCGGGTACGTTGGGGGCCGGTTTTATCGGCGGGATCTTCGCCGGTTTTCTCGCCGGTTATTGCGTCAAGCTGATCACCCGTGCGGTGAAGTTGCCGCAGAGCCTGGAAGCACTCAAGCCGATCCTGATCATCCCGTTGCTGGCGAGCCTGTTTACGGGCTTGGCGATGATCTACCTGGTGGGCCCGCCGGTGGCGCGCATGCTCACAGGCCTGACCGATTTTCTCGCGACCATGGGCACCACCAATGCGGTGCTGCTGGGCATCTTGTTGGGCGGCATGATGTGTGTCGATCTGGGCGGGCCGATCAACAAGGCGGCGTATGCTTTTTCCGTCGGCTTGCTGGCGGCACAGAGCGGCGCACCGATGGCCGCGACCATGGCGGCCGGCATGGTGCCGCCAATCGGCATGGGCATCGCCACGTTCCTGGCGCGACGCAAGTTTGCCCAGACTGAACGCGAGGCCGGCAAGGCCGCGATGATTCTGGGCATGTGCTTTATCTCCGAAGGCGCGATCCCGTTTGCCGCCAAGGATCCGTTGCGCGTGATCCCGGCCAGCATCGCGGGGGGGGCGTTGACCGGTGCTCTGTCGATGTACTTCGGCTGCAAACTGGCCGCCCCCCATGGCGGCCTGTTTGTGTTGATCATTCCGAATGCGATGAACCATGCGCTGCTGTACTTGCTGGCGATTGTCGCCGGTAGCCTGCTGACCGGTTTGGTGTATGCGCTGATCAAGCGTCCGGAAGCGGCCGAGCTGGCTGTCGCACCGGTGTCATAACCGCATGCTTTAGTGGCCCTTTTGATACTCAAGAGGGCACCTGCATGAGCCACTTCGATCTCGGCCGTCGCCGCGTGATGCAAGCCGTCGGCGCCGGCCTGTTGCTGCCGGGCCTGGCCCCGGCGGTGATCGCGTCGGTCAAGGACCGGCCGCAACTCACCGACGGTGTGCAGTCCGGCGATGTGCTGGGCGACCGCGCGATGATCTGGAGCCGCAGCGACCGCCCGGCGAAGATGGTGGTGGAGTGGGACACCCGCAGCGTGTTCAGCAACCCGCGCAAATTTGTCTCGCCCCTGGCCGACAGCCGCACCGATTTTACCGCCCGCGTCGAACTCACCGGGCTGCCCGCCGACCAGGCGATTTTCTACCGCGTGCATTTTGAAGACGCCCAGACTGGCGTCGCCAGCGAGCCGTGGTTCGGCCACCTGCGTAGCGTGCCGCAACAGCGTCGCGACATCCGGTTTGTGTGGAGTGGCGACACCGTCGGCCAGGGCTTCGGCATCAACCCAGACATCGGCGGCATGCGTATCTACGAAGCCATGCGCCTGCGCCTGCCGGACTTCTTTATCCACAGCGGCGACACCATCTACGCCGACGGCCCGGTACCCGCGCAATTGCCCACCGAGGGCGGGCGTATCTGGCGCAATATCACCACCGAAGCCAAGAGCAAAGTCGCCGAAACCCTCGACGAATACCGTGGCAACTACCGCTACAACCTGCTGGATGAAAATGTGCGTCGCTTCAATGCCGAAGTGCCGCAGATCTGGCAGTGGGACGACCACGAAGTGGTGAATAACTGGTCGCCCGGCAAGCAGCTCGACGAGCGCTACCAGACCAAGGACATCCATGCTTTGGTCGGCCGTGCACGCCAGGCCTGGCTGGAATATTCACCCATGCGCCGGCAGAGCGCAGACGGCGGCGGGCGGATTTACCGCAAGCTCAGCTATGGCCCGCTGCTGGATGTATTCGTGCTCGACATGCGCAGCTATCGTGGCCCCAACGATGACAACCTGGGCGGCGCAAAACCCTTCCTCGGCCGTGAGCAATTGGACTGGCTCAAGCGCGAACTCAAGGCGTCCCAGGCGCAGTGGAAGGTGATCGCCGCCGACATGCCCATCGGCCTCGGCGTGCCCGACGGCGAAGTCAGCCCAGGCGTGCCGCGCTGGGAAGCCATTGCCAACAATGACCCAGGGCCGGCGCAAGGCCGCGAGCTGGAAATCGCCGAATTACTGGGCTTTCTACGCGCGCAGAAGGTGCGCAACCATGTGTGGCTGACGGCCGATGTGCATTACTGCGCGGCCCATCACTACCACCCGGATCGTGCGGCGTTCCAGGATTTCGAGCCGTTCTGGGAGTTTGTCGCCGGGCCTCTGAATGCGGGCAGCTTCGGCCCCAATCCACTGGATAAAACCTTTGGCCCTGAGGTGGTGTTCGAGAAGGCCCCGCCCGCGCAGAACACCTCGCCGTTTGCCGGGTTTCAGTTTTTTGGCGAAGTGCAGATTGATGGGCAGACAGCGGAGTTGACCGTGATTTTGCGCGACCTGGATGGGGTCTCGGTGTTCCAGCAAAAACTGCAACCGGTCTGACTTGAAATGCGATCCAAATGTGGGAGGGGGCTTGCCCCCTCCCACATTGGATCACATCAATAGACGTCGCGGCGGTAGCGACCTTGTTCGATCAAGCGCTCCACCGCTTCACTCCCCAGTATGTCGACCAGCGCCTGGTCCACGCCCGTCGCCATCCCCTGCAAGCTCCCGCACACATAAATCGCCGCGCCGTCCGCGAGCCATTTCCGCAGGACATCGGCGGATTCGCGCAGGCGATCCTGCACGTAGATTTTCTCCTCCTGATCCCGGGAAAATGCCAGGTCCAGCAGCGCCAGATCACCACTGGTCAGCCAGCCTTGCAGCTCGTCCTGGCAGAGGAAGTCGTGGGCGATGGTGCGTTCGCCGAACAGCAGCCAGTTGCGCTGCTGGCCTTCGGCAATGCGTGCCTTGAGCAAGCTGCGCAGGCCGGCCAGGCCAGTGCCGTTGCCGAGCAGAATCAGCGGTATGGGCGTGTCCGGCAGGTGGAAGCCACTGTTGCGGCGCAGGCGCAGGCTGATCGTCGAGCCAATGGCGGCATGTTCGGTGAGCCAACCGGAGCCCACACCCAGGCTGCCGTCGGGGTGGCGTTCCTGACGCACGATCAATTCCAGCACGCCATCGCTGGCAATCGAGGCGATGGAGTATTCGCGCATGCCCAGGGGCGCGAGCGCATTCACCAGCGCTTGGGCATGCAAGCCCACCAGATGTGCGCGGTTGTCCGGCAGTTGGCGGGTCGCCAGGGCTTGGTTGAGGGTGTGTGCGAGGCCGTCGACCAGCACGCCGTCGGCGCCGGTCAGGCCCAGGCCTTGGAGGAAGTGCTCGATGGCCCCCGGGCAATTGCGCGGCAGGATTTCCACCAGGTCGCCGGCCAGCCAGTTTTGTTTCGATGGCGATGTGAGGCCCAGCAGGTAGACGCCCGAGCTGGCGCTCCCAGGGTTCAGCAGGGTGCGCTGGCTCAGAGTCCAGTTTTCATACTGGGCGGTCGGCCAGGCCGCCGCCGGTGCGTGGCCGGTCAGTTGGCCAAGCTGTTGTTGCCAGTGCAGCAGGGCGGCCGTGTCGCCGCTGTCGACTTCCACTGGGGCGAACAACGGGTTGCCGCCTTGGTTGGTCAGCCAGAAGTGCAGGCGACGGGCGAAGCCGCAGAAGTGTTCGTATTGGCGATCACCCAGGGCCAGTACCGAGTAGTTCAGGCCCTTGAGCGACAGATCCTGGCCGAGCACGCTGCGCTCGAAACCGCGGGCGCTGTCGGGGGCTTCGCCGTCGCCGAAGGTGCTGACTACGAACAACGCATTTTCCGACTGACGCAAGTCGTCCTGGCTGACACTGCCCAATGGCTGCACCTTCACCGGCAAGCCGGCCGCCTGCAATTGTCCGGCGGTCTGCCAGGCCAGTTGCTCGGCAAACCCGCTCTGGCTGGCAAAGCCGATCAGCCAGGCCGGGGCATCACTGCGGTTGGCACTGAGGCCTTTGCGCGCGTCGCGCACCTGGCGTTTTTTACGCCGACGGTCCAGGTACAGCAGCCAGCCGGTGATGAAGAACAACGGCATGAGTAGCGAGCTGACGGTGAGGATAATGCGCCCCGCCAGGCCGAAATAACTGCCGGTGTGCAGCGCGTAGAGGCTGGTCAGTAACTGCGACTTAAAGGTTTTGTCGGCGTACGCGTCATGGGATTTGACCTCGCCGGTAGCCGGGTCCAGGTTGATCTGGTTCAGTGCGCGGTTGTGGGGTGAGTCTTTGAGCAGGTAATAGACGATGGCGGGTTGCCCGGCGACGGCTGGCATGCGGATGTTATAGGTACTCAAGCCTGGGCCGGCAGTGCTGTAGATGCTGCTCCAGATTGCGTCGTAGTTGGCTACGGGGGACGGGCCTGCGGGCGGCGGACCGCGCTTGCGCATCCGTTCATTTTGCGGCGCGTCGGACAGCAGTTTGGTCAGGCCCTGGCTGTACCAATCGTAGGACCAGGACAGACCGGTCAGTGCCGCCAGCAGGTAGGCCAGCAGGCACCAGGTGCCGAACACCGAATGCAAATCCCAGTTGAAGCTGCGGCCCTTTTTGCGCCAGTCCAGCGTCAGCCAGGCACGCCAGTTGGCGACCTGGCGCGGCCAGCGCAGGTACAGGCCGGACAGGCAGAAGAACACCAGGATCAGCGTGCAGGCGCCGGTGATCTGCCGGCCGGTTTCGCCCATGGCCAAAAAGCGGTGCAGTTGCAGGATAAAGCCGAGCACATCCTGGCCGACCGCGTCGCCCATGTAGTCGCCGGTGTAGGGGTCGAAATAGCGCATCTGGCCACGGCGTTCGCCCGGCGGCGGGGTGAAGAACACGCGGGCGGCGTTGCCGCTTTCGCTTTCCACCCAGAGCATGGACACGGTCTTGCCTTCGGTGGCTTCCAGCTTGCGCACCAGCTCGGCGGGCGGCAGCACGCCGGCTTCGCGCTTCTCCACGCTCAACACGCTCGGGTTGAGCGCGCGCAGAATCTCATCCTGAAACGAGATCGCAGCCCCGGTGATCCCCATCAAGGCCAGCACCAGCCCGGCAGTGATGCCGAAGAACCAGTGCAACTGGAACAGGGTTTTCTTCAACACGTCGGACCGCCTCGTCTATCTGAATATGTAGGGCACGGCGCGCATTATGCCGTGGGTTGTCGAGAAACATTCTGTTTGACACGCAAAAGCCCCACGCATCCGATGCGTGGGGCTTTGTGGGCTGCTGACCGTTTAGAAGTGGAAGCTTGTGGACAGCAGCGCCGTGCGGCCCGCCGCCTGGTTGGCGAAGTGCGAGGCGTAGGCTTTGTCGTAGTAGGTCTTGTCTGTCAGGTTCTGCACGTTCAGTTGCAGGTCGACGTTCTTGGTCAGCTTATAGCTGGCCATGGCGTCGTAGCGTGTGTAGGACGGCACATACACGGTGTTGGCCGCATCGCCGTAAACCTGATCGACGTAGAACGCGCCACCGCCGATGGTCAGCTTCGGGGTCACGTTATAGGTGGTCCACAGGCTGAACGAGTTCTCCGGCGTGTTGGGCATCTGGTTGCCTTTGTTGGAACCTGCCTGGACGACGCCCTGGCGGTTGCCGTTTTTGCCTGGGTCAACCAGTTCGGCTTTCAGGTAGCTGTAGCCGGCGAATACTTGCCAAAGCTCTGTGATCTTGCCGCTGGCGGACAGTTCCAGGCCATCGACCCGCGATTCGCCCGCCGTTTCGTAGGTGTTGGAGTCCACCAGGATGCGGGTGTTTTTCTTCTCGGTACGGAACACTGCGGCAGACAGGGACAGGCGGTTGTGGAACAGATCCCACTTGGTGCCCAGCTCGTAGTTGACGGTTTCTTCGGGCTTGAGGTCGCTGGTGTTGATGCCGGTAGGAATCGCATTGCTGTCGACCCCTTCGCCCACCAGTCCACCTGCCGGTGAGGCCGAGGTCGCGTAGGAGGTGTAGATGCTGCCGTTCTCCAAAGGCTTCCAGACCAGGCCGGCCTGCCAGTTGAAGAACTGGCTGTCGTCCTTGACCTTGCTGCGTGCCTTCACGGTCGCGCTGGGCACTGCGTTGATGTTTGCTTCGGTGTCGAAGGTGTCGTAGCGCAGGCCGACGTTCAGCAGCCATTTCGGGTCCAGCTCAATGGTGTCGAACACATAGGCGGCACGGCTGGTGGCCTTGGTGTTGGTGCCGTTGTAGTTGCGCGCGATGCTGCCGGTCCAGGCGTCGTCCGGATTCGGGTTGCTCAGCGAGGTGCATTGGCCACCCCGGCCGCCGCCGGCCACGGTGCACGTCGGGTTGGTGTTCGGTGTGACGGTGTAACCACTGACGCGGGTTTCTTCGCCGGTGAACTCCAGGCCGGTGGAATAGCTGTGCTTGAAGCCAAGCGCCTGGAAGTTGCCGAACAGATCTGTCTGGTTGGTGGTGGTCGTGGTGGTGGAGACGCGAGCGTTCGCGCGACGCCACACCGTGCCGAAACGGTTGACGTTGCGTTGGCTATCGTCCGGCTGGGTAAGTACGTAGTCCTGGCCGGTGCTGCCATGGCGCAGGGTGTTTTTCAGCGTCATGTCGTCGTTCAGGTCGTGCTCGATGGAGAACGTGCTGATGTCCGCGCGGGTCTTGCGGAAGTCGCGGTCCTTGAGACCGTAGAAGTTATTGCTGTCGCCGCCGTCGGTGGGTTTGTCGTGCGCGTGGGTGGTGGCGGTCGCAGAGCTGTAGCCATACGGAATGCCCGAATCCGGCAGGTCATTGCTTTCCATATGGTAGTAGCTGAGGTTGACGCGGGTCGGCGTGCCCAACCCAAAGGTCAGCGATGGGGCCACGCCCCAGCGGTCGTAATTTACAGCGTCACGGCCAGCCACGTTCTGCTCGTGGCTCATCAGGTTCAGGCGGAACGCGGCGCTGTCGTCGAGGAATTGACGGTTCACATCGAGTACATAGCGGCGGGTCTGGTCGGAGCCGTAAGTGAAGCCGCCGTTGGTGAAGTCCCGGGCTTGCGGGGTCTTGCTCACCAGGTTGAGGCTGCCACCGGCCGAGCCACGACCGCCGAAGGAGGAGTTCGGGCCTTTGCTGACTTCGATGGACTCGATGTCGAAAATCTCACGGCTCTGGCCGCCGGTGTCGCGCACGCCGTCCAGGTAGGTGTCGCCCTGGGCGTCGAAACCACGGATGAATGGACGGTCGCCCTGCGGGTTGCCGCCTTCGCCAGCGCCGAAGGTAATCCCCGGTACGGTGCGCAGGGCATCCTGCAACGAGGTGGCAGCGGTGTCCTTGAGGACTTGTTGTGGCACCACGGTCACCGAGCGCGGCGTATCCACCAGCGGCGCGGTGTATTTTTGCGACGAGGCTTTTTCGACCTGGTAAGCGGTGTTGTCCTGTTCTTCGCCGGTGATGCTGGTGGCGCCGAGGGAGATACTGTTGCGCTGGCCTTTTTGTTCAGTGTCTTCGGCCGCCTGCGCCAGATGGGCGACAGAGCTGGCGCTGAGCGCAACGCCGATGGCCGAAGCCAGCATACGGGGTGAAGCAACAGGTGTTTTTGTGGTGGTGCGCGACATGACGTGTCCTTTCCCCAAGGATGTGAGGCGGCGGAATATAGGGTGAACAAGACTTTCTATCAATTGAGATGCATTACTATTCGCGCTGAATTTACATTCTTTACACTTTTGGCTTACGGTTTTTACGATCTCGTTCGTCTTTGGCGTTTTACAGGGCGGATAAGAATCAATACCATTAGCGCCTCTTTGCCTACAGGTATTGCCCCATGTTGCTGCACATTCCCGGCCTGTTCTCTCGCGAGGAAGTGCAGCGCATCCGCCACGCCCTGGAAACCGCCGATTGGGCCGATGGCAAAATCACCGCCGGGCACCAGTCCGCCAAAGCCAAGCACAACCTGCAATTGCCCGAAGGCCACCCACTGGCCAAGGAAATCGGCGCGGCGATGCTCGAAAGGTTGTGGAAAAACCCTCTCTTTATGTCGGCAGCGTTACCGCACAAGGTCTTCCCGCCGCTGCTCAATTGCTACACAGCCGGTGGCAGCTTCGACTTCCATATCGACAATGCCGTGCGCCAGGCCAGGGGCAGCCATGAGCGGGTGCGTACGGACCTGTCGTCCACGCTGTTCTTCAGCGACCCGGACGACTATGACGGCGGCGAACTGGAGATCCAGGACACCTTCGGCCTGCAGCGCGTGAAGTTGCCGGCCGGCGACATGGTGCTGTACCCCGGCTCCAGCCTGCACAAAGTCAACGCCGTGACCCGTGGTGCGCGCTATGCCTCATTTTTCTGGACCCAAAGCCTGGTGCGTGAAGACAGCCAGCGTACGCTGCTGTTCGAGATGGACGGCGCCATCCAGCAACTGACCCGCGATGTACCTGATCACCCGGCCCTGATCCAACTCACCGGCACCTATCACAACCTGTTGCGTCGTTGGGTCGAGGTCTGACATGGGCTTTTTATTGCGCCGCGAAGAAGTGCTCAACGTTGAGCAATTGCAGGGCATGCTCGACGACTCGCCGGTGCGCGCGGCCCAGGCGATTTTGATCGCGGCCAAGGAGGGCGTGGTGGATGCCCAGGCCTTGCTCGGGCAAATCCTGCTGGAAGGCCGCGGTATAGCGCGCGATGAAGCGCTGGCGCTGCGTTGGTTCCAGATTGCGGCGCAGGGTGGGCATTTAATGGCGCGCAATATGGCCGGGCGTTGCCGGGAGCATGGCTGGGGGTGTGCCATCGACGAAACGGCGGCTGCACGGGAATATCGGTTGGCGGCAGACGCGGGATTGGATTGGGGCCAGTACAACTATGCCAATCTGCTGGCGACTGGGCGGGGTGTTGCCGAGAACCCACAGCAAGCGCTGGCCCTGTATCGGCAAGCCGCAGAACAGGGCCATGCCAAGTCGATGAACCTGCTGGGGCGCTATCTGGAAGACGCTCAGGTTTGCCCGAGGGACCTGGAGGCGGCTGTCGAGTGGTATCGACGTTCAGCCGAGGCCGGGGATTTTCGCGGGCAGTTCAGCTATGCGGCGGTGTTGGCCGACAGGGGCCAGGTCGAGGCGGCGTTGGCGTGGTTGCGCAAGGCACTGGCGGGCGGAAATCTCAAGTTCCTGCGAACAGCCCACAAGGCCTTGGCTGCGGCGAGTGATCCGCAGGTTAGAGCGCTGGCCGAGGCCTACCGCCAACGGGCCGTGAGCCTTTCCTGAGGCATAAAAAAACCCATGACATGTCATGGGTTTTTTGTGCGCAGCCGTCTTACACGTAGAACGACTTCAGCGGCGGAAAGCCATTGAACTCAACCGCGCTGTAGCTGGTGGTGTAGGCACCGGTCGAGAGCCAGTACAAACGATCACCGATCGCCAGGTTCAGCGGCAGGCCGTACTTGTAGTTTTCGTACATGATGTCGGCGCTGTCGCAGGTCGGGCCGGCGATGACCACTTCTTCCATCTCGCCTTTCTTCTCGGTCCAGATCGGGAACTTGATGGCTTCGTCCATGGTTTCGATCAGGCCGGAGAACTTGCCCACATCCGTGTACACCCAACGCTCGACGGCAGTACGGGATTTACGTGCAACCAATACCACTTCACTGACCAGGATACCGGCGTTGGCGATCAAGGAGCGGCCTGGCTCGAGGATGATTTCCGGCAGGTCATCGCCGAAGTCTTCCTTGAGGAAACGGATGATCTCTTCGGCGTAGGTTTCCAGGCTGTTGGTGCGGGTGATGTAGTTGGCCGGGAAGCCACCGCCCATGTTGATCAGCTTGAGGTGGATGCCGTCTTCTTCCTTCAGGCGTTCGAAGATCACTTTGACCTTGGCGATTGCCGCGTCCCACACGCTGATGTCGCGTTGCTGCGAGCCAACGTGGAACGAAATGCCGTACGGCACCAGGCCCAGGTCACGAGCGAGGATCAGCAGGTCCATGGCCATGTCGGTCTGGCAGCCGAATTTGCGCGACAGAGGCCAGTCAGCGGTGGTCGAGCCTTCGGTGAGGATACGTACGTACACTTTCGAGCCCGGTGCGGCCTTGGCGATGTTGCGCAGGTCGGCTTCGGAGTCGGTGGAGAACAGGCGCACGCCTTTCTCGTAGAAGTAGCGGATGTCCTTGGATTTCTTGATGGTGTTGCCGTAGCTGATACGGTCGGCGCTGACGCCGCGGTCCATGACCTTGTCCAGCTCGTAGATCGAGGCGATGTCGAAGCTCGAACCCTTGTCTTTCAACAGGTCGATGATCTCGACGGCAGGGTTGGCCTTGACCGCGTAATACACCTTGGCGAATTCGAAACCGGCGCGCAGGTCATCGTAGGCCTGGCTGATCATCGCGGTGTCGATCACCACGAACGGGGTTTCTTGCTTGTCGGCGAACGCCTTCATTTTGTCAAAAGTGGCGCGCGCGAAATAATCTTCGACGTTGATCGACATGCTGGGAACTCCTAAGGGCAAACTAAATTGATCAATGGGTGCAAATGAACGTCCTCCGTATCCCCACTTTGGTTCGCCTACTTCCCAAGGCATGTCGCCGAAAGCAAAAAGGCCATGGGAACAACCGCTTCCCTTGGCCTTGCTGTCTCGTCGTCAGTACTTGAGCCGGATGGATCGTTTCCAGCATGGACGTTCGGCGCGAACTTTAGGACGTGAGGGGCCATAGATCAACTAAAAATGTCGCGTTTTTGCACGCGTTCGTCGCGGGACCGCGTGCAGCTACTTATGTAACCGACACGTGTGACGGAATGATGTTCCCCGGATGGGGATAATTGAAGGTATTTCCCTGACAGATCGCGGACCAAATGTGGGAGGGGCTTGCTCCCGATAGCGGTGGATCAGTGACAGATGAAGTGACTGACACGCCGCCATCGGGAGCAAGCCCCCTCCCACATAAGATCAGGCCAGGGCGGTCTCGGCAGGGGAGACAATACTGGTCTTGCCCCCACGGGACTTACCGGAGCTCAGGTACTCGGCGATCGATTCCTGGGTCACCTCACCCAGGAACACCCGCTCCGCATCCATTACCGGCAGCCACGAGCGGTTGAACTCGTACATACGCGACAACAGGATGCGCAAATGCTCGTCGTACGCCGCCGTGGCGTTGAACTCACGCAGGTACTGGCCGCAGGTGCCGGTCTGACGGTGCAGGTCGCGACGGCGTACATAGCCGAGTGCCTTGTTCTCGGCGCACGTGACTACCACATAGCGGCGGTCGGTTTCGTCCATCAGCTCCAGGGCCTCGGCCACCGGGGTTTCCGGGCTCACCGACGGGGCGTTGTCGGCCGCATCTTCAGCTTTAACCAGCAGCAGGCGCTTGAGGGTGCTGTCCTGGCCCACGAAGTTGCTGACGAACTCATCCGCCGGATGTGCCAGCAGCGTATCCGGGTGGTCGATCTGCAGCAGCTTGCCGGCGCGGAAGATGGCGATCTTGTCACCCAGTTTGATGGCTTCGTCGATGTCGTGGCTGACCATGATCACGGTCTTGTTCAGCGCGCGTTGCATCTCGAAGAACTCGTTCTGGATCATCTCGCGGTTGATCGGGTCGACCGCGCCGAACGGCTCATCCATCAGCAGCAACGGCGCATCGGCCGCCAGTGCGCGAATCACGCCGATGCGCTGTTGCTGGCCGCCCGACAGCTCACGCGGGTAGCGATGCAGGTACTGCTTGGGTTCCAGCTTGATCATGCTCATCAACTCGCGGGCGCGGTCGTGGCATTTCTGTTTGTCCCAACCGAGCAGCTTGGGCACGACCACGATGTTTTCCTCGATGGTCATGTTCGGGAACAGGCCGATCTGCTGGATCACATAGCCTATGTTGCGACGCAGGGTCACTTCGTCGAGGTCGGTGGTGTCTTCGCCGTTGATCAGGATCTTGCCCGAGGTCGGCTTGATCAGGCGGTTGATCATTTTCAGCGTGGTGCTCTTGCCGCAGCCCGAAGGGCCGAGGAATACGCAAATCTCGCCTTCGTTGACGGTCAGGCTTACGTCGTTCACGGCCGAAACAGTTTTGCCGTTGCTTTGAAAAGTCTTGGTCAGGTTTTGAAGTTCGATCATTTGAGCAGTCCTTTTGGAGTCAGCGAGCGTTGCAGCCATTGCAGAAGCAGGTCGGCGAAGATGGCCAGGAGACTGACCAGCACGGCGCCAACGATCAGCATCGACATGTCGCTGCGGCTGATGGAAGCCAGAATAAGTACACCCAGGCCACCGGCGCCGATGGTGGCGGCGATGGTCATGACGCCAATGTTCATCACCACGGCGGTACGCACACCGGCGAGGATCACCGGCACGGCGATGGGCAGCTCGACCATGCGCAGGCGCTGGCCGAAGGTCATGCCGATGCCTTTGGCGGCCTCGCGAATGCCCGGTTCGACGCCGGTCAGCGCCAGGTAGGTGTTACGCATGATCGGCAACAGGGAGTAGAGGAACACGGCGGTGATCGCCGGCATCGGCCCCAGGCCCTGGCCAAACTTGGAGTAGAACGGCAGCAGCAGGCCGAACAGCGCGATGGACGGTACGGTCAGCAGCACCGTGGCGCTGGCTTGCAGGGGGGCGGCGAGGGTTGGGAAGCGGGTCATCAGCACGCCGAGGGGCACGCCGACGACAATCGCCAGGATCACCGCGATACCGACCAGGGTGATGTGCTGCCAGGTCAGGTGCAGGACCTGGGCCCAATCAAGATGGGAAAAGGCGTTCAGGAATTCCATGTCTTCTCCTTCTTAGTTGATCGGATGTTGGCGCAGGAAATCGGCGGCAACAGCGGATGGACTTTCATGCTCGACGTCGACCCGTGCATTCAACTCGCGCATGGTTGCGTCGTTGAACAGTTCGGCCAATGGCTTGAGCTCGGCGGCCAGTTGAGGGTGCTGGTCGAGGTATTGCTGGCGAATCACCGGGGCGGCGGTGTAGTCCGGGAAGTAGTGCTTGTCGTCTTCCAGCAGCTTCAACTTGAACGCGTTCAGGCGACCGTCGGTGGTGTAGACCAGACCGGCAAACACCTGGCCGTTACGTAGGGCGGTGTAGACCAGGCCGGCGTCCATCTGCCGGGTGTTTTTACGCGTCAGGTTCATGTCGTACAGCTTGACCATGCCGCCCATGCCGTCGGAGCGGTTGGCGAACTCGGTGTCCAGGGCCACCAGGCGCGTGCCTTTGGTTTTCTGGGCCAGGGCTTGGGTCAGGTCGCTGATGGTGTTGATCTGCGGGAATTCCTTGGCCACGTTTTCCGGCAATGCCAGGGCGTAGGTGTTGCTGAATTTCGACGGCGACAGCCAGACCAGGCCTTTTTTCGCGTCGAGTTCTTTGACCCGGGCGTAGGACTGTTCGCTGTCGAGCTTCTCGTCCACATGGTTGTAGGCCACCAGCGACACGCCGGTGTATTCCCAGATCAGGTCCAGTTGCCCGCTTTCCTGGGCACTGCGCGCCAGGTTGCTGCCCAGGCCGCCGGTCACGCGGGCGTCGTAGCCCTTGGTGCGCAGGTACTGGGAGGTGATTTCGGCCAGCAGGGTCTGTTCGGTGAACACCCGTGCGCCGATGCGAATTACCGGTTTTTCAGCCGCTTGCGCAAAACCAGCAAACAGCAGGACGCAGCTCAATATCAAGGTCAGTCTTTTCATGTGATTTCCTTTGCCAAGCCTTAAGACGGACGCAACCCGCGTTCCAGCCAGAGGCGGCTGGCCATGGTCACCAGACCGTCGAGCAGCAATGCCAGCAGTGCGGTGCATGCGGCACCAAGCAGCAGTTGCGGCTGATTGTTCAGGGCGATGCCGGGGAAAATCAGGCTGCCCAGGCTGTTGGCACCAATCAGGAACGCCAGCGGTGCGGTACCGACGTTGATCGCCAGTGCCACGCGAACGCCACCGATGATGATCGGCACGGCATTCGGCAGTTCGACACGAAACAGCACCTGGCGCGGGGTCATGCCGATGCCGGTGGCGGCTTCTTTCAGCGAGCCCTGAACGTTTTTGAGGCCTTCGTAGGTGTTGCGCACGATGGGCAACAGGGAGGCGAGGAACAGCGCGAAGATGGCCGGGCCGCTGCCGATGCCGAGGACGCCGAGGGCGATGGCCAGTACGGCCAGAGGGGGGACGGTGTTGCCGATGTTGAAGATCTGCATGAAGCGTTCTGCGCGCCCGACCATGTTCGGTCGGCTGAGCAGGATACCGGCGGGGATGCCCACAATCAGGGCCGCCAGCATGGAGACTAGAACAAGGATCAAATGAGCTTGCAGGTAAAACAACAAATCGTCGCGGTACAGTTCGATCGTGTTGATGCCGATCCAGTGGACCAGCAGGGCCAGGAGAGCGACGACAACCACTCCTCCTATCAGCCCTTTGCCATAGCGAATAGCCACAGGCGGACTCCTTTTTTCTTTTGTCGGCGAACACATTTCCGAGCGGCAATGCCATTCCTGGCTGCCTCTGAATGAGTTCGCGAAAAGCAGCTCGCCAATACCGGCAACGCGGTATCAAATCGAGCCATAAGCGCAGCCTCGTCAGGCTAACTTGCTGATTTTTCAGCCCCTGTTCCGAGTGCGATAGCAGGGGAGTGGACGTCTCTACCTTTTAAAAGGTTCCACAGTTGGCAGTATTTAGCCACCCCCAAAGGGGTGAACGGTGGTCCGTCACTCCCGGTTTGCGCTATACTCGCCGCCCTTTTTTGACTCACCTGCCAGGCGATTTCCCATGACCCACCAGGCCGCCGAAGTCGCGAAACGCCGCACTTTCGCCATTATTTCCCACCCCGATGCCGGTAAAACCACCATCACCGAGAAGCTCCTGCTGATGGGCAAGGCGATCGCAGTGGCCGGCACGGTGAAATCCCGCAAATCCGACCGCCATGCCACCTCCGACTGGATGGAAATGGAAAAACAACGGGGTATTTCCATTACCACGTCGGTCATGCAGTTCCCGTATCGCGACCATATGGTCAACCTGCTCGACACTCCGGGCCACGAAGACTTCTCCGAAGACACCTATCGCACCCTGACTGCGGTGGACTCGGCACTGATGGTCCTCGACGGCGGTAAGGGCGTCGAGCCACGTACCATCGCGCTGATGGACGTGTGCCGCCTGCGTGACACGCCGATTGTCAGCTTCATCAACAAACTCGACCGCGACATCCGCGACCCGATCGAATTGTTGGATGAAATCGAAGCCGTCCTGAAGATCAAGGCCGCGCCGATCACCTGGCCGATCGGTTGCTACCGCGACTTCAAGGGTGTGTACCACCTGGCCGACGACTACATCATTGTCTACACCGCCGGCCACGGTCACGAACGCACCGATGTGAAAATCATCGAGAAGCTCGACTCCGACGAAGCCCGCGCCCACCTGGGTGACGAGTACGACCGCTTTGTCGACCAGTTGGAACTGGTGCAGGGCGCCTGCCATGAGTTCAACCAGCAGGAATTCCTCGACGGCCAACTGACCCCGGTGTTCTTCGGGACCGCCCTGGGCAACTTCGGCGTCGACCACGTGCTCGACGCCGTCGTGAACTGGGCACCGAAGCCGCTGGCCCGTGTCGCCAACGAGCGCACCGTGGAACCGGTGGAAGAGAAATTCACCGGCTTCGTGTTCAAGATCCAGGCGAACATGGACCCCAAGCACCGCGACCGTATTGCCTTCATGCGCATCTGCTCGGGCAAATACGAAAAAGGCATGAAGATGCGCCACGTGCGCACCGGCAAGGACGTGCGCATCGGCGACGCCCTGACGTTCTTCTCCTCCGAGCGTGAACAGCTCGAAGAGGCCTACGCCGGCGACATCATCGGCCTGCACAACCACGGCACCATCCAGATCGGCGACACCTTCACCGAAGGCGAAGCGCTGGGCTTCACCGGTATCCCGCACTTCGCTCCGGAACTGTTCCGCCGCGTGCGCCTGCGTGACCCGCTCAAATCCAAGCAACTGCGCCAAGGCCTGCAGCAACTGGCAGAGGAGGGCGCGACCCAGGTGTTCTTCCCCGAGCGCAGCAACGACATCATCCTCGGCGCCGTCGGCGTGCTGCAGTTCGATGTGGTCGCCAGCCGCTTGAAAGAGGAATACAAGGTCGAGTGCTCCTACGAGCCGATCACGGTGTACTCCGCGCGCTGGATCGAATGCGCCGATAAGAAGAAGCTGGAAGAGTTCTCCAACAAGGCCGTGGAAAACCTCGCGGTCGATGGCGGTGGTCACCTGACCTACCTGGCCCCGACCCGGGTGAACCTGGCGTTGATGGAAGAGCGCTGGCCGGATGTGAAATTCCGCGCGACCCGCGAGCACCACTAAGGTCCGAGCGCCGCAAAACAAAATGTGGGAGGGGGCTTGCCCCCGATAGCAGTGTGTCAGCCAGTACCTTGGGGGCTGACACTACGCTATCGGGGGCAAGCCCCCTCCCACATTTTTGGTCTCCACCAGGCATGGGATTGGCGAGAATCCGGCATCGGGTCTAGCGTTTACCCACCGACTGTAAAGGAGATCACCGTGCGAAATGCTCAACGCGCCATTCCCCTGGTGTTGCTGGCCGTCCTGGGGCTGACGACCCTTCCGGCGCTGGCGGGCGCAGGAGCGCCGCAGTGGAAAGACACCGGCCCGGTCACCAAGAAAAAGCAGAACGAGGTCAACTCCGGCAGTTGGCAACCCCAGGCCCAGCCCGCGCCAAAAGAGGACGCAGAAAACCCTTACAACGAAGGGGAAGACAGCGAAACCTACGACGACGGCGACAGTTAATTGCATCCAAAAGAAAGCCCCTCCCGCCAGGCTGATGCGCAACCTGACGGGAAGGGCTGTAGAACGCTGTATCCACTGCTTACACATTGATCATTCCCACGCTCCGCGTGGGAATGCCGTCACAGGGTTTCAGGCCACGAATTGCTCCGCGTAGTGGCAAGCCACCTGGCGGTTATCCAACGCCCGCAACTGCGGCTCCTCGCTGCTGCAACGCGCCGTCGCATACGGGCAGCGCTTGTGAAAAGCGCAGCCTGGCGGCGGGTTCAGTGGGTTAGGCAACTCACCAACGATTTTGATCTTCGGTTTGTTCGGATCCGGATGAATGGTCGGGGTGGCCGACAGCAGCGCCTGGGTGTACGGGTGCAGGGGGCGGGCGTAGATATCTTCCTTGGGGCCAACTTCCACCGGGCGGCCGAGGTACATCACCATCACGTCATCGGCGACGTGTTGCACCACCGCCAGGTTGTGGGAGATGAACACGTAGGCGGTGTTGAACTCCTGCTGCAGGTCCATGAACAGGTTGAGCACCTGGGCCTGGATCGATACGTCGAGGGCCGAGGTCGGTTCATCCGCCACCAGCACTTTCGGTTGCAGCATCATCGCGCGGGCCAGGGCGATCCGCTGGCGCTGGCCACCGGAGAACATATGCGGGTAGCGCTGATAATGCTCAGGGCGCAGGCCCACTTGCTTCATCATCGCCTGCACTTTCTCGCGACGTTCGGCTGCGGACAGGTTGGTGTTGATCAACAGAGGTTCGCCCAGTTGATCACCGACCTTCTGGCGCGGGTTCAACGAGGCGTAGGGGCTCTGGAACACCATCTGCACGTCTTTGCGCAGTTGCTTGCGCTGGGCCTTGTCGGCGCCGGCGACTTCCTGGCCGGCGATTTTCAGAGAGCCTGAAGACGGCTCTTCAATCAGCGTCAGCGCACGGGCCAGGGTGGATTTGCCGCAACCCGACTCGCCTACAACCGCGAGGGTCTTGCCGGCTTCCAGTTCAAACGACACACCATTAAGCGCGCGTACCAGCGCATGGCCCTTGAACAGGCCACGGGACACTTCGTAGTGACGGGTGAGGTCGCGGGCGGTAAGAACGACGGCCATTACGCCACCTCCTGGTTCAAGGGGTAGAAGCAGCGCGCAAGGCTGTTGCTTTTCGGATCAAGGCTGGGTCGCTGGGCACGGCAGGATTCCTGCACATACGGGCAGCGTGGCGACAGCAGGCAACCCTGCGGGCGGTCATAGCGGCCAGGCACGATACCCGGCAGCGTGGCCAGGCGCGTGGCGCCGAGGCTGTGCTCGGGAATCGCCTTGAGCAGCGCTTCGCTGTACGGATGCGCCGGGATGTCGAACAATTGCGGCACCTGGCCGACTTCCACCGCTTGGCCGGCGTACATCACGCACACACGCTGGGCGGTTTCAGCCACGACCGCGAGGTCGTGGGTGATCAGCACCAGGCCCATGTTCTGCTCTTTCTGAAGGGCCAGCAGCAGTTCCATGATCTGCGCCTGGATGGTCACGTCCAACGCGGTGGTCGGTTCGTCGGCGATCAGCAATTTCGGTTCGCCGGCAATCGCCATGGCGATGGCTACTCGCTGGCTCATACCGCCGGACAGTTGGTGCGGGTAGGCATCCATACGGCTGGCAGCGCCGGGGATCTCGACTTTTTCCAACAACTCGATGGCCCGTTTACGCGCTTGCTTGCCGGACATCTTCAGGTGCAGGCGCAGCACTTCTTCAATCTGGAAACCCACGGTGTAGCTGGGGTTCAGCGCGGTCATCGGGTCCTGGAACACCATCGCCAGGTCTTTGCCGACGATCTGGCGGCGCTGGCGGTTGCTCAGCTTGAGCATGTCCTTGCCGTCGAAGTTCAGGGCGTCGGCGGTGACGATGCCGGGGTGCTCGATCAGGCCCATCAGCGCCATCATGGTCACGGATTTACCCGAGCCCGACTCGCCAACGATGGCCAGGACTTCGCCTTTGTCGACGGAAATATCGAGGCCATCGACCACCGGCACGGCGGTCTTGTCGCCGAAGCGGACGTTGAGATTCTTGATTTCTAACAGTGACATGGGAATCTCCTCAGGCGGCGTTCTTGAGTTTCGGGTCCAGCGCGTCGCGCAGGCCGTCACCCATCAAGTTGATTGCCAGCACGCTGAGCAAAATGGTCAAGCCCGGCAGGCTGACGACCCACCATGCGCGTTCGATGTAGTCGCGAGCCGAAGCCAGCATGGTGCCCCACTCAGGCGTTGGCGGTTGTACGCCCAAGCCGAGGAAGCCCAACGCGGCGGCATCGAGGATCGCGGAAGAGAAACTCAAGGTGGCCTGAACGATCAGCGGTGCCATGCAGTTAGGCAGCACGGTGATGAACATCAGGCGGGGCAGGCCGGCGCCGGCGAGGCGGGCGGCAGTCACGTAGTCGCGGTTCAGTTCGCCCATCACCGCAGCGCGGGTCAGACGTACATAGGACGGCAGCGAGACGATAGCGATAGCGATCACGGTGTTGATCAGGCCAGGGCCGAGGATCGCGACAATGGCAACCGCCAGCAGCAGCGACGGCAGGGCCAGCATGATGTCCATCAGGCGCATGATGGTCGGGCCAAGCAGGCGCGGGAAGAACCCGGCGAACAGGCCCAGCAGGATGCCCGGGATCAGCGACATCACTACCGACGACAAGCCGATCAGCAACGAGAGGCGCGAGCCCTGGATCAGGCGCGAGAGCAGGTCGCGGCCCAGCTCATCGGTGCCGAGCAGGAACTGGATCTGCCCGCCTTCCAGCCACGAAGGCGGGGTCAGCAGGAAATCACGGTATTGCTCGGTGGGGTTATGCGGCGCTACCCAGGGGGCGAAGATCGCGCAGAACACGATCAGCAACATGAACAGCAGGCCGGCAACCGCGCCTTTGTTCTTGGAGAAGGCTTGCCAGAATTCTTTGTACGGCGACGGGTACAGCAGGCTTTGATCGACTGCTGACACTTGAGTAGGTGTGGTCATGGTCATGATCTCAGCGCTGGTGACGGATGCGTGGGTTGGCGAAGCCGTAGAGGATGTCCACCACGAAGTTCACCAGGATCACCAGACAGGCGATCAGCAGGATGCCGTTTTGCACCACCGGGTAGTCCCGCGCGCCAATGGCTTCGATCAGCCATTTGCCGATGCCGGGCCACGAGAAGATGGTTTCGGTCAGGACCGCACCGGCCAGCAGGGTGCCGACTTGCAGGCCGACCACGGTGAGTACCGGGATCAACGCGTTACGCAGGCCGTGCACGAACACCACGCGCGCCGGCGACAGGCCTTTGGCCTTGGCGGTACGGATGTAGTCTTCACGCAGCACTTCGAGCATGGATGAACGGGTCATCCGCGCGATCACTGCCAACGGGATGGTGCCGAGCACGATGGCCGGCAGGATCAGGTGGTGCAGCGCATCCCAGAACGCGTCCGGCTCGTCAGCCAGCAGGGTGTCGATCAGCATGAAGCCGGTGCGCGGCTCGATGTCGTAGAGCAGGTCGATACGCCCGGAAACCGGGGTCCAGCCCAGGCTCACGGAGAAGAACATGATCAGGATCAGGCCCCACCAGAAGATCGGCATCGAATAGCCCGCCAGGGAGATGCCCATCACTCCATGGTCGAACAGGGATCCTCGTTTGAGTGCCGCGATCACCCCGGCCAACAGGCCCAGGATGCCGGCGAACAGCAGGGCGGCCATGGACAGCTCCAGGGTCGCCGGGAAGAGGGCGGTGAACTCGGTCCACACGCTGGTGCGGGTGCGCAGCGATTCGCCAAGGTCGCCCTGGGCGAGCTTGCCGACATAGTCCAGGTATTGCGCATACAGCGGCTTGTTAAGGCCAAGGCGTTCCATTGCCTGTGCGTGCATCTCGGGGTCGACGCGCCGCTCGCCCATCATGACTTCGACAGGGTCGCCAGGGATCATGCGTATCAACGCAAACGTGAGCAACGTGATGCCGAAAAACGTGGGGATCAATAACCCCAGTCGGCGGGCAATAAAACTAAACATCTTGTGGTGTACCTCAATCAGCCGGTTAGGCAGGTTCGGCACCGTCCTGGTGGGCGGTGCCGAGCGTTTCTCTTATTTACTTCACCTGGGTAGTGGCGAAGTTATTGTTCGTCAGAGGACTTTGGGTATAACCCTCGACGTTCTTGCGCATGGCGGTGAACATTTTCGGGTAAGCCATGGGAATCCATGGTTGGTCCTTGTCGAAAACGTCCAGTGCTTGTTCATAGAGTGCGGCGCGTTCAGTGGGTTCAGCGATAGCACGGGCCTTATCGATCAAGTCCTGAAACTCTTTGTTACACCAGCGTGCGTAGTTTTCGCCGTTTTTGGCTGCATCGCAACTCAGGTTCGGCGTGAGGAAGTTATCCGGG
This sequence comes from Pseudomonas sp. B14(2022), assembly GCF_012030485.1. NCBI lineage: Bacteria > Pseudomonadati > Pseudomonadota > Gammaproteobacteria > Pseudomonadales > Pseudomonadaceae > Pseudomonas > Pseudomonas sp. B14(2022). The sequence continues at coordinate 160,816 of NZ_JAAUVM010000001.1, forward strand.
TCGCCGTTATCACCGGCCCAGCCAGCAGAAACCATGTCGTGCTCGCCGGCTTTGGCGCGCTTGAGCATCTCGCCCCATTCCATGACCTTGATGTTCACTTTCAGGCCGATTTGCGCCAGGTCCGCCTGCATGCGCTGGGCGCCGAGCATTGGGTTAGGGTTGGTCGGGCCGCCGCCGTTACGGGTGAACAGGGTGAACTCGGTGCCTTCCGGTACGCCGGCTTCCTTGAGCAGGGCACGGGCCTTGTCCAGGTCGCGCTCAGGGTTTTTCAGCTTGTCGTTGAAGCCCAGCAGGGTCGGCGGATACGGACCGGTGGCATCAACGGCGTTGCCTTTGCCATACAGGGATTCGTTGTAGCCTTTCTTGTCGAACGCGATGTTGATCGCGTGGCGCACCCGCGCGTCGCTCATGTACTTGTGGGTGGTGTTCAGGGCGGTGTAGGCGGTGGTCATCGCCGCCAGTTCGGCGACCTTCAGGTTCGGGTCTTTCTTGATGCTGGGAAGGTCATCGGGCTTGGGATACAGCGCGATCTGGCATTCGTTGGCCTTGAGCTTCTGCAGGCGCACGTTGTTGTCGACCGCAATGGCCAGGATCAACGGATCGGCCGGAGGCTTGCCACGGAAGTACTCCGGGTTGGCCTTGAAGCGCACCTGAGCATCCTTCTGGTAGCGCGTGAAAATGAACGGGCCGGTGCCGATCGGCTTGCTGTTGAGCTCTTCGGTCTTGCCGGCGGCGAGTAGCTTGTCGGCGTACTCGGCGGAGTGGATGGCGGTGAACGGCATCGCGACATCGGCCAGGAACGGTGCCTCAGGGCGGGTCAGGGTGAAGACCACGGTATGGTCATCGGTCTTCTCCACGCTCTTGAGCAGTTCCTTGAAGCCCATGCTTTCAAAGTACGGGTAGCCCACGTTGGACTTGTTGTGCCATGGGTGTTTTGGGTCCAGCTGGCGCTGGAAGCTCCAGAGGACGTCGTCGGCATTCATGTTGCGCGTGGGTTTGAAGTAGTCGGTGGTGTGGAACTTGACGTCATCGCGCAGATGAAATGTATAGGTCAGGCCGTCGTCACTGATTTCCCAGGAAGTGGCGAGCGCTGGCACGATCTCGGTGGTGCCGGGCTTGAAGTCCACCAAACGGTTGAACATGGTTTCAGCGGCGGCATCGGCGGTGACGGCGGTGGTGTACAGGACCGGGTCAAAACCTTCCGGACTGGCTTCGGTGCAGACCACCAGGGGTTTGGCCGATACGCCGATAGCGACGCTTAACAGCGCAGCGGCAACGGCAGCTTGTAGCGGGAGCATTTTCATTCAGAGCCCTCTGCAATCGATGGGACCAGACAAGCGTAGACGGCGGGCTCGTCCTGAGCCCGCCGTCTACCTGGCGCTAATTAAAGAATGTTGAACGGGATGGTGGTGACCAGACGGAACTCTTTGATGTTGCCGTCAGCCTGTTGTGCGCTGGCGCGGTGAGTCACGTAGGTGCCACGGATGGTGGTGGCCTTGAGTGGGCCGCTCTGAATCGCGTAGGAGGTGCCAACGCCGTATTCCTGGTGTTTCTCACCGTCCATCAGGCGCAGGTCGCTGCGGCTCTCACCGGCAGTACCGTAGGCGGTACCGTTGTAGTGAGTACCGTCGATGCCCCAGCCGCGCGCCGAGTAGACGTTGAACTTCAGGCCTGGCACGCCGTATTCGGCCATGTTGATGGCGTAGGCGACCTGGAAGGACTTCTCGTTCGGGCTGTTGAAGTCGGAGGTCAGGGAGTTGGCCAGGTAGATGCCGTTGGTTTCGTGCAGGTAGTCGAAGTACTCGTCACCGTTAACTTCCTGGTACGAGAAGGTCAGGCTGTGGGCCTGGTGGGTCAGCCCCAGGGACAACGAGTAAGTGTCGTTGTCGATGTTGCCCATCTTCTTGCTGCCGGTGTCGGTGGTTTTGTAGTAGTTCAGGCCGGTGGTCAGTGCCAGGGTCTGTGCATCACCCAATTCGTGGGTGGCACCGAAGTAGTACTGGTTCCAGAAGTCTTCGACGTTAGCGGCGAACACGCTGGTTTTCAGGCTCTTGAACGGCTGGTAGTTGAAGCCCAGGGTTTTGACCTTGTCGGTTTCCTGGCCATTACCGTACTCGGAACGGAATTTCGACAGGCTCTGCTCGGTACGCGGCGAAACGCGATCGAAAATACCGCCTTGGAACGACAGGTTGCTCAGCTCTTCGCTGTTGAAGCTCACACCTTCGAAGCTCGACGGCAGGGCACGGTTGCCGATGGTGTCGACGATGCCGCTGCTGAAGTTCTGGCGACCGGCGGTCAAGGTGGTGTTGGACACGCGGAACTTGACGTTAGCCAGGCCCAGCTTGCTCCATTGGCCTACTGCATCACCGTCGGAGTCAGCCAGGGTACGGTTGGATCCGCCCTTGATATCTCGCTTGCTGCGGTCCAGGACCACGGCGTTGTAAGCCGCGACTTCGGTCGCCACACCTACGGTGCCTTGGGTGAAGCCCGAGGAGTAGTTGAGGATGGTGCCTTGTACCCAGTTGGTGCGGTTTGCGTCGGTGCGCGTCTGATTGTGTTTCTCGTAGGAGAAACGCTGGCCACGGAATCTCTTCTCGGTGGAGTACCAGTTACGGGTAGTACCGCCCAGGCTTTGACCGTCGATAAAGCCTTTGGCCTCGCTTTGAGCGCTGGTGCCGGCCAACGTGGTAGGAACGAAGTCCTGGCTTTGGGTTTCAGCGTAGGCGGTTGCCGTGATGGTGCTGATGGCCAGGGCCAGAAGCGCTTTGCTGCTCAGTTTCATGGGTTGAAGCTCCTTTGGTTCTCTTTTTAATGCCGGTCTTTTTTGGTGATCCGGCTATTGGGTGTGTAACTCGATCAAGCTGGTGCAAACGTTTGCTGTAGGAAAAATCCCAACAAAAGGCTGCGCGTTTGCGAGAGAGCCAACTTCGCTCCCTGCAATCCGGTTATTTTCTTATGGGGTAATACTGACGCCCGAGAACACGTTGCGGCCGAAGGGGCTTACTTTGAATCCTTCGACTTTGACGCTTAACGGCTGATTGACCGTCGAGTGGGCTACGGGCGTGATCGGCACCTGCTGCTTGAGCAGTTGCTGCGCCTGTTTGTACAGAACAGTCCTTTGTTCTCGGTCGGTGACGACCTTGGCTTGCTTGATCAGCTTGTCGTACGCCGGGTCACACCACATGGAGTAGTTGTTCCCACCGATGGCGTCGCAGCTGTAGAGGGTGCCCAGCCAGTTGTCCGGGTCACCGTTGTCGCCGGTCCAGCCGATCAGGCTGACATCGTGCTCACCGTTCTTGGTGCGCTTGATGTATTCGCCCCACTCGTAGCTGACGATCTTGACCTTCAGTCCGATCTTGGCCCAGTCGCTTTGCAGCATCTCGGCCATCAGCTTGGCGTTGGGGTTGTACGGCCGTTGCACCGGCATCGCCCACAGGGTGATCTCGGTACCTTCCTTCACGCCGGCGGCCTTGAGCAGTTCCTTGGCTTTTTCCGGGTTGTAGGCGGCGTCCTTGATGCTGTCGTCGTAGGACCATTGGGTCGGTGGCATGGCATTGACTGCCAACTGCCCCGCGCCCTGGTACACGGCATTCAAGATGCTCTGCTTGTTCACCGCCATGTCCAGCGCCTGGCGCACTTCGAGCTGATCGAACGGCTTGTGGCGCACGTTGTAGGCGATGTAGCCGAGGTTGAAACCCGGCTTGGTCAGCAGTTGCAGCTTCGGGTCGGCCTTGAGCGCGTCGACGTCGGCCGGGCGGGGATGCAGGGTGACCTGGCATTCGCCGGCCTTGAGCTTTTGCACGCGCACCGAGGCGTCGGTGTTGATGGCAAAAATCAGCTGGTCCAGCTTGACCTTGCTCGGGTCCCAGTACTGTTTGTTACCCACATAGCGGATCTGCGAGTCTTTCTGGTAGCGCTGGAAGACAAAGGGGCCAGTGCCGATCGGCTTCTGGTTGATGTCGCTGGGCTTGCCTTCCTTGAGCAACTGCTCGGCGTATTCGGCCGACAGGATGGCGGCAAAGCTCATGGCGATGTTCTGCACGAACGCAGCGTCGACCGAGTTGAGCGTCATCACCACGGTATGCGGGTCGGTTTTTTCGACCTTGGCGATGTTCTTGTTCAGGCTCATCCCGTTGAAATACGGAAACTCGGTGGGGTAGGCCTTGCGAAACGGGTGGTCGGGGTCAAGCATGCGGTTGAAGGTGAACAGCACGTCGTCGGCGTTGAAGTCCCGCGTCGGCTTGAATTCCTTGTTGCTGTGGAATTTCACCCCTTCACGCAGGTGAAAGGTGTAGGTCAGGCCGTCTTCGGAAATATCCCACTTGGTCGCCAGTCCAGGTACGACGTTGGTCGCGCCCTTTTCAAACTCAACCAGGCGGTTGTACAGCGGCTCGGCCACATCGTTATCGGTGGCGGTGGTGTATTGCGCGGTGTCGAACCCCGCCGGGCTGCCTTCGGAGCAGAACACCAGGCTCTTCTTGTCGGCCGCCTGGCCCATCGTGGCTATGGCCAGCAGGCTGGAGCCAAAAATTGCGGATAGAACGGTGGTATGGCGCATGACGATCCCGATCCTTGTTTGTAGTTGTCATCAGCAAGCAATCACCCTGGCGTACGGCCAGGTAGACATTACTGATCCCACACACAGCAAGTGCCTTTTCCAGGTTGGAGCCTCTGCTGTCCTACGACGGTATGGGTCGCGGACTTCGCAGTAAATGCGCCAAATCGGACTGACCTTGTAGGCAAAAGAGCTGCTTGTCGCAGTTCGCAGCTGTAGGACGCGGCGATTGCTAGCGTGGTCTATTTCCTACGGTCCAGGCGGATGCAATAACGGCGACGTTATGAAACGCCACCGTCATTGGTCCTTACTTGCCGCTTACGCTCACGCCATAGAAGGAGTTCAGGCCAAACGGGCTGATCTTGAAGTCCTGTACGGTGTTGCGCATGGGTTGATACACCGTCGAGTGCGCGATAGGTGTCATCGGGACTGCATCTTTGAGGATATGTTGCGCCTGCTTATACAGCTCGGTGCGTTTGGCGACGTCCGACGTAGCCTTGGCTTCTTTCACGACGCCGTCGAATTTCTTGTCGCACCACTTGGAGAAGTTGTTGCCGGCCAGCGAGTCGCAGCCGAACAGCACGTTCAGCCAGTTGTCCGGGTCACCGTTGTCGCCGCTCCAGCCAATGATCATGGCCTGGTTCTCGCCGCCTTTAGAGCGCTTGATGTACTCGCCCCACTCGTAGCTGGTGATCTTGACCTTCAGGCCGATCTTGGACCAGTCGTTTTGCAGCATTTCAGCCATCAGCTTGGCGTTCGGGTTGTACGGACGCTGAACGGGCATCGCCCACAGAACGATCTCGGTACCTTCCTTGACACCCGCTTCCTTGAGCAGCGCCTTGGCTTTCTCGGGATCGTACTTGGCGTCCTTGATGGTGTTGTCGTAGGACCATTGGGTTGGCGGCATGGCGTTGACCGCCAGTTGACCTGCGCCCTGGTAGACGGAGTCGATGATCTGCTGCTTGTTCACCGACATGTCCAGCGCCTGGCGTACGCGCAGGTCAGCCAGTGGGTTTGGCTGGTCGCTGCCCTTGATCTTGTCCATGACGTTGTAGGCGACATAGCCCAGGTTGAAACCGGCCTGGTGCGGCAGTTTCAGGTCCTTGTCTTCACCCAGCGCCTTGAGGTCGGCCGGACGTGGGAACAGGGTGATCTGGCACTCGTTTTTCTTCAGCTTCTGGATACGCACCGACGGGTCGGTGGTGATGGCGAAGATCAGGTTATCGATCTTCACGTCTTCAGGTTTCCAGTAGTCCTTGTTGCCGGTGTAGCGAATGTTCGAGTCTTTCTGGTAGCTCTTGAATACGAACGGGCCAGTACCGACCGGTTTCTGGTTGATGTCCGCAGGTTTGCCTTCCTTCAACAGTTGGGCTGCGTATTCAGCCGACTGGATGGAAGCGAAGCTCATTGCCAGGTTTTGGATGAAAGCGGCGTCCACGGTGCCAAGGGTGAACTTGACGGTGTGGGCATCGACCTTCTCGATGTTCTTGATGTTGGTGTCCATCCCCATGTCCGTGAAGTACGGGAACTCAGTGGGGTAAGCCTTACGGAATGGATCGTCTTTATTGATCATCCGGTTGAAGGTGAACAGTACGTCGTCAGCCGAGAACTCACGGGTGGGCTTGAAGTACGGGGTGGTATGGAACTTGACGCCTTCGCGCAGGTGGAAGGTGTAGGTCAGGCCATCCGGGGACACGTCCCAGCTGGTGGCAAGGCCAGGAACAACGGCGGTGCCGCCTCGTTCGAACTGGCTCAGACGGTTGAACATGGTTTCGGCCGAGGCATCGAAGTCTGTTCCGGTGGTGTACTGGCCTGGGTCAAAACCGGCCGGGCTCCCTTCGGAGCAGAACACCAGGTTAGTCGCCGCTTGGGCGAAAGGGGCCGCGGCCATAAGGCCAGCGCTCACTAATAACGGAAGGACTGCGTGTTTAAGCATGTTGGCCTCATGATTTGTTGTCATTTTTGGTGGTGAGGGCGACCTCGTGAGTCGGCCTGCGGATACTTATGCAGGCGCCATACCCATTGCAAGATGCTGAACCGTTGGAAGGTAGAAAGAGTGGTACGAACGTACAGGAATGTCGCAATTATGAAAGTTTTGACATATTTGAGCATATTTATAGGTTTTTTTCGGTGCATGGCGCGCACCACGAAGGGTCAACCGAGGCGTCTGGCGCACTCGGTTGGGGCATTGCTGTTACTTATCTAGACTCACGCCGTAGAACGGTGTCAGCCCGAAGGGGCTGATCTTGAAGTCCTTCACTTCCCTGCGCAGCGGTTGGAAAACCGTCGAGTTTGCAATAGGCGTTATAGGTACTTGTTCCTTAAGGATTTTCTGTGCCTGCTGATACCACTTGATGCGCTGCTCACGGTCACTGCTGACTTTGGCCTGCTGCACCAGCTTGTCATAGGCGGGGTTACACCATTTGGCGTAGTTGCTGCCCTTGACCGCAGCACAACTGTAGAGCACACCGAGCCAGTTATCCGGGTCGCCGTTGTCGCCGGTCCAGCCATAAATCATCGCATCGTGCTCGCCATTTTTGGCGCGCTTGATGTATTCGCCCCACTCATAGCTGACGATATTGGCCTTGATGCCGACTTTCTCCCAATCCTGCTGGATCATTTGTGCCGACATGCGTGCATTCGGATTGGACGCGCGTTGCACGGTCATCGCCCACAGGTTGATGGTGGTACCTGGTGCAACCCCTGCTTCTTTTAGTAGCGCGCGGGCCTTGGTCGGATCGTGCGGGGCATCCTTGATGGACGGGTCATAAGACCACTGCGCCGGTGGCAGTGCGTTCTGCGCCAATTGTCCGGCGCTCTGGTACACGGCCTTGATGATCGCCGGCTTGTCGATGGCCATGTCCAGGGCCTGGCGGACCTTGAGTTGATCCAGCGGTGGATGGGTCACGTTGTAGGCCAGAAAGCCCAGGTTGAAACCGGCTTGCTGCAGCACGCGCAGGTTGGGGTCCTGCTTCATCACCTCGATGTCCGACGGGCGCGGGTAGCCGCTGACCTGGCATTCGCCGGCCTTGAGCTTTTGCAGGCGCGAGGCGGCGTCCGGGGTGATGGCGAACACCAGGTTGTCGAGCTTCACATCCTCGGGTTTCCAATACTGTTTATTTGCCACGTAGCGGATCTGCGAGTCCTTCTGGTAACGCTTGAACACGAACGGCCCGGTGCCCACCGGTTTCTGGTTGATGTCTTCGGCCTTGCCTTCCTTCAATAGCTGGGCGGCGTACTCGGCCGATTGCACGGAGGCGAAACTCATGGCCAGGTTCTGCACGAACGAGGCATCGACGTTGTTCAGGTTGAAACGCACGGTGTGCTCGTCGAGTTTGTCGACGCTCTTGATCGTGGTGTTCAGGCCCATGTCGGTGAAGTACGGCGATTCGGAAGGGTAGGCCTTGCGGAACGGGCTCTCGGCATCCAGCAGGCGATTGAAGGTAAACAGCACGTCATCCGCGTTGAAATCGCGGGTGGGTTTGAAGAAGTCAGTGGTGTGGAACTTGACGCCATCGCGCAGGTGGAAGGTGTAGGTCAGGCCGTCTTTGGACACCTCCCAGCGGGTGGCCAGGCCTGGTTCCACTTCGGTGCCGCCACGCTTGAACTGGGTCAAGCGGTTGAACACGGTTTCGGCGGACGCATCGAAGTCGGTGCCGCTGGTGTACTGGCTGGGGTCGAAACCGGCGGGGCTGGCTTCGGAGCAGTAGACCAGGGTGCTGGCTGCGTGGGCCATCGGCATAAAGGCCAGCAGGCCGGCGGTAAAGAGGAGTGGTTTGAAGGTGGTTCTTTCCATGGAGACCCCTAAAAGTGGCAGGCATATAAAAGCTGCCCAAACAAAAACGGCGGTCACCGAGGTTACCGCCGTTCAGGTTTGTCGGGTAGGGGTTACGGCATCTGCACTTCGATCACCCCATCGGCGCTCATGCTGACCTGGCTGGTACCTGCCTCCACTTCCGGCGTCGGTGCTGAATCCATCATGGCCGCCTTCATCATCATTCCGCCACGGGCATAAGGTTGTGGGTAGCCATTGGTGTTGAAGTTCAAGTTGACGATCTTGTAGCCCTTGCCGCCTAACGCATCGGTGGCCAGTTGCGCGCGTGCTTTAAAGGCGGCAACCGCGTCCTTGAGCAGGGCGTCTTCGCTGGTCTTGCGCGTGGTGTCGGCGATGGCGAAGTCCATGTTTTCCATTTTCAGGGTGTTGAGCAACTCGCCGGTGAGTTTGGACAGCGCCGGGAAGTCCGCGCTTTCCAGGCGCAGTTCGGCGCGCTCGCGCCAGCCGGTGATCTTCTGGTTCTTGTTGTCGTAGATCGGGTAGCTGTTACGGCTGCCCTGGCGCAGGGTCACGCCTTGGACTTCGCGCGCCTGGCCCAGGGCCTTGTTCATGGTGGTGGTGATTTCGGCCGCGAGCTTGGCCGGGTCGGGGTTCTGGGACTCGGTGTAGAGGGTGACGATCATCTTGTCCCGGGCCACTTCCTGGCTGACCTCGGCGCGCAGGGATATCTGGTTGTAATTCAGTGCATCGGCGGCCAGTGCCGGAAGGCTGGCCAGGGCGCTGGCACTGAGGGTGAGAACAACTGCACTGCGAGTGAAACGAGACATGGAAGCTCCTTAGGGTGTTCGTATCGGTATGACTGTAGACGGTGGTACCGGGTTCTTCGGGTTTACATATTCGCTACACATCGTGCGGACGCCGACGAACGGTTGTTCGCTCGGCCTGCGGCAAAGAGCCACACGCGCCATGCCAGCGCGCTTGCTTCGTTTATACTCCTGCCGATCCGCCTGCAGCGCTCATCGGGAGAGCTCATGCTCGCCGCCGTAAAACTGACTTCCGCCACCCGCCAGAACCTTTGGCGCCTGACGTTCATCCGTACCCTGGTACTGGCCGCACAGGCCGGTTCGGTCGGGCTTGCCTATTGGTTCGACCTGCTGCCGCTGCCGTGGCTGCAATTGGGCGTGACCCTGGGTTTCTCCATCGTGCTGTGTGTATTTACCGCCATTCGGTTGCGTACCACATGGCCGGTGACCGAGCTGGAATACGCCCTGCAATTGGCCTGCGACCTGTTTATCCACAGTGTGTTGCTGTATTTCTCCGGCGGTTCCACCAACCCGTTCGTTTCTTATTACCTGGTGCCACTGACCATCGCCGCGGTGACCTTGCCGTGGCGCTACTCGGTGGTGCTGTCGGGCATCGCCCTGACCCTGTACACCTTGCTGCTGGCGCGGTTCTATCCGTTGCAAACGTTCCCCATCGCCCGCGAAAACCTGCAGATCTACGGGATGTGGCTGAGCTTTGCCCTGTCTGCCGCCGTGATCACCTTCTTTGCCGCGCGCATGGCCGAAGAGCTGCGCCGCCAGGAAGAACTGCGCGCCATTCGCCGCGAAGAAGGCCTGCGTGACCAGCAACTGCTCGCCGTCGCCACCCAGGCCGCCGGTGCGGCTCACGAATTGGGCACGCCGTTGGCGACCATGAGCGTGCTGCTCAACGAAATGACCCAGGACCACCACGACCCGGCGCTGCAAGAGGATCTCGGCGTGCTGCGCGAACAGGTCAAGCAATGCAAGCAAACCTTGCAGCAACTGGTACGCGCGGCTGAAGCCAATCGCCGCCTGGCGGTCGATATGCAGGACGTGACCCAGTGGCTCGACGAAGCCCTGAACCGCTGGCATTTGATGCGCCCCGAGGCCAGCTACCGTTTCCACCTGCTGGGGCAGGGCACTGTGCCGCGCCTGGCGCCACCGCCGGACCTGACCCAAGCCTTGCTCAACCTGCTGAACAACGCCGCCGACGCCTGCCCCGAAGGCCTGGAAGTCCGGCTGGATTGGGATGTGGATGACCTGACGATCAGCATCCGCGATCACGGCGCAGGTGTGCCGTTGGCCATTGCTGAGCAGATCGGCAAACCTTTCTTTACCACCAAGGGCAAAGGCTTCGGCCTGGGCCTGTTTTTGAGCAAGGCCAGCGTGACCCGCGCGGGCGGCTCAGTGAAGCTCTATAGTCATGAGGAAGGCGGCACGCTCACCGAGCTGCGCCTGCCCCGTGTCGCACGAGGAGATATCGATGAGTGACGAGATCCAAGTCGAAGGCGAAGAACTGCCGCATCTGTTGCTGGTAGATGATGACGCCACGTTTACCCGCGTGATGGCGCGCGCCATGAGCCGTCGCGGCTTTCGCGTGAGCACCGCAGGCTCCGCCGAAGAAGGCCTGACCATCGCCCAGGCCGACTTGCCGGACTACGCCGCGCTCGACCTGAAAATGGACGGCGACTCCGGCCTGGTGCTGTTGCCCAAACTGCTGGAGCTCGACCCGGAAATGCGCGTGGTGATCCTCACCGGTTACTCCAGCATCGCCACGGCCGTCGAAGCAATCAAGCGCGGTGCCTGCAACTACCTGTGCAAGCCGGCGGATGCCGATGACGTGCTGGCTGCGTTGCTGTCCGAGCACGCCGACCTCGACACCCTGGTGCCTGAAAACCCGATGTCGGTGGACCGCCTGCAGTGGGAACACATCCAGCGCGTCCTCACCGAACACGAAGGCAATATCTCTGCCACTGCCCGCGCCCTGGGCATGCACCGGCGCACCCTGCAACGCAAGCTGCAGAAGCGTCCGGTACGCCGCTGAACCTAAGCTGAACAACCCGCTTCAGGCCGCACGGAGCCCTGAACCGATCATCTATGATCGGTTCAAACGCCTGTCACCACCCTCCTATCGAGCCTGAACGATGAATCAGAACGCTGAGTATTCCGCGGTCAACGACGCGGTGCGTGGGCAGTTTTTTCGCCGAACGTGGGCGATGATCACGCCCTATTGGCGCAGTGAAGAGAAGGGCAAGGCCTGGTTGTTGCTCGCAGTCGTGATCGGCCTGTCGCTGTTCAGCGTGGCCATTTCCGTGTGGCTTAACCACTGGTACAAGGATTTTTATAACGCTCTGGAAAAGAAGGACACCGCCGCCTTCTGGCAGCAGATCGTTTATTTCTGCGGTATCGCCACGGTGGCGATTCTCGGTGCGGTCTACCGTCTCTACCTCACTCAGATGCTGACCATTCGCTGGCGCGCATGGCTGACCGAAAAACACTTCGCCCGCTGGCTTGGCAACAAGAACTACTACCAGCTGGAGCAGGGCGGCTACACCGATAACCCGGACCAGCGAATTTCCGAAGACCTCAATAGCTTTACCCTGAACACGCTGAGTCTTGGCCTTGGGCTGCTGCGCAATGTGGTCAGCCTGGTGTCGTTCTCCATTATCCTGTGGGGCGTGTCGGGCAGTATTGAAGTGTTCGGTATCACCATCCCCGGCTACATGTTCTGGTGTGCTTTGGTCTATGCCGGTGTCGGCAGTTGGCTGACCCATCTGATCGGTCGTCGTCTGATCGGTTTGAGCAATCAGCAACAACGCTTCGAAGCGGACTTGCGTTTCTCCATGGTGCGGGTGCGGGAGAATGCCGAGAGCATCGCCCTGTACAACGGCGAGCCCAATGAGAATCAGCGTTTGAGTGCGCGGTTCGGGAAGGTCTGGCATAACTACTGGGACATCATGAAGGTGTCCAAGCGCCTGACGTTCTTCACTGCCGGCTATGAACAGATTGCGATCGTCTTTGCGTTTATCGTGGCTGCCCCGCGCTACTTTTCCGGCAAGATCGAACTGGGCGAGCTGATGCAAATCAACTCGGCGTTCGGCAACGTGCAGGGCAACTTCAGCTGGTTTATCAGTGCGTACGCTGACCTGGCCGGCTGGCGCGCGACCAGTGACCGTCTGCTGAGTTTTCAGCAGGCTATGAGTGAAAACGAGCAGCGCCCAGCCACCATCGACGTCAGCGCAGAGGGCGAGCGTCTTGTGGTGCAAGGGCTGGGCTTGAGCCTGGTGGATGGTCGCCACTTGCTGACCGACGCCAACATGATCGTTGAACCGGGTCAGCGCGTCATGCTCAGCGGCCGCTCCGGCAGCGGCAAAAGTACCTTGCTGCGCGCTATGGGCCATCTCTGGCCTGCTGGTCACGGCAGCATTCGCCTGCCGGCCAGGCGTTACCTGTTCCTGCCGCAGAAGCCCTACCTGCCGATCGGCACACTCAAGGCGGTGTTGAGTTATCCACAGGACGACAGCGTCTATTCGGCAGAGCGTTATGCACAGGTGCTGGAAACCTGTCGCCTGCCGCACCTGGTGGGGCGTCTGGATGAAGCCAACCATTGGCAACGCATGCTCTCGCCGGGCGAACAACAGCGCCTGGCCTTTGCCCGTGCCTTGTTGTTCGCGCCGCAATGGCTGTACATGGACGAGGCCACCTCGGCCATGGATGAAGAGGATGAGGCGACGCTGTATCAAGCGTTGATCGATGAGCTGCCGGGGTTGAGCATTGTCAGCGTCGGGCATCGCAGCAGCCTCAAGCGCTTCCATGGGCGGCATGTACGGATCGAGGGCGGTTGGTTGCAGGAACAGACCATGTCCTGAAGAGTGAGGCCCAATAAAAAGCCCGGCTGATCATCGATCAGCCGGGCTTTTTATCGCTTGAAAATAACTTACTTCTTCAAGCCGTAATGCTCATCCAGCATGCCCGGGGCGTTTGGCGTTTTTGGCGCGTAGTCCCGTGGCGGCTCCTGGTTTTCCCGGGGTGGGGTCAGGCGTTCCCGTGGAGTTTGCGGTGCATCGGAATGCAGCGCGGCCAGCAGGCGTTGACGGGTGATGTCGTCGAGGGCCAGGCGGTTTGCGCCATCGGCGAGGTGATCCTGTACTTCCTGGTAGCTCTGGGTGAGTTTCTTGACCAGGGTCGCGGTGCTGTTGAAGTGGGTAACAACCTCGTTCTGATAACTGTCAAAACGTTCCTGAATGTCATCCAACTGACGCTGCGTGCGGTTAGGCGCGGCATTCGGCAGCAGGCGGGCAACCAGGAATCCAATGGCGACACCGGCAACCAAGGCGAGAGTCGGCAACAACCAAACTAAGAGCGAGTGTTCCACGAGTCCTTCCTCTATAAACGGCTTTGCTTTACGTTAACGGCTCAAACCTGCGCTGTATACCGCGATTAAGCTCGCAATGATGCCATGCACAGACTTTTAGCTAGACGAGTCGACCCTTTGAGAGGTCACGGAGTTCATTCCTTGCTCATGCGTGAAACCCCCGTTTTGATCGATGGCCCGGTAGGCCAATTGGAAGCACTGTACCTGGATCACCCCGAGCCACGTGGCCTGGCGCTGATCTGCCACCCTAATCCGGTGCAGGGCGGGACCATGCTCAATAAAGTCGTTTCGACCCTGCAACGCACAGCTCGCGATGCCGGGTTGATTACTTTGCGTTTCAATTACCGTGGCGTCGGCGCGAGTGCCGGCACCCACGACATGAGCACCGGTGAAGTGGACGATGCCGAAGCGGCTGTTACCTGGCTGCGTGAAAAACACCCCAACCTGCCGCTCACCCTGCTCGGTTTTTCCTTTGGTGGCTACGTGGCGGCAAGCCTCGGCGGCCGCCTGGAAGCCAAAGGCGAAAAGCTCGCGCACCTGTTTATGGTCGCCGCCGCCGTGATGCGTCTGAGCAATAACGACGTGCTGCCCCAGACCTGCCCATTGACCTTGATTCAACCGGAAACCGACGAAGTGGTCGATCCGCAATTGGTCTACGACTGGTCTGCCGCCTTGAAACGCCCCCATGAGCTGCGGAAAGTGGCAGAATGCGGGCACTTTTTTCATGGCAAGCTCACCGATCTCAAGGATCTGGTGCTGCCGCGCCTCTCGAATTGATAGCAGTCTGATAAGCGATTACCCATGACGACTCGTACCCGTATCCTCACCGGCATCACTACCACCGGCACGCCGCACCTGGGCAACTACGCTGGTGCGATCCGCCCGGCGATCCTTGCCAGCCAGGACGCCAATGCTGACTCCTTCTACTTTCTGGCCGACTACCACGCCCTGATCAAATGCGATGACCCGCAGCGCATCCAGCGTTCGCGTATGGAAATCGCCGCGACCTGGCTGGCCGGTGGCCTGGATGTGAACCGGGTGACCTTTTATCGCCAGTCCGACATCCCGGAAATCCCCGAGCTGACCTGGCTGCTGACCTGCGTCGCCGCCAAGGGCCTGCTCAACCGCGCCCATGCCTACAAGGCCTCGGTGGACAAGAACGTGGAAACCGGCGAAGACCCGGATGCGGGCATCACCATGGGCCTGTACAGCTACCCGGTGCTGATGGCGGCGGACATCCTGATGTTCAACGCGCACAAGGTGCCGGTGGGCCGCGACCAGATCCAGCACGTTGAAATGGCCCGCGACATCGGCCAGCGCTTCAACCACCTGTTCGGCAACGGTAAAGAATTCTTCACCATGCCCGAGGCGCTGATCGAAGAAAGCGTTGCCACCTTGCCGGGCCTGGATGGCCGCAAGATGTCCAAGAGCTACGACAACACCATCCCGTTGTTCACCAGCGCCAAGGACATGAAGGACGCTATCTCGCGGATCGTCACCGACTCCCGCGCGCCCGGCGAAGCCAAGGACCCCGACAACTCGCACCTGTTCACCCTCTACCAGGCGTTTGCCAGCAAGGCCCAGGAAGAAGAGTTCCGCGGCGAGCTGCTGCAAGGCCTGGGTTGGGGCGAGGCGAAGAGCCGTCTGTTCCAACTGCTGGACAGCCAACTGGGCGAGGCCCGCGAGCGTTACCACCAGTTGATGTCGCGCCCGTCGGACATGGAAGACCTGTTGCAGGTCGGGGCCAGGAAAGCCCGTGCCGTAGCCGCGCCATTCCTGGCCGAGTTGCGTGAAGCGGTGGGCCTGCGTTCGTTCGTCGAGCAGGCTGCAGCGCCGATCGCCACCAAGAAGAAGGCCGCCAAGGCCGCGCGTTTCGTGAGCTTCCGTGAAGATGACGGCAGCTTCCGCTTCCGCCTGTTGGCCGCCGATGGCGAGCAATTGCTGCTGTCGCGCAACTTTGCCGATGGTAAAGCGGCCGGCGCAGTCACCAAACAACTGCAAAGTGGCGCTGCGCTGGACTTACGCACCGAAGCCCTGAGCTTCAGCGTATGGCTGGACGGTGCCGCAGTGGCCGACAGCGCCGAGTTCGCCGATGGTGCATCGCGTGATGCCGCCATCGAAGCCTTGCGCACTGCGTTGACCCCAATCGAGGATTAACCCGACCAAGGGTTGATTGCCATTATCCAGGGCCGTCGTTACAGTGACGGCCCGTTTTTGTTGCCTTGCTAACGAAATTATGACGCCCCTAGAACGATACCAAGCTGATCTGAAACGCCCTGAATTCTTCCATGACGCGGCCCAGGAAACGGCGGTGCGTCATTTGCAGCGCCTGTACGACGACTTGGTTGCGGCCTCGCAAAGCAAGCCGGGGATGCTCAGCAAGCTGTTTGGCAAGAAAGACCACACGCCGGTCAAGGGCTTGTATTTCTGGGGCGGTGTAGGCCGGGGTAAGACCTACCTGGTCGATACGTTCTTTGAAGCGCTGCCGTTCAAGGAAAAGGTCCGCACCCACTTCCACCGCTTCATGAAGCGCGTGCACGAAGAAATGAAGACCCTGCCGGGTGAGAAAAACCCGCTGACCATCATCGCCAAGCGTTTCTCCGATGAAGCGCGGGTCATCTGCTTCGATGAATTCTTCGTCTCCGACATCACCGATGCCATGATCCTCGGCACCCTGATGGAAGAGCTGTTCAAGAACGGCGTGACCCTGGTCGCCACCTCGAACATCGTGCCCGACGGCCTGTATAAGGACGGCCTGCAGCGCGCTCGCTTCCTGCCTGCCATCGCGCTGATCAAGCAGAACACCGAGATCGTCAACGTCGACAGCGGGGTCGACTACCGTCTGCGTCACCTCGAGCAAGCGGAGTTGTTCCACTTCCCGCTGAACGAAGCGGCGCACGAAAGCCTGCGCAAAAGCTTCCGCGCCCTCACGCCGGAATGCACCCAGGCGGTGGAAAACGACAAGCTGATGATCGAGAACCGCGAAATCATCGCTCTGCGTACCTGCGATGACGTGGCCTGGTTCGAATTCCGCCAGTTGTGCGACGGCCCGCGCAGCCAGAACGATTACATCGAACTGGGCAAGATCTTCCACGCGGTGATCCTCAGCGGCGTGGAGCAGATGAGCGTCACCACCGACGACATCGCACGACGGTTTATCAACATGGTCGACGAGTTCTACGACCGTAACGTCAAGTTGATCATCTCGGCGGAAGTCGAACTCAAGGATCTGTATACCGGCGGGCGCTTGAACTTTGAATTCCAGCGCACCCTGAGCCGCCTGTTGGAAATGCAATCCCACGAGTTCCTGTCGCGCGGGCACAAGCCTTAAGAGCGATGTAGGTCAAATGTGGGAGGGGGCTTGCCCCCGATAGCGGTCTTTCAGTAACAGATGCACTGACTGATCCACCGCTATCGGGAGCAAGCCCCCTCCCACATTTGCTTACGCGGCTTGTTGGAACTGTTGCCGATATTGGTTCGGTGACAGCTCCGTGTGCTGTCTGAACAACCGCGCAAAGAAACTCGCATCGTCGTAACCCACCTCATAACTGATGGTCTTGATGCTCTTGCGGCTGCCCGAGAGCAGGCCCTTGGCCGTCTCGATACGCAGTCGTTGCAGGTAATGCAGCGGCTTGTCGCCGGTGGCGGTCTGGAAGCGGCGCATGAAATTGCGGATGCTCATGCCGTGTTCCCGGGCAACGTCTTCGAAGCGGAATTTGTCGGCGAAATGCTCTTCGAGCCAGTGCTGGATCTGCAGGATGATCACGTCCTGGTGCAGCTTCTGGCCGCCAAAACCGATACGTCCGGGTGAATAGCTGCGCTGTACTTCGTAGAGGATGTCGCGGGCCACGGCCTGGGCGATGTTGGCGCCGCAGAAGCGTTCGATCAGGTAGATATACAGGTCGCACGCCGAGGTGGTACCGCCGGCGCAATACAGGTTGTCGGCGTCGGTGAGATGTTTGTCCTGATTGAGCTGGACTTTGGGGAAGCGTTCGCTGAAGGCGTTGAAGAAACGCCAGTAGGTGGTCGCCTCCTTGCCGTCGAGCAGGCCGGCTTCGGCCAGCCAGAACACCCCGGTGGCTTCGCCGCAGAGTACCGCGCCGCGTGCATGTTGCTCGCGCAGCCACGGCAGCACTTGCGGGTAGCGCACACACAGGGCATCGAAGTCATCCCAGAAGGCCGGTAGCACGATGATGTCGGCGTCTTCCAGGCCGCCGTCCACCGGCATGATCACATCACTGAAGCTGCGCACCGATTTTCCGTCGGGGCTCACCAGGCGTGTTTCGAACGCTGGGGTCAGGCCCAGGCCTTGCTGTTTGCCATAACGCAGGCTGGCGAGATGGAAGAAATCCTTGGCTTGCATGAGGGTAGAAGCGAATACCCGATCAATGGCCAAAATGCTGACGCGCCGCAACGGCGTGGAGATTTGGTTAGACATAATTTCATTTATTCTTATAGGGGAAAGTGGTCACCAGACGGCTGGATCGTCTTATTTTTTGTCGCATGTGTCCAGTGTCCTGTGACGCCATCGGGGCATAGGCTCTGTGGGCTCGTCCTTGTCCGACAATCCACGCAGGTGACCCATGATTCCGAGAACCTTGTTCAGCCCGGAGCACGAACTCTTCCGCCAGAGCGTGCGCACCTTTCTTGAAAAAGACGCTGCACCGTTTCACGGGCAATGGGAGAAGCAGGGCTACATCGACCGTAACCTGTGGAGCAAGGCAGGGGAGGCGGGGATGTTGTGTTCCCATCTGCCGGAGGAATACGGCGGGCTGGGCGCGGACTTTCTCTACAGCGCGGTAGTGATCGAGGAGATCAGCCGCCTGGGCCTGACCGGCATCGGCTTTTCCCTGCATTCGGACATTGTCGCGCCCTACATCCTGCATTACGGCAGTGAGGCGCTGAAGCACAAGTACCTGCCCAAGTTGATCTCCGGTGAGAGGGTCACGGCCATCGCCATGACCGAGCCGGGTGCCGGGTCCGACTTGCAAGGGGTCAAGACCACAGCCGTGCTGGACGGTGATGAGTACGTGATCAATGGCTCCAAGACCTTTATCACCAACGGGTACCTGGCTGAGCTGGTGATCGTGGTCGCCAAGACCGATCCCAAGGCGGGTGCCAAGGGCACCAGCCTGTTTCTGGTGGACGCCGATACGCCCGGCTTCGCCAAGGGCAAGCGCCTGGAGAAGGTCGGCATGAAGGCCCAGGACACGTCAGAGCTGTTTTTCCAGGACGTGCGCGTACCCAAGGAAAACCTGCTGGGCCAGGCCGGCATGGGCTTCGCCTATTTGATGCAGGAATTGCCGCAGGAGCGTTTGACTGTCGCGATTGGCGCGCTGTCGTCTGCCGAGGCGGCGTTGCAGTGGACCCTGGAATACACCCGTGAGCGCAAGGCGTTCGGCAAGGCGATTGCCGACTTTCAGAACACCCGGTTCAAGTTGGCGGAGATGGCCACTGAGATTCAGATCGGCCGCGTGTTCGTCGACAAATGCATGGCGTTGCACCTGGAAGGCAAGCTGGATGTGCCCACTGCCGCGATGGCCAAGTACTGGGCCACGGACCTGCAATGTAAGGTGCTCGATGAGTGCGTGCAGTTGCACGGCGGCTACGGGTTCATGTGGGAGTACCCGATTGCACGGGCGTGGGCGGATGCGCGGGTGCAGCGGATTTATGCGGGGACCAACGAGATCATGAAGGAGATCATTGCGCGGGCGCTTTGAGTGCTGTGTTGTTTGTGAGGGCCCTATCGGGGCGGTGCGACGATTCGACTTGCCCCCGATAGCGGCCTACAGATCGATCAAGGCGCCGGATTCGGATGATCCTTCTGAATCGCCTCAATCCCTTCCAGTACTTCCTTCGACAGCTTCAGATCAGCACTGGCGATGTTGCTGTCCAGTTGCTCCAGCGATGTTGCGCCAATAATGTTGCTGGTCACGAACGGCTGTTGTGTCACAAACGCCAATGCCATCTGCGCAGGATCCAGGCCATGCTCCCGCGCCAGTGCCACATAACGGCTGCACGCCGCCTCCGACTGCGGGTTGAAGTAGCGGCTGAAACGGCTGTACTCCGTCAGGCGCGCCTTGGCCGGGCGTGCGCCACCTTCGTACTTGCCGCTGAGCATGCCGAATGCCAGGGGCGAGTAAGCCAGCAGGCCGCACTGCTCACGAATGGCGATTTCCGCCAGGCCAATCTCAAAGCTGCGGTTGAGCAGGTTGTAGGGGTTCTGGATCGATACCGCGCGGGTCCAGCCGCGGGCTTCGGCCAGGGCCAGGAACTTCATGGCGCCCCACGGGGTTTCATTGGACAGGCCGATGTGGCGGATCTTGCCAGCCTTCACCTGCTCATCCAGCGCTTCGAGGGTTTCCTCCAGCGGGGTCAGGTCGTCTTCGTCCTTGTGTTTGTAGCTCAATTGGCCGAAGAAGTTGGTGCTGCGCTCCGGCCAGTGCAGCTGGTAGAGGTCGATCCAGTCGGTTTGCAGGCGCTTGAGGCTGGCGTCCAGGGCTTCGACGATGTGCTTGCGGTTGTGGCGCAGATGGCCGTCGCGGATGTAGTCGATGGTGTTGCCGGGGCCGGCGATCTTGCTGGCGAGGATCCAGTCGGCACGGTCACCGCGGCTTTTGAAGTAATTACCGATGTAACGCTCGGTGGTGGCATAGGTGTCGGCCTTGGGCGGCACCGGGTACATTTCTGCGGTGTCGAGGACGTTAATCCCCGCCGCCTTGGCCCGTTCGATCTGCGCGAAGGCCTCTGCCTCGCTGTTCTGCTCACCCCACGTCATGGTGCCCAGGGCTATCGCGCTCACGTTCAGATCCGTACGGCCCAGCTGTCGATAATCCATCGGGTGCTCCTTCAGGGAAAACAATCATAAAAGCAGGTTGAATTTTTTTTCGCAATCTGCATAATTGCCCACCTCTTTCTGCAGTGGAAGTGATGCGCCGCCTGCCGAAGAATCTTGCCGTTGAACGGACGCGCCGACCCGAGCCCCCGATAGCGTCTGTATCCGGCTGCCTTTGACTTGTCAAAGTAAGCACTATTCAGTAAGATCCGCCGTCTAATTTACAGGGCGGCCCCTGAGGCTATTAAAGAATGACAACTTTTACTGCAAAACCGGAAACAGTTCAGCGCGACTGGTTTGTCGTCGACGCCGCTGGTCAGACCCTGGGTCGTCTGGCCACTGAAGTCGCCAGCCGTCTGCGTGGCAAGCACAAGCCTGAGTACACCCCTCACGTTGACACCGGTGACTACATCGTGATCATCAACGCTGAGCAGGTACGTGTTACCGGCAACAAAGCGCAAGACAAAATGTACTACCGTCACTCCGGTTTCCCAGGCGGTATCAAGTCTTCCAACTTTGAAGGCCTGATCTCCAAGAAGCCTGAAGCCCCGATCGAAATCGCGGTCAAAGGCATGCTGCCGAAGGGCCCACTGGGTCGCGATATGTTTCGCAAGCTGAAAGTCTATGCGGGCGCTGTACACCCTCATGCTGCTCAGCAGCCCCAAGAACTGAAGTTTTAACGGAATAGTTCATTATGTCGGCGACTCAAAATTACGGCACTGGCCGTCGCAAAACCGCAACCGCACGCGTTTTCCTGCGTCCGGGCACTGGTAACATCTCGATCAACAACCGCACTCTGGACAACTTCTTCGGTCGCGAAACTGCCCGCATGGTAGTTCGTCAGCCGCTGGAATTGACCGAGACTGTTGAAAAGTTCGACATCTACGTCACCGTTATCGGTGGCGGTGTAAGTGGTCAAGCTGGCGCAATCCGCCACGGTATCACTCGCGCTCTGATGCAGTACGACGAAACCCTGCGTGGCGCTCTGCGCAAAGCTGGCTTCGTGACTCGTGATGCCCGTGAAGTTGAACGTAAGAAAGTCGGTCTGCGTAAAGCGCGTAAGCGTCCGCAGTACTCGAAGCGTTAATTCGCTTTACGTTCCACAAAAACGCCCAGCCTCCTTACGGAGCTGGGCGTTTTTTATTGCCTGCGATTTATGCACATTTTTCACCGTGACAACTTGCCACATCCGTAGACCCCCTATACTACAAGGCTTGGAGGCGGAGCCCCGGGCAATTCCCTTGTCATACGTGGGGCTTTTCATTACCATTCGGCAAAATTTTTATAAGTTCAGATTTAATACTTAGTAGACGCCTGATTTAACAGGCCAAAAAGCTGATGGGAGAGGACTGAATGAGCAATGACGGCGTGAATGCAGGCCGGCGTCGCTTCTTAGTAGCAGCCACATCCGTGGTGGGTGCTGCAGGAGCGGTGGGGGCTGCGGTCCCGTTCGTGGGGTCATGGTTTCCCAGTGCCAAGGCGAAAGCCGCAGGTGCACCGGTGAAGGTGAATATCAGCAAGATCGAACCAGGCCAGCAGATGATTGCTGAGTGGCGCGGCCAGCCGGTATTCATTGTTCGTCGTACTGAGGAAATCCTGGGAAATCTGAAAAAGATCGAAGGCCAGTTGTCTGACCCCAAATCTGAGAAATCCGACCAACCCGCCTACGCCAAAAATGAAGCACGTTCGATCAAGCCAGAGATTCTGCTGCTGGTTGGCCTGTGTACCCACTTGGGATGCTCGCCCACCTTCCGCCCTGAAGTCGCCCCGGTCGATCTGGGTAAAGACTGGGTCGGTGGTTATTTCTGTCCCTGCCACGGCTCCCACTACGATCTGGCGGGGCGCGTCTACAAGTCCCAGCCCGCTCCCTTGAACCTGCCCGTGCCTCCGCATACCTACGAAACTGACGACCTCATTGTCATTGGCCTCGATAAGGAGAACGCGTGATGAGCAAGTTCATGGATTGGGTGGATGCACGCTTCCCCGCCACTAAAATGTGGGAAGACCATCTCAGCAAGTATTACGCGCCAAAAAACTTCAACTTCTTCTACTTCTTTGGTTCCCTGGCACTGCTGGTGCTGGTTAACCAGATCGTCACCGGTGTCTGGCTGACGATGAGCTACACCCCGTCGGCGGAAGAAGCGTTTGCCTCCGTCGAATACATCATGCGTGACGTCGAGTACGGCTCGATCCTGCGCCTGCTGCACTCCACCGGCGCTTCAGCGTTCTTTATCGTGGTCTACCTGCACATGTTCCGTGGTTTGCTCTACGGTTCGTACCAGAAGCCACGGGAGCTGGTGTGGGTGTTCGGTATGCTGATCTACCTGGCGCTGATGGCGGAAGCCTTCATGGGCTACCTGCTGCCATGGGGCCAGATGTCGTACTGGGGCGCCCAGGTGATCATCTCGCTGTTCGGTGCCATTCCCGTCATCGGCAACGACCTGACCCAGTGGATCCGTGGTGACTACCTGATCTCCGGTATCACCCTGAACCGCTTCTTCGCTTTGCACGTCGTAGCGCTGCCGATTGTGATCCTGGGCCTGGTGGTGCTGCACATCCTGGCGCTGCACGAAGTGGGTTCCAACAACCCGGATGGCGTGGACATCAAGAAACACAAGGACGAGAACGGCATCCCGCTGGATGGCATCCCGTTCCACCCGTACTACACCGTGAAAGACATTGTCGGCGTGGTCGTGTTCCTCTTCGTGTTCTGCTCGATCGTGTTCTTTTTCCCG
The DNA here is from genome assembly GCF_012030485.1 of Pseudomonas sp. B14(2022). Lineage (NCBI taxonomy): Bacteria > Pseudomonadati > Pseudomonadota > Gammaproteobacteria > Pseudomonadales > Pseudomonadaceae > Pseudomonas > Pseudomonas sp. B14(2022). The sequence goes on from NZ_JAAUVM010000001.1 coordinate 183,894, forward strand.
GAGATGGGTGGTTATTTCCTCGAGAAGCCTAACTTCGAACAGGCGAACGCCTTCAAGACACCTGAGCACATTGCCCCGGTCTGGTACTTCACGCCGTTCTACGCGATCTTGCGGGCGATCCCCGACAAACTCATGGGCGTCATCGCCATGGGCGCGGCCATTGCGGTGCTGTTCGTGTTGCCGTGGCTCGACCGAAGCCCGGTCAAGTCCATGCGCTACAAAGGCTGGCTGAGCAAAATCTGGCTGTGGGTGTTCTGCATTGCATTCGTGATTCTGGGCGTGTTGGGCGTATTGGCGCCGACCCCTGAGCGTACGCTGCTGTCGCAGGTCTGCACCTTCCTGTACTTCGCCTACTTCATTCTGATGCCGTTCTACACCCGGCTCGAGAAGACCAAACCGGTTCCGGAAAGGGTGACTGGCTGATGAAAAAATTATTCGTTGCATTGATGCTTGCGGCGCTGCCGCTACTGTCCTTCGCTGCCGAGCACGGCGGCCCGGAACTGGAAAAAGTCGATATCGACGTGTCTGACAAGGCGGCTATGCAAGACGGCGCGCGTACGTTCGCCAACTACTGCATGGGCTGCCACAGCGCCAAGTTCCAGCGTTACGAGCGGGTGGCCGATGACCTCGGTATCCCCCATGAAATGATGCTGGAGAAGCTGGTGTTCACCGGTGCCAAGATCGGCGACCACATGAATATCGGCATGAAGCCTGCCGACGCCAAGACCTGGTTCGGCGCAGCGCCTCCTGACCTGACTCTGGTGGCACGTGTACGCGGCACCGACTGGCTCTACGGCTACCTGAAATCCTTCTACGAGGACCCGGCGCGCCCTTATGGCGTGAACAACCGTGTGTTCCCGAACGTCGGCATGCCTAACGTTCTGGTCGGCCTGCAAGGCAAGCAAGTGGTAGGATGCAAGCAGGTTCAGGTCGTCGAAGACGGCAAGAAGCAATATGATCCGTTGACCGGTACGCCTTTGACTCATGAAGCGTGCGATCAACTGAAGATAGAAACCCCTGGTTCGTTGACTGACGAGCAGTTTGACGAGAAGGTCAAGAATCTGGTGACCTTCCTGGCCTATTCCGCCAACCCGGTCAAACTGCAACACCAGCGCATCGGGACGTATGTCTTGCTGTACCTGGCTTTCTTCTTCGTATTCGCTTATCTGCTTAAACGCGAATACTGGAAGGATGTGCATTGATCCAACCGTAAGCAATTGCTGTTAATCTTGCGCGCCCAGCGGCATCTCTAACCCGTAGCGATCTGGACTTTCCAGAGGCTGCAGAGATGCTTTCTGGGCGCGCTCGTTTTTGAGCTTTCCATAATTTCAACAAGCGAGGAGGACCGCCATGGGCGTGACCAATCGGTTGGCCTGTTACTCCGACCCCGCCGACCACTATTCCCACCGAGTACGCATCGTACTCGCAGAGAAGGGTGTCAGCGCCGAGATCATCAGTGTGGAGGTGGGTCGTCATCCGCCGAAACTGATCGAAGTGAACCCTTACGGCAGCTTGCCCACCCTGGTCGATCGTGACCTGGCGTTGTGGGAGTCAACCGTGGTGATGGAATATCTGGATGAGCGTTACCCGCATCCGCCTTTGCTGCCGGTGTATCCGGTGGCCCGTGCCAACAGCCGCCTGCTGATCCATCGGATCCAGCGAGATTGGTGCGGGCTGGTGGATTTGATTCTGGATACCCGCAGCAAAGAAGCTGCTCGGGTGCAGGCGCGCAAGGAATTGCGCGAGAGCCTGACCGGTGTTTCGCCGTTGTTCGCCGATAAACCTTTTTTCCTCAGTGAGGAACAAAGCTTGGTGGATTGCTGCCTATTACCCATACTCTGGCGCTTGCCGATTCTGGGCATTGAACTGCCACGGCCGGCCAAGCCGTTGCTTGATTACATGGAGCGCCAGTTCGCGCGTGAGGCTTTCCAGGCGAGTCTGTCTGGTGTCGAACGCGATATGCGCTAAGGCTTAAGGAGCCGTTGATGAACTCCAGTCGACCTTACCTGGTCCGCGCGCTCTATGAGTGGATTGTGGATAACGATTGCACCCCGCACATGCTGGTCAATTCCGAATTTCCTGCGGTTCAGGTACCGCAGGGGTTTGCCAGTGACGGGCAGATTGTGTTGAACGTATCACCCAGTGCCGTGCGCCACCTGCACATGGACAATGAAGCGGTCAGCTTCGAAGGGCGTTTCGGCGGTGTGCCGCATACGCTGTTCGTGCCGATTGGCGCTATCCTCGGCATCTATGCCCGGGAGAACGGCCAAGGCATGGTGTTCGATCTGGAGTCGCCTTTCGAGGACGACGAAGCGATTGAAAACGAAGACGGCGATGATGTGCCGCCACCGGAGACCGAGCCGCCGCGTCCGAGCGGTCGGCCGAGCCTGAAAGTGGTGAAGTAAAGTGCGTAAGTCTTCGGGCCTACGTTAAAAAATGCCTCGGCTCTGCCGGGGCATTTTTTTGTCAAAAATTCCCCGCTGTTTCGCTGGCGGCCCCCGTGGTGAACTGATTGTTGAGGCCGTCTTGCCAGTAGACCTCGTTGATATTGCTCAGGCTGCGGATCAGGCATTTCCATTCGATGTGTTGCTGGGTCGGCCACACGACAGTACCGCTCCAGCGATTGGCTGCGCCGGGTTGCAGTGCGATGGCGTGGGCCGGGTCCCAGGCGCCGAGTTCGATAGGCGATCCCACTGCGTAGACTGCCTGGCCGAGCCCCGGCCTGACGTTGTCGCAGTGCAAAGTGGTGGTGGTGTCGGAAGGTGCCGGAGCGGCCTGCCACGAGCGGATGCGCTGCCCGTCCGCAAACAGCGCAGGGCTGAAACCGTCAGGCACCTTGGAGAGGTCGGAGTCCAAAGCGATCAGTAGGCGCTTGCGGCTGCCTTGGATGGCGGCCACCAATCCGGAATAGTGGGTCTGGAACCTGATCGGTGAATCGGCACTGATACCGGCGTCCTTGCGCAGGCTGATCAGCTTGCGGATCAGGTCGCCCCGGCCCCAGTCGTACATATCAGGCCAATACACAGTGGGCGTACCGGGGCTCAGCAGGATATAGGCATAGGCAATATTGCGTTGCGGATCGGCAAGGGACCAATGGTGCTGCCCGCCGTATTGCCCTGGCGAATAACCGGTGTCGTGGTTATCGACAAAGGTCACCGCGACCTGTCGCCATGCCGGGTCGGGGTTGCCATTCAAGCCATGGCGCCACTCGGCCAAGCTGCCATTTTGCATGCGCTCCTTGAGGGCGAAATCGAACACGCTGCAGTGGGACCGATCCGACCAGTCCTTCAACGCATCCTGCCAACTGGCCTGACTGCGCCAGTCGTTCGCCGGATACTCGCTGGGGCCTTTCCACAACTCGCCGACGCAGAACGCTTGGTCACCAAAGTTTTTCATCCACACATCGACCCGCTCCGGTGCGTAGCCGCGCGTAAAATCGAAGCGCAAGCCTTTGGCGCTGTAGTTGTCCCGCAGGTTCCTGAATTCCTGCATGAAGCGCTGCGAGACTTCCGAGTTGCTTGTGTTGAGGTCGGCCGAACCGCTCATGAACGCGTCGCCCTCATCACAGACGACGGGCGTTGTGCAGTCATCGCGCCACAGCTTGAGGTCCCTGGGGAAGCGTATCTGTTGACTCGGCAGCTTGTCGTTCATATGGTTGGGCACCACGTCGTATATTGCTTGCACGCCGGCCCCTGCCAAGGCGGCGACCGCCTGTTTGAGCTGGCTGTCACTGCCGTATCGGCTGTTCTTGTCGAAGTCGCTCCAGAAGTAACCTTCACCCCCACCGGACGTTCCCGACGCCGCGTCGCTCCAACTGGATTGATCGGTCCAGGCGGGTGGCAGCCAGATTTTGGTGAAGCCGTCCTGGCCGATAGTGGGGGCCATTTGTGCCAGCACCTCATACCATTTCTGCGGAGCATTGCGGCTGGAGTTCCAGTGGAAGCCTTGCAGCAGGATGTCTTCGCCACCGCCATTGCGCACAGTCGGCGGCGCCGCGTGGACGGTGCATGCCAGCAGCCAGACAACCGTTGTGCAATACCAGCCTGTGCGTTTCATCACCCGTCACCTGTTTGCTGGAACAGGCTTTACTCTGCTACGAGGATGCAAACCCGTCTGCTGTCATAGTTGCCAGGTGCGCGAGATCGTTTGGCACTAAGACTCAGGTGTGAAGTAGCCACGCGTTATGCTCGAGTTTGAACCCCTTTGCACGGGGGGGCATGTACGGCCGGGGCTGAAAGCTGCCGGCTTGTACATGAAAGTGCGGTACAAACGGTGATCGTACAACCGCCATGGGCTATGATGCTGTTTTAGTCCGCCGAGATAGATGATTCCACATGGAAAACGCCAGCACCGCCCCTCGTCTTCCCCGCAAGCGCCGCAGCCTTGCCCAGGAATTGGTCACGGTGTTGTCCGAGCAGATCCGCGACGGCCAACTCAAGCGTGGCGACAAGCTGCCCACCGAATCGGCGATCATGGACGCCCATGGCGTCAGCCGCACCGTGGTCCGGGAAGCCATCTCCCGCTTGCAGGCGGCGGGGCAGGTGGAAACCCGTCATGGTATCGGCACCTTTGTGCTGGACACGCCTAGCCCGAGCGGCTTTCGCATCGACCCGGCCACCGTAGTGACCCTGCGTGATGTGCTGGCGATTCTCGAACTGCGTATCAGCCTGGAAGTGGAATCCGCCGGGCTGGCCGCACTGCGCCGTAGCGATGAACAGCTGGCCTCCATGCGCGCGGCCCTCGATGCCCTCAATGAAAGCGCGGCGCACGCCGGTGATGCAGTGGCCTCGGACTTCGCCTTCCACCTGGAAATTGCGTTGTCCACCGGCAACCGCTACTTCACCGACATCATGACCCACCTGGGCACCAGCATCATTCCGCGTACGCGCCTGAACTCGGCACGCCTGGCCCATGATGACCACCAGCACTACATGGGACGCCTGAGTCGCGAACACGAAGAGATTTATGAGGCGATTGCCCGCCAGGATTCGGATGCGGCGCGGGCGGCCATGCGTTTGCACCTGACCAACAGTCGCGAGCGGCTGCGCCATGCTCATGAAGAGGCAGAAGCGCAGCGGGGTTGAAGCATGAGAGCCTGGTTCACTTGACGGTCAGTTCAATCGTCCCAGAGCTTTCGGTCACACCGGACTCACTGGCTACGGCCGTATAGCCAACATAAATTTTTTCCCCGGTGTGCTTCTGCAGCTCGCTTTTAGGGATGTTGACCTGAATGTTTATGCGCCGGCGGAATTCCCCGTCCTCCGGGTCTTCGCCATGCAGGACGTACCAGTCGCCCGTTTCGGTCGCATGCGTTTTCTGTCCAGACCAGCTTGGGGATTCGGGATCATCCGTTTTATCGCTCAGGATAAAAGCGTAGATTTTCCCATCACTCGGTAAATCGGCTGTGTTCGAGATGCTCAGGCTCATTTCGGTCCCAAGGCGCGAAACAGTCACCTCGCCCTGGGCCAATGTGCCCGTCGCCGGATGGTCAAGGGTGGGGAGTGGAAGCGTCATGATGGAGTTCCTCTGGTTATGAGCGCACGATGCTCTTCAGGGGCGGCAGTGCGGCCCTGAAGAGACTTATCTACCGTGGACAGATCCTGCGTAACTGTTAGAAATAACAGTTACGACAAGCGGTCCTTCTCATGAGGTGTGTTGGGTTTGTAGTCCTTCAACAACAAATACGTACTCCAGCCCCACCAGTCATTCGTCCAGTGCTTGTCGTTCAGGTCACTGACATCTTTACGCCTTAGCACCTTATCCCCCTCCATTTTGAACAGCGGCGAGAAGTTATTCGCCGGGTTCTGTGCCGCGTTCAAATCCGGCACATACAGCGGTGCCTTGAAGTCAGCCGGGGAGGGCGCAACGCCATTGATGAAGGTTTCGAAGATCTCATCAGCGGATGCCTGAACGGCGCGTTTGACCTGTGCCCGATTGGCTGCGTCGATACTGTCGAAATAGCGTTTGTCGCCATAGGCATGCCACTCGTCACCCATGGCATTGCGTACCTTGAGACCGAACTTGCTGTCTTCATCGTGCATGAAGCGGCTGATCAGAGAACCCAATTCGCCCGGTGTGACGACCGCTGCCAGCTGTTTGCGCGGCACCCGCAGGTGCCCGGCAGAAAACAGATCGGTCAAGAAGTGATCGGCAAAGCTGTTCATGGCGTAGGCCAGTTCCAATGCCTGGTCGGTGCCGGTTTGATGCGACACCACGGCCTGTTGCAATGCGGCTGCATGCCCCGCCAGGTAGGCCGCCAGCGCCCATTCGCCGAAGTGGTCGGCATTGTCCGCCGCCAGTTTCAGGTAGCGCCCCAATGGGACCAGTGCCGACACCGCGCTGCCGCCACCGGTGATGCGGTTCCATTCCTCGGACAACGTATCACCCAGGGCATCATAGGCTTCATGGGCTTGCTTGCCGTCCTTGATCGCCTGGTTGACCGCGCTGATCTCTTTTTGCATCACCGCCAGGATTTTCGGTGCTTCGTCCCGCGCGGCTGGCAGCACGGCCAGTGAGTTGAACGCTGCGCTAAAGCGTTGCACACGATCGGCAGGTGAGGTGCCCTCGTTGATAGGCTGGCCGGGGATGCCATAAAAGTCACCGCCCAGGGCGATCACTTGCCCGTAGGTCAGTGCCAGCCCGTTGGGCAGATGCAGTTCGACTTGTCGCGCGGGAATCGCCGGTGCGTCCTTACTAAAGCGCAACAACGTATCGTCGCCGATGGCGGTGTGTTCACCCCCTTCGAAACGTAGGACTGGCGGTTTCTTTTCGGGTGCTGCGAGTTCAAGACCTGACATGTTAGCTCCTTGCTATGTCGTAGGAATCTTCCTTGATAGCTGTATGCATATACAGTTAAGCGGAGCATAGAGGAATAATTTCCTACGTCAAGAACACCGCTGCCTGAGCCGTTCAACTCACTCAAATGCACAACGCCGATGAATTGGAGTTGACGAAATTATTTATAGTTGTACGATGACGTACGACATCAACAAAACCAACAACCTTTCAATAGAAAGTCTTCGCCCAGGGTGTTCGAATAATGAATCCACAAGAACTGAAGTCCATCCTCTCCCACGGTCTGCTGTCTTTCCCGGTGACCGATTTCAATGCCCAGGGTGACTTCCACCAGGCAGGCTATATCAAGCGCCTGGAATGGCTGGCACCTTACGGCGCCACTGCTTTGTTCGCAGCGGGCGGCACCGGTGAGTTTTTCTCCCTCGCCGCCAGCGAATATTCCCAAGTGATAAAGACCGCCGTTGATACCTGCGCCACCAGCGTGCCGATCCTCGCCGGTGTCGGTGGTTCGACCCGCCAGGCCATCGAGTACGCGCAAGAGGCCGAGCGCCTGGGCGCCAAAGGCCTGCTGCTGCTGCCGCACTACCTGACTGAAGCCAGCCAGGACGGCGTTGCCGCCCACGTTGAAGCCGTGTGCAAATCGGTCAAAATCGGTGTGGTGGTCTACAACCGCAACGTGTGCCGCCTGACCGCTCCGCTGCTGGAGCGCCTGGCCGAGCGCTGCCCGAACCTGATCGGCTACAAAGATGGCCTGGGTGACATCGAGTTGATGGTGTCGATCCGCCGCCGTCTGGGCGATCGTTTCAGCTACCTCGGCGGCCTGCCGACCGCAGAGGTTTACGCCGCTGCCTACAAGGCCCTGGGCGTACCGGTGTACTCCTCGGCGGTGTTCAACTTCATCCCGAAAACCGCGATGGACTTCTACCACGCCATTGCCAAGGATGATCACGCCACCGTCGCCAAGATCATCGACGACTTCTTCCTGCCGTACCTGGACATCCGTAATCGCAAGGCCGGTTATGCCGTGAGCATCGTCAAGGCGGGTGCAAAAATCGTCGGCTATGACGCAGGCCCTGTGCGCACGCCGCTGACCGATCTGCTGCCGGAAGAATACGAAGCCCTGGCCGCGCTGATCGACAAGCAAGGTCCGCAATAAATTATCCACAAGGCCGCTGAGCAATCAGCGGCCTTTTGCGTCAGGAGAAGATTCGTGTCCCAAGTAAAGCGTTTTGAGAACTACATCAACGGTGAATGGGTTGCCGGCGCCGACTACTGCGTCAACCTCAACCCGTCGGAGTTGTCCGATGTCATCGGTGAATACGCCAAGGCCGACGTCACCCAGGTCAACGCCGCCATCGACGCTGCTCGCGCCGCATTCCCGGCCTGGTCCACTTCCGGGATCCAGGCTCGCCACGATGCCCTGGATAAAGTCGGCAGCGAAATCCTCGCCCGTCGCGAAGAACTCGGCACCCTGTTGGCTCGTGAAGAAGGCAAGACCCTGCCGGAAGCCATCGGCGAAGTGACCCGCGCCGGTAACATCTTCAAGTTCTTCGCCGGTGAATGCCTGCGTTTGTCCGGCGACTACGTGCCGTCGGTACGCCCGGGCGTCAACGTGGAAGTCACCCGCGAAGCCCTGGGTGTGGTCGGCCTGATCACCCCGTGGAACTTCCCGATCGCCATCCCCGCCTGGAAAATCGCCCCGGCCCTGGCCTACGGCAACTGCGTGGTGATCAAACCGGCTGAACTGGTACCGGGCTGCGCCTGGGCCCTGGCGGAGATCATCTCCCGCGCCGGTTTCCCTGCCGGTGTGTTCAACCTGGTGATGGGCAGCGGCCGTGTGGTGGGCGACGTGCTGGTCAACAGCCCGAAAGTCGACGGCATCAGCTTCACCGGTTCCGTCGGTGTGGGTCGTCAGATCGTTGTCAGCTGTGTGTCGCGCCAAGCCAAAGTGCAGTTGGAAATGGGCGGCAAGAACCCGCAGATCATTCTCGACGACGCCGACCTCAAGCAGGCCGTCGAGTTGTCGGTACAGAGCGCGTTCTACTCCACCGGCCAGCGTTGCACGGCGTCCAGCCGCCTGATTGTCACCGCCGGTATTCACGACCAGTTCGTCGCGGCCATGGCCGAGCGCATGAAGTCGATCAAAGTCGGCCACGCGCTGAAAAGCGGCACCGACATCGGCCCGGTGGTTTCCCAGGCCCAACTGGACCAGGACATGAAGTACATCGACATCGGCCAAAGCGAAGGCGCGCGGCTGGTGAGCGGTGGCGGCCTGGTGACGTGTGACACCGAAGGCTACTACCTGGCGCCGACGCTGTTTGCCGACAGCGAAGCCGCCATGCGTATCAGCCGTGAAGAGATCTTCGGCCCGGTCGCCAACGTCGTGCGCGTGGCTGACTACGAGGCGGCACTGGCCATGGCCAACGACACCGAGTTCGGTTTGTCGGCGGGTATTGCCACCACATCGTTGAAGTACGCCAACCACTTCAAGCGTCATTCCCAGGCGGGGATGGTGATGGTCAATCTGCCGACGGCAGGTGTGGATTACCACGTTCCATTCGGTGGCCGTAAAGGCTCGTCCTATGGCTCGCGGGAGCAGGGTCGCTATGCGCAGGAGTTCTACACCGTGGTGAAAACCAGCTACATCGGTTCGTAATACGCAACACCCAGTGGGGGCCGGAGGCCTGCCGGTCCCCACGACAAAAATAGAAAACCATTACCCGCAAAAAAAATAATTAGTGGGAGTACTGCTACATGCAAGCGACCAAGCCGACCCATGTCCGCTATTTGATCCTGCTCATGCTGTTCCTGGTGACCACGATCAACTACGCCGACCGGGCGACCATTGCAATCGCGGGCTCCAGCCTGCAAAAAGACCTCGGCATCGACGCGGTCACCCTCGGTTATATCTTCTCCGCATTCGGTTGGGCCTACGTGGCCGGGCAAATCCCCGGCGGCTGGCTGCTGGACCGATTCGGCTCGAAAAAAGTCTATGCCCTGAGTATCTTCACCTGGTCACTGTTCACCGTGCTGCAAGGCTATGTCGGTGAGTTCGGTGTCTCCACCGCAGTGGTTGCGCTGTTCATGCTGCGCTTCATGGTGGGCCTGGCTGAGGCGCCGTCCTTCCCCGGTAACGCGCGCATTGTTGCTGCCTGGTTCCCGACCGCCGAACGCGGTACGGCTTCGGCGATTTTCAACTCGGCGCAGTACTTCGCCACCGTGTTGTTCGCGCCGTTGATGGGCTGGATCGTCTACAGCTTCGGCTGGCAGCACGTGTTTATCGTGATGGGCGTGATCGGCATCGTGTTCTCGCTGATCTGGCTGAAAGTTATCCACAGTCCGCGCCAGCACCCGATGATCAACGAAGCCGAGCTCAATCACATCGCCGCCAATGGCGCGATGGTCGATATGGATCAGGACAAGGGCAAGGGTAAGAAAACCGACGGTCCGAAGTGGGATTACATCCGTCAGTTGCTGACCAACCGCATGATGCTTGGCGTGTACCTGGGCCAGTACTGCATCAACGGCATCACCTACTTCTTCCTGACCTGGTTCCCGGTTTACCTGGTGCAGGACCGCGGCATGACCATCCTCAAGGCCGGTTTCATCGCCTCGTTGCCGGCGATCTGCGGGTTTATCGGTGGTGTGCTGGGCGGGGTGATTTCCGACTATCTGCTGCGCAAAGGCCATTCGCTGACGTTCGCCCGCAAGGCGCCGATCATTGCAGGCCTGCTGGTCTCCAGTAGCATCATCGCGTGTAACTACGTTGACGTTGAATGGATGGTGGTGGGTTTCATGGCTTTGGCCTTCTTCGGCAAAGGCGTTGGCGCACTGGGCTGGGCGGTCGTATCCGACACCTCGCCGAAACAAATCGCCGGGCTCAGTGGCGGCTTGTTCAACACCTTCGGTAACCTCGCGTCGATCACCACGCCGATTGTCATCGGCTACATCATCAGCACCACCGGCTCGTTCAAGTGGGCCCTGGTGTTTGTCGGCGCCAACGCACTGGTGGCGGTGTTCAGCTATCTGGTCATCGTCGGCCCGATCAAGCGTGTAGTACTCAAAGAGCCGCCAAGCAAGGGGCCTGAGTTGACCAACCTAACCGAAGCGCATTCCTGAGGGGCCCCGTGATGCAGTTGATTGAACATGCCGACTCGCCGCGCTCCATTCGCCTGCACGAGCGCGACAACGTGGTGATCGTGGTCAACGACCAGGGCGTACCGGCCGGGACCGAGTTCCCGGACGGCCTGGTGACCGTGGATTTCATCCCCCAGAGCCACAAAGTGACCCTGGAAGACATCCCCGAAGGCGGTCAGATTATTCGCTACGGCCAGACCATCGGTTACGCCCTGGCGCCGATTCCGCGCGGCAGTTGGGTCCAGGAAGATCAACTGCGCATGCCCACCGCGCCACCGCTGGACAGCTTGCCGCTGTCCACCGAGGTGCCTGAAGCCCTGGCACCGTTGGAGGGGTTTACCTTCGAGGGCTATCGCAACGCCGACGGTACTGTGGGCACGCGCAATATCCTCGGCATCACCACCACGGTGCAGTGCGTGACGGGCGTGCTGGACCATGCGGTCAAGCGCATCAAGGACGAATTGCTGCCCAAATACCCCCACGTCGATGACGTGGTGGCGCTGACCCACAGCTACGGCTGCGGGGTGGCGATTACTGCGACGGATGCCTACATCCCGATCCGTACCGTCCGTAACCTGGCGCGCAACCCGAACCTGGGGGGCGAAGCCCTGGTGATCAGCCTGGGCTGCGAGAAGTTGCAGGCCGGGCAGGTGATGCACGACAACGACAGCTCCGTCGACCTCAGCGAGCCGTGGCTGTATCGGTTGCAGGATTCCAGCCATGGCTTTACCGAGATGATCGAGCAGATCATGGACCTGGCCGAAGTGCGCCTGAAGAAGCTCGACCAGCGTCGCCGGGAAACCGTGCCGGCGTCCGAGCTGATCCTGGGCATGCAGTGCGGAGGCAGTGATGCGTTTTCCGGCATCACCGCCAACCCGGCGCTGGGCTATGCCTCGGATTTGTTGCTGCGGGCGGGGGCGACGGTGATGTTTTCTGAAGTCACCGAAGTGCGTGATGCCATTTACCTGCTGACTTCGCGCGCAGAGACGAAGGAAGTTGCCGAAGAGTTGGTCAGGGAAATGGACTGGTACGACCGTTACCTGGCCAAGGGAGAGGCGGATCGCAGTGCCAATACCACACCGGGCAACAAGAAGGGCGGGTTGTCGAACATTGTCGAGAAGTCCCTGGGCTCCATCGTCAAGTCCGGCAGCAGCGCGATCAACGGCGTGCTGGGCCCGGGCGAGCGCTTCAAAAGCAAGGGCCTGATCTTTTGCGCGACGCCGGCCAGTGACTTTGTCTGCGGCACCCTGCAATTGGCGGCGGGGATGAACCTGCATGTGTTCACCACCGGGCGCGGCACGCCATACGGGCTGGCGATGGCGCCGGTGGTGAAGGTCTCGACGCGTACGGAGCTGGCGCAGCGCTGGCCGGACCTCATCGATATCGACGCCGGGCGCATTGCCACCGGGCGCGCGACCATTGAGGAGTTGGGCTGGGAGTTGTTCCACTTCTATCTGGACGTGGCCAGCGGTAAGAAGCAGACCTGGGCGGAGCATCACAAGCTGCATAACGACATCACCTTGTTCAACCCGGCGCCGATTACCTGAGACCGAGTCGCCTGCATCGGAGCAAGCCCACCTCTCACACTGAAGGTATTCACCATTCAAACTGTGGGAGGGAGCTTGCCCCCGATAGCGGTCTATCAGGCGCCGTTGGGCTGTATGGCTTATCATTAGCCACCTGACGACGCTCACCAAGGTTCTCCCCGGCATGCTGGCTATCTTCCTCACCACCCTCACCATCACCGCGCCGGTATTCGCCATGCTGTTCCTGGGTGTGCTGCTCAAGCGCATCAACTGGATCAACGACAACTTTATCCACACGGCTTCGTCCCTGGTGTTCAACGTCACCATGCCGGCGTTGCTGTTCCTCGGCATCCTCCACGCCGACCTGCACTCGGCGCTCAAGCCGGGTTTGCTGATCTACTTCTCCATTGCCACACTGGTGAGCTTTGCGCTGGCTTGGGGCTGGGCGATTTTTCGCTGCAAGCGTGAAGACCGGGGCATCTACACCCAGGGCGCGTTTCGCGGCAATAACGGGGTGATCGGCCTGGCCCTGGCCGCCAGCATGTATGGCGACTACGGCATCTCCCTCGGCGCGATCCTCGCGGCGCTGGTGATCCTGTTCTACAACACGCTGTCGACCATTGTGCTGGCGGTGTACAGCCCGGTGATCAAGTCCGACCCGTGGAGTATCTGCAAAAGTGTTGTGGCCAACCCGCTGATCATCAGCGTCATCGTGGCGGCGCCGTTCGCCTATTTTCAGATTGGCCTGCCCGGTTGGCTGGAAAAATCCATGCAGTACCTGGCGGACACCACCTTGCCGCTGGCATTGATCTGCATTGGCGGCACCTTGTCCCTGGCGGCGTTGCGCAAGAGCGGCAATATGGCGCTGAGCGCGAGCTTGATGAAGATGGTCTGGCTGCCGGTGGTCGCGACCTTAGGGGCGTGGCTGCTGGGCTTTCGCGGGCCGGAGTTGGGGATTCTGTTCCTGTACTTCGGCGCACCGACCGCCGCGGCGAGCTTCGTGATGGCCAGGGCGGCCGAGGGCAATCATGAACTGGCGGCGGCGATTATCGTGATCACCACGCTGATGGCGGCAGTGACCACGAATATCGGGATTTTCGTGTTGCAGGCGGGTGGCTGGATCTAGCCTTCTTTCTGATAGGTGTCGATGACTTCCTGCGCCGCCCGAAACGCATCAATCGCCGCCGGTACGCCGGCATACACCGCGCAATGCAGCAGCGCCTCGCGAATTTCCTCCACCGTACAGCCGTTGTTCAACGCGCCACGCACGTGGCCCTTGAGCTCCTGCGGGCACTTGAGTGCGGTGAGGGCGGCCAGGGTGATCAGGCTGCGCGTCTTCAGCGGCAAGCCTTCGCGGGTCCACACGCTGCCCCAGGCATGTTCGTTGACGAAGTCCTGCAGCGGCTGGGTGAACTCGGTGGCGTTGCCCAGGGCGCGGTCGACGAACACATCGCCCATCACCTGGCGACGCATTTCAACCCCGGGCTTTTTCTGATCGGTCATTGCGATTCCCTCTTGTGTTGGCGGCGCCAGGCTCGCAGCGTGCTGAACAACAGGAAAGCCACCAGCACTGGCAGGACGTAATACAGCATCAGTTGTTCAAGCTTGTTGGCCAGGGGCATGCCGGTGGTGAATGACATCACGTGCAGCCCATACGCCAGATACAGGCCCAGCAACACCAGGCCTTCGGCGCGGGTGACGCGGTAGCCGGTATAAAACACCGGCAGGCACAACACCACCACGCCAAGCATCACCGGCAGGTCGAAGTCCAGGGCGTTGGGCGACACCGACAGCGGCGAAGACGCGAGCAGCGCGGTCAGCCCCAATACGCCCAGCAGGTTGAACAGGTTGCTGCCGATCACGTTGCCCACGGCAATGTCCCGCTGGCCGCGCAGGGCGGCAATCAGTGAGGTGGCCAGGCATGGCAAGGAAGTCCCGACGCCGATCAGCGTCAGGCCGATGATGCGCTCCGACAGGCCCAGGTCAGCCGCCACATCCACCGCCGCACCGAGCAGCAAGTGCCCGGCCAGCACCAGGATCAACAGCCCGCCCAGCATCTGCAGCACACTGCTCAGCCAGGGCGCCCGGGCGACGGTATCCAGGGTGCGCGGGCGGCGCGAATGGCGAGTCTGGTAATGCAGCACGCCGAGGTAGGCCAGCAGGGCAATCAGCAGCAACAGGCCATCGACCGGCGTCAGTTCTTCATTGGCCGCCAGGGTAAACACCAGCAACCCGGCGAGGATCATCACCGGAATATCCACGCGCACCAGCTGTCGCGAGACGCGCAGGGGGATGATCAGCGCCGACAGGCCCAGGGTCACGAGGATGTTGAAGATGCTGCTGCCGATCACGCTGCCCACGGCAATGTCGGTATTACCGGCCAGGGTGGCCTGCAGGCTGACGGTCATCTGTGGCGCGCTGCTGCCGAACGCGACGACCGTAAGGCCGATGATCAGCGGCCGCACCTTGAGGCTGGCGGCCAGGCGCACGGCGGCGCGCACCAGAATTTCGGCGCCGATGATCAGCAGCAGCAGGCCGCTGACCAGTTCGAGCAGGCTCCAGGGCGAGAGGGCGGTTAATCCGAAAATGGCCAGGGCTCCGTCTTCAATTGCGCAGGGCTTGCACGCGAACGCGTGCGGTGCCACTGCTCAGCATACCCAGTTGCTCGGCAGCCTTGCGTGATAGATCGATCAAGCGCCCACGGGTATGCGGGCCGCGATCGTTGATACGGACCACGACGGATTTGTCGTTGTCGAGATTGGTGACCTTGACCTGGGTGCCGAAGGGCAGTCGCCGGTGGGCAGCGGTCAGGGCGTTCTGGTTGAAGGGTTCACCACTGGCGGTTTTCTTGCCATGGTGCCTGGCGCCGTAATAAGAGGCGGTGCCGGTTTCGTCGTAGCCGTTGGGGTCGATGAGGCCGCTGGCGCAGCCGGCCAGCAGTGAGAACAGGGCTAAAAGGCCGAGTAAACGCTTCATTTCCAAGGTTACCCCTGTATCGAATATGGGCGCGGGCTTATGTGGGAGGGGGCTTGCCCCCGATAGCGTTCTGTCAGGCACAGATGTGCAAGCTGATAGACCGCTATCGGGGGCAAGCCCCCTCCCACAGGGTCCGAGGCAATCATGAAATCTGCCTCGGGCTATTCATCGCAATCAGCCTTCGAGCTTGCTTTTCAGCAGTTCGTTCACCTGTTGCGGGTTGGCCTTGCCTTTGGAGGCTTTCATCGCCTGGCCGACAAAGAAGCCGAACATCTTGCCGCGCTTGGCTTCGTCTGCCGCACGGTACTGTTCGACCTGCTCGGCGTTGGCCGCCAGCATTTCATCCAGCACGGCCGAGATAGCGCCGCTGTCGGTGACTTGCTTGAGACCGCGCTTGTCGATGATCTCGTCGGCGCTGCCTTCACCGTTGGCCATGGCTTCGAACACGGTCTTGGCGATTTTGCCGGAGATGGTGTTGTCCTTGATGCGCAGCAGCATGCCGCCCAGTTGCTCGGCCGACACCGGCGCTTCATCGATCTCCAGGCCTTGTTTGTTCAACAGGCTGCCCAGCTCGACCATCACCCAGTTGGCCGCCAGCTTGGCGTCACCGGCAATGCTCACGACTTTTTCGAAGTAGTCGGCTTGCTCACGGCTCGAAGCCAGCACGCTGGCATCGTAGACCGACAGGCCGAACTGCGCCTGGAAGCGCTCGCGTTTTTGCGGTGGCAATTCCGGCAGGGTGGCGCGGATGTCATTGAGGAACGAATCCTCAAGCACCACTGGCAACAGGTCCGGATCGGGGAAGTAACGGTAGTCGTTGGCTTCCTCTTTACTGCGCATGGCGCGGGTTTCGTCTTTGTTCGGGTCGTACAGGCGCGTTTGCTGGATCACCTTGCCGCCGTCCTCGATCAGTTCGATCTGGCGACGCACTTCGGTGTTGATCGCCTTCTCGATGAAGCGGAACGAGTTGACGTTCTTGATCTCGCAGCGGGTGCCGTACTCGGCCTGGCCTTTTGGCCGCACCGACACGTTGCAGTCGCAACGCAGCGAGCCTTCGGCCATGTTGCCGTCACAGATGCCCAGGTAACGCACCAGCGCGTGGATCGTCTTGACGTAGGCCACGGCTTCCTTGGCACTGCGCATGTCCGGCTCGGACACGATCTCCAGCAGCGGGGTGCCGGCACGGTTCAGGTCGATACCGGTAGCACCGTTGAACTCTTCGTGCAGGCTTTTGCCGGCGTCTTCTTCCAGGTGCGCACGAGTCACGCCGACACGCTTGATGGTGCCGTCTTCCAGCGGGATGTCCAGGTAGCCCTTGCCGACGATCGGCAATTCCATCTGGCTGATCTGGTAGCCCTTGGGCAGGTCCGGGTAGAAGTAGTTCTTGCGCGCGAACACGTTGTGCTGGCCGATCTCGGCGTCAATCGCCAGGCCGAACATCACTGCCATGCGCACGGCTTCCTGGTTCAACACCGGCAGTACGCCGGGCATGCCCAGGTCTACCAGGCTGGCCTGGGTGTTGGGCTCGGAGCCGAACGTGGTGGCGCTACCGGAGAAAATCTTCGATTGGGTGGCGAGCTGGGTATGAATCTCCAGCCCGATCACAACTTCCCATTGCATAGTGTTCTCCTCAGAAGCCGGTAGGGGTGCGAGTGTGCCAGTCGGTGTTCAACTGGTACTGGTGCGCCACATTGAGCAGGCGGCCTTCCTGGAAATACGGGGCGAGCAATTGCACGCCCACCGGCAGGCCATCGACGAAACCGGCAGGCATGGATAAGCCCGGCAGGCCCGCGAGGTTGGCGGTGATGGTGTAGAGGTCTTCCAGGTACTCGGCAATCGGGTCGCCGGTCTTGGCGCCGATCTTCCAGGCCGGGTTCGGCGTGGTTGGACCGAGGATCACGTCGACTTCTTCAAAGGCCGCCATGAAGTCGTTCTTGATCAGGCGACGGATTTTTTGCGCCTTGAGGTAGTACGCGTCGTAATAGCCGGCGGACAGGGCGTAGGCACCGACCATGATCCGGCGTTGAACTTCGGCACCGAAGCCTTCGCCACGGGAGCGTTTGTACAGGTCGGTCAGGTCCTTCGGGTTTTCGCAGCGGTAGCCGAAGCGCACGCCGTCGAAACGCGACAGGTTGGAGGAGGCTTCCGCCGGCGCGATCACGTAGTAGGCAGGAATCGCGTGCTGGTTGTTCGGCAGGCTGATTTCCTTGACCACCGCGCCGAGTTTTTCCAACTCTTTGACGCTGTTGTGCACCAATTCGGCAATGCGCGGGTCGAGACCGGCGCTGAAGTATTCCTTCGGCACACCGATGCGCAGGCCCTTGAGCGAAGTGTTGAGGCTGGCGCTGTAGTCCGGCACCGGTTCATCGATGCTGGTGGAGTCCTGCGTGTCGAAGCCTGCCATGCCTTGTAACAAAATCGCGCAGTCTTCGGCCGTGCGGGCCAGTGTGCCGCCCTGATCGAGGCTTGAGGCGTAGGCGATCATGCCCCAGCGGGAAACGCGACCGTAGGTCGGCTTCAGGCCGGTGAGGTTGGTGAAGGCCGCCGGCTGGCGGATCGAGCCGCCGGTGTCGGTGGCCGTGGCGGCCGGCAGGAAGCGCGCGGCAACGGCCGCAGCCGAACCACCGGACGAACCGCCGGGCACGTGTTCCAGGTTCCAGGGGTTCTTCACCGCACCGTAGTAGCTCGACTCGTTGGCCGAACCCATGGCGAATTCGTCCATGTTGGTCTTGCCCAGGGTCACGGCCCCGGCAGCGGCCAGCTTGGCGACCACGGTGGCGTCGTAGGGCGCCTTGAAGTTGTCGAGCATCTTCGAGCCGCAACTGGTGCGAATGCCCTGGGTGCAGAACAGGTCCTTGTGGGCGATAGGTGCGCCCAGCAGGGCACCGTTTTCACCGTTGGCGCGGCGTACATCCGCAGCCTTGGCCTGGCTCAGGGCCAGCTCTTCGGTGAGGCTGATGAAGCTGTTGACCTTGGGATCCAGCTCGGCGATACGCGCAAGCAGGGACTTGGTCAGCTCTTCGGAAGAAAACTTTTTGTCGGCGAGACCGCGGGCGATCTCGGCCAGAGTCATGTGATGCATTGCAGGCTCTTTCCCTTTAGTCGATGACTTTCGGAACCAGGTACAGGCCGTTTTCGACCGCTGGCGCGATGGACTGGTAGGCCTCGCGATTATTGCGCTCGGTCACGACGTCTGCGCGCAGGCGCTGGCTGGCTTCCAGCGGGTGAGCCAGGGGCTCGATGCCGTCGGTATTCACGGCCTGCATTTGGTCAACCAGCCCTAGAATGCTGTTCAGGGCTGCGGTGGTCTGTGGAAGATCGGCTTCATTCAGGCCAAGCGAGGCCAGATGAGCGATTTTTTCCACGTCGGAGCGTTCAAGCGCCATGGGAATCTCCAGTGGAAAACAGAACGGAGGCTGTCCGTGTGTTAGATTGTCGGAACACTACCGCATTTCTACGGTCTTACGGCCGCGATTGTGGGGGTTGGTGCACAGAAAGTCGGCCAATTTAGCACATTGGCGCCTTGCCCAAAATCCCTGTCGTTGTTAGAGTTTGCCGCACTTTTTTACCCACGCGTTGCCTAGGGTCCTTTCCCCATGTTCAAGAAACTGCGTGGCATGTTTTCCAGCGATCTTTCCATTGACCTGGGCACTGCCAACACCCTTATTTACGTGCGCGAGCGCGGTATCGTTCTGAATGAGCCATCGGTTGTGGCCATTCGGACCCATGGTAATCAGAAAAGTGTCGTTGCCGTCGGCACCGAGGCCAAGCGCATGCTCGGTCGAACACCAGGCAATATTGCTGCCATTCGTCCGATGAAGGACGGCGTGATCGCCGACTTCAGCGTCTGCGAGAAGATGCTGCAGTACTTCATCAACAAGGTTCACGAAAACAGTTTCCTGCAGCCGAGCCCTCGTGTGCTGATCTGCGTTCCGTGCAAATCCACCCAGGTGGAGCGTCGTGCCATCCGTGAATCGGCCCTTGGCGCCGGTGCCCGCGAAGTGTTCCTGATCGAAGAGCCGATGGCTGCTGCGATCGGTGCCGGCCTGCCGGTTGAAGAAGCGCGCGGTTCGATGGTGGTGGATATCGGTGGTGGTACCACTGAAATCGCCCTGATTTCCCTGAATGGTGTGGTGTATGCCGAATCCGTACGCGTAGGCGGCGACCGTTTCGACGAAGCGATCATCACTTATGTCCGTCGCAACTACGGCAGCCTGATCGGCGAATCCACCGCCGAGCGCATCAAGCAGGAAATCGGTACCGCTTACCCGGGCGGCGAAGTTCGCGAAGTCGATGTTCGCGGTCGCAACCTGGCCGAAGGCGTTCCACGTGCCTTCACCCTGAACTCCAATGAAGTGCTGGAAGCTCTGCAAGAGTCCCTGGCCACTATCGTTCAGGCTGTGAAGAGCGCCCTGGAGCAATCGCCGCCGGAACTGGCTTCCGACATCGCCGAGCGAGGCCTGGTGCTGACCGGTGGTGGCGCCCTGTTGCGCGACCTCGACAAGCTGCTGGCCCAGGAAACCGGCCTGCCGGTGATCGTCGCCGAAGACCCGCTGACCTGCGTTGCCCGTGGTGGCGGTCGTGCACTGGAAATGATGGATAAACACACCATGGACCTGCTCTCCAGCGAATAAGATCGTTGGTTGCACCATGTTTCGCCCGCAGGCAGCACTTTGCAGTGCTGCCTGTTGGCGTTTATCGTCTTCAATCTGCATCCAGGCCGGTTAGATGCCGTATGAATAAAGAGAACATTTGCCTGGGAGGAGCGGCTTATTAAACCGCTTTTCGCCAAAGGCCCCTCATTGGGCGTGCGCTTATTGGTGCTGGTCGTGCTTTCGGTCGCATTGATGGTGGTCGACGCCCGCTTTGCGCTGCTCAAGCCGGTGCGTAGCCAAATGTCGCTGGTGTTGATGCAGACCTACTGGATCACCGACCTGCCGCAACGTCTCTACCAGGGCGTGGCCAGCCAATTTGGCAGCCGCACCGAGCTGGTTGCCGAGAACGAAAAACTCAAGACCGAAAACCTGCTGTTGCAGGGGCGCATGCAAAAGCTGGCGGCCCTCACCGAGCAGAACGTTCGGCTGCGCGAGTTGCTCAACTCTTCCGCGTTGGTCAACGAGAAGGTCGAAGTCGCCGAGTTGATCGGTATGGACCCCAACCCCTTTACCCATCGCATCATCATCAACAAGGGTGAGCGCGACGGCGTGGTGCTTGGTCAGCCGGTACTGGATGCTCGGGGACTGATGGGGCAGGTCGTAGAGTTGATGCCCTACACCTCGCGGGTCCTGTTGCTGACGGACACCACCCACAGCATTCCGGTGCAGGTCAACCGTAACGGCTTGCGCGCGATTGCCAGCGGTACCGGTAACCCCGAGCGCCTGGAATTGCGTCACGTCGCGGACACTGCCGACATCAAGGAAGGCGACCTGCTGGTCAGCTCCGGCCTGGGCCAGCGGTTCCCGGCGGGTTACCCGGTGGCAACGGTCAAGGAGGTGATCCACGACTCCGGCCAGCCATTCGCCATTGTGCGCGCCGTGCCCACTGCCGCCCTGAACCGCAGCCGCTACCTGCTGCTGGTGTTCAGCGACAACCGTACCCCGGAAGAGCGTGCCAACGACGCCGCCCAGGCCCAGGAAGCGGAAGACAAGAAGAACGGCACTGCGCCGATCATTCCTGCGACCGTGCCCAAGCCTCAGTCGACTACCCCCGTTGTACCGGCGGCAACTCCGGCAGCTACGGCGCCTGTGGCCACGCCGGTCAAGCCTGCAGCCCATAGCGCGCACCCGGTAAAACCGACGGCTGCGAAACCACCTGCCACCACACCTGCCACCACGACGCCTGCTGCGAAGCCTCCAGCCGCCGCCCCGGCAACCACACGGCAGAGGGAGGAATAATGGCCGGTACCCATTCGAGCAATGGCTGGATCGTCTGGCTGACATTCGCCATCGGCTTGCTGCTCAGCGTTTCGCCGCTGCCGCAATTCATGGAGATCCTGCGTCCGCTGTGGCTGGCATTGCTGCTGGCATTCTGGTCGCTGAACCTGCCGCATAAAGTGGGCATGGTTACGGCCATGTTCCTGGGCTTGGCGGAAGATGTGCTGTATGGCACCTTGCTGGGCCAGAACGCGTTGATCCTGACCCTGATTACCTTCCTGATACTGTCGTTGCAGCAGCGCTTGCGGATGTTCCCGATGTGGCAGCAATGCCTGGTGATCCTGGTGATCTTCGGCCTGGCGCAGTTGGTACAGCTGTGGCTCAGTGCCTTGACCGGTAACCGCCAGCCAACCCTGGCGCTCGTGTTACCGGCCCTGGTCAGTGCGCTGCTGTGGCCGTGGATCAGTTTTGGCCTGCGCGGGTTACGTCGCCGCTATAAAATCAATTGAATGGATTGCGAGGCTCTGCCTGGTTATCGAACCCCACAGGGAGAGTCTGCAATGAATTCGCTTTATCTGGCCTCGGGCTCCCCGAGGCGGCGTGAACTGCTGACCCAGATCGGCGTGCCTTTCACTGTGGTCAGCGCCGCGATTGATGAAACTCCCCTTACCAATGAATCGGCTGTTGCCTACGTTGAGCGTCTTGCGCGCGGCAAGGCGGCGGCGGGATTTGCTGCGCTTGGGGAAGAGCCAGGTGCTTGCGTGCTGGGCGCCGATACGGCGGTGGTTGTGGACGGCCAGATCCTTGGCAAGCCTGTGGACCAGGCCGATGCCCTGGCGATGTTGATGGCCTTGGCGGGGCGTGAGCATGAAGTCCTCACCGCCATCGCGCTCACTGATGGTCTGCGCTGTGAAACCCGATGTGTCAGTAGTCGTGTACTTTTTCGTGGGATTTCTGTCGAGGAGGCTACAACCTACTGGCACAGCGGCGAACCCCAGGACAAAGCGGGCGGCTATGCTATTCAAGGGCTTGGGTCGGTGTTTGTGGCCGGGCTCAATGGCAGCTATTCCGCCGTGGTAGGCCTGCCGGTGTGCGAAACCGCGCAACTGCTGGCCCAATTCGGCATACCCTGTTGGCAACACCTTACCGTGCGCTGAGCGCGTGACGTCAGCGCCCAGCCTTAAGCGATCGGTCACTATTGTGAAAACGCCTGAACGAGACCCAGCCATGAGTGAAGAGATTCTGATCAATATCACGCCGATGGAATCGCGCGTGGCGGTGGTAGAGAACGGTGTTCTGCAAGAAGTGCATGTCGAGCGCACCCAGAAACGCGGGATCGTCGGCAATATCTACAAGGGCAAGGTGGTGCGGGTGTTGCCGGGCATGCAGGCGGCATTTGTCGACATCGGCCTGGACCGGGCGGCGTTTATCCACGCCTCGGAGATCTCCCTGCGCGAAGGGCCGGCAGTGGAAAGCATCAGTGCCTTGGTGCATGAGGGGCAGAGCCTGGTGGTGCAAGTCACCAAGGACCCCATCGGTTCCAAGGGCGCGCGGCTGACGACTCAGCTGTCGATTCCGTCGCGCTACCTGGTGTATATGCCGCGCACCGCCCATGTCGGCATTTCCCTGAAGATTGAAGATGA
Source organism: Pseudomonas sp. B14(2022) (assembly GCF_012030485.1). Taxonomy (NCBI): domain Bacteria; kingdom Pseudomonadati; phylum Pseudomonadota; class Gammaproteobacteria; order Pseudomonadales; family Pseudomonadaceae; genus Pseudomonas; species Pseudomonas sp. B14(2022). The sequence continues at coordinate 206,844 of NZ_JAAUVM010000001.1, forward strand.
AGCAGAGCGCGAGCGCCTGAAAAAGGTGGTCAGCGACTGCGTGGCCGCCGAAGGTATCAAGGAAGCGGGTGGTTTTATCCTGCGCACCGCCGCCGAGGGCGCCGGCGCTGACGAAATTCTCATGGACATTCGCTACCTGCGGCGCCTGTGGGACCAGATCGGCGCACAGATAAAGACCATCGGCGCGCCGAGCGTGATCTACGAAGACCTGGGCCTGGCCCTGCGCACATTGCGCGACCTGGTCAGCCCCAAGATTGAGAAAATTCGCATCGACTCGCGGGAAACCTTCCAGCGCACCACGCAATTTGTTGCCGAGCTGATGCCGGAAATTGCCGATCGCCTGGAGCACTACCCTGGCGAACGGCCGATCTTCGACCTGTATGGCGTCGAGGACGAAATCCAGAAAGCCCTGGAGCGCAAGGTGCCGCTTAAGTCCGGCGGTTACCTGGTGGTGGACCCGGCGGAAGCCATGACCACCATCGACGTCAACACCGGTGCGTTCGTTGGCCATCGCAACCTTGAAGAGACCATCTTCAAGACCAATCTCGAAGCGGCCACGGCCATTGCTCGCCAACTGCGCCTGCGTAACCTGGGCGGTATCATCATCATCGACTTCATCGACATGGAAGATGAAGAGCACCAGCGCCAGGTGCTGCGCACCCTCGAAAAGCAGCTGGAGCGCGATCACGCCAAGACCAATATCATCGGCATCACTGAGCTGGGCCTGGTGCAGATGACCCGCAAGCGCACCCGCGAGAGCCTGGAGCAGGTGCTGTGCGAGCCGTGCAGCAGTTGCCAGGGCCGCGGCAAGTTGAAGACCCCGGAAACGGTTTGCTACGAGATTTTCCGGGAAATCCTGCGAGAGGCGCGGGCCTATCAGGCCGAAGGTTATAGAGTGTTGGCCAACCAGAAAGTGGTTGACCGCCTGCTGGATGAAGAGTCCGGTAACGTGGCTGAACTGGAGGGTTTTATCGGGCGTACGATTCGCTTCCAGGTCGAAACCATGTATTCCCAGGAACAATATGACGTGGTGCTGCTCTGATCCTCATTCGCTTTCTCTTTACGCGACTCGCAGGCCTTGATCTGCAGTCCGTCTACTGCCTTGAGGGTCGCCTGACATGGAGCGTCTGATACGCTTTTTTGCCGCTTTGACCCGTTGGGGCCTTGGGCTGTGCGCCTTGCTGCTGGTGTTGGCGGCGGTGTATGTGAGCCTGGGGCGTGAATTGACCCCGCTGGTGGCCGAATACCGCGCGGAAATCGAAGCCAAGGCCCAGGCTGCGGTGGACATGCCTGTGCACATCGGCAGCCTTGAAGGCCGTTGGAGCGGCTTCGCGCCCATGTTGCTGGCCCACGACGTGATGGTCGGCGAGGGCAGCAGTGCCTTGCGCCTGGATCAGGTCGAAGTGGTGCCGGATATATGGGCGAGCCTGATGGCGCGCGAAGTGCGTATTGCGCACCTGGAAGTCAGTGGCCTGCAACTGACCGGCAAGGAAGACAAGGACGGCCATTGGGCCCTGCAAGGCTTGCCGATGCAGGATGACCAGCCGCTGGATCCGGAGCAATTGCTCAAGCGCATGCAGATGGTCAAGCGCGTGTCGCTGCTCGACAGCCAGGTCACCCTGCAACCGTTCGACCAGGCGCCGCTGACCCTGACGTATGTGGGCCTGAGCCTGCACACGGGCGTCACCCGCCAGCGCCTGGACGCTCGCCTGACCTTGCCCGACGGCCAGCCTCTTGCCCTGAGCCTGCGCAGTCGCATTCGAGCGAGCCAGTGGAAGGACGCTGAAGTCGAGGCCTACCTGAGCCTGCCCCAAAGCGACTGGGCCAAGTGGATTCCCGCCAGGCTGACCCAGCAGTGGAAACTCACGCAGTTCAAGGCCGGTGGTGAATTCTGGCTGAGCTGGGGTAAAGGCACTGTGCAAAGTGCAGTAGTGCGCCTCAACTCGCCGCAAGTGAAGGGCAGCTACGCCGAGCGCAAGCCGGTCCATATCGAAAACCTTGCACTTACGGCCTATCTGCAACGCAGTGATACCGGCTTGAAGGTGTTGTTTGATTCCCTGGCGATGAGCCTGGGCGAGACCCGATGGGAATCGCGCCTGCAATTGCAGCAGACACTGGCTACCGACAAGGCTCAGGAAGCCTGGAAGCTGCAGGCTGACCGCCTCGACCTGACCCCCATCACACCGTTGCTCAACGCCCTGGCGCCGCTGCCGGAAGGTGTCGCCAAGACCGTCGAGCATCTGAAGGCCACCGGCCTGCTGCGTAATGTGCTGGTGGATTTCCGTCCTCAAGACACTACCGATCAAAAAGTCAGCTTTGCCGCCAACCTGGAGCGGGTCGGGTTTGACGCCTACTTCGGTGCGCCGGCTGCGCGCAACGTTTCCGGCAGCATCAGCGGCGACCTGGGCCGTGGCGAGTTGCGCATGGACAGCAAGGATTTTTCCCTGCACCTCGATCCGATCTTCGCCAAGCCCTGGCAGTATCTCCAGGCCAATGCACGCCTGACGTGGAAGCTGGATAAAGAAGGCTTCACCCTGATCGCCCCGTATATCAAGGTGCTGGGGGAAGAAGGCAAGATCGCCGCCGATTTCCTGATTCGCCTGCATTTCGACCACAGCCAGGAAGACTATATGGACCTGCGGGTCGGTATGGTCGATGGCGATGGACGCTTTACCCCTAAATACCTGCCGGCCGTGCTGAGCCCCGCGTTGGATGAGTGGCTGCGCACGGCAATTCTCAAGGGCGCGGTGGATCAGGGGTTCTTCCAGTACCAGGGGTCGCTGAACCACGACGCGTTGCCAGCCGCGCGCAATATCAGCCTGTTCTTCAAGGTGCATGACGCAGAACTGGCTTTCCAGCCGGGCTGGCCCCATGTGAACAAGGTCAATGGTGAAGTGTTTGTCGAGGAGACTGGCGTACGCATCCTGGCCAGCAAGGGGCAGTTGCTCGACACCAAGGTCAAGGACGTCTACGTCAATATTCCCCACGCGCCGTCCGGCAAGGAAAGTCATCTGTTGCTTACCGGTGGTTTTGCCGGTGGCCTGGGTGATGGGCTGAAGATCCTCCAGGAAGCGCCAATTGGCACGGCATCCACCTTCGCCGGCTGGAAAGGCGAAGGAGACCTGCAAGGCACGCTGGATCTGGACGTTCCGCTGGTCAAGGGTATCGAGCCCAGGATCGTGGTGGATTTCCAGACTGACAAGGCGCGCCTGCAATTGGCGGAGCCGCCCCTGGACCTGACGCAGCTCAAGGGCAGTTTCCGCTTCGACAGCGCCAAGGGCCTGAGCGGCGAAAAGATTACAGCCCAGGCATTTGACCGGCCGATCACCGCGCAGATATTTGCCGATGGCAAGCCGGGTAATATCAGTACCCGTGTCGCCGCCAGGGGGCAGGTGACGGTCAAGCGCTTGACGGATTGGTTGAAAGTCAGCCAGCCGTTGCCGGTGTCCGGTGATATTTCGTATCAGTTGCAGCTCAACCTGGACGGTGCCGACAGCCAACTGATGGTCAGCTCCAATCTCAAGGGCGTTGCGGTGGATTTGCCTGCGCCGTTCGGCATGCCGGCCAGCCAGGGACGTGACAGCGTATTCCGCATGACCTTGCAGGGGGCTGAGCGCCGCTACTGGTTCGATTATGGTGAGTTGGCCAACTTCACCTTCGCCGCGCCGCCAGACAAACTCAATGACGGCCGTGGCGAGTTGTTCCTCGGCGATGGTGATGCCGTACTGCCAGGCGCCAAGGGTTTGCGCATCCGCGGCGTGCTCTCGGAACTGGATATCGACCCATGGAAAAAGCTGGTGAACCAGTATGCTGGCAATGACCCTGGTGGCAGTGCCAAGCAACTGCTGAGCGGTGCCGAATTCAAGATTGGCAAGCTCACCGGTCTGGGTACCCAGTTCGATCAGGTCAACCTGCTGCTGGATCGCAAGTCCGCTGCCTGGGGCTTACAGTTCGACAGCCAGCAGGCCAAGGGGGCCGTGAACCTGCCGGATGCCAAGGGCGCGCCAATTGCGGTCAACCTGCAATACGTGAAGCTGCCGGCGGTGGACCCGACGGTACAGGCTGATGAAAATGCACCGGATCCGTTGGCCAGTATTGATCCCAAGGATATTCCCGCGCTGGATATTGCCATTGACCAGCTGTTTCAGGGGCCGGACCTGATTGGCGCCTGGTCGCTCAAGATCCGACCAACTGCCAAGGGCCTGGCGTTCAATACGCTCGACCTGGGCCTCAAGGGCATGCAACTCAAGGGCGCCGGCGGATGGGAAGGGGCTCCGGGTGACAGCAGCAGCTGGTACAAGGGCCGCCTGGACGGCAAGAACATCGCCGACGTACTCAAAGGCTGGGGCTATGCGCCCACGGTCACCAGCGAGAACTTCCACCTGGATGTGGATGGGCGTTGGCCGGGTTCGCCGGCCTGGGTCGGGCCAAAGCGTTTTTCCGGCAGCCTGGATGCGGCGTTCCGTAAAGGTCAGTTTGTCGAGGTGGAAGGTGGCGCCCAGGCGCTGCGGGTATTCGGCCTGCTCAACTTCAACTCCATCGGGCGCCGCCTGCGCCTGGACTTCTCCGACCTGCTGGGCAAGGGCTTGAGTTATGACCGGGTCAAGGGGCAATTGGTCGCCAGCAATGGCGTGTTCGTGACGCGCGAGCCGATCACCATGACAGGCCCGTCGAGCAACCTGGAGCTCAATGGCACCCTGGACCTGGTGGCTGATCGTGTCGATGCCAAGTTGCTGGTGACGTTGCCGGTGACCAACAACCTGCCGATTGCCGCGCTGATCGTGGGCGCGCCGGCGATTGGTGGCGCACTGTTCCTGATCGACAAGCTGATCGGTGACCGTGTTTCGCGTTTCGCCAGCGTGCAATACAAGGTGGAAGGCCCATGGAAGGATCCAAAAATCACCTTCGACAAGCCCTTTGAAAAACCAAACTGAGAGCCTGTGGAGTAGCATGGCCCCATGCCTTTTACGGAGTATCGGCCCATGTCCTTTGCGGTAATTCAAATGGTCAGTCAGAGCGATGTGCTGGCCAACCTGGTCCAGGCCCGGCGCTTGTTGGAGCAAGCGGCGGCGCGCGGTGCGAAGCTGGCGGTGCTGCCGGAAAACTTTGCCGCCATGGGCCGCCGCGACGCCGCGGATATTGGCCGCGCCGAGGCACTGGGCGAAGGTCCGATCCTGCCGTGGTTGAAACAGACCGCCCGTGACCTCACCTTATGGATAGTGGCTGGCACATTACCGTTGCCGCCCAAGGACCATCCACACGCCAAGCCCAACGCCTGCTCGCTGCTGATTGATGATCGCGGCGAAGTCGTTGCCCGTTACGACAAGCTGCATTTGTTCGATGTGGATGTGGCGGACGCCCGGGGTCGCTATCGGGAATCCGATGACTATGCTTTTGGAAGCAATGTGGTGGTGGCGGATACGCCGGTTGGCCGTTTGGGCCTGACGGTCTGTTACGACCTGCGCTTCCCTGAGTTGTACAGCGAGCTACGCGCAGCGGGGGCTGAATTGATCACCGCGCCCTCGGCCTTTACCGCCGTCACCGGCGCTGCCCACTGGGACGTGCTGATTCGTGCGCGGGCCATCGAGACCCAGTGTTACCTGCTGGCGGCCGCCCAGGGCGGTGTGCATCCGGGGCCGCGGGAAACCTATGGTCACGCGGCGATCGTCGACCCATGGGGCCAGGTGCTGACACAACAGGATCAAGGCGAAGCGGTGTTGCTGGCCGAACGCGATAGCAGTGAACAGGCGTCGATACGGGCGCGCATGCCGGTGGTGAACCATCGGCGCTTTTTCTCGCAGGGCGCACAGCGACCTGCTTCAGAACGATGAATTTAAGGCCAAACCTATGAGCGAGTTGTTGTCCTCAGTCAGTGAACACCTCCTGGCGCCCGGTGGCGTGACCATCGAAAGCTTGCAAACCGTGCTTGGCGACCTGGCCGGGCCAGGCATCGATGCCGCCGACCTGTATTTCCAGGGGCAGATCTCCGAGTCCTGGGCCCTGGAAGATGGCATCGTCAAGGAAGGCAGTTTCAATCTTGACCAAGGTGTAGGCGTACGTGCGCAATCCGGTGAAAAGACCGGTTTCGCCTACAGTAACGCGATCACCCTGGAGGCGTTGGGCCTGGCCGCGCGTGCTGCGCGTTCGATCTCCCGTGCGGGCCAAAATGGCACCGTGCAGGCATTCAGTACCCAGGACGTGGCGCAGTTGTATGCCCCGGACAATCCCTTGGAAGTGATCAGCCGCGCGGAAAAGGTCGAGCTGCTCAAGCGTGTCGACGCCGCCACCCGCGCCCTGGACCCGCGTATCCAGCAGGTCTCCGTGAGCATGGCCGGTGTGTGGGAGCGCATCCTGGTGGCGTCCACCGACGGTGGCCTGGCGGCGGACGTACGGCCGCTGGTGCGTTTCAACGTCAGCGTGATCGTCGAGCAGAACGGCCGCCGCGAGCGTGGCGGCCATGGCGGCGGGGGGCGTACCGACTACCGGTACTTCCTCACCGACGACCGTGCGATGGGCTATGCCCGTGAAGCCTTGCGCCAGGCGTTGGTGAACCTCGAAGCCATTCCGGCGCCGGCCGGCACGTTGCCGGTGGTGTTGGGCTCAGGCTGGTCCGGCGTATTGCTGCACGAAGCCGTGGGCCATGGCCTGGAAGGCGACTTCAACCGCAAGGGCAGTTCCGCCTACAGCGGGCGCATGGGCGAGATGGTTGCGTCCAAGCTCTGCACCATTGTCGATGATGGCACCCTGGCCGGTCGCCGTGGCTCGCTGAGCGTCGATGATGAAGGCACGCCGACCGAATGCACCACCTTGATTGAAAACGGTGTGCTCAAGGGCTACATGCAAGACAAGCTCAATGCCCGTCTGATGGGCGTGGCACGCACCGGTAATGGCCGTCGCGAATCTTATGCGCACCTGCCGATGCCACGCATGACCAACACCTACATGCTCGGTGGCGAAAGCGACCCGGCGGAGATCATCGCCTCGGTGAAGCGCGGTATCTACTGCGCCAACCTCGGCGGCGGCCAGGTGGATATCACCAGCGGCAAGTTCGTGTTCTCCACCAGCGAGGCGTACCTGATCGAAGACGGCAAGATTACCGCGCCGGTCAAAGGGGCAACGTTGATTGGCAATGGCCCTGAAGCCATGAGCAAGGTGTCGATGGTCGGCAACGACTTGGCCCTGGACAGTGGTGTGGGCATGTGCGGGAAAGATGGGCAGTCGGTGCCGGTAGGGGTCGGCCAGCCAACGCTGAAAATTGATGCGATCACCGTGGGTGGCACGGGGTCGTAAGGGGTGGAGCTTCGGGTGGCGAAGATCGCCACCCGGGGAAGGGCATCAACGCAGGCCGCGTTGAGTCTCGTCCAGCTCACGGATGTATTTGAAGATTTTACGGCTGGTGGCCGGCGCCTTGTTATGCGCCTGCTCGTGCTGGGCCTGACGGATCAGGGAGCGCAGTTGCTGGCGGTCCGCGTCCGGGTAATCCAGCACGAACTTCTCCAGCACCGCGTCATCGCCCGAGATCAGGCGGTCACGCCAACGTTCCAGGTTATGGAAACGTTCGTTGTACTGGCGAGTGGAGGCATCGGTTTGATCAAGCAAGGCGAGAATGGCGTCAGTGTCCTGATCGCGCATCAGCTTGCCGATAAACATGATGTGCCGTTTACGCGCGATATTCGCGGTGTGCTTGGGCGCGTCCGCAAGCGCCCGGCGCATTTCGTCGGTCAGTGGCAGTTTTGCAATCAAGTCTTTCTTGAGCGTTGTAAGGCGCTCGCCCAGGTCAACCAGAGCATGCAGCTCACGTTTGACCTGGGTTTTGCTTTTCTCCCCATCGAGGGAGTCGTCGTAAGAATCAACCATGGTGGCAGTCCGCAAAGAAACGCCGCCATGATAACCAGTCGGGGGCCGCTTGTCCGGCCCGGTCGCTCGATGGCCTTAACCGAAAGCAGAATTTGAGTGGAGAAAACCATGAGTGCAGCCCAAAGCGTCGGTCCGCAAGCGTTACCGGCCCTGCAGGAACAAGTCGAGCAGATCCTTGCCGAGGCCAAGCGCCAGGGGGCCAGTGCCTGTGAAGTGGCGGTGTCGCTGGAGCAGGGGTTGTCGACGTCGGTCCGTCAACGGGAAGTGGAGACCGTCGAATTCAACCGTGATCAGGGCTTTGGCATCACCTTGTACGTGGGGCAGCGCAAAGGTTCGGCCAGTACGTCGGCCAGCGGCCCGGAGGCTATACGCGAAACGGTTGCCGCCGCGTTGGCGATTGCCCAGCACACCTCCGAGGATGAAAGCTCGGGCTTGGCCGATAAGGCGCTGATGGCCAAGGACTTGAAGGATTTCGATCTGTTCCATGCCTGGGATATCACGCCCGAGCGGGCCATCGAGCTGGCGCTGACCTGTGAAGCGGCAGCGTTCGATGCCGATACCCGCATCAAGAACGCCGATGGAACCACGTTGAACACTCACCAGGGCTGTCGCGTATACGGCAACAGCCACGGGTTTATTGGCGGGTATGCGTCCACTCGCCATAGTTTGAGTTGCGTGATGATCGCCGAGGCCAATGGCCAGATGCAGCGTGATTACTGGTACGACGTAAGTCGTCAGGGTGAATTGCTGGCAGACCCGGTCAGTATTGGTCAACGTGCCGCACAACGTGCCGCGAGCCGCCTGGGCGCGCGCCCGGTGCCGACGTGTGAAGTGCCTGTACTGTTTTCGGCGGAGCTGGCAGGCGGTTTGTTCGGCAGTTTCCTGGGGGCCATTTCTGGCGGCAATCTTTATCGCAAGTCTTCGTTCCTTGAAGGGGCGATCGGCCAGACGTTGTTTCCCGAGTGGCTGACCATCGATGAGCGTCCGCACTTGATGCGTGCCATGGGCAGTTCGGCGTTCGACGGGGACGGCCTGGCCACGTATGCCAAGCCGTTCGTCGAAAACGGTGAGCTGGTGTCTTACGTACTCGGCACCTATTCAGGCCGCAAACTCGGCCTGCCAAGCACTGCCAACGCCGGCGGCGTGCATAACCTGTTCGTGACCCATGGCGACGAAGACCAGGCGGCGCTGTTGCGTCGCATGGGACGTGGTCTTTTGGTGACCGAATTGATGGGCCATGGCCTGAATATGGTCACTGGGGATTATTCACGTGGTGCGGCGGGTTTCTGGGTGGAAAACGGTGAGATTCAGTTCGCCGTCCAGGAAGTGACCATCGCCGGCAATATGCGCGATATGTTCAAGCAGATCGTTGCCGTGGGGAATGACCTGGAGCTGCGCAGCAATATTCGCACAGGCTCGGTGCTGATCGAGCGGATGACCGTCGCAGGCAGTTAATCCCGCTGCAGCTTCACAAAAAGGCGCGCCTTCTTACGAATGGCGCGCCTTTTTTGTGGACGTGTTTCAGGAGGTTTGAGGTGTCGCTCTTGTTTTGATTCTCAATATCATTTAATAATAAATATCATTACCGGATGAGTGTGGATCATGAGTTCTGTCCTGCATGAGGATCCTTACCTGGAAAGCTGGCGCTGGATGAGTCGCCAGATTCGCTGTGGTCTGGATCCCAATGAACCTCGCCTGATCGAACATTACCTCAACGAGGGCCGATACCTGGCGTGTTGTACCGCGACCCATCCGTGGACCATCGCTGAAACCTCATTCCGCCTGCTGATCGACACCGCCAGCGATATTGCACTGCCGTGGCATTGGCGCTCCATTTGCCTTGACCAGGCCTGGCGCCCATTACGCGACCTGGAAAAACTCTCTCACTGTGCCTGCCGCCTCAAGCGCTGGCAGACCTTTGCCTGGCAATTGGCGACCTGCGAATTGCTGCCATCAATCTCTCACTCCGACTTGGTGCAAGGATCTAACGATGAGTAACACCCGTATCGAACGCGACAGCATGGGCGAACTGCAAGTCCCCGCCGAGGCCTTGTACGGTGCGCAAACCCAGCGCGCGGTGAACAACTTTCCGATCAGCCACCAACGCATGCCGGCGCAATTCATTCGCGCACTGATCCTGGCCAAGGCGGCTGCTGCCAAGGTCAACGTCGACCTCAAGCAGATCAGTGAAGGGCAGGGCAAAGCCATCGTCGATGCCGCCCAAGGCTTGCTCGAAGGCGATTATATGCAGCACTTCCCGGTGGATATCTTCCAGACCGGTTCCGGCACCAGTTCGAACATGAACGCCAACGAAGTGATTGCGACGCTCGCCAGCCGTTTGCTTGGCGAAGCGGTCAATCCCAACGATCATGTGAACTGTGGCCAAAGCAGCAACGACATCATTCCGACCACCATCCACGTCAGTGCTGCGCTGGTGCTGCACGAGCAAACGCTGCCGGCCTTGCAGCATCTGGTGCAAGTGATCGAGCAGAAAGCCGAAGAGGTTCACCCGTTCATCAAGACCGGCCGTACTCATCTGATGGATGCCATGCCCGTGCGCATGAGCCAAGTGCTCAACGGCTGGGCGCAGCAACTCAAGGCCAATATCGGCCACCTGCAGGACTTGTTGCCGGCCCTGCAGGCTCTGGCCCAGGGCGGTACCGCTGTTGGCACCGGGATCAACGCACATCCGGAGTTTTCGGCACGTTTCAGCCAACAGTTGAGCAGCCTGACCGGCGTGAAATTCACCCCCGGCAAGAACCTGTTCGCATTGATCGGCTCCCAGGACACTGCCGTCGCCGTCTCCGGCCAGTTGAAGACCACCGCCGTATCGCTGATGAAAATCGCCAACGACCTGCGCTGGATGAACTCCGGCCCGCTGGCCGGCCTGGGGGAGATCGAACTGGAAGGCCTGCAGCCGGGGTCCTCGATCATGCCAGGCAAGGTCAACCCGGTGATTCCGGAAGCCACGGCCATGGTGGCTGCACAAGTCATCGGCAATGACACGGTGATTACCGTTGCCGGCCAATCCGGCAACTTCGAATTGAACGTGATGCTGCCGATCATTGCCCAGAACCTGCTCAGCAGTCTCGAATTGCTGGCCAACGCCAGCCGCCTGCTGGCGGACAAGGCCATCGCCAGCTTCAAGGTCAACGAAGCCAAGCTCAAGGAAGCGTTGTCGCGCAACCCGATCCTGGTCACCGCACTCAACCCGATCATTGGTTACCAAAAGGCCGCCGAGATTGCCAAGAAGGCTTATCAGCAAGGCCGTCCGGTGATTGAGGTGGCCCTTGAGCACACCGACCTGCCCCGTAACCAACTGGAAGTCCTGTTGGATCCGGAAAAACTCACGGCTGGCGGCGTGTAATCACCGACCCTGCTTTGGAGGCTCACCATGGAGCACTGGAAACGCACGATCGAGCGCGCCAATCACTGCTTTATGCAGGGCGAGTTGGTTGACGCTCGCGAGGCCTATCTGCAGGCCCTGGCCCTGGCTCAAGTGCTGTTCGAACGCTGGGCGAATGCCGACGAAGCAGTCGCGGCTTGTGTCATTTCCCATCACAACCTGGCAGACCTGCACCTGCGCCTGAATCAGCCCGAGGAAAGTGCCGAATACCTCTGCGCTATTCACCAGCGCTTGCTGCAGGCCATGCAGGACGTGCGCCTGAGCCCGCAGCTGCGCGAAGCGGCCCTGCGCCAGAGCAGCAAGACTTACGTCGAACTGTTGAATTTCATCAGCGATCACGGTGAGTACCCGCGCACCCATCGCTTACTGGGCGGTGCTGCGGTGCAGCCGACCACGTCTCAATACGGAGCACATTGATATGACCTACACCTTGCCTGCCTTGCCCTATGCCTACGATGCCCTGGAACCGCATATCGATGCGCAAACCATGGAGATTCACTACACCAAGCACCACCAGACCTACATCAATAACCTCAATGCTGCGGTCGAGGGCACCGAATTTGCGGGCTGGCCTGTAGAGAAACTGGTGTCCAGCGTGCAGCAGCTGCCGGAAAAACTACGTGCGGCCGTCATCAACCAAGGCGGCGGCCATGCCAACCACTCACTGTTCTGGGCGGTTATGTCACCTAAAGGTGGCGGCAAGCCCGACGGTGCGTTGGGAAAAGCTGTTGAAGAACAACTCGGCGGTTTCGACAGTTTCAAGGAGGCCTTCACCAAAGCCGCCTTGACCCGTTTCGGCAGCGGCTGGGCCTGGCTGAGCGTCACCCCGCAAAAGATGCTGATAGTGGAAAGCAGCGGCAACCAGGACAGCCCACTGATGAATGGCAATACGCCGATCCTCGGCCTGGACGTCTGGGAGCATGCTTATTACCTGCGGTACCAGAACCGTCGTCCTGAATACATCAATGCCTTCTACAGTGTTATTAACTGGCCGGAAGTTGCCGCACGCTATCAGGCCGCGTTGGCCTGACATTCCCTTCGATAACAAGATCTAAGGCCGACTATGGGCACTGAAACACTGGCGATCAGCAGCGTGCGAATGTTTCGTTATGCGTTTGGCTCGTTGCTGCTATTGGCAGGTACTGCATTGCTGGTGGCTCACGGGCTGGCCTGGCTGGATCTGGAGCCGCGCATCATGCGCGCCTTGCAGGGCGGGGCGATTTGCGCGCTTGGCACGGCGCTGGGGGCAGTTCCGGTCTTGGTGATTCGACGGATGCCGCTGGCGTTGAGCGATACCTTGTTGGGCTTCGGTGCTGGCGTGATGCTGGCGGCGACCGCCTTTTCGCTGGTCGTACCGGGTATTGCCGCTGCCGAAGCGATTGGTCTTTCGCCCTGGGGGGCAGGGGGGCTGATCAGCTTCGGCATCATGCTGGGGGCGTTCGGTCTGTATCTGGTGGATCGCAAGGTCTCCGGTGCCAGCCCGGAGATGTTGGTGGGCACGCCGGATAAACCGGTGATTCCACCGCGTATCTGGCTGTTCGTGTTTGCCATCATCGCCCACAACATCCCCGAAGGCATGGCGGTTGGCGTCTCAGCCGGCGGCGGCATGCCGGATGCCGACAGCCTGGCCATGGGCATTGCCTTGCAGGATGTGCCAGAAGGTCTGGTGATTGCGTTGGTATTGGCGGGGGCAGGGATGTCGCGGGTCAAGGCATTCCTGATCGGCGCCGCGTCAGGCTTGGTGGAACCGGTGTTCGCCGTGCTTTGCGCCTGGCTGGTGAGCCTGGCCGAGGTGCTGTTGCCGTTGGGCCTGGCGCTGGCCGCTGGCGCGATGTTGTTGGTGGTCACCCACGAAGTGATCCCGGAGTCGCGCCGCAATGGTCACGAAAAGCTTGCGAGCCTGGGGTTGTGCATGGGGTTCTGCTTGATGATGGTGATGGATACCGCCTTGGGGTGAAGCCTCTTGCTTCACACCCGCCTCAACGGGTGGGTTTTACTCACCCTCATCAAAGAAGTTGTTGATCAGCGCCACCAGGGCGTCCATTGCTTCCTGCTCTTGCTCGCCCTCGGTGCTCAAATGAATCTTGGTGCCCTTGCCGGCCGCCAACATCATCATCGCCATGATGCTTTTGCCATCGACCATGCTCTCCGGTGTGCGCCCGGCGCGGACCTGGCAAGGGAACTGCCCGGCAATACCGACGAATTTGGCCGAGGCGCGGGCATGCAGGCCCAGCTTGTTGATGATTTCAATTTCCAGAGCGGGCATCGCGGGGGTGTTCCTTTCAGCTAAGGTCGCGGTGGCGAACCTGGACGTTCTTGAGGGTTTGTTGCAGCACCTGGCCCAGGCGCTCGGTCAGGTAGACGGAACGGTGGTGGCCGCCGGTGCAGCCGATGGCAATGGTGACATAGGCTCGATTGCTCGCGGCAAAACGCGGCAACCATTTGAGCAGGTAGCTGGAAATGTCCTGGAACATCTCCTCCACATCCGGTTGCGCGGCCAGGTAATCGGCCACTGGCTGATCCAGCCCCGATTGGTCACGCAGTTCCGGCTTCCAATAAGGATTGGGCAGGCAGCGCACGTCGAACACCAGGTCGGCATCCACCGGCATGCCACGCTTGAACCCAAAGGACTCGACCAGAAATGCCGTGCCAGGCTCCGGCTGGTTCAGCAGGCGTAGCTTGATGGCATCGCGCAACTGATACAGGTTGAGGCTGGTGGTGTTGATCTTGAGATCGGCGAGGTCAATGATCGGCCCCAGCAGCTTGGTTTCATCCTCGATGGCTTCGGCCAGAGAACGGTGTGGGCTGCTGAGGGGGTGACGTCGACGGGTCTCTGAGAAGCGCTTAAGCAGGGTTTCTTCGTCGGCGTCCAGATACAGCACATCGCAGTGAATGTGCTTGGCGCGCACTTCTTCGAGCAATTCCGGAAAACGCGTGAGGTGGCTCGGCAGGTTGCGGGCGTCAATCGAAACGGCGACCAGGGGTTGCGCCAATTCGGTATGGATCAGTGCCCGCTCTGCCAATTCCGGGAGCAGTCCGGCCGGCAAGTTGTCGATGCAATAGAATCCGTTGTCCTCAAGAACGTTGAGGGCAGTACTTTTACCCGAGCCGGAGCGGCCGCTGACGATGATCAAACGCATGATTACTGCCCGTTTTGCTCATCCAGGACAACTTGGTACAGCGCCTCGTTGCTACTGGCACTGCGCAGTTTGTCGCGTACTTCCTTGCGATCGAGCATGCTTGCGATCTGCCGAAGCAGTTCCAGGTGTGCATCGGTGGCGGCCTGTGGGACCAGCAGAACAAAAAGCAGGTCCACCGGGGCACCGTCGATCGCGTCGAAATCGATAGGTGCGTCCAAGTGCAGCAGGGCGCTGACAGGTGTCTCGCAGCCTTTGAGGCGGCAGTGAGGAATGGCGATGCCGTTGCCAAAACCGGTGGAACCGAGTTTTTCACGGGCGATCAGAGCCTCAAAGACATCCTGCATCTCCAGATCAGGCACTTGGCTGCTGATCAGGTTGGCAATTTGTTCGAGGGCTTTCTTTTTACTGCCGCCCGGCACGTTCACGAGGGAACGGCCGGGGGTCAGGATGGTTTCAAGTCGGATCATGGGGGGAGAGTTAACGACCTGTGCCCTGAAGCAGGCTCAGATTCTTTTCCTTATGCTTTTTGAGTTGGCGGTCAAGCTTGTCTGTGAGCAAGTCGATTGATGCATACATGTCTTCATGTTCGGCATTGGCGACCACTTCTCCACCGGGTATCTGAAGTGTCGCTTCGATTTTCTGCTGAAGCTTGTCGACCTTCATGATGACCTGCACGTTGGTGATCTTGTCGAAATGGCCCTCAAGCTTCCTCAGCTTCTGCTCGACGTAGTCGCGTAGTGGAGGGGTGACTTCTATATGGTGTCCACTGATGTTGACTTGCATACAGCTTCTCCTTCGTTGCCAGTGCATAAAGCGGCGGGTAGGAATACCCGCCACTGGAACGCTGTGGCCCGCCCGTCACATCAAACGCTTACGCTCGCTGGAAGGCGCGATCCCAAGGGATTCGCGGTACTTGGCGACGGTTCGACGGGCGACCTGAATGCCTTGTGCTTCCAGTAAACCAGCGATCTTGCTGTCACTCAACGGCTTTTTCTGATTTTCCGCAGCAACCAGTTTTTTGATGATCGCGCGGATTGCCGTAGACGAGCATTCACCACCTTCCGAGGTGCTGACATGACTGGAGAAAAAGTACTTCAACTCATAAATACCCCGTGGGGTATGCATGAATTTTTGTGTGGTCACCCGGGAAATCGTCGATTCGTGCATGCCCACTGCTTCTGCGATGTCGTGCAGGACCAGCGGCTTCATCGCCTCGTCACCATATTCCAGGAAGCCGCGCTGGTGCTCGACGATCTGGGTGGCCACTTTCATCAGGGTTTCGTTGCGGCTCTGCAGGCTCTTGATGAACCAGCGGGCTTCCTGCAACTGGTTGCGCATGAAGGTGTTGTCGGCACTGGTGTCGGCGCGGCGCACAAAACCGGCATATTGCGGGTTGACCCGCAGGCGCGGCACCGATTCCTGGTTCAGTTCCACCAGCCAGCGTTCGTTGTCCTTGCGCACGATCACGTCGGGAACGACGTATTCGGCTTCGCTGGACTCAATCTGCGAGCCTGGACGCGGGTTGAGGCTTTGCACCAGCTCGATGACCTGGCGCAGGTCGTCTTCCTTGAGCTTCATGCGCCGCATCAACTGGCTGTAGTCGCGGCTGCCCAGCAGGTCAATGTAGTCGGTGACCAGGCGCTGGGCCTCGGCGAGCCATGGGGTCTTGGCGGGCAACTGACGCAGTTGCAGCAGCAGGCATTCGCTCAGGGTGCGGGCACCGATGCCGGCGGGCTCGAATTGTTGGATGCGGTGCAGGACCGCTTCGATTTCGTCCAGCTCGATATCCAGTTCCGGGTCAAAGGCCTCGAGAATCTCTTCGAGCGTCTCGTCCAGATAGCCCTGGTTATTGATGCAGTCGATCAGGGTTACGGCGATCAGGCGATCGGTGTCCGACATCGGCGCGAGGTTCAGTTGCCACAGCAGATGGCTCTGCAGGCTCTCGCCGGCGGAAGTGCGGGTGGTGAAGTCCCACTCGTCATCGTCATTGCTGGGCAGGCTGCTGGCGCTGGTCTGGTAGACATCCTCCCAGGCGGTGTCCACCGGGAGCTCGTTGGGAATACGTTCGTTCCAATCGCCTTCCTCAAGGTTATCCACCGTGGGGGCGGTTTCCTGGTAGGAGGGTTCCTGTACGTCGGAATTGGGTTTTTGCTCGATGTTGTCGGCCAGTGGGTCTGCATTATCGAAGTCGTCGCCTTCTTCCTGGCGTTCGAGCATCGGATTGGACTCCAGGGCCTCCTGGATTTCCTGTTGCAGGTCCAGGGTCGACAATTGGAGCAGGCGGATGGCCTGTTGCAGCTGCGGTGTCATCGTCAGCTGCTGGCCCATTCTCAGGACTAGCGATGGTTTCATGGCAGGGGCTTAACACCTTATTCGCCGGCGCAATGCGCCATCCACGACAGGGCGCGTGAGCGCCAAACATAAGCAAATTATATGCCTGATATCGGGGGCTTTGCCTAGAGCGCGGTAACAATAAAAATCCGGAGGTTTTCATTGACTCCCGCGCGCTTTGGCGAGCGGCCGTGACACCACGGTGTTTACAGGCGGAACTCGTGACCCAGGTACACTTCCTTGACCAGCTCGTTGGCCAGGATGGTGGCAGAGTCGCCTTCGGCGATCAGCTGACCATCGTTGACGATATACGCGGTTTCACAGATGTCGAGGGTCTCACGCACGTTGTGGTCGGTGATCAGTACACCGATGCCCTTGGCCTTGAGGTGATGGATGATCTGCTTGATGTCGCCGACCGAGATGGGGTCGACGCCGGCAAACGGTTCGTCCAGCAGGATGAACTTGGGGGCGGTGGCAAGGGCGCGGGCGATTTCCACGCGACGCCGCTCGCCACCGGACAGGCTCATGCCAAGGTTGTCTCGAATGTGGTTGATGTGGAATTCCTGAAGCAGGCTTTCCAATTCTTTGCGGCGGCCTTCACGGTCGAGTTCCTTGCGGGTTTCAAGGATGGCCATGATGTTGTCGGATACCGACAGCTTGCGGAAGATCGACGCTTCCTGCGGAAGATAGCCGATACCGGCACGGGCGCGCCCGTGCATTGGCTGGTGGCTCACATCCAGGTCGTCGATCAGTACGCGACCTTGGTCCGCCTGGACCAGGCCGACAATCATGTAGAAGCAGGTGGTCTTGCCGGCGCCGTTGGGGCCAAGCAAGCCGACGATCTGGCCGCTGTCGATCGACAGGCTGACGTCGCGCACGACCTGACGGCTTTTATAGGCCTTGGCCAGATGCTGGGCTTTCAGGGTTGCCATTACTCGGCCTTCTTCTTCGGCTGGATAACCATATCGATACGGGGGCGTGGCGCGGTGACCTTGCTGCCATTGGCGCGACCGGCGTTGGCAATCTGCTTCACGGTGTCATAGGTGATCTTTTCACCTTCCGTGGAGTTGCCATCGGGGCTGAGTACCTTGGCCTGGTCGATCAGCACGATGCGATTCTGCTGGGCGTGATACTGGATGGTCTTGCCGTAGCCCTTCATCGGGCCGGTGTCGGTAGCCGACTGCTTCTGTTCGAAGTAAGCCAGGTTGCCCACCGATGTCACCACGTCGATATCGCCCGCTTGGGTGCGCGTCAGTGTCACCGTGTTGCCGGTGATCTTCATCGAACCCTGGGTGATGATCACGCCGCCGGTATAGGTGGCGACGCCTTGCTTGTCATCCAGTTGCGCATCGTCAGCCGAGATGTGGATCGGTTGCTGGCTATCGTTCGGCAGAGCCCAGGCGCTCACGCTTCCCAGTGCTGCGCCCAGGCCGAGCAAAATAGGGAGAGTTTTAACGAGCCTCATACTGTCCTCTTACGTTCGATAGCAGGTGTATCCTGCTTTCTTTCAAATACGCTTTCATTCCCTTGCCAGTCGATACACCGCCAGCGCCGTCGATTCTAACGTCTTGCTCGGTCTGCGCATATTGCTTCTGTGGGAATACGGTCATGCGACTGCTGGTAATCACGGTGTCACGGTTTTTCGCGTCAGTACGCGCAACGCGTACCGAGTCAATCAGTTCTACCTCGGTGCCGTCCGGGTTCACCTCGCCACGCTTGCTCGTGACATGCCACGGAAACTCGGTGCCGCGGTACAGGTTCAGGTCCGGGTTGGTCAGCAGGGTGACTTCCGTGGCCTTCAAGTGCTCGACTTTGTCCGACGTCATTTCGTACTGCACCTTGCCGTCGGGCAGGAACTGCACGCTATAGGCATTGGTGGCGTAATAGTCGATGGCCCCGCCGTCAACCTGCGCTGCAGGCTGGTCGAGGAAGCGCCCCGGGCTGATATTCCAGTAGCCCACCGCAAGGAACAGCGCGGCGATGACTCCGAATAGCAGGAAGTTGCGAATCTTTTTGCTCAGCATAAAACGCTCTATAGGTAGGCGGCGTGGGCCGCTTCAAGACTGCCTTGGGCTCGCAGGATCAGTTCACAGAACTCGCGGGCGGCACCTTCGCCGCCGCGGGCGGTGGTGATGCCGTGGGCGTGCTCGCGAACAAATGTCGCCGCATTGGCGACGGCCATGCCCAGGCCTACTCGGCGAATGACCGGCAAGTCAGGCAGATCATCGCCCAGATAGGCGACCTGCTCATAGCTTAGGTTGAGTTTGCCAAGAAGCTCGTCCAGAACCACCAGTTTATCCTCGCGGCCCTGATACAGGTGAGGAATACCGAGGTTTTGTGCGCGGCGTTCCACAACCGGGGTTTTTCTGCCGCTGATAATCGCCGTTTGCACGCCCGAAGCCATCAGCATCTTGATGCCCTGGCCGTCGAGGGTATTGAACGTCTTGAATTCGCTGCCGTCTTCGAGAAAGTACAGGCGGCCATCGGTCAGTACGCCGTCAACGTCGAAAATCGCCAGTTTGATGTGTTTGCCGCGTTGCAACAGGTCGCTGGTCATTTACATCACTCCCGCACGCAGCAAGTCGTGCATGTTCAGGGCGCCAATCGGGTGGTCGTCGCTATCGATCACCACCAGTGCGCCGATCTTGTGGTCTTCCATGATCTTCAATGCTTCGGCTGCCAGCATTTCAGGGCGTGCAGTCTTGCCATGGGGGGTCATCACGGCGTCGATGGTCGCGGTGCGGATATCGATGGTGCGGTCCAGGGTGCGGCGCAAATCACCGTCAGTGAATACCCCGGCCAGGCGCCCATCGGCTTCCAGGATCACGGTCATACCCAGGCCCTTGCGGGTCATTTCCATCAGCGCGTCCTTCAGCAGGGTGCCGCGCTGGACGTGGGGCAATTCCTCGCCCGAATGCATGACATTTTCCACTTTCAGCAACAGACGGCGGCCCAGGGCACCACCTGGGTGGGAAAACGCGAAGTCTTCAGCGGTGAATCCGCGGGCTTCCAGCAGCGCTACGGCCAAGGCGTCGCCCATGACAAGGGCTGCGGTGGTGGAGGAGGTCGGCGCCAGGTTCAGCGGGCAGGCCTCGTGGTCCACGTGAACATTCAGGTTCACGTCGCCGGCCTTGGCCAGCGTTGATTCCGGGTTGCCGGTGACGCTGATCATCTTGATGCCCAGGCGCTTGATCAGCGGCAGCAGGGTCACGATTTCGTTGGTGGTGCCGGAGTTGGACAGCGCCAGGATGATGTCATCCTTGGTGATCATGCCCATGTCGCCGTGGCTGGCTTCGGCCGGATGTACGAAAAATGCGGTGGTCCCGGTGCTGGCCAGGGTGGCGGCGATCTTGTTGCCGACGTGGCCCGACTTGCCCATGCCGACCACGACAACACGGCCCTTGCTGGCCAGAATCATCTCGCAGGCGCGTACGAAATCTGCGTCGATATGGGCCAGCAAGCCTTCTACGGCTTCAACTTCGAGGCGGATGGTGCGTTGCGCGGATTGAATAAGGTCGCTGGATTGGCTCATGTCTGAAGTCGTATAGCCTGACGAAAAGTCGGCGATTATAGCGGTAATGATCAATTCCCTCACGCAAGTTCGTCAGGCTTTATTCAACGAATACCTGAGATCGATCCTCAGTAACATAGCCAGCAACCTTTTTTCCCTGTCCCTAAACTGAACTAGCGCTGTTCCGGCCTTGGGCGCCCTGTACCAGCAGTGATATAGTTCGCCGCCAGTTCAGTCCGCCCAGCCCATGAGGCTATCTATATGCGTCACCGTTGCAAACGTTTGTCGCATGCATGGTGTCTGAGTGAGAGGCTGCATCCCAAGGAGTTTAGATGAGTGCCGATAACGCCTACGCGGTCGAGCTGAAGGGACTGACCTTCAAGCGCGGGACGCGCAGCATCTTCAATAACGTCGATATTCGCATTCCCCGCGGCAAGGTCACGGGCATCATGGGTCCGTCCGGTTGCGGCAAGACCACGCTGTTGCGTCTGATGGGCATGCAATTGCGCCCCAGCGCCGGTGAAGTGTGGGTCAACGGCCAGAACCTGCCGACCTTGTCGCGCAGCGATCTGTTCGATGCTCGCAAGCATATGGGCGTGCTGTTCCAGAGCGGTGCGCTGTTTACCGACCTCGATGTGTTCGAGAACGTGGCGTTTCCGTTGCGGGTGCATACCCAGCTGTCCGACGAAATGATTCGTGACATTGTGTTGCTGAAATTGCAGGCCGTAGGCCTTCGTGGTGCCATCGACCTGATGCCCGACGAACTGTCCGGCGGCATGAAGCGCCGTGTGGCTCTGGCGCGTGCCATCGCCCTCGACCCGCAGATCCTCATGTACGACGAGCCTTTCGTCGGCCAGGATCCGATTGCCATGGGTGTGCTGGTGCGCCTGATTCGTCTGCTCAACGATGCGCTGGGTATCACCAGCATCGTGGTCTCTCACGACCTTGCAGAAACCGCGAGCATTGCCGATTACCTCTATGTAGTCGGCGATGGCCAGGTGCTGGGGCAGGGTACGCCTGAAGAACTGATGAACGCCGACAACCCGCGTATTCGCCAATTCATGACCGGCGATCCCGATGGCCCTGTGCCTTTTCACTTTCCGGCAGCGGATTACCGCTCAGACCTTCTGGGGAAGCGCTGATGCGCAAGACATCTCTCATCGAGAAGGTTCGCCTTTTCGGTCGATCCGGTATCGACATCGTCGAAGTGCTGGGTCGCTCGACAATTTTCCTGTTTCACGCCTTGCTCGGCCGCGGTGGCATTGGTGGCGGCTTCGGCCTGTTGATCAAGCAACTGCATTCGGTGGGCGTGATGTCCCTGGTGATCATTGTGGTCTCCGGGATGTTCATCGGGATGGTGCTGGCGTTGCAGGGCTTCAATATCCTGTCCAGCTACGGTTCGGAGCAGGCGGTGGGGCAGATGGTTGCCCTGACGCTGCTGCGTGAGTTGGGGCCGGTCGTGACCGCGTTGCTGTTCGCCGGACGAGCGGGTTCCGCGTTGACTGCCGAAATCGGCAACATGAAGTCCACCGAGCAGTTGTCCAGCCTGGAAATGATCGGCGTGGACCCGCTCAAGTACATTGTTGCCCCGCGCCTGTGGGCCGGCTTTATTTCCCTGCCTTTGCTGGCGATGATCTTCAGCGTGGTCGGTATCTGGGGCGGCTCCTGGGTGGCAGTGGACTGGCTGGGCGTCTACGACGGCTCCTACTGGGCCAACATGCAAAACAGCGTGACTTTCAGCGGTGACGTGCTCAATGGCGTCATAAAGAGCATCGTCTTCGCCTTTGTAGTGACCTGGATCGCCGTATTCCAAGGCTATGACTGTGAGCCCACTTCAGAAGGGATCAGTCGCGCCACCACCAAGACCGTTGTGTACGCCTCACTGGCGGTACTGGGCCTTGACTTCATTTTGACCGCCTTGATGTTTGGAGATTTCTGATGCAAAACCGCACTGTGGAAATCGGTGTCGGCCTTTTCTTGCTGGCTGGCATCCTGGCTTTACTGTTGCTGGCCCTGCGAGTCAGTGGCCTTTCCGCCAGCCCGACCGCCGATACTTATAAACTTTACGCTTACTTCGACAATATCGCTGGTTTGACTGTCAGAGCTAAAGTGACCATGGCCGGTGTCACCATCGGCAAGGTCACGGCAATCGATCTGGATCATGACAGCTTCACGGGTCGAGTGACGATGCAGCTGGATAAGAAGGTAGATAATCTGCCTACCGATTCCACTGCATCTATCCTCACTGCGGGTCTGCTGGGCGAGAAATACATCGGTGTCAGCGTGGGCGGGGAAACAGCCCTGCTCAAGGATGGCTCGACAATCCACGACACACAGTCGTCGTTGGTGCTTGAAGACCTGATCGGTAAATTCCTGCTCAATACGGTCAATAAAGACGCTAAATGAGGAATCTGTACATGATCTCTACCTTGCGACGTGGTCTCCTGGTACTGCTTGCAGCGCTGCCGTTGATGGCCAACGCAGCAGGTTCTGCGCACGAACTGGTGCAGGACACTACCAACAGGATGTTGGCTGACCTGACTGCCAATAAAGAGCAGTACAAGCAAGACCCTTCCAAGTTTTATGAAGCGCTCAACACTATTGTTGGTCCCGTGGTGGATGCTGAAGGTATCTCCAAAAGCATCATGACGGTCAAATATTCGCGCAAGGCCACTCCTGCGCAAATGCAAACGTTCCAGGAAAACTTCAAGCGCGGCCTGTTCCAGTTTTATGGCAACGCTTTGCTTGAGTACAACAACCAGGGCATCACCGTCGCTCCTGCCGGGGATGAGTCGGGTGACCGCACCAGTGTCAACATGAGCGTCAAGGGCAACAATGGTGCCGTTTACCCGGTGCAGTACACGCTGGAGAAGATCAATGGCGAGTGGAAACTGCGCAACGTGATCATCAACGGTATCAACATCGGCAAGCTGTTCCGTGACCAGTTCGCCGACGCCATGCAGCGCAATGGCAACGACCTGGACAAAACCATCAATGGTTGGGCCGGTGAAGTCGCCAAGGCCAAGGAAGAGACCGATAAAACTGCAGGGAAGCCTGCGCAATGACCGAGTCGGCTGTTCGTCTCGGCGACGCTGGCGAGTTGTTCCTCAGCGGCGTGCTGGATTACCGCACCGGGCCTGACCTGCGCAAGCAGGGCCAGGCGCTGATCAAGGCCAGCACTGCCCCTGCGTTGGTGCTGGATTGCTCGGCGGTAACCAAGTCCAGCAGCGTCGGCTTGTCGTTGCTGCTGTGCTTCATGCGTGATGCTGAGGCGGCCAAAAAACCGGTCAGCATCCGTGCATTGCCTGAAGACATGCGTGAAATCGCCGAAGTTTCCGGTTTGACCGAGCTGTTGGTGCATCCTTAATACACATTATCGATGAAGCCCCCCGTCAGAGTCCTGCTATGCGGGGTTCGCAGGCGCGGGGCTTTTTTGTATGATGTGCGACCCGTGCGCACTGGGCGCCGATAGAGGTTGATCATGCAGGCCCTAGAAGTTAAGAGCTTTCTCGAAGGAAAGCTGCCGGATACGAACGTAGAAGTTGAAGGCGAAGGCTGCAACTTCCAGCTGAACGTGATTAGCGATGAACTGGCGGCACTCAGCCCGGTCAAGCGTCAGCAGCAGATCTATGCCCATTTGAACCCGTGGATCACCGATGGCAGCATCCACGCGGTCACTATGAAATTTTTCAGTCGCGCGGCCTGGGCCGAGCGCACCTGAGCCCCCAAGGCGTCGAGATTCTTATGGATAAATTGATTATTACCGGCGGTGCCCGCCTCGATGGCGAGATTCGCATTTCCGGTGCGAAAAACTCTGCCTTGCCGATCCTGGCCGCGACCTTGCTGTGCGATGGCCCGGTAACCGTAGCCAACCTGCCGCACCTGCACGACATCACCACCATGATCGAGCTGTTTGGTCGCATGGGTATTGAGCCGGTAATCGACGAGAAGCTGTCCGTCGAAATCGATCCGCGCACCATCAAGACCCTGATCGCCCCGTACGAACTGGTGAAAACCATGCGTGCGTCGATCTTGGTATTGGGCCCGATGGTCGCCCGTTTCGGCGAGGCCGAAGTCGCATTGCCTGGCGGTTGCGCCATTGGCTCGCGTCCGGTGGACCTGCACATCCGTGGCCTTGAAGCCATGGGCGCGACCATCGACGTCGAAGGCGGCTACATCAAGGCCAAGGCGCCGGAAGGCGGCCTGCGTGGCGCGAACTTCTTCTTTGATACCGTCAGCGTGACCGGTACCGAAAACATCATGATGGCCGCTGCCCTGGCCAACGGCCGCAGTGTTCTGCAAAACGCTGCGCGCGAGCCTGAAGTGGTCGACCTGGCCAACTTCCTGATCGCCATGGGTGCCAACATCACCGGCGCCGGCACCGACACCATCACCATTGACGGTGTGAAACGCCTGCACCCTGCCACCTACAAAGTGATGCCGGACCGTATCGAGACCGGTACCTACCTGGTTGCTGCCGCCGTCACCGGTGGTCGCGTCAAGGTCAAGGACACCGATCCGACCATTCTGGAAGCGGTCCTGGAAAAACTGCGCGAAGCCGGTGCCGAAATCACCACCGGTGAAGACTGGATCGAGCTGAACATGCACGGCAAGCGGCCAAAAGCCGTTAACGTGCGTACCGCTCCGTACCCGGCGTTCCCGACCGACATGCAGGCGCAGTTCATCTCCTTGAACGCCATTGCCGAAGGCACGGGTGCAGTGATCGAAACCATCTTCGAAAACCGCTTCATGCACGTGTACGAACTACACCGCATGGGCGCGAAGATCCAGGTTGAAGGCAACACTGCCATCGTTACCGGCACCGAGAAGCTCAAGGGCGCGCCAGTCATGGCCACCGACCTGCGCGCTTCGGCCAGCCTGGTGATCTCGGCGCTGATCGCCGAAGGCGATACCCTGATCGACCGCATCTACCACATCGACCGTGGTTACGAGTGCATCGAGGAAAAACTGCAGATGCTCGGCGCGAAAATCCGCCGCGTACCGGGCTAGTCCCCACTGCATTGTAGGAGCGAGCTTGCTCGCGAAGAACTCGTGGGCACCGCGTTGAGTCTGAATAAACGCGTTATCGTTGACGTTTTTCACGAGCAAGCTCGCTCCTACATACACTGATTTGTTTCAAGTCGAGGCTGTCATGGCCTCGATCTGTGTCTGGCGCCGTTTGCGACCGGACAGCAATAGCCTGATGAAGGATTGACGTTTCCCATGTTGACCATCGCACTGTCCAAGGGCCGCATCCTTGACGACACTTTGCCGCTTCTGGCTGAAGCGGGCATCGTGCCGACCGAGAATCCGGACAAGAGCCGCAAGCTGATCATCCCTACGACCCAGGACGACGTTCGCCTGCTGATCGTACGGGCTACCGACGTGCCGACTTACGTTGAACATGGCGCGGCCGACCTCGGCGTCGCGGGTAAAGACGTGCTGATGGAATACGGCGGCCAAGGCCTGTACGAGCCGCTGGACCTGCGCATTGCCCTGTGCAAGCTGATGACCGCCGGCCGTGTCGGTGATGTCGAGCCTAAAGGCCGCCTGCGCGTGGCCACCAAGTTCGTCAACGTTGCCAAGCGTTACTACGCCGAACAAGGCCGTCAGGTCGACATCATCAAGCTCTACGGCTCGATGGAGCTGGCGCCGCTGATCGGCCTGGCTGACAAGATCATCGACGTGGTCGACACCGGCAACACCCTGCGTGCCAACGGTCTCGAACCACAGGATTTTATCGCCGATATCAGCTCTCGGCTGATCGTCAACAAAGCGTCGATGAAGATGCAACACGCCCGTATCCAGGCGTTGATCGACACCCTGCGCCAGGCAGTGGACTCTCGACACCGCGGTTGACTCACCTGCGTAGCTGAAAAGCTGCGCCCGTCTATCCGCCTCATAGCCAGAATTCTCAGGTGCCCAAGCGGAAACGACTGCTAGTTTAGGGCGCCTGAGTTTTTGCCAATTCTATTGAGGCCCTCGCTATGACCACGTCCACTGCAATTGCCCGACTCAACGCTGCCGACCCGGATTTCGCCCATCATCTGGATCATCTGCTGAGCTGGGAAAGCGTGTCCGACGACTCGGTCAACCAGCGGGTGCTCGACATTATCAAGGCCGTGCGCGAGCGCGGTGATGCGGCGTTGGTGGACTTCACCCGCCAGTTCGACGGTCTGGACGTCAAGTCCATGTCTGACCTGATCCTGCCCCGCGAACGCCTGGAGCTGGCCCTGACGCGCATCACCGCGCCACAGCGCGAAGCCCTCGAAGTCGCCGCGAGCCGAGTGCGCAGCTACCACGAAAAACAGAAGCAGGACTCCTGGAGCTACACCGAGGCCGACGGCACCGTGCTGGGCCAGAAGGTCACGCCGCTGGACCGTGCTGGTCTGTACGTACCGGGCGGCAAAGCTTCTTACCCGTCCTCAGTATTGATGAACGCGATCCCGGCCAAAGTGGCCGGCGTGACCGAAGTGGTCATGGTGGTACCGACCCCGCGCGGTGAAATCAACGAACTGGTACTGGCTGCCGCATGTATTGCCGGTGTCGACCGCGTGTTCACCATCGGCGGTGCCCAAGCGGTTGCCGCCCTGGCTTATGGCACCGAAAGCGTGCCGAAGGTCGACAAGGTGGTCGGTCCCGGCAACATCTACGTCGCCACTGCCAAGCGCCATGTGTTCGGCCAGGTCGGTATCGACATGATCGCCGGCCCGTCGGAAATCCTCGTGGTGTGCGACGGCCAGACCGACCCGGACTGGATCGCCATGGACCTGTTCTCCCAGGCCGAGCACGACGAAGACGCCCAGGCGATTCTGGTCAGCCCCGACGCCGAGTTCCTCGACAAGGTCGCCGCCAGCATCAATAAGCTGCTGCCGACCATGGACCGCGCCGAGATCATCGAGAAGTCGATCAATGGTCGTGGTGCGCTGATCCTGGTGCGTGACATGGAACAGGCCATCGAAGTGGCCAACCGTATCGCGCCGGAGCACCTGGAGCTGTCCGTGGCCGATCCGCAGGCCTGGCTGCCGTCGATTCGCCATGCGGGTGCGATCTTCATGGGCCGCCACACCAGCGAAGCGCTGGGCGACTACTGCGCCGGCCCTAACCACGTGCTGCCGACTTCCGGCACCGCGCGCTTCTCGTCGCCGCTGGGGGTGTATGACTTCCAGAAACGTTCGTCGATCATCTTTTGCTCTCCACAAGGCGCTTCCGAATTGGGCAAGACCGCCTCGGTGCTGGCCCGTGGTGAATCCCTGAGCGCCCACGCCCGTAGTGCTGAGTATCGAATCCTGGAAGAGGGGAAATAACACATGAGCAAATTCTGGAGCCCCTTCGTCAAGGACCTCGTGCCTTACGTGCCCGGCGAGCAACCGAAGCTGACCAAACTGGTCAAGCTCAACACCAATGAAAACCCCTACGGCCCGTCTCCCAAGGCGTTGGCCGCGATGCAGGCCGAGTTGAACGACAACCTGCGCCTGTACCCGGACCCCAACAGCGACCTGCTCAAGCAGGCCGTGGCCAAGTATTACGGGATCGACGCCGGCAAGGTGTTCCTTGGCAACGGTTCCGATGAAGTCCTGGCGCACATCTTCCACGGCTTGTTCCAGCACGAGCTGCCGCTGCTGTTCCCGGATATCAGCTACAGCTTCTATCCGGTGTACTGCGGTCTCTACGGCATCAAGTCCAACCCGGTGCCGTTGGACGAGCAGTTCCAGATCCGCGTAGCGGACTACGCCAAGCCCAACGGCGGGATCATCTTCCCCAACCCG
Organism: Pseudomonas sp. B14(2022); assembly: GCF_012030485.1. Lineage (NCBI taxonomy): Bacteria > Pseudomonadati > Pseudomonadota > Gammaproteobacteria > Pseudomonadales > Pseudomonadaceae > Pseudomonas > Pseudomonas sp. B14(2022). The sequence goes on from NZ_JAAUVM010000001.1 coordinate 234,858, forward strand.
AACGCGCCCACCGGCTGCGTCCTGGCGCTGGACGCCGTGGAGCAGATCCTCAAGGCCAGCCCGGATTCGGTGGTGGTGGTCGATGAAGCCTATATCGACTTCGGTGGCGAAACCGCCATCAGTCTGGTGGACCGTTACCCGAACCTGCTGGTGACCCAGACCCTGTCCAAGTCGCGCTCACTGGCCGGTTTGCGTGTGGGCCTGGCCGTGGGCCACCCGGACCTCATCGAAGCGCTGGAGCGGGTCAAGAACAGCTTCAACTCCTACCCGCTGGATCGCCTGGCGATTGTCGGCGCGGCAGCGGCCTTCGAGGATCGTGAGTACTTCGAGAAGACGTGCCAGTTGGTTATCGATAGTCGCAACCAGCTGGTCGCGCAACTGGAAGGTAAAGGCTTTGAAGTGTTGCCGTCAGCGGCCAACTTTATCTTTGCCCGCCACCCACGGCACGACGCTGCCGGCCTGGCGGCCAAGTTGCGTGAGCAAGGGGTGATTGTGCGGCACTTCAAGCAGGAGCGGATTGCCCAGTTCCTGCGGATCAGCATCGGTACGCCGGAGCAGAACCAGGCGCTGATCGATGGGTTGGGTGAGCTCTAAGCCACACTGAAGATCAAAAAATGTGGGAGGGGGCTTGCCCCCTCCCGCATTAGGTTCTGCCATATGTGTTAGATCAGCGGCTCTTCCGGCTTCTTGTTCTTCCAGCCATCATTGCCCGGCAGCAGCAGGTTCAAGCCAATCGCTACCACCGCACACAGTGCAATGCCCTTCAGGCCGAAGTCATCCGGACCCGTACCGGTCCCCACCAGCACACCGCCAATGCCGAACACCAGGGTCACCGACACAATCACCAGATTGCGCGCTTCACCCAGGTCGATCCTGTGGCGGATCAACGTGTTCATCCCCACCGCAGCAATCGAGCCGAACAGCAGGCACAGGATCCCGCCCATCACCGGCACCGGGATGCTTTGCAGCAGTGCACCGAACTTGCCGATGAACGCCAGGCTGATGGCAAACACTGCCGCCCAGGTCATGATCTTCGGGTTGTAGTTCTTGGTCAGCATCACCGCGCCCGTTACTTCGGCGTACGTGGTGTTCGGTGGGCCGCCAAACAGGCCGGCGGCGGTGGTGGCAATGCCGTCGCCGAGCAAAGTGCGGTGCAGGCCAGGCTTCTTCAGGTAGTCGCGACCGGTCACGCTGCCTACTGCAATCACACCGCCGATATGTTCGATCGCCGGCGCCAGCGCTACCGGGACGATAAACAGGATCGCCTGCCAGTTGAACTCCGGCGCGGTGAAGTGGGGCAGGGCGAACCACGGTGCGGCGGCGATTTTTGCCGTGTCGACCACGCCAAAGTAGAAGGCCATGGCAAAGCCCACCAGCACGCCGGAGATGATCGGCACCAGGCGGAAGATACCCTTGCCGAACACCGCCACGATCAACGTGGTGAGCAGCGCAGGCATCGAGATCATCATCGCCGTCTGGTAATGAATCAGTTCGGCGCCATCGCCGGATTTCCCCATCGCCATATTCGCGGCGATCGGTGCCATGGCCAGTCCGATGGAAATAATCACCGGGCCGATGACCACCGGAGGCAGCAGGCGGTCGATGAAACCGGTGCCTTTGATCTTCACGGCCAGGCCGAGGAAGGTATAGACAAACCCGGCTGCCATCACCCCGCCCATGGTCGCTGCGAGGCCGAACTGGCCCTTGGCGAGAATAATCGGGGTGATGAAGGCAAAGCTCGACGCCAGGAAGACCGGCACCTGCCGCCCTGTCACCACCTGGAACAACAGCGTGCCCAGGCCGGCGGTGAACAGTGCGACGTTTGGATCAAGACCTGTGATCAGTGGCATCAACACCAGCGCGCCAAATGCGACGAAGAGCATCTGTGCGCCAGACAGGATCTGGCGCCAAAGCGGGTCGTTGAATTCATCCTGCATGCTCACGCGTCCTTCTGCTTGGTGCCGAAGATCTTGTCACCGGCATCGCCCAGGCCTGGGATGATGTAACCGTGTTCGTTCAGGCGCTCATCGATGGAGGCGGTGTAGATCTGCACGTCCGGATGGGCTTTCTCGACGGCCGCGATGCCTTCGGGCGCGGCCACCAGCACCATGGCGCGGATGTCCCGGCAACCGGCTTTTTTCAGCAGGTCGATGGTGGCAACCATGGAGCTGCCGGTGGCGAGCATCGGGTCGATGATCATGGCCAGGCGCTCGTTGATTTCCGGTACGAGTTTTTCCAGGTAGGTGTGGGCCTGCAGGGTTTCTTCGTTGCGGGCTACGCCGACGGCGCTGACCTTGGCGCCCGGAATCAGGCTGAGCACGCCTTCGAGCATGCCGATACCGGCGCGCAGGATCGGCACCACGGTGATTTTCTTACCGGCGATCTTCTCGACCTGAACGGTGCCTGCCCAACCTTCGATGTCGTAGGTTTCCAGAGGCAAATCTTTGGTGGCTTCGTAAGTGAGCAGCGCTCCAACTTCCTGAGCAAGCTCACGGAAATTCTTCGTGCTAATGTCGGCACGGCGCATAAGGCCGAGTTTGTGTCGGATCAGCGGGTGGCGGATCTCGCGAGTGGGCATGGGAAAGGCTCCGGCGGCGGGCAAAAAAACCGGCCTAGATTAATCTATCCGAGGGTGTTGTCCTATAGACATCTAGTACGTTAGTCCATTAAGGCTTGATCGTTGCGCCTCACATGCGTACCTTTGCCCGCTTTTCTTGCCACAGCACCCCTTGGAGAGCGCCATGTCCGCTGATCTCGAGCATATCCGTCAAATCATGCGCGAGGCTGACTGCCTGTACACCGAAGCGCAAGTCGAAGCAGCGATCGCCAAGGTTGGCGCACACATCACCCGCGAAATGGCCGACACCAACCCGGTGGTCTTCTGCGTGATGAACGGTGGCTTGATTTTCGCCGGCAAATTGCTGACTCACCTGCAATTCCCGTTGGAAGCGTCTTACCTGCACGCCACTCGCTATCGCAACGAAACCACCGGCGGCGACCTGTTCTGGAAAGCCAAGCCGGAAGTCTCGTTTATCGACCGCGACGTGTTGATCATCGACGACATCCTCGATGAGGGCCACACCCTGGGTGCGATCATCGACTTCTGCAAACACGCTGGCGCACGCAAAGTGCACACCGCCGTGCTGATCGACAAAGACCACGACCGCAAGGCCCGTCCCGAGTTGAAAGCCGATTTCGTCGGCTTGCCATGCATCGATCGCTACATCTTCGGTTACGGTATGGATTACAAAGGCTACTGGCGCAACGCCAATGGAATCTACGCCGTCAAAGGTATGTAACGTATGACGCACTTTCTTGATCAGACGCTGTTTGCCGAGCTGGCCGAGAAAGCGGGCGCCAGCCCGCGTGGTCGGCATCATCACAACTTCCATCAAATGGAAGAGCCGTGCCATCGCCTGGCCGTGGGTCTGCAGCCCAACACGTATGTGCCGCCACATCGGCACTTGAGCGCTGACAAGGCGGAAACCTTGCTGGTCCTCCAGGGGCGCTTGGGCTTGCTGGTGTTCAGCGATACCGGCGAGGTGCTCGCCAAGCGGGTGATGCAGGCCGGCGGCGAATGCTCGGGCGTCGACCTGCCGCCTGGCGTGTTTCATGGCCTGGTGGTGCTCGCGCCCGACACGGTGATGTTCGAGTGCAAGGCCGGGCCTTATCGGCCGGTGGGCGAGGGCGAACTGGCCGATTGGGCGCCCCGCGAAGGCGACGCCAACGTGGCCGAGTATCAACGCTGGATGCTTGCCCAGTTCGATTGAGCTACAGTGCTGGGCCACCTCTTGCGGAGCGGCCCATGAGCCTGTTGATACGCACCTGCGCCGCCCTGGCGTTGACCGTCAGTTTGCCCCTGGCGGCTGCTCCTGCACCGATGCACAACCAATTCCTGCCGGCCGACGACCTTGCCCTGCGCGCCGAGGCGCCTGACCAGCAGCAGTTGCTGCAAGTCACCGAGTACACCGTGGTGGTGGGCAACCAACGTCAATCCAACCAGCAACCGATCCCCGTGACCTCACCGCTGATGATCCGCCTCAAGGGCAAGTCCCTGAACAAGGGCGCGACCATCAACCAGGTGGTGCTCAACTTCGATGCCGAAAGCAAAAGCCTGAAAAAGCCGGCATACGATGAGAAGAGTAAAACCTTGATCCTGTCGTACCCGGTGGCCCAGTACCGAGTGATTGTCGACTTGCTGCGCAATGACACGGTGTATGTGCAGTTCCTCAGTTACGCCAACGGGCATATCTGGGCGGATTTGCATACCGGTGCTGTTCGTAGCAAATAGCAAAAACACTGAAGATCCAAGTGTGGGATGGGGGCAAGTCCCGTCCCGCATTGGTCCTCGAGCGCTTTCGAAGCCTGTGTTGCACAGGTAGACTTCAAACCCCGTGTAAATGTCTGCTGGCTGGAGTCGGTAATGCGTAAAGATAAGAAACAGGTGATTGGTGACGAGATCGGCGACGATCAGATCAAGTTGTTCCTGGACTTCGAGCCGGTTGACGCGATTTCCCCGTCCTTGCACAAACTGATCAAGGCCTACCGTGGCCTGCGTATAGACGACTTCGAGCGCTTCCTGGTTTTCTTCAAGGAAGCCGGTTTGGACCTGGATGGCAAGGATGAGCACGGCCAGACCTTCGTCGACCTGATCAAGGACCAGCGTAACGCCGCCGAGTACATCGAGCTGATCGACAACGCCCGCGGCTGATGCTTCCTGGCCATAAAAAACGCCCCGTTCTCATCGCGAGAACGGGGCGTTTTTGCTTTTTACTGTAGGAGCGAGCTTGCTCGCGAAAAACCAGAGAACGCCGCGTTAAACCAGATGCGCGGCGTTATCGTTAACGATCTTCGCGAGCAAGCTCGCTCCTATCGGTTTCGGCGGCAGGTTCAACCAGCTCCAGGCTGATGTTGTTCTGCGCGTTGATCTTGCGATACAGCTCAGCATCAGTCTCCAGGACCTTCTCCCGAGCCGGGAAGATCTCGTGCAGCTTGGTCGCCCACTCACCGGCAGCTTTCTGCGGGAAGCAACGCTCGATCAGGTCCAGCATGATCGACACCGTCACCGAAGCGCCTGGGGAGGCACCCAGCAGCGCTGCCAGTGAACCGTCCTTGGCCGCGACCAGCTCGGTGCCAAATTGCAGCACGCCGCCTTTCTTCGGGTCCTTCTTGATGATCTGCACCCGTTGGCCGGCCACTTCCAGGCGCCAGTCTTCAGCTTTGGCTTCCGGGTAGAAACGACGCAGGGATTCCAGGCGCTGTTCCATCGATTGCATCACTTCGCTGACCAGGTACTTGGTCAGGTCCATGTTATCGCGGGCCACAGCCAGCATCGGGCCGATGTTGCCGGCGCGAACCGACAGAGGCAGGTCGAGGAACGAGCCGTGCTTGAGGAACTTGGTGGTGAAGCCGGCGTATGGCCCGAACAGCAGGGATTTCTTGCCGTCGACTACGCGGGTGTCCAGGTGCGGCACGGACATCGGCGGCGAGCCCACGGCAGCCTGGCTGTAGACCTTGGCCTGGTGGTGCTTGACCACTTCCGGGTTGTCGCAACGCAACCACTGGCCGCTGACCGGGAAACCGCCAAACCCTTTGCTTTCTTCGATGCCCGAGGCTTGCAGCAGCGGCAGGGCCGCACCGCCGGCGCCGAGGAACACGAACTTGGCGTCCACTTCGCGGCTGTTGCCGCTGTTGACGTCCTTGATGCTCACGGTCCAGCCCGCACCGTTACGCTTGAGGCCGGTCACGCGCTTGCTGTACTTGACCTGGGCGTCCGGGGAGCTGGTCAGGTGAGCGAGCAACTGGTTGGTCAGGGCGCCGAAGTTGACGTCGGTGCCGTTCATCACGCGGGTGGCCGCGATTTTTTCGTCGAGCGGGCGGCCCGGCATCATCAGTGGCATCCACTCGGCCATCTCGCTGCGGTCTTCGGTGTAGTGCATGTCCGAGAACGCATGGTGCTGGCTGAGGGTTTCAAAGCGCTTCCTGAGGAACTCCACGCCTTTTTCGCCCTGCACGAAGCTCAGGTGCGGCACCGGGCAGATAAAGGACTTGGACGAGCCAAAGGTGCCCTTCTTGGTCAGGTAGGCCCAGAACTGCTTCGACACCTCGAACTGGGTGTTGATGTGCACGGCTTTCTTGATGTCGATGGAGCCATCGGCGGCCTGGGGCGTGTAGTTCAGCTCACACAGCCCGGCGTGGCCGGTACCGGCGTTGTTCCACGGGTTGGAACTCTCCGCGGCACCCGAGTCCATCAGCTCAACGACTTCCAGCTTGAGGCCGGGGTCGAGCTCTTTGAGCAGTACGGCCAGGGTGGCACTCATGATGCCGGCCCCTACCAGTACTACGTCGACTGCTTCGTTATGCGCCATTTAACGCGTCTCCAAAATCTGCAGCACCAAATTGACGGCATGGCTGCCAGGAGTGACGGGGCGGTTCACGTGTTGCCCCAGGGTACCCATGGCCAGGATCGCCATGTCCGTTTCGCAATTCTTTGCAACTTCAGCGCACGCTTCCTGCCCGGCCTGATCTGCCTATGAACGCATTCATGGGCGGCTGTGGCAATTCGACTTATGGTCAAAGCGTGCGATTCGTGCAATCAATCCGTAGCGGACAGGCTCAAGCTCCGGTGTTTGCGGAGTACTCGGGCCTGTGTGGTTGGGCTGTTCCAGACGCTGATGGTGCTTGTACAAACGCCAAACTATTCATTTGCTCGCCACACTCTTGTGAAGTTGTGAAAACCCGTTTTTTTCACGCTCTTTTGAAGACGTGAACCTCAAAAAAGGGCTACCCCGGCCTGGCACCTGGCCCGCAAACCTCTGCCGACACGCGGCAAAACGGGCAAACAACTCAAGTGGCCGAGCGCAATGGCAGCTCTGGCAGATTCGGTAAAGGCGGGTAGTTTGCAAAGGAAACAGCAAGCGCGCCAGCTTCACTCGATCTGTGTGGGCGGCTCTCTGTGGGCGATTCTTGGGGGTTAATACCGAGGCATTAACGATGCTGCGAGGCCCGATCAGGAGACGTCCTTATAATCGGGGGGAGATTGTAGCGAAGAACGTCAGGGAAATGGACGTGTTTTATGACTTTTATTAGGCGTTCGGTCAGGCGGCCAACGCCTGGTGGCGGGACGACCGCGCCGGGCGTGGGCTTACACGGGCGCGGGCCGGCAATGGATGATGCATCCAGCTCAGGCGAATTTCTTCGATTTCCACCCAGCCTTCGCCGACGGGAGGCTGGCAGCACTCTTTGAAGGCCTGGCAACGGCCTTGCGCATCGAGCAGGGCAAACTGGCGAAGGGCGGGCTTGCGCGTAAACAGCGACCAGAGAAAATGCATGGCGATAGACCTCCTAAGATTGGGGCCAAGCATGCCCGTCGGGGATGACGAGCGGATGTAACGGCTATTACATATCGGTGACAACGAACCGCCGCCGGGGCGACAGGTCATAGGTTGTAACTGACGCTAGTTCCCTGCGGGCGCGCCCCGCTATACTGCCCGCCTGTCGGTACCTGATTTCTGGAGAGAAGCGCATGTTGCAACGCCTGTTGTTCGGTTTGATCACTGTGACCAGCTTGACCCTGGTTGGCTGCGCCAACAGCCCGCAGCAACTGAGCCCGGAACCGAAAATCACCACGCAACTGGCCCCGGTGGGCCACGGCCAGCCGGTGTCGGTACGGGTGGTGGACGGTCGTCCTTCGCCGACACTCGGTTCGCGCGGTGGCCTGTACCCGGAAACCGCCCTGGTGTCGGTGAACGCTCAAGACGTGCTGCCCAAGCTGCAAGCCCAGGCCGAAGCAGCTGTGCGCCTGCTGGGGTTCACCCCCAGCCCCAACGCGCCGGGCGCTCCGCAGTTGACGATCACCCTGGCCGAATTGAAGTATCAGTCGCCTAAAGACGGTCTTTACGTGACCGAGGCGTCCATTGGCGCCACCTTCAAGTCCGACGTCACCGCCGGCACTCGTCGCTACAGCGGCCGTTACGGTGCTTCGCTGAACCAGCGTTTCGGCATGTCGCCTAACCAGGAAACCAACACAAAGCTGGTCAGCGACGTCCTGAGTGACGCCTTGACCCGCCTGTTCAAGGACCCAAGCATCGGTTCATTGCTCAGCGCGCAGTAACCGCTCAAACAAAAAAACCGGGCTCAGCGATGAGTCCGGTTTTTTTATGCCTTCAGTTTCACGCGGCCGTGTCGATACAAAAGTCCAGCATGCTCACCCCCGTCAACAGATCGGCCTCCGGCAAGTCCGCATGCTGGTGCCCGCCAAGGGCGCAATACACCAGCCAGTGGCGGTCCTGCACGTTGAACGCGAGGCCGCCGATCAGCGCCTCTTGCTCGTCGCTTGGGGCTATCAGATACAGCCGATCCTGGTTGTGCGCGTGCAGCATGACAAGCTCCTGAATGTTCGAAGGGCAACAGAGTGGCTTGTTAAGGTGACGTTCAGGTGACGCCGTAAATTACTGGATACATTAGCCGTCCATGGGAGAGGGAGCGGTTTGGCGCTGGCTGCCACTACCGTTCAGGTTGATATCTGAACCGATACCCAGACACCGTTTCACCCGAGGTTTGCGATGGCGCTGCCCGCACTGTTGATCAATGTTGTGGCTTTATTGGTGGCCTGCCCAGGCGCAGCGCTGCTGTTCATCACCCGTCTGCGCCAGCAACGCGCCATGGCTGATCTGGCTGCGCAAAGTGAAGAGCGCGCAATTGACCAGCCCATGCTGTTCCTGGATGTGCGCACCGAGCGGGCGAATCGTGTGGCTTACCGCATTGGGTTCGCCTGCCTTGGGTTGGCGCTGGCTATTTCCTGGCTCAGCACCCGAATCTAAAAAACCGCCGCTCCCACATTTTTTTGATCGGTAGTTACAGCGGGATTCCAGCCTTGACCCGATACTGATTGCGCACTGGCGTCGCGTATTGCACCACCAGGAACGGCCGGTGCTCGGCCGGGCATTCGCTCAGGCGCCGCTCCCACTCTGCCTTTGCCTTGGCCAGTTCGTCCGCCGGGAACACGTCGGCCGCCTTTGGCACCTGCAACTGCGGGTCGGCATCGCTCCATTGGGCGTAGGCCAGGTAGTGCACCGGGAACAGCCGATAGCCGCCGAGAATCTGCCGATCCATTTCCACGGCCAGCACTTTGGTGTCTTCGAAGCGCTCGGTAATCGGCGGTGCAAAGTTGATATGTACACGGCCTTTGTAGCCAGTGATGCCCAGGGCAATACTGACGTCATCTTCGCCCGGTGCCTTGACGTAGGTGCCGGTGGTGGCGCGAATATACAGCTCACGTGCTTTGGCGGCATCGCACGGGTCGTACTCGTAGCTGATGGACACCGGCGTCAGGTTAAGTGACTGGATCACCTCAGCAAACGGCTCGTCCTTGCGGCTGACATGGAACATCTTGAGGATCGCCGACTCGGTGCGGTCATCCCCATCCTTGGCGCGGCCTTCGGCCTGGGCGATCCAGATCGACTGGCAGTCGTTGCGGATCGAATGGTTGATGTAGGCCGACAGCAGGTTGAACGCCGCCATCTTCTCCTTTCGCCCGGTGATCGAGCGGTGCACGATGAAGCTCTTGTTCAGGCGCATCAGGTCGCTGACAAATGGCTTTTGCAGCAGGTTGTCGCCGATGGCGATGCGTGGCGTCGGCAGGCCGGCGTGGTAGACGGCATAGTTGACAAAGGCCGGATCCATCACGATGTCGCGATGGTTGGCCAGAAACACATAGGCAGTGCCCGATTTGAGCTGTTCCACGCCGGTATAGGTCACGCCGTCGGTCGCCCGGTCAATGGTGTGGTCGACGTAATACTCGACTTTGTCCTGCAGCGTCGCCACGGTGGTGACACCGGCGAACTCACGGCGCAGTTTGCGCGCGATCATCGGCTTGAGCAGCCAGCCAAGAGTGCCGGCAAAGCGCGGGAAGCGGAAGTGGGTCAGGATGTCCAGAAAGGCCTTGTCACTGAACAGCCGTGCCAGCACTGCCGGGACTTCGCTGTCGTTGTAAGGTCGGATGGTATCGAATTCGCCCATCATGCTCTCTTGTTAGAAACGGCTAGGGTAAGTAAAGGAAATACCAGGGTGTGGCCCAGGTAATTGACCCGGCCGGAAAATAGCCCTGTAAATAGACCGGCGATTATACGCACAAGTCACTTGGGAGACTGCGATGCTGGAAACTGCGCTGTACGATTGTCCTTATTGTGGTGAAGCGGTAGAGACCGCGGTGGATCTATCCGGCGGTGATCAGACGTACATAGAAGACTGTCAGGTGTGTTGCCGACCGATTATTTTCAACCTACAGGTCCATGGTGAAGAGTGGATGCTCGAAACCCGCAGTGAAAACGAATAACAGGTACGCCCATGCAGCGAATCTACGAACCGGAAAACCTGATGGAAGGCGAGCTGCTGCAACAAATGCTTGCCAGCGAGGGCATCGAGGCGCACCTGGTAGGGCGCCATTTGCTCGGCGGTACGGGGGAGTTGCCGATCTTTGGCCTGCTGGGGCTGGAAGTGGCTAACGACCGGGCGGCTGAAGCCCGCGAGCTGATTACCGCCTATATCGGCGCGCAACCTCTGCCCGGCGATGAACCCGACAGCTTCCCCGACGTATTGGTCTGTTAGGCTGTCGGTCGGTTTACCCAAGAGTCGTGTTACCCCATGTGTGGACGTTATGCCCTGTTTCGCTGGAACCCTACCTTTGCTGCCTTGCCTGGCTTCCCGGCCGACCAGCAGGCCCAGTGGAACATCTCCCCGAATGATTCGGTGCTGATCCAGCGCCAGAACGAAGGCCAGCGCACCCTGGCCCGGGCGCGCTGGGGCCTGACGCCGCCCTGGCTGACGGACCTTTCCCGCACCCCGGCCCATGCCCGTGCCGAAACCCTGGCCGAACAACCGATGTTTCGCGAAGCGTTTCGCCAGCGCCGTTGCCTGCTGCCGGCCAACGGTTTCTATGAATGGCGCGGCACCCAGCGCAAACGCCCGTACTGGCTGACGCCGGGGGAGGGCTCCACCTTGTTTTTTGCCGCGATCTGGGAGGCATACCCGGTGCAGGAGCAGGTGTGGCTGAGCACGGCAGTGGTGACCCAGGCCGCCCAGAGTCAGCGCCGGCCGTTGATTCTGGATGCGGCGGGGCAGGCCGCCTGGCTCGATCCCGAGACGCCCTTGCATGTGTTGCAAGGCTTGTTGGCCAGTGAGCCGGTCGCGTTGCGCGAGCGGGTCCTGGCCAACATGGTCAATGATCCCAAGCTCAACGGGCCAGAGTGCCTGACCCCGGCCTGAGCCTGAGGCCGATTGCTCGCTGAATTGTCGGATGTGTGAGATGTATCCGAAATTCATCGGTTACGCGTCTGGTGTATCTGGCGCCGATACAAATGAGCGCCTACGATACGCGCCATGTTTTCAGGGCGTCTTTTCAGGGAGAGTGTATTGATGAAGAAATCATTGGCGGTAAGTGTATTGGCTGCGGCGATGCTGCTGGCCGGGTGTCAGTCGGTCAACACCACCAGCGGCGGCGCCGTCGGGGTTGAGCGCAAGCAATATATGTTCAGCATGCTGTCGAGCCAGGAAGTCGACCAGATGTACGCCCAGTCCTACCAGCAGACCCTGGGCGAGGCCAGTAGCAAAGGCCAGCTGGACAAGACCAGCGCCAATGCCAAGCGCGTGCAGGCGATCGCCAATCGCCTGATCGCCCAGGCGCCCACCTTCCGCCCGGATGCGGCGCAGTGGAAGTGGGAAGTGAACCTGATCAAGAGCGATGAGATGAACGCCAACTGCGGGCCTGGCGGCAAGATTTTCGTGTACAGCGCGTTGATCGACAACCTCAAGCTCACCGATGATGAACTGGCTGCGGTGATGGGCCATGAAATCGCCCACGCCTTGCGTGAGCACGGCCGCGAAGCCATGTCCAAGGCCTACGGCATCGAGATGGCCAAGCAGGGCGCCGGTGCGCTGTTCGGCCTGGGCCAGGACAGCCTGGCGCTGGCCGATACCGTGGCCAACTACGGCATGACCTTGCCCAACAGCCGCAGCAATGAAAACGAAGCGGACCTGATCGGTCTGGAACTGGCGGCTCGCGCCGGCTACAACCCGAACGCGGCCATCACGCTGTGGAACAAGATGGCCAAGGCTTCGGAAGGCGCGCCGCCTGAATTCATGAGCACTCACCCGGCCTCCGACAGCCGGATCGCCTCGTTGCAGGCGGCGATTCCGAAGGTGATGCCGCTCTACCAGAAGGCCAAGAAGTCCTAAGACTTCAACTACAAGTAGCAAGCTTCAAGCTGCAAGAAAAAGCACTGCTTCTTCCTGCAACTTGAGGCTTGAAGCTTGCAGCTAGATCCAGCCACTGCTCTGCATGGCCTTGTACACCGCCACGATGGCCAGGACAAAAAACGCCGTAGCCGCCAGTCGACGAATCAACGTCAGCGGCAGTTTCTCCGCCGCAAAATTCCCCGCCAGAACCACCGGTACGTTGGCAATCAGCATGCCCAGGGTGGTGCCGATAATTACCAGCCACAGCTCCGGATATTGCGCCGCCAGCATCACCGTGGCGATCTGGGTCTTGTCCCCGATTTCCGCCAGGAAGAATGCAATCAGTGTGGTCAGGAACGGCCCGAACTTGCGGGAGGTGCTGGCTTCGTCATCGTCGAGTTTATCTGGCACCAGGGTCCACAGCGCGGTGGCGCAGAAGCTGGCCGCGAGAATCCAGTGCAATACCGCATCCGAGAAGAAACTTCCGAACCAGGCCCCCACGGCACCGGCCGCCGCATGGTTGGCCAGGGTCGCGGCAACGATGCCGGCGATGATCGGCCAGGGCTTGCGAAAGCGTGCGGCAAGGATGAGCGCGAGCAGTTGCGTCTTGTCGCCGATTTCGGCCAAGGCAACGATTGCGGTAGGAACGAGTAATGAATCCAGCATCAGGTAGGCTTCCAGGGGCGGGTCGACACGGCTATGACACGTACAGCCTTCCCGCCCCGGGTAAGGTGTGCGTGTCATAGGTCTTGTCAAACCCCGGTCCGTCTGTGCGGACTCCTGGGTCGCATACGCCATGGCCTGTTGACCAAGTATGTTGACGTATGCCGGACGAGCGTGGCGCTCGTGGGAGACTACTCCCCTAGGACGGAGCGGATTCTGCCTAGGCAAAATCCATTCGGCAAGCCTTCTTTTTCAAATAGCCATCAGCCTCGCTTGGCGCGGTAGATGCGAAAACCATTGCCCTCGGCCTTGACTGCACACACGCTCAGGTGCTCCTCGATCAACGGCTGGTACTTCAGGAAACTGTTGGCAACCAGGCGAAGTTCGCCACCTTTTGCCAGATGTTTCGCCGCCTTTCGCAGCAGGTTCTCGGTGGCGAAATAGTCGGTGTGCACGCCGACATGGAACGGTGGGTTGCTCAAGATTGCATTCAACCCCATCGGCGCGGCGTCGATGCCGTCACCGGTCAATACCTCCGCTTCCAGGCCGTTGGCGGCCAGGGTCAAGCGGCTGCTGGCGGCGGCGAAAGCATCCACATCCAGCATCGTCACGGTATTGTGCGGGTAGCGACGTTTGACCGCCGCCCCCAGTACACCAGCGCCGCAACCGAAGTCGAGCAAATGGCCGCTCGGCAGTTTGTCCAAGTGCTCCAGCAATAACTCGGTGCCGCGATCCAGACGGCCGTGGCTGAACACGCCCGGCAGGCTCACCACCTTCAGCGGTCCCTCCGCAAGGGGCACCTCAAACACCTGCGCCAGGCTCTCCAGCTCGACCGCTTGCGGCGCGTTGGCCACGGTGATTTGCCACAGCTGGCAATGCCGCGCGCTGTCGAGCTTGCGTGGTTTGCCGAAGGGAATCATCTGTTTGGCGGCACTTTCGATACCGCCTTTTTTCTCCCCCACCAGGAACAGCTCGGCGCCGGGCAGGCGTGCGGCCACGGCGTTGAGCAGGTAGTCGGTGAGCTCCTTGGATTTGGGCAGGAAGATTACCGCTGCATCAAACCCACGCTCGGGCACGTTCACGCCGAATTGGCTGCGCTCCGGGAAGCGTGCGTCGAGCGCCGCCTGGTCGCCGGCATGCCAGCACCAGCCGTGGGCGTTGGGCAGCCGACCCAGCAGGTCATCGGCGGGCAAGCCCACCAGCAGCAGGTTGCCTTGAAAAAGTTCGGCCTGACGAAGCAGTACTTCACTGCGCGGATCCATGGTCTGCTCCTTGAAAAGGGGCGCAGTTTATCAACTGACGACGCGCAGCGGGGCGCCGCTGAAAAAGCCCCGGGCGTTTTCTGCCAGTTGGCCGACGATACGCTGGCGCGCTTCACGGCTGCCCCAGGCATTGTGGGGCGTGACGATCAATCGAGGAATATCGCCGGCCAGCAACGGGTTGCCATTGACCGGAGGCTCAACACTCAGCACATCGGTCGCTGCGCCGCCCAAGTGGCCGCTGCGCAAGGCATCGACCAGGGCTTGTTCGTTGATCAAACCACCACGGGCGGTGTTGACGATAAACGCGCCGGGCTTGAGCAGCGCCAATTCACGGGCGCCGATGAGGTCACGGGTGTGTTCATTGAGCGGGCAGTGCAAGGTGAGTGCGTCCACCTGCGCCAGCAATTCATCCAGCGGCACGCGGTCGGCACGGGCAGGGCGCCCGGGAATCGCGCCGAGTAGCACGCGCATCCCGAAGGCTTCGGCCAGGCGCGCCACGGCACTGCCCAACTCGCCATGGCCCAGCAGGCCGAGGGTCTTGCCTTCCAGCTCGACAATCGGGTGGTCCAGCAGGCAGAACTGCTTGGCCTCCTGCCATTTGCCGGCAGTCACATCCCGCTGATAGTCCTTCAGCCGCGTCGCCAGGTTGAGCAACAGCATGATCGTGTGCTGCGCCACCGACGGTGTGCCGTAGCCCTGGCAGTTGCTCACGGTGATGCCATGGGCGCGGGCGGCTTCCAGGTCAATGTTGTTGGTGCCGGTGGCCGAAACCAGGATCAACTTGAGTTCCGGGCAGGCCTCCAGGGTTTCGCGATTGAGCGCGATTTTGTTACTGATCGCCACCTGCGCGCCTTGGAGACGCTCGACCACATTCTGCGGCGTGGTGCCCGTCAACAGCTGCAAGTCGCTGAAACTGTCCCGCAACTCGCTGAGGTCGAGGTCGCCCAGATCCAGGGAGGGGTGATCAAGGAAGACGGCGCGGCGATTGTTCGTCATCAACTGTACCTTTTGCGACAGGGTTCGAAGGCGTAATCTGCCGAGCCTATCAGATGAAATAATCCGTTACTTAATGGAGTGAGTATGTACGCCGCCGAGTTTTTGACCGTAGCCCTGATTCACTTGCTGGCGGTGGCCAGCCCCGGCCCGGATTTCGCGGTGGTAGTGCGCGAGAGTGTGACCCACGGCCGCCGCGCCGGAACCTGGACTGCGTTGGGCGTGGGCTCGGCGATTTTCCTGCACGTGGGCTATTCGTTGCTCGGCATCGGCCTGATCGTGTCCCAGTCCATCGTGTTGTTCAACGCACTGAAATGGGCGGCGGCCGCCTACCTGCTGTACATCGGCTTCAAGGCCCTGCGCGCCAAACCAGCCAAGCCTGCCGCCGAGGGCGAGTTGCACCGCGAAGCGGGCGAGCGTACCCCGCGTGGCGCGTTTACCGCAGGCTTCGTCACCAACGGCCTGAACCCCAAGGCGACGTTGTTCTTCCTGTCGCTGTTCACCGTGGTGATCAACCCGCACACGCCGCTGGCGATCCAGGCCGGTTACGGCGTGTACCTGGCGGTGGCGACGGCGTTGTGGTTCTGCCTGGTGGCCATGCTGTTCAGCCAGCAACGCGTGCGCGCGGGTTTTGCGCGGATGGGGCATTGGTTTGATCGGACCATGGGAGCGGTGTTGATTGCGATTGGGGTGAAGTTGGCGTTTACCAGCGTGAAATAGGGCGGATGCTGGCGCAAAGCTAGCATTTGCGGCGGTCTGCAAATCATTCCTTTGGCTGATTTAGCTGAAACATAACCTCTCTACAGTGCAGGTCTTCAAGCCAAGACCGTGCAGTCATAAAAGGGATTCGTATGTTGCAGACCCGTGTTATTCCGCCCGCCGAAGGTGCGTATCAATACCCGCTGTTGATCAAGCGCCTGTTGATGTCCGGTACCCGTTACGAGAAGACCCGGGAAATCGTCTACCGCGACAAGCTGCGCTACACCTACCCGACCTTGATCGAGCGGGTCGCGCGCTTGGCTAACGTGCTCACCGAAGCCGGAGTCAAGGCCGGTGACACGGTGGCGGTGATGGATTGGGACAGTCATCGTTACCTGGAATGCATGTTCGCCATCCCGATGATCGGCGCGGTAATCCACACCATCAACGTGCGCCTGTCGCCGGAACAGATTCTCTACACCATGAACCACGCCGAGGACCGCTTCGTACTGGTCAACAGCGAGTTCGTGGGGCTCTACCAGGCCATTGCCGGGCAGCTCACCACCGTCGACAAGACCCTGCTGCTCACTGACGGCGAAGCCAAGACCGCCGAGCTGCCCAACCTGGTGGGTGAGTATGAAACCCTGTTGGCTGCCGCCAGCCCGAAGTACGACTTCCAGGACTTCGACGAACACTCCGTCGCCACCACCTTCTACACCACCGGCACCACCGGTAACCCCAAGGGCGTGTACTTCACCCATCGCCAGCTGGTGCTGCACACCATCGGCGTGGCGACCATCATGGGCAGCGTCGACAGCGTGCGCCTGCTGGGCACCAACGACGTGTACATGCCGATCACGCCGATGTTCCACGTGCATGCCTGGGGCCTGCCGTATGTGGCGACCATGCTCGGCCTGAAACAGGTCTACCCCGGCCGCTACGACCCGGAATACCTGGTGGAGCTGTGGCGCAAGGAGAAGGTCACCTTCTCCCACTGCGTGCCGACCATCCTGCAAATGGTGCTCAACGCCAAGGCCGCCCAAGGCGTGGATTTTGGCGGTTGGAAAATCGTCATCGGTGGCAGCGCCCTCAACCGTACGCTGTATGAGGCGGCAAAGGCCCGTGGGATTCAACTGACCGCCGCGTACGGCATGTCCGAGACCGGTCCGCTGGTGTCCTGCGCCCACCTCAACGAAGAACTGATGGCCGGCACCGAGGACGAGCGCATCACCTACCGCATCAAGGCCGGTGTGCCTGGGCCATTGGTGGAGGCGGCGATCATGGACGCTGAGGGTAACTTTCTGCCCGCCGACGGCGAGTCCCAGGGCGAGTTGGTCCTGCGCGCGCCGTGGCTGACCGAGGGTTATTACAACGAGCCGCAGAAGGGCGCCGAGCTGTGGGCGGGCGGCTGGATGCACACGGGCGACGTGGCCACCCTCGATGCATTTGGCGTGATCGATATTCGCGACCGCATCAAGGATGTGATCAAGACCGGCGGCGAGTGGATCTCCTCCCTGGCCCTCGAAGAATTGGTAAGCCGTCACCCGGCGGTACGCGAAGTAGCGGTGGTGGGCATCGCCGACCCGCAGTGGGGCGAGCGCCCGTTTGCGTTGTTGGTGGTGCGTGATGGCCATGAGATTGGGGCTCGCGAGCTCAAGGAACATCTCAAGCCTTTTGTCGAATTGGGCCATTTGAGCAAGTGGGCGATTCCGAGCCAGATTGCCGTTGTTACGGAAATTCCCAAGACCAGTGTCGGCAAGCTCGACAAAAAACGTATCCGCGTTGACATCATTGAATGGCAGGCCAACAACAGCACCTTCCTGTCCACCCTCTGAGCTGATTTGCCGTGCCCTCGTGGCACGGCGATGCTCTATCTCGCGCCTTCACTTGTGATTTGCCAATTTTCAGCCATCCTTGCCGCGTCGGCCTTCGCCGACATGGCGAAAGGACTGTGGCAGACGGGTTGGTGATGCAAATCACACTTTAGAGGGATCAAGCGGTACCCCCTGCTGGCTATAGTCCCACCCAGAGTTTTTCAAGGATGCGTCGCTTCGGGCCATGGAGGTTCAGTTGCCAGGCGGCATTGGAATCGTTGTATTCCGGCCGTTACAAGCATCACAGAAAGAACTCACTGCCATAACAATAATGCACATGGAGTAGCGTCGATGACCTCAGTAAACCAGTTCTGGCGCCGGGCAAGACTGCCCCTGGCCGTCAGTCTCGCCTCTACGCTCGCCGGGCCCGCATTCGGCGTCAGTTTCAATATCGGTGAAATCGAAGGGAGTTTTGACTCGTCGCTGTCTGTGGGGGCGAGCTGGTCGACAGCCAAGCCCAACCGTGACCTCATTGGCGTCAACAATGGTGGCAAGGGATTGTCCCAGACCTCCGATGACGGCCACTTGAACTTCAAGCGTGGGGAAACGTTTTCGAAGATATTCAAGGGTATCCACGATCTGGAACTGAAGTACGGCGATACCGGTGTGTTTGTGCGCGGCAAGTACTGGTATGACTTCGAACTCAAGGATGAAAGCCGTGAGTTCAAGGACATCAGCGATAACAACCGCAAAGAGGGCGCCAAGTCTTCTGGTGGGCAGATTCTTGATGCGTTTATCTACCACAACTATTCCATTGCCGATCAGCCCGGCAACGTGCGGTTCGGTAAGCAGGTAGTGAGCTGGGGTGAAAGCACCTTCATCGGCGGCGGCATCAACTCCGTCAACCCGATCGACGTGTCCGCATTCCGTCGTCCGGGTGCCGAAATCAAGGAAGGCTTGATTCCGGTCAACATGTTCTATGTGTCGCAAACCCTGACCGATAACTTGTCGGCAGAAGCGTTTTATCAGTTGGAATGGGACCAGACCGTTACGGATAACTGCGGGACGTTCTTCTCTCAGCCTGATGTTATTTCCGATGGCTGTACGGACAACCTCCGACTGCTCAGCAAACGTTCGTTCCTCGCGACTCAGCCTGGCGCGTTACCGCTGCTGAACAACTTTGGGGTCAACGTTAACGAAGAGGGCGTGCTGGTCAAGCGTGGGCCTGATCGTGATGCGCGCGACAGTGGTCAATTCGGCGTGGCGTTTCACTATAACTACGAACCGCTGGACACCGAGTTCGGCGCCTACTTCATGAACTATCACAGCCGGGCTCCGATTTTCAGTGCGCGGGGGGCGTCGGCTGCGACTTATGCAGCGGCCAACTCTCTGACACCTACGCCGGCGGTGGGCCTGCGTCCGCTCATTGTCGCGGGTAACTCCAGCTACTTTGTCGAGTACCCAGAGGATATCCGCCTTTATGGCTTGAGCTTCTCCACGACGTTACCTACCGGCACGGCATGGAGCGGAGAACTCAGCTACCGACCAAACGCTCCGGTGCAACTCAATACCACTGACATCCTCTACGCGGGCGTCACGCCGCTGATTGGTCTGGGCGCTGCTTCTCCGCTCAAGGGTGCTGCCGACACGGACCTGAACGGCTATCGCCGTAAGGAAATCACTCAGTTCCAGACAACCTTCACGCACTTTTTCGATCAGGTCATGGGTGCCAGTCGTCTTACGCTGGTCGGCGAAGTGGGCGTGACGCATGTGGGGGGCTTGGAAAGCCGCGACAAAGCGCGTTACGGGCGTGACCCTGTGTACGGCCCTGGACAAGGTGCTCTCTGTGCAACGCTTAACTCCGGCACGATCACCGGTGCCGGTCCTGGTGCCGATGCCAGCAACCGTACGGCTAACTGCAACAATGATGGCTTCACCACCTCCACTTCCTGGGGCTACCGTGGCCGCGCAATCTGGGAATACCCGGATGTCTTTGCCGGTGTGAATCTCAAACCCAACGTGGCGTGGTCCCATGACGTGAGCGGTTATTCGCCAGGTCCTGGTGGCAACTTTGAAGAGGGTCGCAAAGCGGTGAGCCTGGGGTTGGATGCTGAGTATCAGAACACCTACACAGCGAGCCTTGCCTATACCAACTTCTTTGGGGGCGACTTCAATACCTCGAGTGACCGCGACTTCGTCGCCCTGAGCTTCGGCGCGAACTTCTAAGCACACTGTATTTTCAGGAAGACCAGAACATGAAAATAACCAAAAGTCTGTTGCACGTGGGTGTGCTTGGACTGTCGATCCTGGCGAGCAATGTCATGGCGGCAGTGTCGGCGGATGAAGCCGCCAAGCTGGGCACGACCCTGACACCGATGGGTGCGGAAATGGCCGGTAACGCCGCCGGCACCATCCCGAAATGGTCGCCGATGCCGACCAACGCCGGCGCCGTGGATGCCAAAGGTTTCCTCGCCAACCCTTACGCCAGTGAGCAGCCGCAGTTCACCATCACCGCGCAGAACGTCGAGCAGTACAAAGACAAGCTGGCACCGGGGCAGTACGCGATGTTCAAGCGTTACCCGGAAACCTTCAAGATGCCGGTCTACCCAACTCATCGCGGCGCTACCGTGCCGGCCGATGTGTTCGCATCCATCAAGAAGAACGCCACCACCACCAACCTGGTGTCTGGCGGCAACGGCCTGGAGAACTTCGAAACCGCCATACCGTTCCCTATCCCGAAAAGCGGTGTGGAAGTGATCTGGAACCACATCACCCGTTATCGCGGGGGCAGCGTGACTCGTCTGGTGACCCAGGCCACGCCGCAAACCAACGGTTCCTACAGCTTGGTGTACTTCCGCGACCAGTTCGTGTTCCGCGACAAGATGAAGGACTTCGACCCGAAAAACCCAGGCAACATCCTGTTCTACTTCAAGCAGCAAGTGACCGCGCCGGCACGTCTGGCCGGTGGTGTGCTGCTGGTGCACGAAACCCTGGACCAGGTGAAGGAGCCGCGTTCGGCGTGGGTCTACAACGCCGGCCAGCGCCGTGTGCGCCGGGCACCGCAAGTGTCCTATGACGGGCCGGGTACCGCCGCCGATGGCCTGCGGACCTCCGACAACCTCGACATGTACAACGGTGCGCCGGACCGCTACGACTGGAAACTGGAAGGCAAGAAGGAAATCTACATCGCCTCCAACAGCTACAAGATCGACGATCCGAAGCTCAAGTACGCCGACATCATCAAGGCCGGCCACATCAACCAGGACCTGACACGCTACGAGCTGCGCCGTGTCTGGCACGTGGTCGCCACCTTGAAGGAAGGCCAGCGCCATATCTATGCCAAGCGTGACTTTTACATCGACGAAGACACCTGGCAAGCCGCAGTGATCGACCACTACGACGGCCGTGGCCAACTGTGGCGCGTTGCCGAGGCCCATGCCGAGAACTACTACGACAAGCAAGTACCGTGGTACGCCCTCGAAACCCTCTACGACCTGCAGTCCGGCCGTTACCTGGCACTGGGCATGAAGAACGAAGAGAAACAGGCCTATGACTTCGGCTTCACCGCCACCACCAGCGACTTCACCCCAGCGGCCCTGCGCCAGGAAGGTGTTCGCTAAATTCCACTAGCGCCTCAATGTGGGAGGGGGCTTACCCCCGATAGCGATGTGACAGTCAGCGCATGCATTGACTGATCCGCCTCTATCGGGAGCAAGCCCCCTCCCACTTTTTGTTTGTGGCGATATTTCTTGTCTCAGTTCTTTTTCAGGCAAATGTTGCAAAGATCTACAAACTCGCCGCTTTTACCGCTAGTCTGCGGTCATCTGCAATGCCGACAACAGCCTTCTACAAGAGCCCGGCGATGACTGATCTGTCCCGAATCCAAGGGCCCGCCAGTGCGGTAATCCCGACCCTGGAAGGCCGCTTCTACAGGCCTCCTCTACCCGACGGCTACGTGCTGCGCCCGCGGCTGTGTGAACGGCTGAGCGCCGGCCTGGAAGGGCGGTTGCTGCTGGTCAGCGCACCGGCTGGGTTCGGCAAGAGTTCGTTGGCGGTGGAGTTCTGCCAGGGCCTGCCGGCTCACTGGCAAAGCCTGTGGCTGGGCCTGAGCCCCCGGGACAACGAGCCCGGGCGTTTTCTTGAGCGTCTGCTCGAAGGGTTGCAGCACTACTTCCCGGCACTCGGCACCCAATCCCTGGGCCTGCTGAAAATGCGCCAGCGGCACCAACCCTTTGCATTTGAAGAATGGCTCGATGGTCTGCTCGATGAGCTGACCGTGCACCTGTCCACCTGTGCGCCTTTATTGCTGGTGCTGGATGACTACCATCTGGCCCAGGGACCGGTGCTGGACCGTTGCCTGCAATTTTTCCTCAACCATTTGCCCGATGGCCTGGTGCTGCTGGTCACCAGCCGCCAGCGCCCGGACTGGCATCTGGCGCGCTTGCGGTTGTCACGGCATTTGCTGGAGTTGCACGAGCAAGACCTGCGCCTGACCCATGCCGAATCCCAGGCCTTGCTGGATCGCCACAGCAATTCCTTGAGTGGTGAAGCCCTCGACAACCTCATCCGCCGCAGCGAAGGCTGGGTGGCCGGCCTGCGCTTTTGGTTGCTGGCGGCCTCCGAAGCCGGCAACGAGGACGCCCTGCCGCAAAGCCTGCACGGTGGGGAAGGGCTGATCCGCGACTACCTGCTGGAAGAAGTGATCGACTGCCTGCCGCCCGAAGTGCAAGCGTTCCTGTTCGACACCGCGCCCCAGGACCGTTTTTGCAGCGAGTTGTGCGATGCCGTGCGCGAAGCTCATGACAGCGCCGAGATCCTGCGTTACCTGCAAGCCCACCAGGTGTTCCTGGTGCCCTTGGACGAACAGGGGCATTGGTACCGTTATCACCATTTGTTCTCCGACCTGCTGCGCACCCGCCGCGCGAGCAGCAATGTATTGCCGGCCGCCAGCCTGCACCTGCGCGCGTGCCGTTGGTTCAACGCCCAGGGCTTGATCGACGAGGCGGTGGAGCAAGCATTGCGCGCCGGGCACCTCGACGTGGCGGCCAACCTGGTGCAGAACCTGTCCGAAGAACAACTGCTGGCCGAGCAGAATGTCGGCATGTTGCTGCGCTGGAAAATGGACTTGCCCGACAGCCTGCTGATCAGCACGCCGCGTCTGATTGTGCTGTACAGCTGGGCATTGGGGTTGGCCTGCCAGTTGGATGCGGCGGAGGAGTTATCCGCGTACCTCAGTCGCTTCCTGCCGGCGCCCTCGGCCACTGCACAGCGCTCGATGCTGGCCCAGTGGCTGGCGCTGAGCGGGATTATCGCCCGCGGCCGAGGTGAGCGTGAGTTGACTCAGCGCTATTGCAGCGAGGCGTTGGAAAGCCTGCCGCAACGGCGTTACGGCCAGCGCCTGGTGTGCCTGTCGACCCTGTCCAACCTGGCCATCGCCGATGGCGATTTGTGGCGTGCCCGTGGCCTGAACCGTGAATCCCTGGAACTGGCGCAGCGCGTCGGCAACCCATTGTTCGAAGCCCTGGCCCATTACGACCGTGCACGGGTGTTACAGGCCCGTGGCGAAATCCTGCGCGCCCTCGATGAGGTGCGCCAGGGCCAGCAGCGCCTGCACGGCCTGGCACCGCAGCGACTGTATGCGGTGCGTGCGCGGCTGTCGCTCTACGAAGGCTACTTGCTGTTGGTGCGTAACCAGTCCGAAGCCGGCATCGCCCACCTGCGCGCGGGCGTGGCCGAGGCGCGGGCCTGTCGCGATATCAGCGTGCTGATCGGCCATTGCGTGATCGCCAGCTTCGAAGGGCGGCGCCATGACTTTCCCAGAGCCTTCGCCGAACTCGCCGAAGCCGAGCGTTTGATGCATATCTGGGATGTGCCGCCGATCTACTACCTGGCGATGATTACCCTGATCAAATGCGAACTGTGGCTGGCCCAAGGCCGCACCGACCTGGCGGATGCCTGGCTGACGCGGCTGGGCCAGACCTACAACGGCGAAAAAGCCGCCGCCGCACCGGAATTCCACCCGCACCTGCCGCAACATATCGGGCTGCAACAAGCCGCCCTCGATGCCGTGCGCCATCAGCCCCAGGCGGCGCTGGAGCGGCTTGAAGCATTGGCGCAACAGGCCCGCAACAGCGGGCGCGAGATGATTGCTCTGATGGCGCTGACCCAGCAGGCCCAGTTGCTGCTCGAGTGCGGTCAGGAAGCCAGGGCGCGGCCGGTGCTGGCCCAGGCGTTTGAGGCGGGCGCCGGGGGCGCGTTACAGCCGTTCCAACGCTTGTTGGACGGGTATCCGGACTGGATGCGCGAGCAATTGGGCAAAGACCCGCAAGGTCCGCTGCACCAGAGCCTGCTCGCACTTCTCCCGGCGGTTGTGACGCCCGAGGTCACGACCAGCCACGAAACCCTGAGCACGCGCGAGCTGGCGGTCTTGCAACTGATCGCCCAAGGCTGCTCTAACCAGGAGATCAGCAACCAGCTGTTTATCTCCCTGCACACCGTCAAGACCCACGCCAGCCACATCAACAGCAAGCTTGGGGTGGAGCGGCGCACCCAGGCCGTGGCGCGAGCCAAGGCGATGGGCTTGCTGGCGTAAGTGCTGGGCGGTTTACGGTGCCGTCGGGCACTGGCCGGCTGACCTGTCGACCGCCTGCCTGACCTGCGCGGCAAAGCGCTTGATATTGTTTTGATGGGCGAGCACTACGTCGTCGATGCTCGGCCCGGCGGGCGACTGCAATGTGGTCCGGCAGGTCAGCGGCGGGCTCTCGATGCCACCGGCCGGGCGTAGGCGCCATTTGACGTCGAGCAGCGCGTACTGGCCGGGTACGGAGTCAAAGCGCTGTACTTCAAGACGCAGCAACATCGATTGCTGAGGTTTGCTGTTGGCCAGTTGGTCCACCAGCGCACTCCTCAACTCATCCGCGAGGCTCGCGGCCCACCACTGGGTTTCCAGGATCGCCACGCCACTGTCGCCCTGGCGGATCACAATCTGCGGTCGGTCGACCTGGGGTGGAACGGTGATGCTTTCAATCCGGAGGGTGCCTGCGTCGGCTCCAGTGGCCGTATTCCAGTGCGCCGGGGTCAGCGTATGAAAGGTAATCGGAGTACTGCTGCACGCCGCCAGCAACATGAACATGCCGATCAAGGTGATTTTCAACGGAAACGTCATGGCGCTTGCTCCAGGGGTCATTTGCGCGGAGGTCCTTGCAGGTCCAGGGGCGCGGCGTTGTCGGGGCGACCGCGGATCAGCGATTCCGGGTGACGGCCCAGGTAGTCCGACAGTTCGCGCAGCGAGCGCGACATACGGCCCAGTTCATCCAGGGTCTGGGTCAGCTGCTCGCGCTGCGGTGAGTCCTCGGCCAGGGTCGAGCTGGCCGATTGCAGCGTCTTGCTCACGTCAGCCAGGGTGTTCTGAACGCCGGGCAGGGTTTTGGCGTTGAATTGGGTCAGGCCTTTGCGCAGCTCGACCAGGTTGCTGTCGAGGTTGCCGGCAATGCGTTCGATCGGCAGTTGGTTGATCTTGTTGACGATGCTCTCGAGTTTTTCCTGCAACTGCTCCAGGTTGCCGGGAATGGTTGGAATGCTGACTGGGCGCAGGCTGGGGTCAAATTTGACCTTCTCGGCTTTCGGGTAGAAGTCCAGCGCGATGTATAACTGGCCGGTCAGCAAGTTGCCACTGCGCGCCTGGGCGCGCAGGCCATTTTCGATGAACGAACCGATCAGCCGTACGCCGGCGGCCTCGTCGTTGGGATTATGGTTCATGACCTTGAGCAGCTTGGTGTGGGCCTGCCCGAGCAACTGTGGATAGATCACGATGCCGACGTTGAGTGGGAAGCTGCGTTTATTGGCATCGAAGTCCAGGTTGATCGACACCACTTTGCCAAACTCGACACCGAGGAATTCCACTGGCGCACCGACCTTGAGCCCGCGCAAAGCCTGGTCGAATCGCAGGACCATGTATTGGCCCTCGCCGCTGGGTGGGGCGAGGGCGCTGTCTTGATCGTCGAAGAGCTCAAAGGTACGTGCTTCGTCGGCCGGTTTGTCGTTCGGGCTGTACGGCGGCGCCCGAAAGGCGATGCCACCGACCAGCATGGACGAGAGCGATTCGGTCTTCAGCGCAAAGCCATTGGCGCCCACGCTCAGGTCAACCCCGCTGGCATTCCAGAAACGCGTGTTTTCGGTGACATAGGCATCATTGGGCGCATGCACGAACACCTCGACATTGACACCCTTGCCTTCGGCATCCAGCTCGTAGGCCACCACCTGGCCGACCTCGATTTTGCGGTAGTACACCGGTGAGCCGATATCCAGCGAACCAAGGGTCTGCGTGTGCAGCGTGAAACGCTTGCCCGGTTCGCCGTAGGTGATGGGCGGCGGGTTTTCCAGGCCTTTGAACTGTTTGGCACGTGTCTCCGATTGGCCGATGTCGGCACCGATGTAGTCGCCGGAGAGCAGGGTGTCGATGCCGGATACACCGCCGGCGCCGATACGCGGGCGCACCACCCAGAACTGCGAGTCGGCGCGGGTGAAGCTTTCGGCCTGCTTGGCCAGTTGAACGGTGGCGTTGACGCTTTTCTGGTCGTCACTCAAGGCGACGTCGGTCACTTGGCCGATCACCACGTTGCGGTACTTGACCTCGGTTTTATTCGCGGTCAAACCGCTGCCGGTCTTGAAATTGAGGGTGATGGTCGGGCCCTGCTGGAGGACGCTGTGTACCACCAGCGAAATCCCCACCAGCACCGCGACGATCGGCACGATCCACACCAGCGAAACGCTGAAGCGCCGTGTCTTGATCGCAGGTGACCCTGGGGCTTGCGGGGTGTCAGTGGGATGTGACGTCATCCGAGGTCTCCTTGTTGTGCGGGTTTTCCCAGATCAGCCTCGGATCGAAGCTCATGGCGGCCAGCATGGTAAACACCACCACCAGGCCGAAAAACAGGATGCCCAGGCGCGGCTCGATGGTGCCCAGGGCCTGGAACTTCACCAGTGCGGCCACCAGCGCAACCACGATGACATCCAGCATGGACCAGTAACCAATCAGTTCGACGAAGCGGAACAGCTTCGAACGTTCCTTGCGTGCCCAAAGGCTATTGCGCTGCACGGTGACCAGCAGCAGGGTCAGGGACACAAACTTGATGCCGGGCACTGCGATGCTGGCGATGAAAATAATCAGCGCAATGTCCCACGCGCCATGCTGCCAGAACTCCAGGACCCCGCTCATGATGGTGCTGTCCGCCCCTGAGCCGAGCATGGTGGTGTTCATCACCGGCAGGAGGTTGGCGGGCACATAGAACGCCAGCGCGGTGAGCATGTAGGCCCAGGTGCGTGTCAGGGAACTGACCTTGCGCCGGTGCAGGGGCGCGCCGCAGCGCTCGCATTCGGTCGGCCCGGCGCGCATGTCGCAGGACAATCCGCAGCTGTGACAGAGGCACAGATCGAGCTCACTGGCCGTGGGTGGTGTGTTCATAAGGTGTCCCATAGGTCGCGCACATCACGTCCGGCAATGCGGATCAGCAACAGGCTGAGCACGGCCAGGGCAAACAGGCCGGTGCCGGGTATCACATCAAGCATGCCGGCCAGCTTGAACACCGCCACCATCGCCCCGAGCAGGCACACCTCCAGCATGCTCCAGGGCCGGAGCGCCTCCAGCCAACGCATGCACAGCCGGAACGCCGGTGAGCGCTTGCCCGCGAGGGCGAAACTCAAGACCCACGTCAACAGCAGCAACTGGAACACGGGCGCGATGATGATGGAAATGGCCGCCACCAGCGCGATAAAGGTGATCGGCCCCAGGCTCAGCGCTACTACCGAATCCCATAGCGTGGCGCTGCTTTTCAGGCCTTGCAGGCTGATACTCATCACGGGATAGAAATTGGCGAAAGTCCACAGCACCGCAGCCGTCAGCGTCAGGGCGAGGCGCTGTTGCACCGACAGGCCGTTGTAGCGCTGGAGTACGCCGGCGCACCGTATGCAGTGGGCTTTTTGATGTCTGGCGAGCGTGACTTTTTCGTAAACACAGTCGCAGTGCTCGCAGATGATCAGTTGATTCGCCATGGAGATCGCTCCAACGCGGCACAGTGGCGGGGGGCTGGGTTGTTTTTCGATGGTGTGGGCAAGCTTAGCAGTCGCTGCTCTTCAGGTCTGGCACCTCGTCAACCATACTGTGCGGAATATGCCATAGAGCCCGCAGGAGCACCGATGAATATTGAAAAAGCCGCGCTGATCCGCGAAACCTTCCCGGTCGGCCCGTTGCAGTGCAACTGCACGATCATTGGCGACCCCGTCACCAAAAAGGCTATCGTGGTCGACCCGGGTGGCAATCATGAATTGATCCTGGCACGTCTCGATGCACTGGGCCTGAAAGTGGTGAGCATCATCCACACCCATGCCCATCTCGATCACTTCCTGGCCTCGGGGCGATTGAAGGAGAAGACCGGTGCCACCCTGCACCTGCACAAGGAAGACCAGTTTCTCTGGGACAACCTGGAGATGCAGTGCCAGATGTTTGGTGTGCCCTACACTCCGGTGCCGTCGCCGGATCGCTGGCTGGCCGATGATGAAGAGTTGGCCTGTGGGTGCGGTGTGGCGCTGCATACACCGGGGCATACGCCAGGCTCGATGAGCTTCTGGTTTGCCGATGCCCAACTACTGATTGCCGGGGACACGCTGTTTCGGCGCGGGGTAGGGCGTACGGATTTGTGGGGCGGGGACCAGGCGACGATCGTGCGTTCGATCAAGCAACGGCTCTACACGCTGGATGAGGGCGCGACGGTGGTGACCGGGCATGGCCCGGACACGCGCCTGGGTGACGAGATGCGTGAGAACCCGTTTGTGCGGGCGTGAAGCAATGGTTCAAACGGCAATCCGCTGTAGCAAAAACACAGGCCGCGTTCAGCATGTGTCTGCTACGGTTTCTGTAGCAACGCAAGTCCCGAACGTTTTGTTACAGGTTGGGGCGTGTACACGGAATTTTTACCGTTTGTCGCGTTCCAAACTCGGCACGGGTCCATTGCCAATGTCCTTTGCACCACAGAATGCAAAAAGTAGGAGCTCCCTTCATGTTCACTCCGCGTCGTCTGCTTGTTGTCGCTACCGCCGTAGCCTTGTTGTCCGGCTGCGCTTCACCTAATCCTTATGACGGCAGCAGCCAGGGACAGGCGAATAATGAATCCAGCGGTATGAGCAAGACCGCCAAGTACGGTGGCCTGGGTGCCCTGGCCGGTGCATTGGCGGGGGCTGCCATCGACCATAACAACCGTGGCAAGGGCGCGCTCATTGGCGCAGTGGTTGCGGGTGCCGGCGCCGCGGGCTATGGCTACTACGCCGACCAGCAGGAAAAGAAACTGCGCGAAAGCATGGCCAATACCGGGGTTGAAGTTCAGCGCCAGGGCGACCAGATCAAGCTGATCATGCCGGGTAACATCACCTTCGCCACCAACTCGGACGCGATCTCCAGCAGCTTTTACCAGCCGCTGAACAACTTGGCCAACTCCCTCAAGCAGTTCAACCAGAACACCATCCAGATCGTGGGTTACACCGATAGCACCGGCAGCCGCCAACTGAATATGGACCTGTCCCAGCGCCGTGCCCAGAGCGTGGCCAACTACCTGACTTCCCAAGGCGTCAATGGTGCGAACCTCAGCGCACGCGGTGCCGGCCCGGATAACCCGATTGCCAGCAACGCCGACGTCAATGGCCGTGCCCAGAACCGTCGGGTAGAAGTGAACCTCGGTCCGATCCCGGGCCAGCAGTACGGCCAACCTGGCGCGCAGCAACAAGTGCCGCAGCAGAACAACCAGTTCCAGGGCAACCCGTACCAGCAGTACCAATAAACGCTGCTCACTAAAAAGGGCGCCATGCAGTGAATGCATGGCGCCCTTTTTTATAGCTGCCGCTTACATCAATCGATGTATTCGAACACCTTCACGATCTTCTGCACGCCGGACACGCCCTGAACCAGGTTGGCTGCGCGCGTGGCTTCCGCCTGGGTCAGCAGGCCCATCAGGTAGACGATGCCGTTATCGGTAACGACTTTGATCCGCGAGCCGGGAATCGCGTTGTCGGTCAGCATCTGCGCCTTGATCTTGGTAGTCAGCAGGGCGTCGTTGCTGATGGCCAACAGGGTGATCGGGTCCATCACCTGCAATTCGTTGTGGACCTTCTTGACTCGTTGTACGGCCGAGGCGGCTTGTTCGGCCTGGGCCTTGAGGTCGGCGCGTGGCGTTTGGCCTGCGAGCAGTACCACGCCGTTGAAGCTGGTCACGACGATGCGTGAAGCACCGTTGCCCAGGTCCGTGGCGGCTTTGGCAATGTTGACTTCGACCTTGGTTTCGATCAGCGAGTCGTCAATCTTGCTGCCGAAGGTGCGGGTGCCCTTGTCATCCTGAATAGGGGTGTCACGTGTCGCAGTGATTGCCGTGCTGCAGCCGCTGATGCCGAGGCACAACGTAATGGCCAAAA
Source organism: Pseudomonas sp. B14(2022) (assembly GCF_012030485.1). Taxonomy (NCBI): domain Bacteria; kingdom Pseudomonadati; phylum Pseudomonadota; class Gammaproteobacteria; order Pseudomonadales; family Pseudomonadaceae; genus Pseudomonas; species Pseudomonas sp. B14(2022). Next base: position 264,979 of record NZ_JAAUVM010000001.1, read on the forward strand.
GGCCGAGGCGGTTAACGGTCATTCTTCACTCCCAAACAGTTGGCTGTCGATCAGATCGCACAGGCAGTGGATCGCCAGCAGGTGGACTTCCTGAATACGTGCGGTGACATTGGCCGGGACGCGAATCTCCACATCTTCGGGCAGCAGCAGCGAGGCCATGCCGCCACCGTCGCGTCCGGTCAATGCTACGACAATCATTTCGCGATCATGTGCGGCCTGGATCGCTTGAATAATATTCGCCGAGTTGCCGCTGGTGGAAATCGCCAGCAGCACATCGCCTGGTTGGCCCAGGGCGCGGATCTGCTTGGAGAAAATTTCGTTGTAGCTGTAGTCGTTGGCGATCGAGGTGATCGTCGACGAATCGGTGGTCAAGGCGATGGCCGGCAGGCTCGGGCGCTCACGCTCGAAGCGGTTGAGCAGCTCCGACGAAAAATGCTGGGCATCGCCGGCCGAACCGCCGTTGCCGCACGAAAGCATTTTGCCCTCGTTGAGCAAGGCATTGACCATGACCTGACTGGCTTGCTCGATGTGCGGTGCAAGTACGTCCATCGCCTGTTGCTTGGTGTCGATGCTGGCCTGGAAAAGCTGGCGAATTCGGGATTGCATGTCCATCTGTGTGACCTTAAGTAGCGCGGCTGTTTGGCACAGAAATGTGCAGCCCGCAAAGCAAAGAGCAAAAGTGTGTGATGAAGGTGTCCGGCGAATCAGCTGTCGAAGGCATTTTGCAGCCAGTTCAGATCAACTTGACCAGACGGTGTGCTTTCCATGGCAACCACATCGAAACGGCAGGGGGCGTCGGCCCAGCGATGCTCTTTTTGCAGGAAAAACTGCGCAGCGAGTATCAGCTTCTGACGCTTGCGCCCGTCGATACTGGCGAGCGCGCCACCCCATTGTGCGTGTTTTCTGTAGCGGACTTCGACGAATACTACTGTATCGCCGTCAAGCATGACCAGATCAAGCTCGCCGCGTTTACACAACCAGTTCTGCGCCAGCAGGCGCAGACCCTGTTGTTGCAAGTGTTTCAGCGCTTGAAGTTCGGCATCCTTGCCGCTTTGTGCAGTGGACCGCTCCGGCATCAGCGCGGGGTGTCCGGCAGGCGTTGGATCTCGCCACCGACGAACTTCGCCCATGGCATCTGGCGATCGACGCGCTGGTTGGTGCTGATGCCCAGGTTGCCCGAGAGACCGTCAACCCGTGTATCCGGCAGCGCCTTCAACTGGCCCAGGCGCGGTGCCAGGCGGTAGGCGTCGACGCCCATCGCATACAGGCGGCCAAGGCTGCCATTGGCTTGCGGCCATTGTGCGGCAACCTGGTTGCGCAGCGGGTCGGTGGTGTTGAGCAGCCAAGGGGTTTCGCAGAACATCACGTTGGTCATGTCCAGGTACTGGTTCTTGTCGCCGCTGGCGCTGAACACATGGGACGTGGCGTACACCGGCACATCACCGGCGTACTGGAAGTTCAGGGTCGGCTTGATCTGCTGGGCCAGCTGCGGGGTAACGGCCAGGAAGATGAACTCGATGTCCTGGCGACGTGACGGCTGTGCCGCTACGTCTGTGCCCACTGTGCTTTGCAGGCTCTTGGCGCGACCTTCGCTTTTACGCAGTTGGAACAGGTCGGCGATTTGCTGGGCGAGGGCGACCGGCTGGTCGACATACTCAACACCAACAACCGTGCCACCGTTGGCTTCCCAATCCTGGCGGAAGGCCTTGTAGACACGCTCGCCCCATTCGCCACGGGGCACCATGGCAGCAGCGCGGTGCAGGCCATCGGCACGGGCGCGGCGCGACACTTCGCGGGCTTCGTCTTCAGCGGCCAGGCCGAACTGGAACAGTTGCGGTGGGCTCTGGTCGGTTTCGCTGTAGTTCAGCGCGAGGGTGGTGATCGGCAATTGAGGGCGCGCACTGAGTTGTTTGACCAGCGGCTTCTCCAGCGGGCCGACCACCAGTTGCACGCCGGCGGCCTGGGCCTTGGCGTAGAAGTCGTCGATGGAGGTCAGGCGCGAACTGTCATAGAACTCGATGGCCGGTGGCTTCTGCCCGGCTTGTTCAGCCTGGTAGTGCGCCGCCATGAAGCCTTCGCGCAGCGCCTTGCCGACGGAGGCCAGTGGGCCTTCCTGCGGCAGTAGCAGGGCGATCTTGTTCAAGGGCTGGCTGGCCAGCTCCTTGAGCTTGGTCAGCGGGGTTGGCAGTTGCACAGCAGCCGGGTGGCCTGGGTTCTGTGCGCGCCAGGTGTCGATAGCGGCCTGTTGTTGCTCCAGCGTACCGGCGCCCTTGACCGCCTGGGCCAGGGTGATCCAGCCGTCCAGGGTCGGGTTGCCGCTGGCTTGCAGTTGTTCTGCAGGCAGTGCGGCAATCAAGGTCCAGATGGCGTCGTGATTGCTTTTAGCCGCATCGCCGCTGAGCAGTGGCGCCATGGCAACGCGCTCGCGAGCAGCGGCCAGGGTCTGGCCATCAGCTTCATAAGCGCGGGCGTGCACGGTGCCGGTGCGGATCTGCTGTTCGGTCGGCAGCTCCTTCAGGCTTTGCAGGCTCGGATGGTTCAAGGCGGTCAACGCGGCCTTGGGCTGGTTGCGCGTCATGGCCAGTTCGGCGGCCAGGGTGCTGGCAAATACTTGCGCGGCTGGCTTGAGGACATCCAGGGACACTTGCGCAAGAATCTGCGACGAGCGGCCGGGGTTGTTCTGGCGGTAGGCCATGTCTGCCGCACTCAGGCGCAGCAATGCGGCCTTTTCTGGTGTCTTGGCGGTGGTGGCCTGTTCGAGCAGTTGCTCGATACTGGCGTCCGGGGTCCGTGGAAGGTCGCCAAGGCTGGACGAGGGCGAGCTGGCGCAAGCGGCCAGTAAGGCAGCGAGGCAGAGGGCGGAGAGCAGCCGCAGGCAAGCGATCATGTAAGTGTTCCTGATACCGATCAAATTAGCGTGGAATTGTACCCAAGCACTGGCCCAGGCGCGATGTTACTGGCGTGAAACCTTTGATTTAGGTCGTGCAAATGTTGCTGTTGGCAATTGATGGCAGAAAAGGCATCGGCCGTGATGGCATATTTTCAAGGCGCCTACGCGCTACAATATGGCTTTTGCCAACCATCGAGGTGTGCGCTTTGACTGCTCCAGGTCCTTTGAATTCCACTGCAGGCTCGCTTTTTGTCGTGGCGACGCCCATTGGCAACCTGGACGACATCAGTGCCCGAGCACTGAAAGTGTTGCGCGAGGTTAAATTGATCGCGGCCGAAGACACCCGGCACTCCCAGCGCTTGATGCAGCATTTTGGTATCAGCACACCACTGGCGGCCTGCCACGAACACAATGAGCGCGAAGAAGGCAGCCGCTTTATTGTCCGCCTGTTGGCCGGTGACGATGTCGCACTGATCTCCGATGCGGGTACGCCGCTGATCTCCGATCCGGGCTATCACCTGGTTCGCCAGGCGCGGGCCGCAGGTATCAATGTAGTACCTGTTCCCGGGGCGTGCGCGCTGATAGCGGCGTTGTCGGCGGCGGGCCTGCCCTCGGATCGCTTTATCTTCGAAGGTTTCCTGCCGGCCAAGGCGGTGGGGCGCCGTGCCCGTCTCCAGGCGGTAAAGGAAGAACCGCGCACCCTGATCTTCTACGAAGCCCCGCACCGTATCCTCGAATGCCTGCAGGACATGGAGCTGGTGTTTGGTGGCGAGCGTCTTGCGTTGCTGGCGCGTGAACTGACCAAGACGTTCGAAACCCTCAAGGGCTTGCCGCTGGAAGAACTGCGCGCGTTTGTCGAAGGCGACAGCAATCAGCAGCGTGGAGAGTGCGTGGTGCTGGTGGCAGGCTGGACAGCACCGGAGGCGGAAGACGCAGTCGGCAGCGAGGCCATGCGTGTCCTCGACCTGTTGCTCAAGGAGATGCCCCTCAAGCGCGCGGCGGCGTTGGCGGCGGAAATTACCGGCGTACGCAAGAATGTGCTGTATCAAGTTGCGCTGGATAAACAGAAAGCCGAATAGTTCCGGGGTTAAACCGGTATTCCGTCCGAACGTGATGGCAATGCTGCACTTTTAATACTTGTCCTGAGGCCGCCGTGCCGTTAACCTGCGCGGCGGAGAGTCGATTGGACAGTCGCTGCCCTCTATGAAAATTAGGGGGGGGAGGAAAGTCCGGGCTCCATAGGGCGAAGTGCCAGGTAATGCCTGGGGGGCGTGAGCCTACGGAAAGTGCCACAGAAAATAACCGCCTAAGCATTTCGGTGCCGGTAAGGGTGAAAAGGTGCGGTAAGAGCGCACCGCACGACTGGCAACAGTTCGTGGCTAGGTAAACCCCACTTGGAGCAAGACCAAATAGGGTCCCAAGGCGTGGCCCGCGCTGGGACCGGGTAGGTTGCTAAAGATGTCCAGTGATGGCCATCGTAGACGAATGACTGTTCAAGACAGAACCCGGCTTATAGATCGACTCTCCACCTTTTTCCTTCTGTGCGAATCTCGGACAGAAAACCGGTAGTAACGCAAGAAACCCTCCCTGCCAAATCATTGGCAGATGCATCTTCGTAATACCAAAAAAATCTTACTCTTAATAAATTACTTTAACTTTGAGCTGTAGCTCTTTGAGCTATTTGTGCTTATCGAGCCAAAAACACCGCCGAACTCTGGTTTCTCCTCCTTTTACGCTCCTAAATCTCCGATCTGTAAGGCTTTTCCTTGAATCCGCGCCTTGACGGTGTGGTGGGCGCATTCCTATAGTGTGCGCAAGTGGCGGAAAGTGGCACAAAGTGGGTTTTTTGAACGTAAAACGCTAAAATTTGGAGAAACGCATCTGTGTTTCGCGGAGCTAACGCTATCAGTCTCGATGCAAAAGGCCGTCTCGCCATGCCGAGCCGGTATCGTGACGAGCTGATTTCGCGAAGTTCCGGGCAGTTGATCATCACCATTGATGCCGTTGACCCTTGTTTATGTGTTTACCCCCTCGATGAGTGGGAGTTGATTGAGACCAAGTTGCGTGCCCTGCCTTCATTGCGTGAAGAAAACCGCCGCCTGCAGCGTTTGCTGATTGGTAATGCCGTCGACCTCGAGCTCGATGGCAGTGGTCGTTTCCTGGTGCCCCCGCGCTTGCGCGAGTACGCCAAGCTGGATAAGCGCGCGATGCTGGTCGGCCAACTGAACAAGTTCCAATTGTGGGACGAAGATGCCTGGGATGCTGTTTCTGCAGCTGACCTGGCTGCTATTCAACAACCGGGCGCCATGCCTGATGAACTGCGTGATTTGATCCTGTGACTATTGATAGCGGCTTTAACCACATCACCGTACTGCTTGACGAAGCCGTTGAGGCTCTCGCCGTACGCGCGGATGGCTGCTATTTGGACGGTACCTTCGGCAGGGGCGGGCATAGCCGGTTGATACTCAGCCAGCTCGGGCCCGACGGCAAGCTCCTCGGGTTTGACAAAGACCCCCAAGCGATTGCCACCGGGCAAGCGCTAGCGGCCGAAGACGGCCGCTTTGTCGTTGTGCAGCGCAGCTTTGCCGAGCTGGGTGCCGAAGTCGCCGAGCGCGGCATGGCGGGCAAGGTGGCCGGGGTTTTGCTCGACCTGGGCGTGTCTTCGCCGCAGCTCGATGACCCGGAGCGCGGGTTCAGCTTCATGAACGACGGCCCCCTCGACATGCGCATGGACCCTACCCGTGGCGTCAGTGCCGCGCAGTTCATTGCCACCGCGCCGGTGGAAGAAATTGCCCGCGTGTTCAAGGAATACGGTGAAGAACGCTTCGCCGGCCGCATGGCCCGTGCCGTGGTGGAGCGCCGCGAAATCCAGCCGTTCGAGCGCACCGCCGACCTGGCCGAAGTGCTTAAAGTCGCCAACCCAGCGTGGGAAAAGGGCAAAAACCCGGCGACCCGTGCGTTCCAGGGCCTGCGTATTCACGTCAACAACGAATTGGGCGACCTGGAGGCTGGCCTTGAGGCTGCCCTTGAGGCGCTGGAAGTGGGCGGTCGCCTGGTGGTGATCAGTTTCCACTCCCTGGAAGACCGCATCGTCAAGCTGTTCATGCGCCGCCTGGTCAAGGGCGAGTCCGATAACCTGCCGCGCAACCTGCCGGTACGTTTCGAAGCCTTTGTGCCGAAAATCAAAATCCATGGCAAAGCGCAGTTCGCTTCCGAAGCCGAACTCAAGGCCAACCCACGTTCCCGTAGCGCCGTCATGCGCGTTGCGGAGAAGCTGCGGTGAGCAAGCTTTTCGCCAAGCCCCTCCCGGGCGGCAGCTTCTTTATGTTGCTGCTGTTTGTCGGCGTGCTGGTGTCCGCAATTGCGGTGTCCTACAGTGCCCACTACAACCGTCAACTGCTCAATACCCTCTATGGGGAATTGAGCGTGCGTGACAAAGCGCAGGCGGAGTGGGGCCGGTTGATCCTCGAGCAAAGCACCTGGACGGCCCATAGCCGTATCGAAGTGCTGGCCACCGAACAGCTGAAAATGCACATCCCGGGCGCGGCCGAAGTTCGCATGGTGGCGCCATGATGAAACTTGAAGGTGCACTCTACCCATGGCGCTTCCGCCTGATGCTCGGCTTGCTGGCATTGATGGTGGGGGCGATTACCTGGCGGATCATCGACCTGCAAGTGGTCGATCGTGACTTCCTGATCGGCCAGGGCGATGCCCGTAGCCTGCGTCATATTCCGATCCCTGCGCACCGCGGCCTGATCACCGACCGTAACGGCGAGCCGTTGGCGGTGAGTACGCCGGTGACCACCCTGTGGGCCAACGCCAAGGAATTGCAGGTTGCCAAGGACAAGTGGCCGCAACTGGCTGCCGCCCTGGGCCAGGACCCGAAAGCCTTGGCCGAGCGCCTTGAAGCCCAGGCAAATAAAGAATTTATCTACCTCGTTCGCGGCCTTACCCCCGAGCAAGGCCAGCAAGTGCTCGACCTTAAAGTCCCCGGTGTCTACGGCATCGAGGAATTCCGTCGTTTCTACCCGGCCGGTGAAACCACTGCCCATATGGTGGGTTTTACCGACATCGATGATCACGGTCGTGAAGGCGTGGAACTCGCCTACGATGAATGGCTCGCCGGGGTTCCCGGCAAACGACAAGTCATCAAGGATCGGCGCGGCAGACTGATCAAGGATGTCCAGGTCACCAAGAACGCCAAGGCCGGTAAGCCCTTGGCGTTGTCGATTGACCTGCGCCTGCAATATCTGGCCAACCGCGAGCTGCGTAACGCGATCATCGAGAACGGCGCCAAGGCCGGTAGCCTTGTGATCATGGACGTGAAGACCGGCGAGATCCTCGCCATGGTCAACCAGCCGACCTACAACCCGAACAACCGTCGCAACCTGCAACCGGCGATGATGCGTAACCGCGCAATGATCGACGTGTTCGAGCCGGGTTCGACCATGAAAGCCATCTCCATGAGTGCCGCCCTGGAAACCGGTCGCTGGAAGCCCAGCGACAAGGTCGAGGTGTATCCGGGTACTTTGCAGCTGGGTAAATACACCATTCGTGACGTGTCCCGTACTGAAGGTCCGGTGCTGGATTTGACAGGTATCCTGATCAACTCCAGTAACGTGGGCATGAGTAAGGTCGCCTTCGATATCGGTGGTGAAACCATCTACCACCTCGCGCAGAAGATCGGCCTGGGGCAACCCACCGGCCTGGATTTCCCAGGTGAGCGCGTCGGCAACCTGCCCAACTACCGCGAATGGAAAAAAGCCGAGACCGCCACGCTTTCCTATGGCTACGGCCTGTCGGTGACCGCGATCCAACTGGCCCATGCCTTCTCCGTGCTGGCCAACAACGGTCGCATGGTGCCGCTGAGCCTGATCCACGTCGATGAGGCGCCGAAAGCCACCCAGGTGATCCCTGAAAACGTCGCCAAGACCATGCAAGGCATGCTGCAACAAGTGATCGAAGCGCCGCGCGGTGTATTCCGCGCCCAGGTGCCGGCGTATCACGTGGCGGGCAAGTCCGGTACCGCGCGTAAAACGTCGGTCGGCACCAAGGGCTATGCCGAAAACTCCTACCGCTCGCTGTTCGCCGGCTTCGGCCCGATGAGCGACCCGCGCTACGCCATCGTCGTTGTGATCGATGAGCCGAGCAAAGCCGGTTACTTCGGTGGCCTGGTATCGGCGCCGGTGTTCAGCAAAGTGATGTCCGGCACCCTGCGCCTGATGAACATCACGCCGGATAACCTGCCGCCGACCCAACAAGCGAATGCCGGACCACCGGCCGCTGCAGTAAAAGCCAATGGAGGGCGCGGCTGATGTCTCTTAGCCTGAACAAGATTTTTGCCCACGCCGGCCGCGATCTGCTGATTCGCGAGTTGACCCTGGACAGCCGTAACGTGCGCGCTGGCGACCTGTTCCTGGCGGTGCCGGGCGGCAAGTACGATGGCCGTGCGCACATCGCCGACGCCTTGCAGCGCGGCGCGGCTGCCGTGGCGTATGAAGTGGAAGGCGCCACCGTGCTGCCGATCACCGACGTGCCGCTGATTCCGGTCAAGGGTCTGGCCAAGCAGCTGTCCGATATTGCCGGGCGCTTTTATGGCGACCCTAGCCGCCACCTCAATCTGGTGGGCGTGACGGGCACCAATGGCAAGACCAGCGTGACCCAACTGGTTGCCCAGGCCCTCGACCTGCTGGGCCAGCATTGCGGGATTGTCGGCACCCTGGGCACCGGTTTTTATGGCGCGCTGCAAAGCGGCCTGCACACCACGCCGAACCCTATCGCCGTGCAAGCGACCCTGGCTGACCTGAAGAAGGCCGGTGCCAAGGCGGTTGCCATGGAAGTGTCGTCCCACGGCCTGGACCAGGGCCGCGTCACCGCCCTGGCCTTTGATGTGGCGGTGATGACCAACCTGTCCCGCGATCACCTGGATTATCACGGCACCATGGAGGCGTACGCCGCCGCCAAGGCCAAGCTGTTTGCCTGGAATGACCTCAAGTGCCGGGTGGTCAACCTGGATGACGCCTTTGGTCGCCAACTGGCCGCCCAAGACAGCGAAGCGCGCCTGATCACCTACAGCCTGGAAGACTCCAGGGCGTACCTGTATTGCCGTGAAGCCCAATTCAATGACGAAGGCGTGCGCGCCACGCTGGTGACGCCTCAGGGCGAGCACCACTTGCGCAGCACCCTGCTCGGGCGTTTCAACCTGAGCAACGTACTCGCCGCCATCGGCGCGTTGCTCGGCCTGGATTACGCCCTCGACGAAATCCTCAAGGTACTGCCGAAGCTGGACGGCCCGGCCGGTCGCATGCAGCGCCTGGGTGGGGGTACTCAACCGTTGGTGGTGGTCGATTACGCCCATACCCCGGACGCCCTGGAAAAAGTCCTCGAAGCCTTGCGCCCTCACGCCAAGGGCAAATTGCTTTGCCTGTTCGGCTGCGGTGGTGATCGTGATCGCGGCAAGCGTCCGTTGATGGCCGAGATCGTCGAGCGTCTGGCCGATGGTGTAGTGGTCACCGATGACAACCCACGCAGCGAAGATCCGAGCCGGATTTTCGATGATATCCGCACCGGCTTCAAAGACGCGTCCAAGGCCACCTTCGTTGCCGGTCGCGGCGTGGCAATTGCCCAGTTGATCGCCAGTGCCGGCGCTGACGACGTGGTCGTGTTGGCCGGTAAAGGGCACGAGGATTACCAGGAAATCAACGGCGAGCGTCATGCCTTCTCCGATCTGGTCGAGGCCGATCACGCCTTGACCGCCTGGGAGGTCGCCCATGCTTAAGGCGATGACGTTCAGCGAACTGACTCAAGCCCTGTCGGCACGCTTACTGTCGAGCGATTGCAGCTTCAGCGGCGTGAGCATCGACAGCCGTGCTATCAAACCGGGGCAACTGTTTGTCGCCCTGGCCGGCCCGCGTTTCGACGGTCACGACTACCTGAACGAAGTCGCCGCCAAAGGTGCCGTAGGTGCCTTGGTACAGCGCGAAGTGGCCGATGCCACCTTGCCGCAACTGCTGGTCGCCGATACTCGCCTGGCCCTCGGCCAATTGGGGGCGCTGAACCGCGCCGCTTTCGATAAGCCCGTTGCCGCCATCACCGGCTCCAGCGGCAAGACCACGGTCAAGGAACTGCTCGCCGGTGTCCTGCGTACGCGCGGCCCCGTGTTGGCGACCCGTGGCAACCTGAACAATGATTTCGGCGCTCCGCTGACCCTGCTCGAACTGGCCCCGGAACACACGGCGGCGGTGATCGAACTGGGGGCTTCGCGCATCGGCGAAATCGCCTACACCGTGGCGCTGACCAAGCCCCACGTTGCAATTATCAACAACGCCGGTACTGCCCATGTTGGCGAGTTCGGCGGCCCGGAAAAAATCGTCGAAGCCAAGGGCGAGATCCTTGAGGGCCTCGATGCATCGGGCACCGCAGTCTTGAACCTGGACGACAAGGCCTTCGAGACCTGGCGTGTACGCGCCGCCGGTCGCAAGGTCCTGACGTTTGCCGTGCTTAACGCAGCGGCTGATTTCCATGCCTCCAACATCACCGTCGATGCCCGTGGCTGCCCGTCCTTCACCTTGCACACCCCGCAAGGTGACGAACACGTACAACTGAATTTGTTGGGCAACCATAACGTCGCCAATGCCTTGGCCGCCGCCGCTGCCGCCCATGCCTTGGGCGTGTCGCTGTTCGGCATCGCCACAGGCCTGGGCGCGGTGCAACCGGTCAAGGGCCGTACCGTGGCGCAGTTGGCAACCAACGGCATGCGTGTGATTGATGACACCTACAACGCCAACCCATCCTCCATTAATGCCGCTGTAGACCTGCTCAAGGGTTTTGACGGTCGCAAGGTGCTGGTACTGGGTGATATCGGCGAATTGGGCGACTGGGCTGAACAAGGCCACCGCGAAGTCGGCGCGTATGCCGCAGGCAAAGTCGACGCCCTCTACGCCGTTGGCACGAACATGGCCCATGCGGTAAGCGCCTTCGGCCCCGGTGCGCGACATTTCGCAACCCAGGCCGAGTTGATCCAGGCGCTGGGCGTGGCAGAACAAGACAAACACACAACCATTTTGATCAAGGGATCGCGCAGCGCGGTGATGGAAAACGTCGTCGCGGCCTTGTGTGGCTCAAGTACGGAGAAACATTAATGCTGCTGCTGCTGGCTGAGTATCTGCAACAGTTCCACAAAGGCTTCGCGGTCTTTCAGTACCTGACCCTGCGCGGGATCCTGGGTGTGCTGACCGCGCTGTCTTTGTCGCTGTTTTTGGGGCCGTGGATGATCCGCACCCTGCAGAACCTGCAAATTGGTCAATCGGTTCGTAATGACGGCCCGCAGTCGCACCTGTCCAAGTCCGGCACCCCGACCATGGGCGGCGCGCTGATCCTCTCGTCCATCGGTATCAGCACCTTGCTGTGGGCTGACCTGCACAACCGCTACGTGTGGGTGGTGTTGCTGGTGACCCTGCTGTTCGGCGCCATCGGCTGGGTCGATGACTACCGCAAAGTGATCGAGAAAAACTCCAAGGGGCTGCCAAGCCGCTGGAAGTATTTCTGGCAGTCGGTGTTCGGCCTGGCCGCCGCGATCTTCCTCTACACCACCGCGCCAAGCGCCGTGGAAACCACCTTGATCATCCCGATGCTCAAGGACGCCAGCATCCCACTGGGCATCGGCTTCGTGGTGCTGACCTACTTCGTGATCGTCGGCTCAAGCAACGCGGTGAACCTGACCGACGGCCTCGACGGCCTGGCGATCATGCCGACGGTGATGGTAGGCGGTGCGCTGGGCATTTTCTGCTACCTGTCGGGTAACGTGAAATTCGCTGAGTACCTGCTGATCCCTTACGTGCCGGGCGCGGGTGAGCTGATCGTGTTCTGCGGTGCCCTGATCGGTGCCGGGCTAGGGTTCCTGTGGTTCAACACCTACCCCGCACAAGTCTTCATGGGTGACGTCGGCGCACTGGCGCTGGGCGCAGCCCTGGGCACCATCGCGGTGATCGTTCGCCAGGAAATCGTGCTGTTCATCATGGGCGGTGTCTTCGTGATGGAAACCCTGTCGGTGGTCATCCAGGTGGCGTCCTTTAAGTTGACCGGGCGCCGCGTGTTCCGCATGGCGCCGATTCACCACCACTTTGAACTCAAGGGCTGGCCTGAGCCGCGTGTGATTGTCCGTTTCTGGATCATCACCGTGATTCTGGTCCTGGTCGGCCTTGCCACCCTGAAACTGAGGTAGAAACGAGTGTCCCTGATCGCTTCAGACCACTTCCGCATCGTTGTCGGCCTCGGCAAGAGCGGCATGTCCCTGGTTCGCTTCCTGGCGAACCGGGGCACGTCGTTTGCCGTGGCCGATACGCGGGAAAATCCACCGGAGCTGGTCACGCTGCGCCGTGACTACCCGCACGTGGAAGTGCGTTGTGGCGAGTTGGATGTCGAGTTTCTGTGCCGCGCCGATGAGCTCTACGTGAGCCCCGGCCTGGCCCTGGCGACTCCGGCCCTGCAAGCCGCTGCGGCGCGTGGCGTGAAGCTGTCCGGCGACATCGACCTGTTCGCACGTAATGCGAAGGCGCCGATTGTGGCCATCAGCGGTTCCAACGCGAAAAGTACCGTGACCACCCTGGTCGGCGAGATGGCGATGGCGGCCGGCAAGCGCGTGGCCGTGGGCGGTAACCTCGGCACGCCGGCGTTGGACCTGCTCAGCGACGACATCGAGCTGTACGTGATGGAGCTGTCGAGCTTCCAACTGGAAACCACCCACGACCTGGGCGCTGAAGTGGCCACCGTGTTGAACGTCAGCGAAGACCACATGGACCGCTACAGCGGCCTGCCGGCGTACCACTTGGCCAAGCACCGGATCTTCCGCGGCGCCAAGCAATTTGTTGTCAATCGCCAGGACGCGCTGAGCCGTCCGCTGATGGGCGACGGCATGCCGTGCTGGACCTTCGGCCTGAGCAAACCCGACTTCAAGGCCTTCGGCATTCGTGAAGAGAACGGCGAGAAATACCTGGCCTTCGAATTCCAGAACCTGATGCCGGTGCGCGAGCTGAAAATTCGTGGCGCCCATAACCAGTCCAACGCCTTGGCCGCGTTGGCGTTGGGGCATGCCGTGGGTTTGCCGTTCGACGCCATGCTGTCGAGCCTGCGCACCTTCGGCGGCCTTGAGCATCGTTGCCAGTGGGTACGCGACCTTAATGGTGTCAGTTACTACAACGACTCCAAAGCCACCAACGTGGGGGCCGCATTGGCCGCCATCGAAGGCCTGGGTGCCGATATCGACGGCAAACTGGTGCTGATCGCCGGTGGCGACGGCAAGGGTGCCGATTTCAAAGACCTCAAGGCACCGGTGGCTGCGCATTGCCGCGCCGTGGTGTTGATGGGCCGCGACTCCGATTTGATCGCCGCCGCGCTTGGCGACGCCGTGCCACAGGTGCGTGCCACCTCCCTGGGCGACGCCATTGCCCAGTGCCAAGCCCTGGCCCAACCAGGCGATGCGGTACTGCTGTCGCCGGCGTGCGCCAGTTTCGACATGTTCAAGAACTACGAAGAGCGTGGCCAGTTGTTCGCCCGCGCCGTGGAGGGCTTGGCATGAGCATTGATTTCAGAAACATCATCAAGCCGTACCCGTCGCCGATTATCACCGGGCGTGGCATCGACCTTGATTTCCCAATGCTCGCCGGTTGCCTCGCGCTGCTGGGCCTGGGCCTGGTGATGATCACCTCGGCCTCTTCCGAAGTGGCCGCCGTGCAGTCGGGCAACACCCTGTACATGATGATCCGTCACCTGGTGTACCTGATCATCGGCCTGGGCACGTGCATCGTGACCATGATGATCCCGATTGCCACCTGGCAGCGCCTGGGTTGGCTGATGCTGATCGGCGCGTTCGGCTTGCTGATCATGGTGATCCTGCCCGGCATCGGCCGTGAGGTGAACGGCTCCATGCGCTGGATCGGTTTCGGCGCGTTCAACGTGCAGCCGTCGGAAATCGCCAAGGTCTTCGTGGTGATCTACCTGGCCGGTTACCTGGTGCGTCGCCAGAAAGAAGTGCGCGAAAGCTGGATGGGCTTCTTCAAGCCATTCATCGTGCTGCTGCCCATGGCCGGCCTGTTGCTGATGGAACCCGACTTCGGCGCGACCGTCGTGATGATGGGCGCGGCGGCGGCGATGCTGTTCCTCGGTGGCGTGGGCTTGTTCCGCTTCAGCTTGATGGTGGTGCTGGCGGTGGCTGCGGTGACCATCCTGGTGCAGGCGCAACCCTACCGGATGGCGCGTCTGATCACCTTTACCGACCCTTGGTCCGACCAGTTCGGCTCCGGCTACCAATTGACTCAGGCATTGATCGCCTTCGGTCGCGGCGAATGGCTGGGCGTCGGCCTGGGCAACAGCGTGCAGAAGCAGTTCTACCTGCCGGAAGCGCACACCGACTTCGTGTTCTCCGTACTCGCCGAAGAACTCGGCGTGGTGGGGTCGCTGTGCACCGTCGCGCTGTTCGTATTCGTGTGTGTCCGCGGCATGTACATCGGCTTGTGGGCCGAAAGGGCTAAACAGTATTTCGCCGCTTACGTGGCGTACGGCTTGTCGTTCCTGTGGATCGGCCAGTTCCTGATCAACATCGGGGTGAACGTCGGCCTGCTGCCGACCAAGGGCCTGACCTTGCCGTTCCTCAGTTACGGCGGCAGTTCGTTGGTGATCTGCTGCGCCTGTCTTGGCTTGTTGCTGCGCATCGAGTGGGAGAGTCGAACCCATCTGGGCAGCGAAGAGATGGAGTTCAGCGAAAGCGACTTCGCCGAGGAGCCGACCCATGGGCGCTAACGTGCTGATCATGGCCGGCGGCACCGGGGGCCATGTGTTCCCGGCCCTGGCGTGCGCGCGGGAATTCCAGAACCGTGGCTACACCGTGCACTGGCTGGGTACACCGCGCGGCATCGAAAACGAGTTGGTACCGAATGCCGGTCTGCCGTTGCATCTGATCAACGTCACGGGCCTGCGCGGCAAGGGCAAATTGTCCCTGCTCAAGGCACCGTTCGTGTTGCTCAAGGCGGTGTGGCAGGCGCGCAAGGTCATCCGTGACTTGCAGCCGGTGTGCGTGCTCGGCTTCGGTGGTTATGTGACTGGCCCGGGTGGCGTCGCCGCCAGACTTGCTGGCGTGCCGGTGATCGTGCACGAGCAGAACGCCGTGGCCGGTACCGCCAACCGTTTGCTGGTGCCGTTGGCTGCGCGGGTGTGTGAAGCGTTTCCCAACACCTTCAGTGTGTCGGATAAGCGCCGTACCACCGGCAACCCGGTGCGCACCGAGCTGTTTATGGACATCGCCCGCGAAGCACTCGCAGGGCGTAAGGCGCACCTGCTGATCCTGGGCGGAAGCCTGGGCGCCGAGCCGCTGAATAAATTGCTGCCGGAAGCCGTTGCGCAACTCCCTGTGGAATTGCGCCCGGAGATTTTTCACCAGGCCGGCAAGAACCACGATGAAGTCACCGCCACGCGTTATCGCGACGCGGGTGTGGAGGCCAATGTGCAGCCCTTCATCAAAGACATGGCCCATGCCTATGGCTGGGCCGACCTGGTGGTCTGTCGCGCGGGTGCGCTGACCGTCAGTGAACTGGCCGCCGCCGGTCTGCCGTCCTTGCTGGTGCCTTTGCCCCACGCCATCGACGATCACCAGACCCGCAACGCCGAATATTTGGCCGGGGAGGGCGCTGCCTTCCTGCTGCCGCAAAGAACGACTGGCGCCGCCGATTTGGCCGCACGCCTGACTGAGGTTTTGATGCAACCGGAACGACTCAACAACATGGCGAGCACTGCAAGCCGCCTGGCCAAACCTGACGCAACCCGCACCGTGGTCGATATCTGCCTGGAGGTGGCCCATGGTTGAGAATCAGAAAGCCATGCCACAACCGGAAATGCGCCGCATCCGTCGCATCCACTTCGTCGGTATCGGCGGCGTGGGCATGTGCGGTATCGCCGAAGTGTTGCTGAACCTGGGCTACCAGGTGTCCGGCTCGGACTTGAAAGAGTCGCCGGTCACCGAGCGCCTGAAGTCCTTTGGCGCGCAGATCTTTATCGGCCACCGCGCCGAGAACGCCGCCGACGCTGACGTGCTGGTGGTGTCGAGCGCCGTGAACACCTCCAACCCGGAAGTGGCCACCGCCCTCGAGCGCCGCATTCCCGTGGTGCCACGCGCCGAGATGCTCGCCGAGCTGATGCGCTATCGCCACGGCATCGCCGTCGCCGGTACCCATGGCAAGACCACCACCACCAGCCTGATCGCTTCGGTGTTCGCCGCCGGTGGCCTGGACCCGACCTTCGTGATCGGTGGCCGCCTGAATGCAGCCGGTACCAATGCCCAGCTCGGTACCAGCCGCTACCTGATCGCCGAAGCCGATGAAAGCGACGCCAGCTTCCTGCACCTGCAACCGCTGGTCGCCGTCGTCACCAACATCGACGAAGATCACATGGCTACCTACGACGGTGACTTCAACAAGTTGAAGAAAACCTTCGTCGAGTTCCTGCATAACCTGCCGTTCTACGGTTTGGCCGTGGTGTGCCTGGACGACCCGGTGGTGCGTGAAATCCTGCCGCAGGTCAAGCGTCCGACCGTGACCTACGGCTTCAGCGAAGACGCTGACGTGCGCGCAATCAATGTGCGCCAGGAAGGCATGCAGACCTACTTCACCGTGCTGCGTCCCGACCGTGAGCCGCTGGATGTGTCGGTGAACATGCCGGGCAACCACAACGTGTTGAATTCCCTGGCGACCATCTGCATCGCCTCCGATGAGGGCGTCAGCGATGAGGCCATCGTCGAAGGCCTGTCGCGCTTTGCTGGTGTCGGCAGGCGCTTCCAGGTCTACGGCCAACTGCCGGTGGAAGGCGGTGACGTGATGCTGGTGGACGACTACGGCCACCACCCGACCGAAGTCGCCGCAGTCATCAAGGCCGTACGGGGTGGTTGGCCGGAGCGTCGCCTGGTGATGATTTACCAGCCGCACCGCTACAGCCGCACCCGCGATTTGTACGACGATTTCGTCAATGTATTGGCCGATGCCAACGTACTGCTGTTGATGGAAGTCTATCCGGCCGGTGAAGAACCGATCCCGGGCGCCGACAGCCGCAAGCTGTGCAACAGCATTCGCCAGCGCGGCCAGTTGGACCCCATCTACATCGAGCGCGGTGTGGACCTGGCTCCGATCGTCAAGCCGCTGCTGCGTGCCGGCGACATCCTGCTGTGCCAGGGTGCCGGTGATATCGGTGGCCTTGCCCCTAAACTATTGGCGAGCTCGCTGTTTGCCGCCGAAAAGGGGAAGTCGAAATGACCACTGACTACGGCTCCCTGTTCTCCACCATCACGCCTGCCGACTTCGGCCGCGTGGCCGTGCTGTTCGGCGGCAAGAGCGCCGAGCGCGAAGTGTCGCTCAAGTCCGGCAATGCCGTGCTCGAAGCGCTGCAAAGCGCCGGTGTGAATGCGTTCGGTATCGACGTGGGCGATGACTTCCTCGCCCGCCTGCAGGCCGAGAAGATCGACCGTGCCTTCATCATTCTGCACGGCCGTGGCGGTGAAGACGGCAGCATGCAGGGCCTGTTGGAGTGCGCCGGTATTCCTTATACCGGCAGCGGCATTCTTGCTTCGGCACTGGCCATGGACAAGTTGCGCACCAAGCAGGTGTGGCACAGCCTGGGCATTCCAACGCCGCGTCACAGTGTTCTGTGCAGTGAAGACGATTGTATTTCTGCAGCCAAGGAACTGGGCCTGCCTTTGATCGTCAAACCAGCCCATGAAGGCTCCAGTATCGGCATGGCTAAAGTGAACTCGGCCGCCGAATTGATCGACGCATGGAAAGCGGCAAGTACCTACGATTCGCAAGTGTTGGTGGAACAGTGGATCCAGGGTCCCGAGTACACCATCGCCACCCTGCGTGGCCAGGTATTGCCGCCTATCGCATTGGGCACACCCCACACCTTTTACGACTACGACGCCAAGTACGTGGCTTCCGATACTCAGTACCGGATCCCGTGCGGCCTGGACGCAACCAAAGAACAGGAATTGATGGACCTCACGGCGAAAGCCTGTGAGGCGTTGGGTATTGCCGGTTGGGCACGGGCAGACGTGATGCAGGATGACCAAGGGAATTTCTGGTTCCTGGAAGTCAACACTGCGCCGGGTATGACCGACCACAGCCTGGTACCTATGGCCGCTCGCGCAGCCGGCCTGGATTTCCAGCAGTTGGTGCTGGCAATTCTTGCCGCCAGCATTGAGCCAAGAGGCTAAGGACATGAAAGGCGCATCGCTTCGTCATCAGCCCCCACAAGCACCGAGCCGCAAGCCGGTGCCACGGGGTGCCAGTCGAATGGTGGCTAAAGAGCCGATGTCGGCGCGCCTGCCGAAAGCCAACTTTGGTTTCCTCAAGGCGCTGTTCTGGCCGGTGTTGCTGGTGGTGTTGGGCTTCGGCACTTACGAAGGTGCACAGCGTCTATTGCCCTATGCCGATCGGCCAATCACCAAGATCAGCGTGCAGGGCGACTTGAGCTACATCAGCCAGCAAGCGGTGCAGCAGCGTATTGGTCCGTTCCTGGCCGCGAGCTTCTTCACCATCGACCTGGCCGGCATGCGCCGGGAGCTGGAACAGATGCCGTGGATCGCCCACGCCGAAGTCCGCCGCGTATGGCCGGACCAGGTGACGATCCGCCTGGAAGAACAACTGCCCGTGGCCCGTTGGGGCGAAGAGGCGCTGTTGAACAACCAGGGCCAGGCGTTCACCCCGCGTGAGCTGGCCAACTACGAGCACCTGCCGCAGCTGTTCGGGCCGCAGCGGGCGCAGCAGCAAGTGATGCAGCAGTACCAGGCCCTGAGCCAGATGCTGCGGCCAATGGGCTTCTCCATTGCACGCCTGGAATTGCGTGAACGGGGCAGCTGGTTTTTGACGACCGGGGCAGGCAGTTCCGGCCCGGGCATCCAGTTGTTGCTGGGACGCGACCGCTTGGTGGAAAAGATGCGCCGCTTCATCGCCATCTATGACAAGACCTTGAAAGAACAGATTACGAACATTGCGAGCGTCGACCTGCGTTACGCCAACGGCCTTGCCGTCGGCTGGCGTGAACCGGCTGCGCCCACGGCAGCGCAACCCGCTGTCGCGAAGAATTAAGAAGAGGCAGGACCCATGGCAAACGTGCAAAGCGGCAAAATGATCGTCGGTCTCGATATCGGCACCTCCAAGGTGGTGGCGCTGGTAGGCGAGGTCGGGGAAGACGGCACGATCGAAATCGTCGGTATTGGCACGCATCCGTCCCGTGGCCTGAAGAAGGGCGTGGTGGTCAACATCGAGTCCACCGTGCAATCGATCCAGCGCGCCATCGAAGAAGCGCAGCTGATGGCCGGTTGCCGGATTCACTCGGCGTTCGTCGGCGTGGCGGGCAACCATATCCGCAGCCTGAACTCCCACGGCATCGTGGCGATTCGCGACCGTGAAGTCAGCGCAGCCGACCTTGAGCGCGTCCTTGACGCCGCCCAGGCCGTGGCGATCCCGGCTGACCAGCGCGTGCTGCACACCCTGCCGCAGGACTACGTGATCGATAACCAGGAGGGCGTTCGTGAGCCCCTGGGCATGTCGGGCGTACGTCTGGAAGCCAAGGTCCACGTGGTGACCTGTGCCGTCAATGCCGCGCAGAACATTGAAAAATGCGTGCGCCGCTGCGGCCTGGAAATCGACGACATCATTCTCGAACAACTGGCTTCGGCCTACTCGGTACTGACCGACGACGAAAAAGAACTGGGCGTTTGCCTGGTGGACATCGGCGGCGGCACCACCGACATCGCGATCTTCACCGAAGGTGCGATCCGTCACACCGCGGTGATCCCGATTGCCGGCGACCAGGTCACCAACGATATCGCCATGGCGCTGCGTACGCCGACCCAGTACGCCGAAGAAATCAAGATCCGCTACGCCTGCGCCCTGGCCAAGCTGGCTGGTGCCGGTGAAACCATCAAGGTGCCAAGCGTGGGCGACCGTCCACCGCGCGAGCTGTCGCGCCAGGCCCTGGCCGAAGTGGTCGAGCCGCGCTACGACGAGCTGTTCACCCTGATCCAGGCTGAACTGCGTCGCAGCGGCTACGAAGATTTGATCCCGGCCGGCATCGTGCTGACCGGTGGCACCTCGAAGATGGAAGGCGCGGTCGAACTGGCCGAGGAAATCTTCCACATGCCGGTACGCCTGGGTGTTCCCCATGGCGTGAAAGGCCTGGGCGACGTGGTGCGCAACCCGATTTATTCCACCGGTGTGGGCTTGCTGTTGTACGGGCTGCAGAAGCAGACCGACGGCATTTCCCTGTCGGGCCCGAGCAACCGTGACAGCTACCGCAGCGACGACGAGGCCAAGGCGCCGTTGTTCGAGCGGTTGCAGGCTTGGGTAAAAGGCAATTTCTAAAGATTTACCGCAACACCGCAGCACCGAAACAAGCAGTAGGCGAAAAAACTAGAGAAAATGAAAGGAGAGGGAACATGTTCGAACTCGTAGACAACATCCCCGCCAGCCCGGTCATCAAAGTGATCGGTGTCGGCGGTGGCGGCGGCAACGCTGTCAACCATATGGTCAAGAGCAACATTGAAGGCGTTGAATTCATCTGCGCCAACACTGATGCCCAGGCGCTGAAAAGCATCGGCGCGCGGACCATCCTGCAATTGGGCACAGCCGTGACCAAGGGCCTCGGCGCTGGCGCCAATCCGGAAGTCGGCCGTCAAGCCGCCCTGGAAGACCGCGAGCGTATTGCCGAAGTGCTGCAGGGCACCAACATGGTGTTCATCACCACTGGCATGGGCGGCGGTACCGGTACCGGTGCAGCGCCGATCATTGCCGAAGTGGCCAAGGAAATGGGGATTCTGACGGTCGCTGTCGTGACTCGTCCGTTCCCGTTCGAAGGCCGCAAGCGCATGCAGATCGCCGACGAAGGTATCCGTCTGCTGTCTGAAAGCGTCGACTCGTTGATCACCATTCCCAACGAGAAGCTGCTGACCATCCTGGGCAAGGACGCAAGCCTGCTGTCCGCGTTCGCCAAGGCTGACGATGTACTGGCCGGTGCCGTTCGCGGTATCTCCGACATCATCAAGCGTCCAGGCATGATCAACGTCGACTTTGCCGACGTACGTACTGTCATGAGCGAAATGGGCATGGCAATGATGGGCACTGGCTGCGCCAGCGGTCCGAATCGTGCACGTGAAGCCACCGAAGCGGCCATCCGCAACCCGTTGCTGGAAGACGTGAACCTGCAAGGCGCACGCGGCATCCTGGTGAATATCACCGCCGGTCCTGACCTGTCCCTGGGTGAGTACTCCGACGTGGGTAGCATCATCGAAGCCTTCGCTTCCGAGCACGCCATGGTCAAAGTCGGTACCGTTATCGACCCGGACATGCGCGACGAACTGCACGTGACCGTGGTTGCTACCGGCCTGGGCGCAAAAATCGAGAAGCCTGTGAAGGTCATCGACAATACCGTTCATACCAGCCACGCCAGCCAAGCGGCTGCCGCTCCAGCGCCTTCGCGCCAGGAACTGCCGTCGGTGAACTACCGTGACCTGGACCGTCCGACCGTGATGCGCAACCAGGCTCAGGCCGGTGCTGCTGCGTCCCGTAGCCCGAATCCGCAAGATGATCTGGACTATCTGGATATCCCGGCATTCCTGCGTCGTCAGGCCGATTAATGGAATGTATCAGGGCTATGAAGGTGATTGGTGTTCAGCAAAGGTCTGGTCTGCTATTATCGCCAGCCTTTGTTGATACCAGTTCGCAATTTGCGCTGAAGCGGTCCAAGCCATGATTAAACAACGCACCCTGAAGAATATTATTCGTGCCACAGGTGTAGGTCTGCACTCCGGGGAGAAGGTATACCTGACCCTCAAGCCTGCACCTGTCGATACCGGCATCGTGTTTGTGCGTGCCGACCTGGACCCTGTGGTGCAGATTCCTGCTCGCGCGGAAAATGTTGGCGAAACCACGATGTCGACCACGTTGGTCAACGGTGACGTCAAAGTGGACACGGTGGAGCACTTGCTCTCGGCCATGGCCGGTTTGGGCATCGATAACGCCTACGTCGAGCTCTCCGCGTCCGAAGTCCCTATCATGGATGGCAGCGCTGGACCCTTCGTATTCTTGATTCAATCTGCCGGCCTGGAAGAACAGGACGCAGCCAAGAAGTTCATACGCATTCTGCGGGAAGTGACAGTAGAAGACGGCGACAAGCGCGCCACCTTCGTCCCGTTCGAAGGCTTTAAAGTGAGCTTTGAGATCGATTTCGATCACCCGGTATTCCGTGACCGCACCCAAAGTGCAAGCGTGGATTTTTCCAGCACTTCGTTCGTAAAAGAAGTCAGCCGCGCCCGTACTTTTGGTTTCATGAGTGACATCGAGTACCTGCGCAAGCACAACCTCGCACTCGGCGGCAGCGTTGAAAACGCCATTGTGGTCGACGCGGATGGTGTACTGAACGAAGACGGCCTTCGCTATGAAGACGAATTCGTGAAGCACAAGATCCTCGATGCAATCGGTGACCTCTACCTGCTCGGCAATAGCCTGATAGGCGAGTTCAAAGGCTTCAAGTCGGGCCACGCCCTTAACAACCAGCTGCTGCGCAAGTTGATTGAGCAGACAGACGCTTGGGAAGTCGTGACCTTCGAAGATGCCAGCACCGCACCGATCTCTTACATGCGTCCCGTTGCGGCGGTGTAAGTAACAACTCTCTTTCTTTAGTTTTTAAAGGCTGCCTTCGGGTGGCCTTTTTTATTGTCTGGACACTTCCCTTGCCGGGCAAGCCCGCTCGCCACGAGGGCCGCTTGCGCTATTCAGGCTGCCGAGGCATCCACAATCCGATTGCGCCCCGTGTGCTTGGCCTCGTACAACGCCCGGTCCGCACTGAGCAGCAACGCCTCCAGGGACATACGGCTGCGCTTGTCCCAGGTGCTCATGCCGATGCTCGCCGTAATCGGCCGCTCATCCCCGGCCATCCTTGGCAAATGCTCGATGCTGCTGCGGATATGCTCGGCGATGACCCAGGCACCCTTCGCGTCCGTATGGGGCAGCACCACCGCGAATTCCTCGCCGCCATAGCGCGCCGCGAGATCAGCCGGGCGGCGGATATTGGCGCCTATCACCTGAGCCACAATGCGCAATGCCGCGTCTCCACCGTGATGGCCATGGCGGTCATTGAAGGCTTTGAAGTGGTCGACGTCGATCATCAGCACGGTCAGTGGTTCGAGCGAGCGTTGCGCGCGGTCCCATTCAAGGCGCAGGCGTTCATCCAGGATGCGACGGTTGGCCAAGCCGGTCAGCGCGTCGATGGCTGCCAGTTCTGACAGCACACGTTCCGCGCGATAGCGGCGTCGCAGTTCGCGGCGCAGCATCCAGGTCAGCCATAACAAACCGATACACAGGATGCCGGTGGCGCCACTGGTCAGCAGCGCAGCGCGTTTCCAGGGGGCGAATACATCCTGGCTGGACAGTGCCACCACCACAATCAGCGGTAGCTCACCCACATTGGTGAAGGTGTACAGACGCTCCTTGCCGCTGATGGAAGAGATGGCCTGGAAGGTGCCACTGCCTTCATGCAGTATCCTCTTGAAATTCGGTCGATCGCTCAGGTCCTTGTCGATCATGTCGCTTTCGAGCAGCGGCTGCTGGGCCAATAAAAAGCCTTTTTTATTAAGCAGGTTGACGCTGCTGCTGTTGCCGATGGTGACGGTGTTGAACAACTGGTCGAAATACGCCAGGCGCATGGTCGCGACCGCAACGCCTGCAAACTCGCCGTCAGGCCCCGACACACGCCGGCTGAATGCCATGCGCCAGACCTGATCGCAGTCGCAATGAATCTTGAACGGCCGGCTGATATACAAGCCGGCCTGGGCGTCCTTGGTATGCACCTGGAAGTAATCGCGGTTGGCAAAATTGCGCGGGGTGGGCTGCAGGGTGGAAGAATCGGCGATCACCGCGCCCTTGGCATCCAACAACAGCACTTCACCTTTGAAAGGCGCGGCGGTGGACAGGTCAAACTGCACCAGGTGCTGGATATTCGCAGAAACCTGGGACAGATCCTCACGTTGCCTGGCAGCAATCAACCCCTTGAGGGCCAGGTCGTAGAGTTCGACGTTACGCAGCACGTCGGCATTGATCAACTGGGCAATATTGGTGGTTGAACGCGTCGCGGCCTGCAGGGTGCTGGCGTGTTCGCGAATCAGCAACACCGCGACGATGACCACGATCAGGGCGACGGTAAGGCCACTGCCCAGAAGCAGTAATAGCTCTGGGTGTGCCGGTAGGTTTCGAACGCGGGGTGGACTCATCGGGCAAACTTCAGCGGGACAATACTGGCAGTTTAGTTGTACCCGATGAAAATTAAATACTCGGTAAAAAAGAAAGATCCGAGTGTCAGAACACGTTGATCGGATAGTCGACGATCACCCGGTATTCATCCACATCCCGATCCACCGCCGAGTAGCCATTGCTGCCACGATTGGTCGCCCATTGCAGGCGCACCGCCAAGTCCTTGGCCTTGCCGCCCTGCACCACATACTTCAAATCGATATCCCGTTCCCAGTGTTTGGCGTCCTTGCCATCGGCGCTGTACCAGGCACTGTAGCCACGGCTTTGCGGGTCGACCTTGGTCAGGTCGGTCTTACCGCTGATGTAGGACACCGCCGAGGTCAGGCCGGGCATGCCGAGGCCGGCAAAGTCGTAGGCGTACTTGAGCTTCCAGGAGCGTTCGTTGGGGCCGTTGAAGTCCGAGTATTGCTGGGAGTTGTCCAGGTACACGCTGTCGCCCTGGCTGATGTAGTCGAACGGCGTGTTGCCGTTGACCCGCTGGTAGGCGGCGGTGACGCTGTGGTGACCCACGCCGACGGTGAAATGCAGGCTATAGGTGTTGTTGTCGATATCACCGAGCAGCGACTGGCCGGTGTCCTGGGTGTGGTAGTAGTGCAGGCCCGGGTTGAGGCTGACCAGGTCGCTCAACGCGTAGGTGTAGTCCAGGTCGTAGTAGTACTGGTGCCACACGTCCTTGAGTTCGGAAGCGTACAGGTTGCTGGTCACTCCCGGGATGCCGCTGAACGACACGCCCGCCCAATTCATGTGCTGGCTGTCAGCGTTACTGGGCAATACGCCATAGCTGGTGCCGATGCGTCGGTGGCCGCTCTGGTTGTAGAGCTTGGTGAAGCTGGCCTGGCCGCCTTCGAGCAACCAGCCGTCGAAGCTGTGGTTAGTCAGGCTCACACCCCGGAAGGTCTGCGGCAGCATGCGCGTCATGCCGCCGGCGATCACCGGGTTGTTGAGGAACAGGTCACCGGCCTTCAACTCGGTATCGAAGGCGCGCATCTTCAAGGTACCCCCCGCGGTGGAGAACGAACCGGGCGCTTTACCGCTGCCGTCAGTGCTGCCGTAGGGAAGGATGCTGGAACCGTCGGTGCCGCCACCGCCGTCGAGCTTGAGGCCGAGCATGGCGTGGGCGTCCAGACCGAAGCCGACGGTGCCCTGGGTGTAGCCGGATTCGAAGGTGCCAATAAAACCTTGGCCCCACTCCTTGCTGTCATCGGTGTGGATGTCGCGACGGTCGCGGTTCATGTAGTAGTTGCGGGTGTTGATGTTGAGGTGCGAGCCTTCGACGAATCCGTCGGCGGGAGTGGTGTCTGCCGCGTGGGCAAGGGGAACGATCGTTGCTGCAATCGCGAGGAATATCGGGGTGAACGTCAGCGAGTTCTTCACCGGTACAGCTCCTTTGGTCAATCGAAAACGGCCAATGTCGTGGGGGTGTGCCTGGCCTTTTTTTACGGCAAAAAAAAGCCGCTGAAGTCAGCGGCTTTAAGACAGATTCCCAGTGTAGAGCCCTGGAAATAAGTCGAGGGAAATTCGGGTAAGCGGGTCAGCTGCCTTTGCCGTCGCGCTCATCGATGCGTCAAATTAACGCAGGCGAGCGCTGCGATACAGAGTGTAACAAGATAATGACTGTTGCCCAAATCGCAACAGTGATGCTGAAGGCCATGTGAGAGGTGTCTAGACCGGCAAGGTAATGCCGAAGGTATTGCCACTGACGTCGCTGCGCACGAACACATCGCCGCCATGCATCAGCGCAATTGCCTTGACGATGGCCAGGCCCAAACCGTGGTTCGCCCCGCTGTTGCTGCGCGACGCATCCACCCGATAGAAGCGTTCGAACAAGCGTGGCAGGTGTTCGCTGGCGATCACCTCGCCAGGGTTGGTCACGCCGATGGCGACCTGATGCTCCAGCACATCAATGTTCACGTCGATCACCTGCCCGGGTGCGGTGTGCTGCACCGCATTGCTCAGCAGGTTGATCAGGGCGCGGCGCAAGTGGGCTTTTTCGATCTGCACCTGGGCGTCGCCGTGGACCTGCACCCGGACCTGGGCGTCTTCGAGGATGAAGTCCAGGTAGTCGAGGGTGGTGGCGACCTCGTCGGCCAATGAGCTTTCAATCAGCTTGGTGGCCTTGCTGCCCTGGTCGGCGCTGGCGAGGAACAGCATGTCGTTGATGATCGAACGCAGGCGTTCCAGTTCCTCGAGGTTGGATTGCAGCACCTCGAAGTAATGCTCGGCCGAACGCCCGCGCGTCAGGGCAACCTGGGTCTGGCCGATCAGGTTGGTCAGCGGCGAGCGCAGTTCGTGGGCGACGTCGGCGTTGAACGACTCCAGTCGCGAGTAAGCCTGTTCCACGCGGTCCAGGGTGGCGTTGAATGAGTTGACGAACTGACTCAGCTCCGGCGGCAGCGGCGACAGTTGCAGGCGCCCGGAGAGCTTCGGCGGCGCCAGCTTCTGTGCTTCATCCGAAAGTTTGCTCAACGGCTTGAGGCCAATGCGCGAAACCCAGAACCCCAGCAGCGAGGCCAGCACCACGCCGACCAGCGCCAGGCTGACCAGCGCCACCAGCAGATGGTGCTGGGTGGCACGGAAGTTTTCGGTGTCGATGGCGATCATGAAACGCAACGGCGGGCGTAGGTCCTTGGCCGGGAACTGGCTCACCAGCACTTTGAATGGGTAGTCGCGCCCCGGCAGGCGCAGATCGCGCTTACCCGTTGGGCCTTCGGCGAAGGCGCGGATCTGCGCATCGGGGTTGCCATACTCGTAGTTCGGATCGCTGCTGACGACCCAGAAGCGAATACGCTTGTCTTCCTCACCCAATAATTTGAGCTTGGCTTGAATCTTCACCCAATGGTCCGGTGTGCCGAAGCGGTTCACGGAGGATTCCAACACGCTGTAGCGCGCATCCAGCTCCGCCCCGGGTAGCAAGCCCAGGCTGCGGTCTACCTGCTGATACAGCGCGCCGCCGATCAACAGGAATATCAGCGCCGCCACCAGGGTGAACATGCTGCTGAGGCGCAGGGCAATGGAGTTAGCCGACACTGCGATTCTCCAGTACATAACCCATGCCGCGAATGGTGTGCAGCAGCTTGTGTTCGAACGGCCCGTCAAGCTTGGCGCGCAGGCGCTTGATCGCCACTTCCACGACGTTGGCGTCGCTGTCGAAATTGATGTCCCAGACCATTTCTGCGATCGATGTCTTGGAGAGGATCTCGCCCTGGCGCCGCGCCAATACGCTGAGCAGCGAGAACTCCTTGGCGGTCAGGTCCAGGCGCACGCCGTTGCGGCTGGCCTTGCGGCTGATCAAGTCGATCCACAGGTCGGCGACGGTCACCTGCACGGGCTCGTGGCCGCCGCTGCGGCGGGTCAGGGCTTGCAGGCGCGCCACCAGTTCAAGGAATGAAAACGGTTTGCCGAGGTAATCGTCGGCACCTTCGCGTAGCCCGCGGATACGGTCTTCCACGCGCTCACGGGCGGTGAGCATGATCACCGGCGTCTGCTTGCGCGCACGTAATGCGCGCAACACGCCAAAGCCGTCGAGGCCAGGCAGCATCACGTCGAGCACGATCACCGCGTAATCGTTCTCCAGCGCCAGGTGCAGGCCCTCGACGCCCTCGCGCGCCACGTCGACGGCGTAGCCTTGCTCCGTCAGGCCACGGTGCAGGTAGTCGGCGGTTTTTTCTTCATCTTCAACAATCAGTACGCGCATGAGCCTTTTGCTCCAGGGCGGTGCCTTGGCCTCAGTGTGTGGTCGCCAGCTCGGCAGCTGGTTTGGGCCGGTGGAAAAATTTCTCAAGGTACAAGTATATGACCGGTGTGGTGAACAGCGTCAGCGCCTGGCTCACCAGCAAGCCGCCTACCACCGCAATGCCCAGGGGCTGGCGCATTTCCGCGCCGGGGCCGGCGCCGAGCATCAGTGGCACCGCGCCGAGCAGGGCGGCGAGGGTGGTCATGATGATCGGGCGGAACCGCGTGACGCAGGCTTCGTAGATCGCATCTTCCGGCGACATGCCCCTGACGCGCTGGGCCTCCAGGGCAAAGTCGATCATCAGGATGCCGTTCTTCTTCACGATGCCGATCAGCAACACCAGGCCGATCAGCGCCATGATCGAAAAGTCCCGGCCCATCAGCGACAGCATGATCAGCGCGCCCAACCCCGCCGAGGGCAAGGTGGAGATAATCGTCAGCGGGTGCACGAAGCTCTCATACAACACACCCAGAATGATGTAGACCGCCACCAGCGCCGCGAGGATCAGCCAGGGCTGGCTGGCCAGCGAACTCTGGAACGCCTGGGCCGCGCCCTGGAAGTTGCCGATGATGGTGGTCGGCATGCCGATTTCATTCTTGGCCTGGTTGAGCATGATCACCGCGTCACCCAGCGCCACACCGGGTGCCAGGTTGAACGACAAGTTGGCGGCGGGGAACATACCGTCATGGCTGATGGACAAGGGCCCCACGGTCGGTGGGTCGACCTTGGCCACTGCCGACAACGGCACCATCTCGTTGGTCAACGGCGAGCGCAGGTAGAAGTAGTTCAGGCTTTCGGCCTTGCCGCGCTGTTGGGTGTCCAGCTCCAGCACTACCTGATACTGGTTGATCTCGGTCTGGAACTCGTTGATCTGGCGCTGACCGAAAGCGTCGTACAGCGCCTGGTCGACATCGGTGGCGGTCAGGCCAAAGCGCGCGGCGGCCTGCCGGTCGATGCTGATATGGGTAATGCTGCCGCCCAGTTGCAGGTCGTTGGACAGGTCGCGAAACGCCGGGTTGGCGCGCAGTTTTTCGGTCAGGCGCTGGGTCCAGGTGTTGAGTGTCGGGCCGTCATTGCTCTTGAGTACGTACTGGTACTGGGCACGGCTGGGGCCGGAGCTGAGGTTGATGTCCTGGCCGGCGCGCAGGTACAGCACGATGCCCGGCACTTTTGCGAGCTTGGGCCGGATGCGGTCGATAAACTGGCTGGCGGACACGTCGCGATCACCCCGGTCTTTCAAGGCGATCCAGAAGCGGCCGTTGGCGATGGTCTGGTTGCTGCCGGTCACGCCCACCGAATGGGAAAACGCCTGCACCGCGGGGTCATCCTTGACGATCTCGGCCAGGGCCTTGTGCTTGGCCACCATGTCCGGGTACGACACATCGGCCGCCGCTTCGCTGGTGCCGAGCACAAAGCCGGTGTCCTGTACCGGAAAGAAGCCCTTGGGGATAAACACGTAGCCGACCACGGCCAGGGCCAGGGTCACCACGAAAATGGCGGCCATGGTGCGTTGATGGGCCAGCGCGCGGCGCAGGTTGCGCGCATAGCCGGCCAGCAGGCGCTCGCTGAAGCCGGGTTTATCGTGGGCGGGATGGGTCGGGGCACGCATGAACAGCGCCGCCAATGTCGGCGCCAGGGTCAACGAGACCACCACCGAAATCAGGATGGTCGAGGTGGCCGTCAGCGCGAATTCCTTGAACAACCGTCCGACCACACCGCCCATGAACAGCAGCGGAATAAACGCCGCCACCAGCGAGAAGCTGATGGACACCACGGTAAAGCCAATCTCGCCGGCGCCCTTGATCGCCGCTTCGCGCTTGTCGAGCCCCGCCTCAAGGTGGCGGTGAATGTTCTCCACCACCACGATGGCATCGTCCACCACAAAGCCCACGGCGATCACGATCGCCACCAGGGTCAGGTTGTTCAGGCTGAAGCCCATCAAGTACATCAGCGCAAAGCTGGCGACCAGCGACACGCCGAGCACGCTGGACACAATCAGCGTCGCCGACAACTGGCGCAGGAACAGCGCCATCACCGCCACCACCAGCAGGATGGCGATCAGCAGGGTCACTTCCACTTCATGCAGGGACGCGCGGATGGTCTTGGTGCGGTCAGACAATACGCTGACCTGCACCGAGGCCGGCAGCATGCCTTGCAGGCGCGGCAGCTCGGCCTGGATGCGGTCCACCGTCTCGACAATGTTGGCGCCTGGCTGGCGCGAAATCACCAGATTGACCCCCGGAGTGTCGCCGGACCAGGCCTGCACGTAGGCGTTTTCCGAACCGTTGATGACTTTGGCAATATCGCGCAGTTGCACCGGTGCGCCGTCCTTGTAGGACACGATCAACTGCGCGTAGTCCTCCGGATGGAACAGTTGGTCGTTGGTCGACAGGGTCGACACGCTGTTTTCGCCATAGATCGCACCCTTGGCCAAGTTGAGGCTCGATTGCTGGATGGCCAGGCGTATATCGGCCAGGGTCAGGCCGATGGCCGCGAGTTTGTCGGGGGAGGCCTGCACGCGGATCGCCGGGCGTTGCTGGCCGGTGATGTTGATCTGGCCGACGCCGTCGATCTGGCTGATCTGCCGCGCCAGCAGGGTTTCCACATAGTCACTCAGCTCGGTGCTGGGCATGCTGTCGGAGCTGACACTGAGGATCAGTACCGGGCTGTCCGCCGGGTTGACTTTCTTCCAGGTGGGCAGGCTTGGCATGTCGCTGGGCAGCTTGCCGGATGCGGTGTTGATCGCCGCCTGCACTTCTTGCGCGGCGGTGTCGATGCTCTTGTCGAGGGTGAATTGCAGCGTCAACAGGCTTGAGCCCAAGGCACTGCTGGAGGTCATCTGGGTCATGCCGGGGATGGCGCTGAACTGCACTTCCAGCGGCGTCGCGACCGAGGAGGCCATGGTGTCCGGGCTGGCGCCGGGCAGTTGTGCGGCGACCTGGATTGTCGGAAATTCCGCCTCCGGCAGTGGCGCGATGGCCAGGCGCGGGAAGGCAATGATCCCGAGCAGCACCAGGGCGAAGGTCAGCAGCAGTGTGGCGACCGGGTGGTCGACGCACCAGGCCGAGGGTGAACGGCTGCCGTTCATGGCTGCACCTTGGCGTCGACGGTCTGGATCACCTGCGGGGGTTCCTTGAGCACCTCCACCTGGGCACCGGCTTTGAGCCGCGACTGGCCATCACTGACCAGCACGTCGCCGGCCTGCACGCCCTTGATGATGTTCACGTCGCTGTTTTGATAGGTGACTTGCACCGGCACCACCTCAACCTTGTCGCCATTGACCCGGTACACGAAGTGCGAATCCAGGCCGCGTTGCACCACGGTCGGCGGCACCACCAAGGCATTTTTGTCGAGGGCCGTCTGGATCTTGATGGTCACCAGTTGCCCCGGCCACAGGCGTTGCGAGGCGTTGTTGAACTCGGCCTTGGCGCGCAGGGTGCCGGTGGTGGAGCTGATCTGGTTGTCGATCAGGCTCAAGTGGCCTTCTCCCAGTAAATCACCGGTCTGGCCGTCGGTGTCGGCACCCAGGTAGGCGTCGACGCTGGCCTGGGTAGGTGCGGCGATCAGGCCTTGCAGGGTCGGCAGCATCTGTTGCGGCAGAGAGAACTCAACGGCAATCGGGTCGATCTGGGTCACGGAGAACAGGCCCTGGGTATCGCTGGTGCGCAGGAAGTTGCCTTCATCCACATTGCGAATACCGACGCGGCCACTGACGGGTGAGCGAATCTGGGTGTAGGAAAGCTGGACCTGGGCTGCATCGATCGCGGCCTGGTTACCTTGGGCGGTGGCCTTGAGTTGGTTGACCAGCGCTTGTTGCTGGTCGTAGGTCTGCTTGGACACTCCGTCGTCGACGCTCAATTCCTTGTAGCGCTTGAGGTTGACCAGCGCCACCTGCAACTGCGCCTGGCTCTCGCCCAGCTGTGCCTTGGCCTGGTCGAGGCTGGCGCGGATCGAGCGATCATCGATTCTGGCCAGCAAGTCGCCGGCCTTGACCAACTGGCCTTCCTTGACCAGCAATTGGGTGAGAATGCCGTCGACTTGTGGGCGAATGACCACGCTGTGCAAGGACAACACCGTGCCGATGCCGCTGACAAAGCGTGGAATGTCCTGCTGCGCTACGCTCACCACCCGCACCGGGATCGCGGTCGGTGCCGCCAGTCTGGCCTTGGCTGGGCGGGTCAGCGCCCAGGCTGCAACCGCCACGACCACGAGGACACCCACGATCAGGGCAGTTTTTCGTTGAATGTGCATGGGTGAGGCGCCGGGGCAAAGGATGGGGAGAGTGAGCGGTCTTTATAGCCCTTCAACCCGGTCAGCACGGTGACGGCTAACTGACAGCGCTGTCAGCAAACTCCGACCATTCGTACAGGTGGTGGTTAAAGATCTGAAGCTCGCAGGTATACTGCGCGCCAGTGTGGCCCGCAAGCCGGCCTCGCATCATTTTTTGCACGCTCCGGAGCTTTCATGACTTCCCCGACACAACCCCCTGTTGAAGCGACCGACATCGTCGATCCGGCCAACGCCGAAGGCGTTGAAAAAGCCGAGATCCCGGCGTTCAAGTTTCCGTTCAAGCCGGGTGAGCTGGCTGGGGCCAGGAATGCGGCCCAACCGTGGTACAAAAACGGCGCCAAGAACGGCCATACCAAGTCGCCAGGCATGGCACCGCCGGGTACGCGTCGTTCGATGGGTAAACGCTGAGGTTAACAAGTCGCACGTTGTGTCGACTATTGCCTACAGTTTCTGCTGAAATTTCTGATTGTAGGTCTACGACCGTTTCTTGAAAGCTTGCACAGCCTTTGCTCTGCCCCAGTGGTTTCAGGAGGGAGTGGGGTGATGCTGGTCTTTCCGGAAAAGGACGTCTCCCTTGGCCCTGATACACATTTGTGTAGTGCTTGCCCTGTTGCTTTTGGCTGATGCCTCTGCGGCTGATGATCAACCACGTCGCGAAATCCGTTTTGCTGTTGCCGCCCAATTCCCCCCCTTCCAGAGCCGCGACCCGCAAGGGCAGTTGATAGGCTTGAATATCGAGCTGGGCAACGCCCTGTGCGTGCAGTTGAATGCACGCTGCATCTGGGTCGACCAGGTGCTTGCCGAAGACTTCACCTCCCTTGAAGCCAGAAAATTCGACGCGATCATGGGGATGGCACCTACGTCGCAACGGCGGCGCTGGGTGAGCTTCACCGATAACCTCTACCCCTTCACCACGCGTCTGGTGGCCCGCAGCACGTCAGGCTTGCAGCCGCGTGCAAAGTCGCTCAAGGGCAAGCGCGTCGGCGTGTTGCTGGGGAGCAATCGTGAGGCTTTTGCGCGGTCGGCGTGGGTACCCAAGGGCGTCATCGTCAAGAGTTTCTGGCTCAATAGTGAGCTGGTCCGCAGCCTAATAGCCGGCGAAATTGACGCGACCCTGCAAGGCACCGTCGAAATTCGTGAAGCTCTGCTCGACACTGAAGACGGTCAGGATTTCGACTTCGTCGGCCCTGCCATTTCGTCGACGTTACTGGGTGATGGCGTGGCCATCGCGGTGCGCAAGCCCGACACGGTATTGCGCAACGAACTCAACTGCGCCCTTGAACAGCTGAAGCAGAATGGCGAGTACCAGCGGATCATCCAGCCCTACCGCCTTGACGCCGTTCCTGCCGAGCAGTGATCGACCGCCGCGCGATGTGGCCAGTGAGGTTTAGGCGGCCCGCAGCGAAATAAACGCATAGTTGGCCGGCACCTCGGTGGCAATCTGCGCGCCGGCGTCCAGCAACTGCTCGGCGATGTCCATCCCCGATACATGAAACACCCATTCATTGGCCACGGCAGGCCGGTCGACTGCCCGCTCAATCGCCTGGGCAAATGCGCCCATGTCCGGCAGGTAGGCGGTAAACCCATCCCCCTTGAGCGCCGTGGTGCGAATGCCGAGCAACGCGCACACGGCCTCCTTGGTCTGCACGTCGTCTCGGTCGGCCTGGCGTGAGCGCTGGATCAGTTCCACCAGTTCCTGATCTATCAATTCACCACCGACGATCAACGCCGGGCCCTGTTCCCAGGATTCCGGCGGGCAATCCTTGGCGGCGGGGTTGAGCGGGATATGCGGGTTGATCTCCATCGGGTAGATGCGGCACACCAACGGGCGACGCTCATAGATGCGGCACAGGTTGTCTGCGTCAAGATTCCGGCAGCGCCCGACGTTATAGGCGGCAAAGGTGATGGCCACAAACGCCTCGGTGTTGCCGCTGGGTACCACCACCGAACGGCGCTCGGCATGTTCGCGCTGCTGCTGAGGCAGGCCCAGGCCATTTCCGAGGAAACCCTCTACCAGAACAATGACGTTACCGCCGTCCGCCGCCCACATACGGGCTTCCGCGAGGGTCAGGGGGACGTGATGGTCGGTGCAGCATTTGCCGCAGCCGACGCAGGAAAAATGGGTGTTCATGGCGGATCTGTCACCAGGCTATGTCAGAGGGTACGCAATAACGGTGACGGGTTTTTACCTCTGTCCACCGTTGTACTGCTCTGGAAGCAAGTTATGCGCCAGCGCCTGTCAGTCGTCGGCGACCACATCCCGCAGCACAAAGACCATGCCCGCGCTTTCGTACAGTTGTCGCGCACGCAGATTGCTCTCCAGCACCTTGAGGTCGACATAAGGTTCGCCGCGCTGCTTGAACACCTGGAAGCAGTGCAGCAACAACGCCCGGCCCAAGCCTTGGCCTTGAGCGCAAGGATGCACGGACAGGTTCTTGATAAATGCGCTGGTCCAGCACTGCGCCACACCGAGAATGCCATCGCCGTTGCTGGCCACCAGGCATAGCGTAGGATCGAATTCGGCATCGCTGACGAACAGATGCTGCCAGGCTTTCAGAGGGGGAACGCGGCCACCACCTTGTTCCTGGGTCATGCGCAGCACCGCATGGATCGCCGGGGCCCGTTCGTCGCGGTAATGATCCAACTGTGTATGGGCCGGCCATTGCGGCGCAGGCAGGCTGCCGGTTAGGTCGCGGCGCAGCAGTTGGAAATACTCCGCCACCGGTTACAGCCCCTGTTGCGCCACGGTCTGGGCGGCGACCACCAGGCACTTGGTCAGTTCGGGCGAGGAGAACTTGGTCAGCACCGCGTTGGCACCGGCCAGGCGCGCCTTTTCGCTGTTCATCGCGCTGTCCAGGGAGGTGTGCAGCAACACGTAAAGATCCTGGAAGTCCGGGGTTTCGCGCAGGGTGCGGGTCAGGGCATAACCATCCATTTCGGACATCTCGATGTCCGACACCACCACATTGATCTGCGCGGCCGTGCCTTGCAGCTCCAGCAGCACATCGATGGCTTCCTTGGCGCTGCGCGCGGTGTGGCAGGTCAGGCCGAGGTTGCGCAGGGTGTGCACCGACTGCTGCAAGGCGACCTGGCTGTCATCCACCACCAGGATCCGCGCATTGCCGAGCACTTCCGCCTCTTCCATGGTCAGGTCGGTGGGCGCCGCTTCAATCGGCGCCGGGGCGATACCGTGGATGACTTTTTCGATGTCCAGCACCTGCACCAGCCCGCCTTCCACTTGGGTTACCCCGGTGATAAACGCCCGGTTGCCGCCGGAGCCGTAGGGTGGCGGGCGGATATCGGTGGTCAGGCAGTGCACGATCTTGCTCACGGCCTGCACATGCAGGCCCTGCTTGGAACGGCTCACGTCGGTGACGATCAGGCAGCCGCCGTCCGGGTCTTCCAGGGGCATTTCCCCCAGGGCGCGACTCAGGTCGATCACCGCCAACGAATTGCCTCGTAGGGTGGCGATGCCTTTGACGTTCGGATGGGACTCCGGAAGCTTGGTCAGCGGCGGGCAAGGGATGATTTCACTGACTTTCAGCAGGTTGATGGCCATGAGTTTGCCGCTGCGCAAGGTAAAGAGCAGAAGCGAGAGTGAGTCTGCGCGGGCTTTGGTGGTGGACATAAAAACCTTCTGTGGATCAGGGATGACGAACTTCTATTGAAGGTTATCGACTCGGGAGAGCCAGGCTTTAACCCGATTTTGTTTCGGGTTGGGCCCGTCTCAGCCCTTCCACACCTGCGGGTTCACCAGATCCTGCGGACGCTGGCCCAGCAGGGCGCTGCGCAGGTTGTCCAACGCGCGGTTGGCCATGGCTTCGCGGGTTTCATGGGTCGCCGAGCCGATGTGCGGCAGGGTCACCGCATTGCTCAACTGGAACAGTGGCGACTCGGCCAACGGCTCCTGTTCATACACATCCAGCCCGGCGCCGCGAATGGTCTGGTTTTGCAGGGCCTGGATCAGCGCCGGTTCGTCGACCACCGGACCACGGGAGATATTGATCAGAATCGCGCTGGACTTCATCAACCCCAATTCGCGGGTGCTGATCAGGTGGCGGGTCTTGTCGCTCAACGGCACCACCAGGCACACGAAATCCGCCTCGGCCAGCAACTGGTCCAGGCTGCGGAACTGCGCGCCCAGTTCCTGTTCCAGCGCGGTCTTGCGGCTGTTGCCGCTGTACAGGATCGGCATATTGAAACCCAGGCGTCCACGACGGGCCACGGCCGCGCCGATATTGCCCATACCGACGATGCCGAGGGTCTTGCCATGCACGTCACAGCCAAACAGCGGCGCGCCGACGCTGGCTTTCCATTGTCCGGCCTTGGTCCAGGCGTCCAGCTCGGCCACCCGACGCGCGCTGCTCATCAGCAGGGCGAAGGCCAGGTCAGCGGTGCTTTCGGTGAGTACGTCCGGGGTGTTGGTGAGCATGATCCCGCGCTCGTTGAAGTACGGCACGTCGTAGTTGTCGTAGCCCACCGACACACTGGACACCACCTCCAGCTTGCTCGCGCCTTCGAGCTGCGCGCGGCCCAGCTTGCGACCCACGCCGATCAAACCGTGGGCGTGGGGCAGGGCTTCATTGAATTGAGCGTTGATATCGCCCAGCTTGGGGTTGGGCGCGATTACGTCGAAATCCTGTTGCAGGCGTTCGATCATTTCCGGGGTGACACGGCTGAAGGCGAGGACGGTCTTTTTCATTGCAGGCGGGCTCATCGACTACGGAAGAATGCCAAGCAAGCTAACATTCCTTGCCACTGTTGTCAGGACACTGCAGACCTAAAGTGGACAGGGAAAAATGTGGGAGGGGGCTTGCTCCCGATAGCGGTGCGTCAGTCGCCAGATGTATTGACCGATCCACTGCCATCGGGAGCAAGCCCCCTCCCACATTTGACCTGTATCGCCTGGTAGAAATCAGTTCGCCAGCCGCGCACCGCTCAGGCTGCCGCTCAATTCATACGCCACCAGCTCTGCCTGGTGCGCCGCCAGGATCTCAGGCAGCGAGCCGCGCAGGTATTCCACCCAGGTCTTGATCTTCGCATCCAGGTACTGGCGCGAGGGGTAGATGGCGTACAGGTTCAGTTCCTGGGAACGGTAGGTGGGCATGACCCGCACCAATGTGCCGTTGCGCAGGCCTTCGATGGCCGCATACACCGGCAACAGGCCGACGCCCATGCCGCTGGTGATCGCGGTTTTCATCGCGTCGGCCGAGTTGACCAGGAACGGCGATGTATTGATCGCCACGCTCTCCTGGCCTTCGGGGCCGTTGAAGGTCCACTTGTCCAACTGGATCACCGGGCTGACCAGGCGCAGGCAGGCGTGGTTGAGCAAGTCCTGGGGCCGTTGCGCGCAGCCCTTGGCCTTGACGTAGTCCGGCGAGGCGCAGGCGATGCTGTAGGTGATGCCCAGGCGTTGGGAGACGAAGCCCGAGTCCGGCAGTTCGCTGGCCAGCACGATGGACACGTCGTAGCCCTCGTCCAACAGGTCCGGCACGCGGTTGGCCAGGGTCAGGTCGAAGGTCACGTCCGGGTGGGTGCGGCGGTAGCGGGCAATTGCGTCGATGACGAAATGCTGGCCGATACCGGTCATGGTGTGCACTTTCAGCTGCCCGGCGGGGCGAGCGTGGGCATCGCTGGCTTCGGCTTCGGCTTCTTCGACGTAGGCCAGGATCTGCTCGCAGCGCAGCAGGTAGCGTTTACCGGCCTCGGTGAGGGCAATACGACGGGTGGTGCGGTTGAGCAAGCGGGTTTGCAGATGGGCCTCAAGGTTGGAGACCGCGCGCGAGACGTTGGCGGTAGTGGTGTCCAGTTGCGCGGCGGCGGCGGTGAAACTGCCGGCTTCGGCCACGCAACTGAAGGCGCGCATGTTTTGCAAAGTGTCCATGGAGAGTTCTCAGGGGAGATGCCAAATTGTGACAGAAAGTTACGCCGTCCAGTGATCCCTACCAACGGATTATCGCTTGAACGGTAACAAAGATTCACAGGAATGCCAGCTTATCGTCCTCCACGGCGGCGCCTAGAATTGCGCCACCTCCCCCCGCAACACCACCTCAGGAATTCCTTCGCCGTGCCGCGTCGCATCAGCAGAGAGCTGAAGACTCTCATTAACCGAGCGCTGAAGGCTCTCAGTGTTTGCGCTTTATCGTTATCAATCAGCGGCTGCATCGGAACCGGAGGAATCGCCCCCCAAGGCCAGACCCTCAACGCGACTACCCTGGCCACCGACGAAGCGATCCGCAGCGCCGCCCAGGACGCCCATTGGCCCACCGCGCAATGGTGGCAGGCCTACGGCGATCCCCAGCTCAATCGCTGGGTCGAACTCGCTACCCAAAGCAGCCCGAGCATGGCCATGGCCGCCGCGCGGGTGCGGGAGGCGCGCGCCATGGCTGGGGTTGCCGAGTCGGCCGAGTCGCTGCAGATCAACGGTGATACCACCCTCAAACGCCACAATTGGCCCAAGGATCAGTTTTACGGCCCGGGTGAATTGAGCGGTGCCAACACCTGGGACAACAATGCGTCCCTGGGTTTGAGCTACGCCCTCGACCTGTGGGGCCGCGAAAGCAACGCCACCGAGCGTGCCGTCGACCTGGCCCACATGAGCGCGGCCGAAGCCCGCCAGGCCCAACTCGAACTGCAGAACAACGTAGTGCGCGCCTATATCCAGCTGTCGTTGCATTACGCCAACCGCGATATCGTCGCGGCGACCCTGGCCCAGCAACAGCAGATCCTCGACCTCGCCAACAAACGCCTGGACGCCGGCATCGGCACCCATTTCGACGTGAGCCAGGCCGAAACACCGCTGCCGGAAACCCATCGTCAATTGGATGCCCTGGACGAAGAAATCGCCCTGAGCCGTAACCAGTTGGCGGCGTTGGCCGGCAAGGGGCCGGGGGAGGGCGCGACGTTGCAACGTCCGACGCTGTCCCTTGCCGCACCGCTGAAACTGCCCTCGAGCCTGCCCGCGCAATTGCTCGGCCAACGCCCGGATGTGGTTGCCAGCCGTTGGCAGGTCGCGGCGCAAGCCCGTGGCATCGATGTCGCCCACGCCGGTTTCTACCCTAACGTTGACCTGGTCGGCAGCCTCGGCTACATGGCCACCGGCGGCGGCATGCTGGCGTTTCTCGCCGGCAAGAAATTCAACTACACCGTCGGCCCGGCGATCAGCTTGCCGATCTTCGACGGCGGCCGCCTGCGTGCAGAACTGGGTGAAGCCAGCGCCGGCTATGACATCGCCGTGGCGCACTACAACCAGACCCTGGTCAATGCGCTCAAGGGCATCAGCGACCAGTTGATCCGCCGCGAGTCCATGGACAAGCAAGCTTCGTTTGCCGCGCAGTCGGTGGCCTCGGCGCAAAAGACCTACGACATCGCGATGATCGCCTACCAGCGCGGCCTGACCGATTACCTCAATGTGCTCAATGCCCAGACCCTGCTGTTTCGCCAACAACAGATCGAGCAACAGGTACAGGCCGCGCGGCTTGGCGCCCATGCCGAACTGGTGACCGCACTGGGTGGCGGCCTCGACGCCGGCAAAGACGTACCGCAAGACGCCAAGACCCTCCCGAGCAAGACCCCGGCGGCGCTTGCCGTGTTTGACCACTGAGTAGGATTTAATGACTCCCTTGCCTGCACCGCTGCGCTGGCTGCATTCCCTTGAGTGGCGCCGTGGTTTTTTTGACTGGGCACGCAGCGACGGCGTGACCTGGGTGTACATCTTCAAGGTGCTGATCGCCGCGTTCCTCACGCTGTGGCTGGCGATGCGCCTGGAACTGCCGCAACCGCGCACCGCGATGATCACCGTATTTATCGTGATGCAACCCCAGAGCGGCCAGGTGTTCGCCAAGAGCTTCTATCGTTTCCTCGGCACCCTGGCGGGGTCGGCGGTGATGGTGTTGTTGATCGCGTTGTTTGCGCAGAACACCGAGTTGTTCCTGGGGGCGCTGGCAATCTGGGTCGGCATTTGCACCGCTGGCGCGACACGCAACCGTAACTTTCGCGCCTACGGCTTCGTGCTCGCGGGGTATACGGCAGCGATGGTCGGCCTGCCGGCCCTGGCCCATCCGGATGGCGCCTTTATGGCGGCGGTATGGCGGGTGCTGGAAATCTCCCTGGGGATCCTGTGTTCCACCCTGGTCAGCGCGGCGATCCTGCCGCAGACCTCCAGCGCCGCGATGCGCAATGCGCTCTATCAGCGCTTTGGTGTGTTCGCGTTGTTTGTCACCGACGGCCTGCGTGGGCGCAGCCAGCGTGAAGGGTTCGAGGCCAGCAACGTGCGCTTTATCGCCGAGGCCGTGGGCCTGGAAGGGCTGCGCAGCCTCACGGTGTTCGAAGACCCGCACATGCGCCGGCGCAACGGTCGGCTCAGTCGCCTCAACAGCGAGTTCATGAGCATCACCACGCGCTTCAATGCCTTGCACCAGTTGCTCGAACGCCTGCGCACGGACTCCGCGGATCATGTGGTGGCGGCGATCAAACCGGGCCTGCAGGACCTGGCCGAAGTGCTCGACGGCTTCTCCGGTCGCGCCCTCACCAGCCCCGATGCCGCACGCCTGGTCAACCAACTCAGCGCTTACAAGGACAGCCTGCCCGCCAAAGTGCGCAGCCTGCGTGCGACCTTCCAGGAGGGCAACCCGAGTGAAGCCGAGCAGCTGGATTTTCACACCGCTTATGAGCTGCTCTACCGCTTCGTCAATGACCTGCACAACTACGCGCAAACCCATGCCTCCCTGGCCGATCACAGCCATGCACGGGAGCAATGGGACGAAACCTTCAGCCCGAAAACCAACTGGCTGGCCTGCGCCGCCTCGGGGATTCGCGCGTCGTTCATCCTGATTGTGCTGGGCAGCTATTGGGTGGCCACGGCCTGGCCCAGCGGCGCCACCATGACCTTGATCGCCGCCGCAACCGTCGGCTTGTCCGCCGCCACACCCAACCCCAAGCGCATGGCGTTCCAGATGGCCTGCGGCACCTTGATCGGCGCGTTGGTGGGCTTTGTCGACATGTTCTTCGTGTTCCCGTGGATCGACGGCTTCCCGCTGCTGTGCGTGATGCTTGCGCCGGTGATCATCCTCGGTGCGTTCCTCGCCTCACGCCCGCAATACGCCGGCGTTGGCGTGGGCTTGCTGATTTTCTTCAGCACCGGCTCGGTGCCGGACAACCTCACGGTCTACAACCCCTACACCTTTATCAACGACTACATCGCCATGATCATTGGCATGCTGGTGTGCGCGGCGGCGGGGGCGATCATCCTGCCGCCCAACAGCCGCTGGCTGTGGCGCCGCCTGGAGCAGGACCTGCGCGAACAGGTGGTGTATGCCATCAGCGGCAAGCTCAAGGGGTTGGCGTCGAGTTTCGAAAGCCGCACCCGAGACCTGCTGCACCAGGCCTACGGCCTCGCTGTCGGCCAGCCGCAAGTGCAACGCGACTTGCTGCGCTGGATGTTCGTGGTGCTGGAAGTCGGTCACGCGATCATCGAGCTGCGCAAGGAACAGGCGATCCTGCCGGTGCATCCGGCCTATGCCGAATCCCAGCCCTGGCGCCAGGCGATTCGGGTGATGGGCCGCTCGTTGGTGCGACTGTTCCTGCAACCCAGCGCCAGCAACCTGGAGCGTGGCCTGATCGCCGTCGACCACGCGATCAGCCGCGTGCAGGCCACCGACGAACCCTTCGCCCCACACTTCGACACTTCGGCCCTGCGCCGGGTGAAAAGCTACCTGCACTTTATCCGCACCTCGTTGCTGGACCCGCAATCACCGCTGGCGGCCCTCAAAGGAACCCCGAATGCCTCGTGAAATCGCATTCCACGGCATCTATATGCCGACCATGACCCTCATGTTCCTGATCGCGGCCGCGCTGGCCTGGGCCCTGGACCGCTTCCTGGCCGGGTTCGACCTGTACCGTTTTTTCTGGCACCCGGCGTTGCTGCGCCTGAGCCTGTTCGTTTGCCTGTTCGGCGCCCTGGCGCTGACCGTCTACCGTTGAGAATGCCCCGATGAAAAAGTTTTTCAGCCTGCTCGCGACCTTGCTGGTACTGGCTT
This sequence comes from Pseudomonas sp. B14(2022), assembly GCF_012030485.1. Classification (NCBI taxonomy): domain Bacteria; kingdom Pseudomonadati; phylum Pseudomonadota; class Gammaproteobacteria; order Pseudomonadales; family Pseudomonadaceae; genus Pseudomonas; species Pseudomonas sp. B14(2022). Next base: position 307,270 of record NZ_JAAUVM010000001.1, read on the forward strand.
TGGCGATCTGGATTGGCCGCACGTTGTGGGTGCACTACATGCAAACGCCGTGGACCCGCGACGGCCGGGTGCGCGCCGACATCATCAACGTGGCCGCCGACGTCACCGGCGAAGTGGTCGACGTGCCGGTGCGCGATAACCAGTTGGTGAAAAAGGGCGACCTGCTGATGCAGATCGACCCCGAGCACTACCGCATTGCCGTCAAACAGGCGCAATCCCTGGTCGCCTCGCGCAAAGCCACCTGGGAAATGCGCAAGGTCAACGCCCACCGCCGCGCCGACCTCGATGCCCTGGTGATCTCCAAGGAAAACCGCGACGACGCCAGCAACATCGCCGACTCGGCCCTGGCGGATTACCAGCACGCGCTGGCGCAACTCGAAGCGGCCGAACTCAACTTGAAACGCACCCAGGTCGTGGCGGCGGTGGACGGCTACGTCACTAACCTCAACGTGCATCGCGGCGACTACGCACGCATCGGCGAAGCCAAGATGGCCGTGGTCGATATGAACTCGTTCTGGGTCTATGGCTTCTTCGAAGAAACCAAATTGCCCCATGTGAAGGTGGGTGACAAAGCCGACATGCAGCTGATGAGCGGCGAGACGTTGAAGGGGCACGTAGAAAGCATCTCGCGCGGCATCTACGACCGCGACAACCCGGAGAGTCGTGAGCTGATCGCCGATGTGAACCCGACCTTCAACTGGGTGCGCCTGGCCCAGCGGGTGCCGGTGCGGATTCACATTGATGAAGTGCCGGAGGGGGTGTTGTTGGCAGCGGGGATTACCTGCACGGTGATCGTTAACCAAACGCCGAACTGAAATGTGGGAGGGGGCTTGCTCCCGATTGCTGAGTATCAGTCACTTGATACGTTGACTGAATCACCGCAATCGGGAGCAAGCCCCCTCCCACATTTGACCGAGTCAGGCCTTGATAAATGTTTCATGCAAATGCCGCCATAACAGCGCACCACTGGCCTGTTTCTCAAACACCACGGTCGCCCGGCGATCCGTCCGGGTGCCGCTGGCATCGACCTGATGCTCGCGATAAGTCACCGTGGCCCCGCGCGCATGCCGGTCAATCCCGGTCATTTCACTCAAGGTGATTTTCAACCCGGGGCGCATACCACCCAGGCGAGTGAACAGCGCGTTGACCCCGGCTGCATTGACGCGTGTACCGGTGGCGGGGGCGATCATGCTGAAGTCGGGGGAGAAGCGCGCAAGCAGGCTTTGCAGGGTGCCTTCTGGCGCAACCCCGGCAAACCATTGTTCGATCTCGACGTGGGTCTGGATCACTTCTTCAAAAAAATCGCTGTAGTCGATCATTTACAAACTCCCATTCAAACCAAAGCGTTTTTTCAACACGGCTTCCAATAATCCCTTGGGCAACAACGCCGCCATCAGCGGCAACGCCCGGCTGCCATTACCCGAACGCAACAGGCGCGGCGGCTGTGGTTGTTGCACCGCCTTGAGCACATCCGCTGCAAACACGCTGGCCGGGGTGGGCTTGTCCTGAGAGGCCTGGCTGCGTGCGCGAATGCCCTCGCGCAATGGCCACCACGGCGATTTTTCGTTGATCAACAGCTCGGCCTGGGCGCCGGCGTTTTTTGCAAAGCTTGTATCGATGGCGCCGGGCTGCACTTCCATCACTCGGATACCAAAGGGTGCCAGCTCCATGCGCAATGCATCACTCAACGCATGCACCGCCGCCTTGGAGGCGCAGTAGGCGCCGGCAAACGGGGTGACCAATACGCCGGAAACGCTGCCGATATTCACCACCAGGCCTTTGCTGCGGCGCAGGGCCGGGAACAGCGCCTGGGTCACGCCGACGATGGAAAATACATTGGTCTCGAACTGGCGCTGCATCGCTTCGGTGCCGCCATCGAGCAGCGGGCCCATGGCGCCGTAGCCGGCGTTGTTGATCAGTACATCCAGCTCGCCCAGCTGTTCGGCCAGGCGCTGTAACGCCGCACTGTCATTGACGTCGAGTTCGACGGCATTGAAACCCGCAGCGGCGAGGGCGGTGACGTCTTCCGGGCGGCGGGCGCTGGCCCACACGTTGAAACCGGCGGATTTGAAGGCATCCGCCAGGGCGCGGCCAATACCGCTGGAGCAACCGGTGATGAGTACGTTGGGCATGGATCAGTCCTTTGTCAGTCCGAGAAACTGCCTTGCAGGTGCTCGGCACGAAATTCCAGGGTTTGCGGGCGGTAGCCGGGGCGCAGGGGCGGTGTGGGCAAACAATCGTCCCAGGTGGCGCCGGCCTGCAACTCGCCGGGGCCGCGATAGCGTGGAGCGGCGTAGACGTTGTCGGCCAGGTTGACCGTGTCGCCCGGCGCATAGGCGGCGACGCGCCAGCGCAGTTCAGTCAGCGGCACGTCGTTGCCGTTGTTCAGGGTCAGCTTGAGCGGGCGGTCAGCCGGGCATTCCTGCGGGGCGTAGTTGATGCGCAGTTCAAGGCGCGCCAGTTGCGAGGCTTCGCGGCTGTCCAGCCAGACCACCCAGACGGCCACGCAACCCAGGCCTGCCAAGGCAGCCAGGGAAACCGGAAGGGCCTTGGCCGGGTAGCGCAGCAGGAGGATCAGCCAGGTGATGATCAGGAGAACGCCGAAGAACATGGAGACCACCTCGAATAGGGAACGAGCATCCTAACTTAAGCGTAGGTGGGATTGGCTACCTTGAGTGCTGTAGTGGGTGTGCCGGCCTCATCGGGGGCTTGCCCCCGATGAGGCCCGCCCAGCCAGCGCAAATCCCAAACAAAAAGCCCCCACCCAACCCACTGCGGATAGGGGACGCAATGGGCTGGGCGAGGGCTTCTTTTTACGACTGTTTTACTGCGCGATAGTTTTCACCGACACGCCACGTTCAACCGGGGTCGAGCGACCATAGATATCTTCAAACCGCTCGATATCGTCTTCGCCCAGGTAGCTGCCCGATTGCACTTCGATGATCTCCAACGGGATCTTGCCCGGGTTGCGCAGGCGGTGCACCGAAGCGATCGGGATGTAGGTGGACTGGTTCTCGCAGAGCAGGAACACGTTCTCGTCACAGGTGACTTCGGCGGTGCCGCTGACCACGATCCAGTGTTCGGCGCGGTGGTGGTGCATCTGCAGCGACAGGCACGCGCCCGGCTTGACCGAGATGTGCTTGACCTGGAAGCGGCCGCCCATGTCCACCGAGTCGTAGGAGCCCCACGGACGATAGACTTCGCAGTGGTTCTGGGTTTCGCTGCGGCCCTGTTCGTTGAGGGTGTTGACCATCTGCTTGACGCCCTGGACCTTGTCCTTGTGGGCAATCATCATCGCGTCCTTGGTTTCCACCACGACGATGTTTTCCAGGCCGATCACTGACACCAGTTTGCCGTTGCCGTGGATCATGCAGTTCTTGCTGTCCTGGATCACCACGTCGCCCTTGGTGACGTTGCCGTTGGCGTCTTTATCGTTGACCGCCCACAGCGAAGCCCAGCAACCCACGTCGCTCCAACCGGCGCTCAACGGTACTACGCAGGCGCGCTGGGTTTTTTCCATCACGGCGTAGTCGATGGAGTTGTCCGGGCAGCAGGCGAAGGTGGCTTCGTCGAAGGTCACTGTGTCGGCGTCTTGCTGGCTGCGTTCCAGGGTCAGCACGCAGGTGTCGTAGATGTCCGGGTCGTGCTTTTTCAGCTCTTCCAGGAAGCGGCTGGCGCGGAACAGGAACATGCCGCTGTTCCAGAAGTAACCGCCGCTTTTGACGAACTCGACGGCGCGTTTTTCATCGGGTTTTTCCACGAACTGCTGCACGCGGCTCACGCCTTCGGGCAGCAGCGAATCGTTGGTGGACTTGATGTAGCCGTAGCCGGTTTCCGGACGGGTCGCCGGCACGCCGAACAGCACCATCTCGCCACGCTCGGCGGCCACGGTGGCCAGGGCCAGGGCACGTTGCAGGGCTTTTTGGTCGTCGATCACGTGGTCGGCCGGCAGCACCAACATCAGTTCATCACGGCCTTCGTTGACCAGCATCATCGCGGTGAGGGCCACGGCCGGCGCGGTGTTGCGGCCGAAGGGCTCCATCAGGATGCGCTGGCACTCCAGCTTACGGTTGGCCAGTTGCTCGTTGACGATAAAGCGGTGGTCCTTGTTGCAGACCACGATCGGGGAGTCCATGCCTTCGAACACCAGGCGTTCCAGGGTTTGCTGGAACAGCGTGTGCTCGCCGGTCAGGGCCAGGAATTGTTTTGGGAACTGTTTACGGGAAAGCGGCCAAAGACGTGAGCCGCTACCACCGGAAAGGATTACTGGGATCATGTGTTTCTCCTTGAATCAATTTGGGTCAGAGCCTGTGGGAGGGGGCTTGCTCCCGATGGCGGTGATTCAGTCAGTACATCTGTTACTGAACCACCGTATTCGCGAGCAAGCCCGCTCCCACAAGGGGGAGCGTCAATTTCAAAAGCTAATCAGCGGGTCGACACCGGGCGCTTGACCCAAACTGGCGACAAACTCGAACCAGAGCCGGTGACATACAGCACCGCCGCTTCACCACGTTCCAACGCAACCGGCTTCACATCGCCGACTTTCTTGTCACCGTCATACAACGCCAGGCTCACCTTCACCGGGTTGATTTCACGTTCGCCACGGCCTTTGGCGGCCACCGACTTGACCACGTCGGTCTTGCCGTCGGCGGTCTTCAAGGTCAGGGCCTTGTCGCTCAGGTTCTGCACGCGCACCAGGGATTTCTGCTTGTTCTTGAACGGCGGTTCTTCGATCAGTTGTGGCTGGCCGCTGCTGTTGTTGACCAGGGTGTAGTAGTGATCGGCGGCGAGTTTGACCGGCACGGTCTGGCTGCCGATCTTGGCGCTGTAGTCGCCGCCGGGCATGAAGCTGAAGTCGCTGCTGGCCAGTGGGGCCACTTCGTTGAGGTTGGTGCTGCCAACTGTCGCGCTGACTTCCTGATTGGAGGCGTTATAGACGCGTACGAAGCTTGAGCCTTTCGGCGCGACAGGGCCGTACAGGGCGGCGTCACCACCGGCGAAGGCAGACATCGATACAACGCTCATGCCGGCAACCAGTGCCAGGGTCTTGGCGAGACGACGCGGAGTAGTAGTGAAAGTCATGTGAGTTACCTCTCTTTCAGTTTTGCGCCCGGTCGGGCGTCTCGGATTTTGGGTTTTTAGCTGGGGTGTTGATTGCCATGTTTTGTTGGCGCGAACCGGCTTGTTTAAGTTGCGCAACCCACGATGGGTCGGCATCACCGATTTCGTTGTTCACGGGCAGATAACGTTCAGGAAACTCCCAGATCAGCACCTGTGGCGGGCTGTTCTTGAAGTCGTCACTTTTCAGGTAGCTGAGCATCGGCAGGATCGGGCCGTGGCCGTCTTCGGCGTAGCTGACCACGTCGCTGCCCAGGGCTTGCTTGAGGGCGCCGACGAAGTTCCAGTTGGGGTTGGCGCTGTAGCTGGTGCCCACCAGTGCCACCGGGGTTTCGCTGTCGCTGAACAGCGCGTCGTCGCCTTTGGTTTCGGCTAGGTGCGTGACGCGTTTTTGCAGCGGCTCCTTCGGCGGCATCAGGTTTTCGAACAGCGGGTCCAGGGGCAGGAACAGACGCAGGTCGCCTTTATGCGGCTCGGTCTTCTCGGCCTCGGTGACAAAACGCTGCGGCTCGCCGTGGAGCGGGGTCTTGTCGGCGATGGTTTTAGCCAACTGCTTGGCGGCGATTTCCGCGCCATCCGGGGTCCAGTGGGTGTCGGTGCGCAGGAACACCTGCTTGCCGCCCAGCTTGGCCTGTTGCAGCGGGCCAAGCAGGTCCGGGGCGATGATCTTGTCGGCGGCGACACGGGCGTGGAAGTCCTGGTATAGGTTGGCGTGGATGCTCGCCGGTTTCACTTCACCCAAGTGTTCCGGGTACAGGCGCACCTTGGCCGGCACGATCGCCATCACCAACTGGATGCCCTGGGCCTTGAGCTTCTGGCGTACGCCTTCGACCAGCGCGTAGTTGCCTTCAAGGTTCTGGTCTTCGTTGACGGCGGGGTTGAACTCCTCGTCGCTGTACAGCCAGTGATCGCGGCCCAGCACCACGCCAGGGCGACCTTCATTGAACAGCTTGTAGTCCAGCGCGGCCCAGAGGTTGGTGCCCAATCGCTTGATCGGGAACTCCTCGTCGTAATGGGTCTCGACGGCCTTGGTCCAGCGACCGTTGAGCACGGTCGCGTCGGCGTTGGTGCTGAAGCCCAGGAAGCTGCGCAGCGACCAGGCACCCAGGGCCAGCAGCACCACCAGGAACAGGCCGATATAGAGGACGCGTAATGAACGGGTCATGGTCGGCTCCCTCAGAATTGGAAGTAAAGGAACGGCGAGAAACTCTGCGCCGACAGTTTGAGAATCGACGCCACGAACAGCAGCAGCACCGCAGCGCGCATGGCGTAGCGTGGCCAGTCAGCGGTCCAGTAGGCCGGTTGCACGGCAGCGTCACGACCTACGGTGAAACCTGGCTCGTGGATGCTGCCTGGGTTGTCGCCCGGCACGGCCTTGATCAGGCTCGGGTCGGCCGGCTTGGTTTTCTCGGCAGGGCGGTTGGTGTAGAAGTCGCGCAGGCCGAAGAACGCCAATGTTGCGTACGCCACCACCAGGGTCGCGACTTGCAGGCCGGTGAGGTTGGCGCGGTTGAGTTCCGACAGCGACCACTCGCCAAAGCTGAACATCGCACCGTACATACGGCCGGCGACGTGCAGGTTTTCGGAGCGGAAGATCACCCAGCCCATCACCACCAGCAGGAAAGTGAAAGCCCAGCGGAGGACGTTGAAACTGCGTGGTGCGGTGTTGAGGCCGATGGCTTTTTCAATCGCCAGCCACATGCCGTGCCAGGCACCCCACACGATGTAGGTGATGTTCGCACCGTGCCACAGGCCACCGAGCAGCATGGTCAGGAACAGGTTGCGGTAGGTGGTCAGCGTGCCTTTACGGTTGCCGCCCAGGGTGATGTACAGGTAGTCACGCAGCCAGGTGGACAAGCTGATGTGCCAGCGGCGCCAGAACTCGGTGATCGACTGGCTTATATACGGCTGCTTGAAGTTTTCCATGAAGCGGAAACCCATCATCAAGCCCAGGCCGATCGCCATGTCGCTGTAGCCGGAGAAGTCGAAGTACAACTGCGCGGTGTAGGCCAGCGCCCCCAGCCAGGCATCGCCGGTGGTGGGGTTTTGCAGGGCGAAGCAGTGGTCGGCCACCACCGCCAGGGTGTCGGCGATGAAGACCTTCTTGATGAAACCTTGCATGAACCGCGTGCAGCCCTCGGAGAACTTGTCGAGGGTGTGGGTGCGGTTATTGAACTGGTCGGCCAGGTCGCGGAAACGCAACACCGGGCCGGCAATCAAGTGCGGGAAGATCGCCACGAACGCCGCGAAGTCGATGAGGTTGCGGGTGGCCGGGGTATCGCCACGGTACACGTCGATGATGTAGCTGATGGACTCGAAGATGTAGAACGAGATCCCGATCGGCAGCAGCACGTGGGTGAGGATAAACGGCTCCAGGCCCGCCGACTTCATCATCACGTTGATGCTGTCGACGCCGAAGTTGGCGTACTTGAAGTAGCCGAGGATGCACAGGTCGACCACCACGCCGAGCAGCAGCCAGCGCTGGGCCGGCTTAGTGCGCACGCCGGCGGCACCGACCTTGAGGCCGATCCAGTAGTTCCACAGCGTGACGGCCGCAAACAGCGCCAGGAAGTCCACTCGCCACCAGGCGTAGAACACGTAGCTGGCCAACAGCAGCAGCAGGTTGCGATAGCGTTGCCCGCTCAAGTAGTACAAGCCGAGAAAGATCGGCAAGAACAGAAACAGGAACACATTGGACGAGAAAACCATCCCGATCTCTCCATGTTTAACCAACAGTCAAGGGCCAGAGCCCCCCCAAACCCCCCACGAAAAAACGGGGAGGGCGGTACAACATTCCTACTGACGAAACCGGCTCAAAAATGTGGGAGGGGGCTTGCTCCCGATGGCGGTGTAACAGTCGCCATCTGTGTTGAATGACCCCCTGCTATCGGGGGCAAGCCCCCTCCCACATTTTTTACCGAGTTCGCTCAGGAACCTTTGTTGCCTTTTTCATGCGCCGGGTCGTAGACCTTGGTCAGGTCACCCCCGAGGCGGAAGGTCTTGAACGGTTGCATCCCGTGCTTGCGCTCGATCACATCCGGCGCGCAGGTGTAGAGGGTGCAGAACGGTTCGAGCCAGGCATACTTCATGTCCTCCTTGAGGTCCTTCATATCCTGCTCTTTGCCGTTCTTCTGTTCGAAGATCTCCGGGTCCTTGACCCCGGCCAGCACTTTGTCGCCCAGGCGCTTGAGCGCGCTGTTGTTTTCCTGGCGCAGGTCAACACCGTTGACCAGGGCAAAACTGGCGATCATCGACAGCGGCGGCAGGGCGTAGTTGTGGTACGACAGGGCACGTTGCTGACGTTTCAACTCGTTCGGCAAGAAGCCTTGGTCGTCGACCTGGTTCACGCCGACCTTGTATTCCTTCACGGCCCAATCAAACAGGTCGCGACGGTTGGTGGCGATGGAGGTTGCCATCACCGACCAGGCGGCCCAGTAGGAGTGGTTGTTGGTTTTTTCCAGCGGCAGGTTGTCCCAGTCGCTCACCACCTGATCGGCCAGTTTGTTGAACCAGGCTTCGATCAGTTGCGATTCCTGCTGGTGATTGGCCAACGGGTGCGAGTCGGAGAACTTCAGGCGTACATAGGCCGACGCCATGCTGCCCAGGGCCCATTTGCGCATGGACTTGCCGGTGTGGTTGAAGTCCTTGGACATCAACGCATCGGCCTTGGCCCAACTGGTCAGCCAGTTGAGCGTGCATTCCAATTGTTCCGGACGACCGTCGCGCATGAACTGCATCACGCGCTTGCTGGTGTCTTTTTCCAGCTTGGTGATGTCGGCGGTGCTGTCGCGAAAGGCTTTTTCCGACTGAACATTCAGCGTGGAACGGGCCTTGTCGGAGCCTTCGTACTTGCTGCGAAATTGCAGCGAGCCGGTGTACGGCGCCGGCATGGCATCGCAGTCATTCTTGAAGTCGCCGGTCTTGAACGCTTCAATCGGTGCGAAGTAGCCCTGGGGCGGACGCAGTGGCGCGGCGGCGTTGGCTGCACCGGCGAAGATCGCCAGGCCCAGCAACGATGGAATCAATAACTTCTGCATAAGTAACCTCATTGCCCGAGTGAGGCAGTCTTCTGACCGCCGCTTGGGAATACGTTGCGTGTGCAAATTTTCGCTTCGACCTTCTGCGCGGCAGCGCCCGCTTCGGGGCCCTGTACTTCGACCGCCAGCAAGTTCTGCGAGGCCCAGTCTTCATCGGTGCGCAGTTCAAAGGCGAAACGCCCGTCTGTATCGGATGTTTCGGGTTTCTCGATCTTGATGTCCTCGTGGCGCCCGTTCATGTACCAGAGGGTGGCTTGCAAGGTTTTCACCGACGGGTCGGCGAAGCGGATATCAACCTGGTGATTGGCGTTACGCAGGTCTTTGTTCGAACTGTTAACCATCAATTCGTTCTTGCCGGGTTTCAAGGTAGTGCTCGCGCTCATCTGCGCGGTCTTGCCTTCGCAGCCGTTGTCGAGCAGCGACATCATCTGGCGGTAGATGGTCTCCTGGTCCAGGCGATACAGCGGCGAGAACTCCCAGATAAGGATTTTCGGCGGGCTCTTCTGGAAATCGTCGCTGCCCAGGTACTGGATCATCGAACCTTCCAGGCCACCGCCGGGGAAGGCGACGTTGAGGATATCGGCGCCAATTTCTTCTTCCAGGAACCCGGCGAAGTTGTAGTTCTTGCCGCTGTGGCTGGTGCCCACCAGGGTGATCTGCGGGTTGCCCGAATCGCCGAACAGGTCGCCATCACCGGCTTCGCCTTTCGGCTCGGTGGTGAACTGGTCCATGTACTGGATCGCGTAGCTGGTGCCGCACAGTTGCCCGGCCATGTTGTGCAGGGTGCCGGTCTTGCCCATGCGCCCGGAGCGCTTGGTCTCGAATTCGCGCTTGGGAATCTCGGCATATTCAGGCATCTGCTTAACCTTGGCCGCGACGATTTTCGCCGTGCGCTGGGCGCCGTATGGGGTCCAGTGCTGGTCGCCGCGGAAGTAGAAGTCGTGGGCCGGCAGTTCGTCCGGCAGTTGCTCGTTGGTCAACGGCGACAGGTCCGGCACCACATAGCCCATCTTGGCGAAACGGCCGAGCATGGTCTTGTAGTTGCCCAGGGCCTTGTCGAAATCGAACGAGGCTTTTTCCGCAGGGTTGAGCTTGTTGCGGTTCACCAGGCCACGGGTCGGCTGGTAGACCACCACCAGTTCCACGCCCTTGGCCTTGAACGCATCGTGTAACTGCTGCATGCGCTTGTAGCCGGAAGGGCTGGTGTCGAATTCGGTGCGCAGGTCTTCCTGGGTACGGAACAGCCAGTCGCCCTGGGCTTGCACCAGGGTGGTGAAGTTCTGCTGGTAGCGCGTGGTGTAGTTCTTCGCGTCGTGGGCGGCCGGGCACAGGCTGCAGCACGGTTCGGCAGTGAAAGTCGGCGCCTTGATTTCGTCGGCGCGCACGCCCTGGCTGGCCGCGAGCAGGCCGAGGGTCAGACCCGAGAGGCTCAGCAGTTTGATCATGTGTGGGTGCATAAGGGTCATCCTCAGTCCTGCATTTCGGTCTGGCGTTCGACAGGGTCGATCAGCACGGCTTTCTGCTGGCGCACCAGCAGGTCGAGAATTTCTTCCTGACGATCGCCCAGCACGCCGGAGAAGCTGATGCCGCTGGATTTGGTCGGCGCCAGCATCGACACGCGGTACAGCTCGATACTCAATGGCGAGTCGATGGACAGCGGCCCGCTGCCGTTACCCGCCAACTCACCGCCGACCACGATCAGCGAGACCTTGGCGTCGAAGGGGTCGAGGGCGATGTCGCGGTCGGTATCGGTCAAATCCTTGATGTGGCCGTACACGCCGGTCAGGCCGTTGGCCATGGCGGTGTTTTCGTACAGCTTGATGTTCACGCTGTTACGCACGCGGATGCCGTGGCGACGGTTGCTGATCACCTTGTTGCCCCACAACAGGTTGTCGCCGCTCTCATAGAGGGTGATGCCGTCGGTGTGGTTGCGGTAGATCTCGTTGTCGGCAATCAGGTTGTTGACGCTGTTACGGTCGATCACCAGGCCCGAGAGCTTGTTGTCGTAGCTGCGGTTGTTGAAGATGAAGCTGTCGTTCACTTCCCGGGAAATGATGATGCCGTGCTTCTTCTTGGTGCCGTAGACGGTGTTGTCCGCGATGATCAGGCCGTGGGAACGGTCATGAGGGTCAATGCCGTAGACGATATTGTCTTTGTAGGTATTGCCCTTGATCACGAAGCCCGTGGTCTCGTAGCAGTAGAAGCCGTACCACATGTCCGAGAACTCGGAATCGATGATCCAGCCGGTCGGCTCAGGGCGCTTGAGCACCTTGGCCATGTTCGGCGTGTACTGGGAAATACTCACCCCGTACGACTTACTGTTGGCATAGCCGAAGCTGGCCATCTTGGTCTTGGAGATGTAGGTCTCGGTGCCGCCCCAGGACAGCAGGAACGGGCGGAATTCCTTGGGCGACTTGAACAGCGCCGGGCCATTGGCCTTTTCGTCCCAGCCGGTGATCTTGGTGTCACGCACAAACAGCTGGCCGTCGTTGATCAGGAACGAACCGGCCTGCTGGGACAGGCGCAGCTCCTGGGTGTGTTTATCGATGTCCAGGATGCCCTTGCGGCCGACCACGATCGGCAACTTGGCCAGGAACACGCCCGGCGAGGTTTCGCTGAAGTACTGCTTTGGCACTTTGCCCAGCAGGTCCTTGAGGTTCATGTAACCGTCGTCGACAAAGATCGCCTGGGGAATGCCGTGCTGGCGCACCACCCATTCGGCCATCTTGTTGTCGCCGCCGATAAAGTCCTTGAGGGCGTCTTCCTGCATCATGCGGCGGATGCTGATCTTGCCGGGCTTGGTGCGTACGATCTTCTTTTCCATCGCTGCGGCGGTATAGCCCGACAGGTCCGGCAGGGCAGGCTTGGCCATTTCCAGCGGCGCGGTCGGCGGGCTGGAAATGGTGTAGGTCTTGGCCTGTTGCAGTTCCTTGGCGATGGTCGGCGCCTTGGCCGCCGTATCGGCAAACGCTGTGGCACTGGCCACCAGCATTGCCGCGACGAGTAGGCTTTGAGCATTCATTGCACAGGCTCCCATCAGAATTTCCAGATCACGTCGACAAACGCGCGATGCATGTACGAGTCGACCTGGCTGCCGTAGGCGTCACCCGGTTTGAACACACCTGCACGGAAACGCACCAGGGCCGACGGCTCGTCGATCGACTGGCTGAGCGCGGCCGGCAGCAGGCCGGTCTTGAAGTACTTGGTGACGACCAAGTCCATTTCCTGGCCCAGGTCTTTCTTGCCGTCTTCAAGCGGCAGGGAAGTGCTGGACAGAATCGCGCCGGTCACGTCATCGGTGTTGTTCTGCACCGCGTCGATGCCGTTGCTGCCCACCGGCTTGTTGCCGTCGACACGCCAGAACTTGTGGTACACGAGGCTGGCGTCATAGTCCTCACGCAGCTGCCAGGAACCGAACAGGCTCATGGACTGCATGTTGTTCATCTCGCCACGGAACGCTTCGCCGAAACGGTGCAGGCGGGACTGGGTGCCGGTGAAGTTCGAACGGTTGCTTTGCAGGCCGTTCTGCTCGTACTCGGCACTGGCGCGGGCATAGGCCGCACCCACTTGCCATTGCGGGTCCAGACGCAGGCGAATACCCAGATCGGTAGCCCAGCCACTGACGTCATCGCTGCGCTTGGCCTCTGTAGGACGGGTGCCGTCGGCGTTCAAGGCATTGACCGAGTCGCGGTCGCCTTTCATGCCGGTGATGCTGGCCCAGTAGTTGACGGTGTTGGTGTTGCGCCAGTTGTAGGCGTCGCTGTTGGCTTCGATGCCGAGCCAGGTCAGGTCGCCGTTCTCGCGCTTGTCCAGGGAGTCGGTGGCCACGCCCGGTTCCGGGTAGTCGAGCTTGCCATTGTCATGGGTGTGATGGCCACGCAGGCCGATCCACTGGCCTGGCGTCCACTGGTAGGACGCGTCGGCGTAGAGGTGCTGACGGTCCTTGTCCTTGGGCGACAGTTCCTTGAGGTCGGTGCGGTATTCGCTGAAACGTTCGGCGACGCCGACGTTGGCCTTGAGCAGGGTGGTGTCGAAGGTCCAGTTCAGCGCTTCGATGTTGGTGTCGCGCCATTGGCCGTCGTCGTTGCGCAGGCGTTGGCGACCGAGCTTGAGGATCTCGCCGGGGTAGGGCGTGAAGCCGCTGTAGCCGACCCAGAACTCGCGCATGGCCAGGTAGTTTTTCTTGGCCTTGCGGTCGTTGTTGGTGGTTTGCTGGTTTTCGTCATCCGCCGACTGTTGCAGGGTGTCGGTCTCGATGATGTCGCTCGACACGACCGCCTGGCCCATGGCGTAGGCACTCCACGCGCCGCTTTCGCCGTAGATCCACGGGCGCAGGTCGAGGCCGACACCGTTGACGTCGCCGCCTTTCTGGGTGCCGAGGTCGCGGTCATCTTCTGACTGCGCGGTGGCTTTGACTTCCAGGCCGAAGTTCTTGGCTTCGGTCAGCGCGGCCAGGGTCGGGCACGACCACAGCAGGGCGAAAGTCAGGCCGATGCCGGCCTGCACGAATGGATTGAGCTTCATAGGGATTCCTCGCCGTCTTCTTCTTCCAGGGCGTGCAGTTGCAGCGTGCTCTGGGCCAGGGTGCCGCGCGCGGCCAGTTCCTGTTGCACCAGGCGTTGGCCTTGGGCGCGTTGTTCCGGCGTGAGCGGGGCTTCGAGCTGCGTGGCCAGGTCATTGGCCTCTGGCGTGTCCTGGGCTTTAGCCAATTGGCTGAAGACATAGGCATTCAATGGGTCGGGCTTGGTGCCTTTGCCTTGGGAAAACAATTGGGCGATGGCGAAGTCGGCGCTGTTCTGGCCGTTGCGCGCAGCGGTCAGCAGGTGGTCCAGGGCTTTTTGTGAATAGACCTGGCCCAGGTAACCACGGCGGTAGATCTGGCCGAGGTAGTAGTCGGCAGCCACTTCGCGGCCCACGGCTTTCTGGAAGTGCGCTTCAGCCGCCTTGGCGTCCGCCGGCACCCACTTGCCTTCGTAGTAGAGCTTGCCCAGCAACAGCTCGGCGCGCGGCTGGTCGGCGGCGCGGCCGTTGTCCAGGTACTTCATCATCTGGTCGACGTCGCCCAGTTCGGGGAAGTCGTAGAGCAGTTGCGCCAGGCTGACCCAGGAAGCCGGGTAGCCGGGGGCGATTTTTTCCAGCAGGGCCTGGGCGGTTTTCTCGTCGGTCTTGCCCAGCGTGGCGTCGCCCAGTACGCGGGCTACGCTGTCGACGCGTTGGGCGGTGACGGTGCCGCGGCTGTAGCCGGCTTCCATCTGCTTGAGCAGTTCGGCCTGTTTTTCCGTCTCGGCTTTTTTCTGGTAGACCGTGGCCAGCTCGACGTAGCAGATATCGGTGGTGTTCAACGCGGCCTTACAGATGCGCTCAACGTCATCCAGATGCTGGTCGTAGGTGTCCTGGGTGCGATACAGCAGCACCTGGGCCAGGCCGGCTTCCGGGTAACCGGCCGCCTGCCACTTGCTGATCTGCTGCTGGGCATTCACGTTGGGGAAGCTGTGCGGGTATTGCAGGTACAGCATCGCCAGCGGGATCAACGTGTTGCCTTCGCCATTGGCAAAGGCTTTTTTCAGCAGGCCTTCGGCTTCATGGTGTTCGGCTTCGGTGGAGCCTGGCTTGGCCACCAGCAGGCGACCGAGACGCGCCTGGGCACGCGGCGAGGTATCCGCCGCGGCACGGTAAGTGGCCTCGGCCTGTTTGATTTGCGCCGGATCGCGGGTGCCTACCTGGATATCGGCCAGGCCCACCTGGGCCTCGCTGTAACCCAGCTCTGCCAGTTGCTGGTAATTCTGCTGCGCGGTGACGGTGTCGCCACGCTTGAGCGCTTCATTGGCCAGGCGTTGGTCGGGCAGGCCGGCGCAACCGGCGAGGGCAATGGCCAGCGCCAGGGGCACGGGCAGGGTTCGAAGGGCGCTCATGATTAAAGACCCGCAGCCATGGCTTTATCGATCAGCCAGTTCAGGGATGGGCCACGGTCGCTGGTCACTTCCACCGGGCGGCCGGCATAGGCGCTGTCCAGCGGGGCGTCAGGCTTGATCTGTACGCGGATGTCGGAGGACAGGTCGGCGCTGTTCAGGCTGGTGCTGCTGACGATGGTGCCGGTGCGGGTCTGCTCTTCGTCGGCCACCTGGAAGCTCACCGGGGTGCCTGGGCGCACGTCACCGAACTGACGATAGGAGAAGCGTGCTTCCACATTGGCCTGGCTGCCGCGTGGCACCAGTTGGAAGATCACGTCGCCTTTGCTGGCGTACTGGCCGTCGGCGACCAGTTGCTGGGCGACCACGCAATCGCACGGCGAGGTGAGGGTGCCGGTCATTTGCTTGCCGAACAGTTCTTCGACCTTGGCCGGTTGCAGCTGGTCTTCGTCCAGGTGGCCCTTGAGCACATCCAGCATGCTGGTGCTGAAGGTCGCCAGTGGCGCACCTTTGGCCGCCACCGCGTCACCTTTGAGCAGGCTTTGCACGGTGCCGTCGCGCGGCATGGTCACGTTCATGCCAGGCACGCTTACCAGGCCCGCCTGGGCGTGGCTGACGAAGTACATGCCGTACACCGACTTGAAGACGAAACCGAAGGCTGCGAGACCCACCAGGAAGATCGCCAGGCTGAACGTCACGGCGCGCAGGCGGCCAAAGGCGCTCATGTTGCTGCCGCCGTCCTTGACCTTGCGTGCCTTGGTGAAGTTATCGCGTTGCAGGGTCGCCAGCACATCACCCATGGTCACGATGTCACCCGACAGGTGCGAGGTGATCAGGTGGCGCAGGGTGGAGATATCCTGGGCGTCGAGGTTCTGGAACTGGCAACCGGTACGGCCGCTCTGGCGGTCGTAGGAGCGGATCTGCAGCTCCACATCCATGGCCAGGCCGAGGTTATCGATGACGAATTGCAGGCGACCCTTGTGCACTTCACCCACGGTCAACGGCTGGGTGGCAGTGAACGCCAGGCCGCCGGCGGACAGGTCGATGACCCGTGCTTCGGTCTGGGTGCGGTCAGTGTTGAAAAAGCGCAGCTTGGCCGGGATTTTGACCCGGGCATGTTGGCGCTGTGCTTCGGATTCGTGGACAACGTTGGCGTTTACTTGGCTGTTCATGACGGTGTAATTCCTTGGTTAATTCAGGCTTGGCAGGGTCAGACCATCATCAGCAACACGGCAACGAAGATGCTGCCGGCGGAGAAGGTCATGGTCCGAGACGACCAGGTGTTGAACCAACGTTGAAAGCTGGCCAAATCGCGGGTCAGTTTGGTGTCCTGGCGTGTCCAGGACTGTTGATCAAGGCGGAAGAACACGTAGATCTTCACCAGCGCGCCCATGATCTGGTTGTAATAGAGAATCACCGGGTAAGCCGGGCCGATGTTGTGGCCGGAGCACGACAACAGCAGGGTGAGGATCAGGCGGGTGATGCCGATCCACAGCAGGTACGCGAGGATGAACGCGCCGCCGTACTTGAAGGTGGCGATGATTGCCACGGTCAGGCCGAGCAGGGAGGTCCACATCGACACGCGCTGGTCGAACAACACGATGCTGGTGAACAGGCCGAGGCGGCGTACACCCAGGCCGAGGGCTCGAGAGTTCTGGCGCAGGTTGTTGCCGTACCAGCGGAACATCAGCTTGCGGCTGGCCTTGATAAAGCTCTTTTCCGGCGGGTGTTCCACGGTATGGATCGCGGCATCGGGCACGTAGAAGGTGTCGTAGCCCAGGCGCATCAAGCTGAACCAGCTGGACTTGTCATCACCGGTGAGGAACTTGAAGCGGCCCAGGCGCCAGTGTTGCAGCGAGTCGCTTTCCACGTCGGCGATAAAGCCCGGGTCAGTCACGACGTTGGCACGGAACACCGACATGCGACCGGTCATGGTCAGTACGCGCTTGGACAGGGCCATGGAGCACATGTTGATGTGGCGTTGGGCGAAGCGCAGTTTGTGCCACTCGCTCATGATGTAGCCGCCGCGCACTTCGCAGAATTCGTTGGTGGTCAGGCCACCGACGTTGCCGAACAGCTGGAACCACGGCACGGTCTTGCGCACCACGCCTTCGGCAAGCACGGTGTCGCCATCGATCACCGCAACCACGGCGCGGTCGTCCGGCAGGTGGCGGGAGATGGCGCGGAAACCGAAGGCCAGGCCGTCGCGTTTGCCGGTACCGGCGATACGCACGAAGTCGAGCTTGACGTGGTCCGGCGGGTTCATGCGTTCCCACAGGCTCTTGACCAGCAGCTCATCGGACATTTCCACCAGCGAGCAGACCACGGTGGTCGGGAAGCCGCATTCGATGGCCTCGCGAATCACCGAGCTGTAGACCTGCGCGGTGGTCAGCGCATCGATACGGAAGCTGGTGACCATCAGGAACACGTGGGACGGGTCCGCAGCCTTGCCCAACTTGCGTACTTTACGGCGCAGGTGCGGGTAGACCACGTACAGGAACAGCATGCCGCGAAAGAAATGCGTAGCACCCATCGAGTAGCGCCAGATACCGACGGCGCCAATCAGGAAAATAAAATTCTTCGACTCGGAGTCGAACGTACTCGCCGGCAACAGCAGGGCGAGACCCATCAGCAGGCTCAGAAAGAACAGCCAGCCGGCGGAGTGGAGCAGTACGTGTTTTAACTTGGACATAAGCGTCATCCGAAGGTGAAGAAGGCTTCGAGCTGCAAGCGCTGGGGATTGATACGCCTGCAGCTCGAAACTTACCGTTGCTGTTACCAGCAAATGCCTTCGGTACGACCGGTCGTGCAGGTCGCCTTGGACATGAAGCCCACCAGGTCGATCACTTGCTTGCCGTGCGGTGCGTTCTGCGCCAGGGAACGGAACTTCTCGTCGCGGTTGCCGAGGATGATCACGTCGGAGTTGTTGATCACGTCATCGAAGTCCGAGTTGAGCAGGGACGACACGTGGGGGATCTTGCCTTCGATGTAGTCCTTGTTCGCGCCGTGCACACGGGCGTACTCGACGTTGCTGTCGTAGATGCTCAGGTCGTAACCCTTGCCGATCAGCATCTCGGCCAGTTCTACCAGCGGGCTTTCGCGCAGGTCGTCGGTACCGGCCTTGAAGCTCAGGCCCAGCAGGGCGACTTTGCGTTTGTCGTGGCCGGCAACGATGTCGAAGGCGTTCTGCACCTGGGATTCGTTGCTGCGCATCAGCGAGTTGAGCAGCGGCGCTTCCACGTCCAGGGAGCTGGCGCGGTAGGTCAAGGCGCGAACGTCTTTAGGCAGGCAGGAGCCGCCGAACGCAAAGCCTGGGCGCATGTAGTACTGGGACAGGTTGAGGGTCTTGTCCTGGCAGACCACTTCCATCACTTCGCGACCGTCGACGCCGACTGCCTTGGCAATGTTGCCGATCTCGTTGGCGAAGGTGACCTTGGTGGCGTGCCACACGTTGCAGGTGTACTTGATCATCTCGGCCACAGCGATGTCCTTGCGGATGATCGGTGCGTCGAGTTCTTCGTACAGCGACTGCAGGACATCGCCGGAGGCTTTGTCGAATTCGCCGATGACGGTCATCGGTGGCAGGTCGTAATCGGCGATGGCGGTGGATTCGCGCAGGAATTCCGGGTTGACCGCAACGCCGAAGTCGACGCCGGCTTTCTTGCCGGAGCAATCTTCGAGGATCGGGATCACCACGTTGGCGACGGTGCCCGGCAACACGGTGCTGCGTACCACGATGGTGTGGCGGGTGGTCTTGTCACGCAGGACAAAACCGATCTCGCGGCATACCGATTCGATGTAGTTGAGTTCCAGGTCGCCGTTTTTCTTACTCGGCGTGCCGACGCAAATCATCGATAGGTCAGTATCACGGATGGCTTCGGCGAAGTTGGTGGTGCCGCGCAGTCGACCGTTTGCGATGCCCTGGCTCAACAGTTCGCCCAGACCCGGCTCGACGATCGGCGATTTGCCGGCGTTGATCAGGTCGATCTTTTCCTTGGAGATGTCTACGCCAACCACTTCGTGGCCACGGGCAGACAGGCAACCGGCACACACTGCGCCAACGTAACCCAAACCAAATATGCTGATGCGCATCGCAATTACCTCTGTATTTAAATCATGCCATTAGATGGCCGGAGTTCATGTTTGCAAACGTCACAAATGCCGCGAAAGTTGGGCGAATAGACGCCGACTTGCCGCGTACAGGCATGTTGAATAACGAGTGACTAACTATTGCACTCAAGTTGTGCGCAACTTGGCCTTGTTATTGGGGCCTGCCCTGAAATGCAGCCAGCCTTCCTGGGAGAAGGGTCTGGCGCCAGTGCCGCAGGGCCTTGATAGAGGCTGTAAGCCTTTAAATATCAACGCCTTGGGGTGTCTCACTGACCCATTAGGGTAAGCACAGCCTTGGCCTTATAGTTCGTGGCAATGGATCCTTATCGCCGCTCTCAACTAATCGGTTGGTAATGTGACCACTGAGTCAAAGTTGAATATGACAACTTCGCTACTTCCGTTGGTCCGCCTTGTAAGTCATCTCCTACAGAAACAGAGAATTTCGTTACCGGTGGTATGAGCGGTGCTTTAGGACGAAGTTCCTGGCCGCTCATCCTGTTTCCGGAAATTTCTTGAAATATAGGCAAAGATGGCACTGGTACTATATTGATAGCACTTGCTATTTGGGCCAGTAGTTACAGGTAGTTGGTGTGCGGGGATAGTTTTGTGCCACTAGTGATTTTAAAAAGTGGTGCCACTACGAAAAAAAATTGGAAATGTCGAGTGAAAGAATTGTTAGGGATGTGTCGGTATATTTTTTGACGTCAAATAAGTGACGATTTTTGGTGTGGAATGCAGGCAAAAATGTGGGAGGGGGCTTGCCCCCGATTGCGTTGTGTCAGTCGACTATGTATCGACTGATGCACTGCCATCGGGGGCAAGCCCCCTCCCACATTTGGATTTCGTTGTCTGAAAGAGGCTGGTACGGCGTTATTCCGGTGCGTGATCGCGCAAGAACACCAGATTGTCCGGCTTGGACTGCTCCGCATTGAAGCGGTAACCCTGCACATCGAACTGCTTGAGCTTGGCCGGATCGTTGATGCGCTCTTCGATCACGAAGCGGCTCATCATGCCTCGGGCCTTTTTTGCGTAGAAGCTGATGATCTTGTACTGGCCGTTCTTCAGGTCCTTGAACTCGGTGTTGATGATCCGCGCGTTCAGGGCCGTGCGCTTGACCGCCGAGAAGTACTCGTTGGAGGCCAGGTTGAGCAGTACGTCGTCGCCTTGTTCGGCCAGGGCTTCGTTCAGCCACTCGCTGATGCGCGTGCCCCAGAAGGCGTACAGGTCCTTGCCACGGGCGTTGGCGAGTTTGGTGCCCATCTCCAGGCGGTACGGCATCATCAGGTCCAGGGGGCGCAGCAGGCCGTACAGGCCCGAGAGCATGCGCAGGTGGTCCTGGGCGTAGCTGAAGTCGGCATCGGTGAAGGTCTCGGCGTTCAGGCCGGTGTACACGTCGCCCTTGAACGCCAGCAAGGCCTGCTTGGCATTCTCAGGGGTGAAGGCCGGGGTCCAGCTGCCGAAGCGGGCGGCGTTGAGGCCGCCGATCTTGTCGGACACGTGCATCAATTCGCTGATCTGCGCCGGGCTCAGTTCGCGCAGTTGCTCGATCAGCACCTGGGAATGGTCCAGGTACTGCGGCTGGGTAAAGCGCTGGGTCACCGCTGGGGTCTCGAAATCGAGGGTTTTGGCGGGGGAAATCACCATCAGCATGAAGTCGTCTCCTGTAATCGTGCGGGGATTCTAGGGGCTCGGGCGTTTTGACTCCACCTATGATGGCGATAGGCGCGATCCGCTATGATGGCCGGTGACTCTGGAGAGGGAGACCCTGTGTGCGAATAGCGCTTTTGTTGTCGGCTTGCCTGCTGTGCCTGAATGCCCAGGCGGCGCCGGTGGATGTAGCCAGTCTGGATCGTGGTACCTGGCCGGAAAAACTCAGCAGCCCGGCGCTGTTCGATGTGGCTTCGCGTGCGGAAATCCTGATGTTCGCCCACAGCCTGCTGGCCAGTGAATCCCTGGACGAAGCCGCACTCAAGCAGCGCCTGGGCTTGAAGATCATCAACCTGGCGGCCATCGACGACCTGCGCCGCGAGCTTTGGCAGCGCCTGCTGGAGAACTACACCTTTGCCCAGCAGAGCTGCGAAGTCGACGCCTCGTTCTGCTACCTGGTGGAGAGCATGGACGACCTGCGCGAGCAGGCCGGCAAGTTGGCGATCAGCGAAGACTCTTTCTATATAGGCTGGGCAGCCCCCAGCCATGCCTTCCATGAGCGCTATCTGGACGAACTGCTGCGCAAGGCCGCGCTGTTTCCGCAGATCAGCAGCGAAGTTGCGCGCTTTGGCGAGCATGAACGCAATGGCGACGAGTTCAACGACCGCCTCTTCCTGCTGACCTTCGACGGCGGACCGGCGCCGGTCGGCGGCAATACCGACTGGGTCGCCGACTACCTGCGCAAGCAGAAGATGAACGCCACCTTCTTTGCCCTCGGCAGCAGCCTGCAAACCCGTGTGGAGCGCAGTTCCGCCGCGGAGGTGGAGGCGTTGTACCAGGGGCAGTGCGTCGGCACCCAGGGCTGGCAGTACCGTTCCCACAGCCATTGGGTGGACTGGCAAGGCTCCATCACCCGCAGCGCGCAGTTGGTGCAGAACCTGATGCCGGAAAACTACGTGCCGCTGTTCCGCCCGCCTTACGGGCAACGTCGCGCGGACAGCCAGGGGTTTTTCCAGTCGCAGGGCTTGCAGGTGGCGTTATGGGACATCGATTCCCAGGACGAGCCGGGCAAGCTCAAGGCCGATGAGTCGGCGCAGCGGGTGCTGACGTTGATGCTGTTGTGGCGCAAAGGCGTGATTGTGTTTCACGACACCCAGGACAAGGCGCGGGTGGCACTGCCGATGTTGCTGCAGGCAACGGCGCAAAGTGGGCTGGGTTGGCAGGACTGCCGGGAGGCATTTCGTTAAAAAGATGAAGTGCCCGGCCCTGTTGGGCGAGAGGCATTTTTGGGGCAATTTTGTGCGACATTTCGATGCAGGCGGACTTCCGACTTTAACGGTGCATCGGGCACTCGGCTAGTGCTATTCGTCATCCTGAAAAATAAACTTCAAAAAAGCGTCAAAGTGCTTTTTCCTGTCATGGGTTTTGCGGTATTACGAAGTCAGATCGCCGAAACCTGCAACACAGGTGGCGTCTTCCAAGACTCCTCATGTGGGCACTGCGCTTGACGTCACTCAGGTGCAGTCGGTGGTCGAATCGAGGCGCAGCACTGTCGTGGTATTGCGTCGACTGGCTCCCACAAAGGTGACCGAGTATGGATGATCATGGACGCACCCCTTCTTCCGACCAGCCAATCCTTTATGTGCTTGATACCAATGTATTGATCCACGATCCAAACGCACTGCTTAACTTCGAAGAACACCACGTCGCCATCCCGATGATCGTGCTTGAGGAGCTCGATAAACTCAAAAGCGGCCACCACAGCGTTGCTGCCGAATGCCGCCAGGCAATCCGCCTGATCGACAAGACCCTGGGCGAAGCGTCACCCGACGACGTTGAAGTCGGTGTGCCGATCCAGCGCGGCAAAAGCGGGCCCAAGGGCTTGCTGTCGATCCTGATGAGCAAGCGCAGCGAGCCCAACAGCCTGCTGCCGGAAAACCTCAACGACAACAAAATCATCAACCAATTGATCGACCTGCACGCTCGTGACAAGGACCTGCGCGTGGTGCTGGTGACCAAAGACATCAATATGCGCCTCAAGGCACGAGCGTGTGGGATCGCCGCCGAGGACTACAGTACCGACCAACTGGTCGATGACGTGTCGATGCTGTCCCGTGGTTATCACATGATGACCGGCTCGTTCTGGGACCGTGTCAGCAAGGTCGAGACCCGTCAGGACCACGGCCGCACCTGGCACCAGGTACAGTTGATCGACAACCTGCCGGCCGTGCATATCAATGAATTCATCGTCGACGAGCAGGGCTTCGTGGGCTGGATCAAAGAGATCCAGGTCGACAAGCTGCTGATCCTCGACCTGCATCAGGAACCCCTGTTGCACCAGGAAGCCTGGGGCCTGAAACCGCGTGACATCTACCAGAGCCTGGCGCTGTATGCGCTGCTCGACCCGGACATCCACCTGGTCAACCTGACGGGTGCTGCCGGTTCCGGTAAAACCATCCTCGCCCTGGCCGCCGCCATTGAGCAGACCATGGTGACCAAGCGCTATCGCCGCATCATCGCCACCCGCTCCGTGCAGGGCCTGGACCAGGAAATCGGCTTCCTGCCCGGCACCGAGGCGGAAAAAATGGAGCCGTGGCTGGGGGCGATCACCGACAACCTCGAAGCCTTGCACATGGATGACGAAAACACCCATGGCAGCGTCGACTACATCCTCAGCAAAGTGCCGTTGCAGTTCAAATCCCTCAACTACATCCGAGGTCGCAGCTTCCAGCAAAGCCTGATTTTGATCGATGAATGCCAGAACCTGACCCCGCACCAGATGAAAACCATCATCACCCGTGCCGGTGCCGGTTCCAAAGTGGTGTGCCTGGGCAACCTGGCACAGATCGACACCCCTTACCTGTCCGCGACCAGCTCCGGGCTGACTTACCTGACGGAACGCTTCAAGGATTTCCCGAACGGCGTGCACATTGCGCTGCAAGGGGTACCTCGCTCGATTCTGGCTGAATACGCCGAATCGCATTTGTAAACGCGGTCAGTGTGGGAGGGGGCTTGCTCCCTCCCACATTTCTTATGCATTGGGTTTACAATCGCTGCTCCTGATCAGGAGTATCCCTGTGCTGACTCATCTCGATTCCCAAGGTCGCGCCCATATGGTCGACGTCACCGACAAGTCCGTGACGTTCCGGGAGGCGGTGGCCGAAGCGCGGGTGCGCATGCTGCCCGAAACCCTGCAAATGATTGTCGACGGCGCCCATCCCAAGGGCGACGTGTTTGCCGTGGCCCGCATTGCCGGGATCCAGGCGGCGAAAAAAACCAGTGATTTGATCCCCCTGTGTCACCCGCTGATGTTGACCGGGGTCAAGGTCGAACTGAGTGCCGAGGGCGCAGACTCGGTGCACATCGTCGCGCGCTGCAAGCTGTCCGGGCAGACCGGCGTGGAGATGGAGGCGTTGACGGCGGCCAGTGTCGCCGCGCTGACCATCTACGACATGTGCAAGGCCGTGGATCGCGGCATGACCATCGAAACCATTCGCCTGCTGGAAAAGCTCGGCGGTAAAAGCGGGCATTTCAAGGCGGATGAACAATGAGCATCAACGTACTGTTTTTCGCGCGTTACAGCGAAAAAATAGGCCTGGATTCACTTGAGATGGAGGGCGACTTCGCCACTGTCGACGCCGTGCGCCAGGCGCTGGCCGCTGATCCGGGCTTTGAAGTGCTCAACGAAACCAGCTTGATGTGTGCTCGCAACCAGGAGTTGTGCGGTCTCGATGAGCCGTTGCAGGCCGGTGATGAAGTTGCGTTCTTCCCGCCCGTGACCGGAGGCTGAACATGGCCATCCGTGTACAGGTCGAACCGTTTGACCCCGGTGCCGAGGTCAACGCGATGCACGCCGCGAATGTGGGCGTGGGCGCGGTGGTGAGTTTTGTCGGCTATGTGCGCGATTTCAACGAGGGCCGAGATGTGTCCGGGATGTTCCTCGAACACTATCCGGGCATGACTGAAAAAGCCCTGGCCAAGATCGGCGTCGAAGCCGAACAACGCTGGCCGCTGCTCAAGCTCGAAGTGCTGCATCGTATCGGTGCGCTGGAGCCGGGTGAGCCGATTGTGTTCGTGGCCGCCGCCAGTGCCCATCGCCAGGCCGCGTTTGATGCCTGTGCGTTTGTGATGGATTACCTGAAAACCCGTGCGCCGTTCTGGAAGAAGGAGAACACCAGCGAAGGTGCGCGTTGGGTGGAAGGTCGGGACAGCGACCACGCTGCAGCGGATCGCTGGAAATAGCCAGCCGAACACAGAACCAAATGTGGGAGGTGGCTTACTCCCGATGGCAGTGGCACATTCAACATCTCTGTTGAATGATCCACTGCCATCGGGAGTAAGCCACCTCCCACATTTTTATCGCATTTAAGCTTTACGGGCGTTTGCGTTCTACAGCCCGCAGCAAGTGCGTCGGCGGTGTCTCGCAGCTGATCTTGCGCCCCAGCAAGGTCTCGATCGACGGCAACTGATACGAGTCATCTTCCCCGGCAAAGCTGATCGACACACCCGCTGCGCCCGCCCGGCCGGTGCGGCCAATACGGTGCACATAGTCGTCCGGCACTTCCGGCAGGGTGAAGTTGATCACGTGGCTGATGCCGTCGATGTGAATCCCGCGCCCGGCCACGTCGGTGGCCACCAGCACGCGAATCTTGCCTTCGCGGAAGCCTTCCAGGGTCTTGATGCGTTTGTGTTGCGGCACGTCGCCGGACAGTTGCGCGGCGTTGACGCCATCGCGCACCAGGCGTTCTTCGATGCGGCGCACTTCGTCCTTGCGGTTGGCGAACACCATCACGCGCTCCCAGCCGTTGTCGTTGACCAGGTTATAGAGCAGCTTGTACTTGTCGGCACCGGCCACGGCATAGATGTGCTGTTCGACATTTTCGCTGGCGACGTTCAGCGCCTCGATTTCGACGATGGACGGCTCGGTGGTCCACTGCTTGGCGAGGTTCATCACGTCTTCGGTGAAGGTCGCGGAGAACAGCAGGGTCTGGCGCTCTGCCTTTGGTGGCGTCTGACGAATGATCTGGCGCACTTGTGGGATGAAACCCATGTCGAGCATGCGGTCGGCTTCGTCCAGCACCATCACTTCGACCATGTCCAGGTGCACATCACCGCGCTGGTTGAAGTCCAGCAGGCGGCCGGGGGTGGCGACCAGGATGTCGCAGTGGCGGGCTTCGAGGTGCTTGAGCTGCTTGTCGAAGTCCATGCCGCCCACGAACGTCATCACGTTGAGGCCGGTGTACTTGGTCAGGTCAGCGGCGTCCTTGGCGATCTGTACCACCAGTTCACGGGTAGGCGCGATGATCAGCGCGCGCGGTTCACCCATGTAGCGCTCTTTCGGCGGCGGCGTTTGCAGCAACTGGGTGATGATCGAGATCAGGAACGCGGCGGTCTTGCCGGTACCGGTCTGGGCGCGGCCGATGGCGTCTTTGCCGGCCAGGGTGAAGCCCAATACCTGCGCCTGGATCGGCGTGCAGTATGGGAACCCCAGGTCCTGGATGGCGTGCATCAGTTCCGGGGCCAGTTTGAAATCGTGGAAGCGGGTTTTGCCTTCCTGAGGCTCGACGACGAAGTCTTCGAGTTTCCACGGGATCACCGGCGGTTTGGGGGCGCGTTCCCGGCGAGGCTTGGGGGCGGGGGCGGCTTGCGTCTCAGGTTTTGCCTGTTCGGGCGGTGTCACCGTCGGCGTCTTTGGCTGGGCGACAGGTGCAGTCCGGCCTGGCTGTTGACCGTCATTGCGGCTGCCGGAGGAGGGGACAGGAGCACTGGGAACAGGCGCGAGCGGCTCAGCCTCGCTTTTGCCGAACATTTTCTTGAGTGCTTTGAGCACGGTGATCTCATTAATTGGTTAAGGAATGTACGCCGGCCAGTGTAATGCAAGAATCGGGCGCGGCGTAGTGCGTCTGTCATACGGCTACATAAACGTGGGTTTCAGCCCAGGCGAGCGGTCAACCAAGTCCCTATATCGTGTATCTCCTGCGGTAACACTTCGTGGGCCATTGGGTATTCCTGCCATGTCACGGTGACACCACGGGTTTTCAGATGCTCGTAGGCGCTGCGGCCCATGGCGTTCTGTACTACCTCGTCGTACTGACCATGCAGGCACAGGGTGGGAATGCGTTGCTGGCTGGCCGACAATTCGAGCTCGTCACTGAAGGTGGGCGCGTAGGTGGAGAGGGCGATTACGCCGCCCAATGGCCCCTCCCAATTCAGGAACGCGGTGTGGAATACCACGGCCCCACCTTGGGAAAAGCCCGCGAGGAAAATCCGCGAAGCGTCTATTCCGGTTCTCTTCTGTGCTTCGATCAGATCGGTCACCATTTTTGCCGACACTTCCAGCTCTTCCAGGCTGATTGAGCGCGCCGGGCTCATGGCCTTGATGTCGTACCAACTGGGCATCTCGTAGCCGCCGTTGATCGTCACTGGGCGGGTCGGTGCCTGGGGCAATACAAAGCGGGTGGACAGCAAGCTTTCCTGCAGCGCCTCGGCCACCGGCAGGAAGTCGTAGCGATCGGCACCCAGGCCATGCAACCAGATTACGCAGGCGTCTGCGGGCTTGGCGGGCTGAAGAATCAAGGGTTCGGTCATGTCTGCTCCATATATGTGCGTGCGCTCCGATTGGGTGCGTCGGAACGGTGCGCGACAGGTTGATCTGTTAAGAGAATGTCG
The DNA here is from genome assembly GCF_012030485.1 of Pseudomonas sp. B14(2022). Taxonomy (NCBI): domain Bacteria; kingdom Pseudomonadati; phylum Pseudomonadota; class Gammaproteobacteria; order Pseudomonadales; family Pseudomonadaceae; genus Pseudomonas; species Pseudomonas sp. B14(2022). The sequence continues at coordinate 334,760 of NZ_JAAUVM010000001.1, forward strand.
CAAGGGTGAATCTTTTTCCATTGACTAGGGGCTGAAACGACTCAGCCGCCGTTCTGGTACGCGCCTTGCTATGTGTAGGGCGATGTCAGAACTTTCCTGAGACGGTAACACTATCAGTGACTGCCGCTTTCGGGATAGCAGCTGGAATTTCCGCGAAAGCCTCATGCCGCTTGACCCCAAAAAAAGCCAACACGGGTCGATATCGCCTCATAAGGGTGCGCTGAGGTTGGAGCTTCGACACAACAAGAGCAACTGGAGGTTTGAATGAAGGTATTGAAATCCACCCTGGCCATCGTTTCTGCGGCGGCTGTACTGGGTGTCAGTGGTTTCGCCCAGGCTGGCGCTACGCTGGACGCCGTGCAGAAGAAAGGTTTTGTGCAATGTGGCGTGAGTGACGGCTTGCCGGGTTTCTCGGTACCGGATGCCAGCGGCAAGATCCTCGGGATCGATGCTGACGTTTGCCGTGCCGTGGCCGCTGCCGTTTTTGGCGACGCCACCAAGGTCAAATTCAGCCAGTTGAACGCCAAGGAGCGTTTCACCGCGCTTCAGTCCGGCGAAGTCGACATCCTGTCGCGTAACACCACCATGACCAGCTCCCGCGATGCGGGTATGGGCCTGAAATTCCCAGGCTTCATCACTTACTACGACGGCATCGGCTTCCTGGTTAACAGTAAGCTGGGCGTCAAAAGTGCCAAGGAACTGGACGGTGCAACCATCTGCATCCAGGCCGGTACTACCACCGAGCTGAACGTTTCCGACTACTTCCGCGGCAACAACCTCAAGTACACCCCGATCACCTTCGACACCTCCGATGAAAGCGCCAAATCGCTGGAATCCGGTCGTTGCGACGTACTGACCTCCGACAAGTCCCAACTGTTCGCCCAGCGCAGCAAGCTGGCCGCGCCGAAGGACTACGTGGTTCTGCCGGAAACCATCTCCAAGGAGCCACTGGGCCCGGTCGTGCGTAATGGCGACGACGAGTGGCTGGCCATCGTGCGCTGGGTTGGCTACGCCATGCTCAACGCTGAAGAAGCTGGCATCACTTCCAAAAACGTTGAAGCTGAAGCCAAGTCCACCAAGAACCCGGACGTTGCACGTCTGCTCGGTGCTGACGGCGAATACGGCAAAGACCTGAAAGTGAAGAAAGATTGGGTCGTACAGATCGTCAAGCAAGTCGGTAACTACGGTGAAGTGTTCGAGCGCAACCTGGGCAAGAGCACCCCGCTGGAAATCGACCGTGGCCTGAACGCGCTGTGGAACAACGGCGGCATTCAATACGCACCACCTGTGCGCTGATCGCTGATGGTTCTGTCACCCGGTGGGCCAACCGCCGGGTGATGTTCTGTTCCATTCTCTCCGGGGCACTTCATGCAAAATCAAATCGGCGCACCAAAGCAGAAGCTCAGCTTCAGCGATCCCAAAGTGCGTGCGTGGCTCTTCCAGATCATCACGATTGTGGCGGTGATCTCGCTGGGCTGGTACCTCTTCGACAATACCCAGACCAACCTTCAGCACCGGGGCATTACCTCGGGTTTCGACTTTCTTGAGCGCAGTGCCGGCTTCGGCATCGCGCAGCATCTGATCGACTACACCGAATCGGACAGCTATGCCCGCGTCTTTGTCATCGGCTTGCTCAACACCTTGCTGGTGACCGTGATCGGGGTGGTCCTGGCGACGCTGCTCGGCTTCATCATCGGTGTGGCACGTCTGTCCCCGAACTGGATGATCAACAAGCTGGCGACCGTGTATGTGGAAGTGTTCCGCAACATTCCGCCGCTGCTGCAGATCCTGTTCTGGTACTTCGCGGTGTTCCTGACCATGCCGGGGCCACGCAACAGCCATAACTTCGACGACACCTTCTTTGTCAGCAGCCGTGGCCTGAACATGCCGGCAGCGCTGGCCGCTGACGGGTTCTGGCCGTTTGTGGCCAGCATCGTGGTTGCCATCGTGGCAATCGTGCTGATGGCGCGTTGGGCCAACAAGCGCTTTGAAGCGACCGGCGTACCCTTCCATAAGTTCTGGGCGGGCCTGGCGCTGTTTATCGTGATCCCAGCGTTGTGTGCCTTGATCTTCGGCGCGCCGCTGCACTGGGAAATGCCCAAGCTGCAAGGCTTCAACTTTGTCGGCGGCTGGGTACTGATCCCTGAACTGCTGGCGCTGACCCTGGCGCTTACCGTGTACACGGCAGCGTTTATCGCCGAGATCGTGCGTTCGGGCATCAAGTCCGTCAGCCACGGCCAGACCGAAGCTGCGCGTTCCCTGGGCCTGCGTCCTGGGCCGACGCTGCGCAAGGTCATCATCCCGCAAGCCCTGCGGGTGATCATTCCGCCGCTGACCAGCCAGTACCTGAACCTGGCGAAGAACTCGTCGCTGGCCGCCGGTATTGGTTACCCGGAAATGGTTTCGCTGTTTGCCGGCACGGTGCTCAACCAGACCGGCCAGGCCATCGAGGTTATTGCCATCACCATGAGCGTGTACCTGGCGATCAGCATCAGCATTTCCCTGCTGATGAACTGGTACAACAAGCGCATTGCGCTGATCGAGCGGTGAGGAAACGCACATGAGTTCGCATACTTTCAAACCTGATATGCCGCCGCCGAGTAAAGTCTTCGGACCGATGGCCTGGATGCGTGCCAACCTGTTTTCCAGTTGGCTCAATACCCTGCTGACGCTGTTGGCGTTTTACCTGATCTACCTGGTGGTGCCGCCGATCCTGCATTGGGCCATCCTCGATGCCAACTGGGTCGGCACTACTCGCGCCGATTGCACTAAAGAGGGCGCGTGCTGGGTGTTTATCCAACAGCGCTTCGGGCAGTTCATGTACGGCTACTACCCCGGCGATCTGCGCTGGCGTGTAGACCTGACCGTGTGGCTGGCCATTGTCGGCGTGGCACCGTTGTTCATCTCGCGTTTCCCGCGCAAGGCGATTTACGGCCTGGGCTTCCTGGTGTTGTACCCGATCATCGCGTTTTTCCTGCTGCACGGCGGGATCTTCGGCTTGACCAACGTGGCCACCAGCCAATGGGGCGGCCTGATGCTGACCCTGGTCATCGCCACCGTCGGCATCGCCGGTGCCTTGCCACTGGGTATTGTGCTGGCGCTGGGACGGCGTTCGAACATGCCGGCGATTCGTGTGGTCTGCGTGACGTTTATCGAGTTCTGGCGCGGCGTGCCGTTGATCACCGTGCTGTTCATGTCCTCGGTGATGCTGCCGTTGTTCCTGCCTGAAGGCATGGGCATCGACAAGCTGCTGCGGGCGTTGATCGGCGTGATCCTGTTCCAGTCGGCCTACGTGGCCGAAGTGGTGCGCGGTGGCTTGCAGGCGATTCCTAAAGGTCAGTACGAAGCGGCCGCGGCGATGGGCCTGGGTTACTGGCGCAGCATGGGCCTGGTGATTCTGCCGCAAGCCCTGAAGATGGTAATCCCGGGCATCGTCAACACGTTTATCGCGTTGTTCAAGGACACCAGCCTGGTGATCATCATCGGTTTGTTCGACCTGCTCAACAGCGTCAAGCAAGCCGCCGCCGACCCTAAATGGTTGGGCATGGCCACCGAAGGCTATGTGTTTGCCGCCTTGGTGTTCTGGATTTTCTGTTTTGGTATGTCGCGCTATTCCATTCATTTGGAACACAAGCTCGACACAGGCCACAAGCGTTAGGAGTTGATGTTATGAGCGAAGCGATCAAACAGCCTGTGAGCCCTGAAGGCATTATCCAGATGCAGGGCGTCAACAAGTGGTACGGCCAGTTCCACGTGTTGAAAGACATCAACCTCAACGTCAAGCAGGGCGAGCGTATCGTGCTGTGCGGCCCGTCGGGTTCGGGCAAGTCCACCACCATTCGCTGCCTCAACCGTCTGGAAGAGCACCAGCAGGGCCGCATCGTGGTCGATGGCGTGGAGCTGACCAACGACCTCAAGCAGATCGAAGCGATTCGCCGCGAAGTCGGCATGGTGTTCCAGCACTTCAACCTGTTCCCGCACCTGACCATCCTGCAGAACTGCACGCTGGCGCCGATGTGGGTGCGCAAGATGCCCAAGCGCAAGGCCGAGGAAATCGCCATGCACTACCTGGAGCGTGTGCGCATCCCGGAGCAGGCCCACAAGTTTCCGGGGCAACTGTCCGGCGGCCAGCAACAGCGTGTGGCGATTGCCCGTGCCCTGTGCATGAAGCCGAAAATCATGCTGTTCGACGAGCCGACCTCGGCCCTCGACCCGGAAATGGTCAAGGAAGTACTCGACACCATGATCGGCCTGGCCGAAGACGGCATGACCATGTTGTGCGTGACCCACGAAATGGGCTTCGCCCGCACCGTGGCCAACCGCGTGATCTTCATGGACAAGGGCGAGATCGTCGAACAGGCGGCGCCGAATGACTTCTTCGACAACCCGCAGAATGACCGGACCAAGCTGTTCTTGAGCCAGATCCTGCATTGATAGATGCTTGAAAAAATAAACCCGGCCTGGCCGGGTTTATTTTTGTCTGTTCAGGAGGCCTTGATCACCGCCAGATCGTAATGAGGTGTGTACTTTTCCATAAGACACCTGCGCTGAATAATTACCCTCTAAGGGTAATTGTACCAATCGAAAATACTGCTCCTTTTCCAGCCTAAGAACCCTAGTGCGTTGCCTTTGTAGGCAACTCTGAATAGGCTGTAGGAAAATTCATCCTATGATTGGACGAAAGCCTGCATCCCATGTCTGACATCGCTCCCCTGATCAAACGCTCCCTGGTGGACCAGGCCCTTGAGCAATTGCGCTGGCGCATCAGCGAAGGCAGGTGGGCCGTCGGCGAACGTCTGCCCACCGAGCCGGAGCTGGCCGCCGAGCTGGGCATCAGCCGCAACACCGTGCGCGAAGCCATGCGTGTGTTGGCGTTCTCCGGGTTGATCGAGATCCGCCAGGGCGACGGCAGTTACCTGCGCTCCATGACCGACCCGCTGGGAGCCATGCGCGCGTTATCTCACTGCAGCCTGGAGCAGGCGCAGGAGACGCGGCAGATCCTGGAAGTGGAGGCCATCGGGCTCGCGGCGTTGCGCCGTACCGAAGCCGACCTCACGGGTTTGCACGAGGCACTCAAAGCCAGCGCGGTGCTGTACCACGGTGACCTGGAGGCCTATATCAGCGCCGACCTGGAGTTCCACAAACGCCTGGTGGACGCCGCGCACAACCCGGCATTGAGCGAGCTGTACCAGTACTTTTCCGCCATCGTCGGCGCCCAGTTGCGCCAGACCCTGAACATTTCGCCGCGCCGCCAGGCGGTGTTCGACCTGCATATCGCCCTGCTCGAAGCCGTGGAACACCAGGACGCGGAACGCGCCAAATCCCTTTGCCGGCAGTTGATCAATGAACCCTGAAACCAAACGTACGACCGAGTTGGAAGAGCTGTTGATCGACGCCGAAGCCGATGACGAAGTGGTGCAAGCCAGTCACCCGCTGGTAAGCCGCCCTTGGCTGTTGCTGCTGGGCCTGATCCTGGTGGCGTTGAACCTGCGCCCGGCGTTGTCGAGCGTGGCGCCGTTGCTGGCCGAGGTTTCCAGCAGCCTGGGATTGTCGGCGGCCAAGGCCGGTTTGCTGACCACCTTGCCGGTGTTGTGCCTCGGCTTGTTCGCGCCCATGGCCCCGATCCTGGCCCGGCGGTTTGGCGCCGAGCGAGTGGTGTTGGGAATTTTGCTGAGCCTGGCCGCCGGCATCATCCTGCGCAGTTCGTTTGGCGAAGTGGGGTTGTTCGCCGGCAGCCTGATTGCCGGTGCGAGCATCGGCATCATCGGCGTATTGCTGCCGGGCATCATCAAGCGCGATTTCGCCAGACACGCCGGCGCCATGACCGGTGTGTACACCATGGCCCTGTGTCTGGGCGCAGCGTTGGCCGCTGGCGCCACGGTGCCGCTGAGTCATTACTTCGGCGACCGCTGGACCATTGGCCTGGGCTTCTGGATTCTGCCGGCGTTGGTGGCAGCGTTGTTCTGGTTACCGCAGGTCGGCCAGAAACACGGCGCCCACCAGGTCGCCTACCGAGTGAAGGGCCTGTTGCGTGACCCGTTGGCCTGGCAGGTCACCCTGTACATGGGTCTGCAATCGTCCCTGTCGTACATCGTGTTTGGCTGGCTGCCGTCGATTTTGATCGGTCGTGGCCTGAGTGCCACCGAAGCCGGTTTGGCGTTGTCCGGCTCCATCATCATGCAGTTGTTCAGTTCCCTGGCCGCACCGTGGCTTGCCACGCGCGGCAAGGACCAGCGCCTGGCGATTGTGGTGGTGATGCTGTTCACCCTGGTTGGATTGTTCGGTTGCCTGTATGCACCGCTGGACGGTCTGTGGGGCTGGGCCATTCTGCTCGGCCTGGGGCAGGGCGGCACGTTCAGCCTGGCGCTGACCTTGATCGTGCTGCGCTCGCGTGATTCCCATGTGGCCGCCAACCTGTCGAGCATGGCCCAGGGCTTCGGTTACACCCTCGCGTCCGTCGGTCCATTCGCGGTGGGCCTGGTGCACGACTGGACCGGCGGTTGGTCGGCCATTGGCTGGATCTTCGCGGTGATCGGCGTGGGTGCGATCATCGCCGGGCTGGGCGCAGGGCGGGCGCTGTATGTGCAGGTCAGCAGCGAGAAACGCTAGAGATACACCACCTCCAGCGTCGCCGAGCCGTCGAGCAAGGTGTCGCTGCTCAGGTCCAGGTTCTTCGTGGCGTTGATCACGGTTTCGACCTTGACCGTGCTGATCAGCTCCCGGATCGCTGACGGGCCGGTTGTGCTGCCGGCCGTGTCGGTGAAGCCCAGGTAACTGTTGGCACCTATGTCGATCGTGTTGAGGTCGGCCGTGCGCCAGGCTATGCCACCGGTGGTGGATTCGGTCCCGTAGACCGGCGCGGTGGTGTCGACCTGGGTCTGGCGAGGGTCGAAACTCAAGGAATAGAGACCGATGCGGTTGCCGCTTTTGTCCAGCCCCAGCCCATAGTAAATCTCGCTGTTGACCGTGGCCGTGCCGTCGCGATTGTCGCGCATGCGCAGGGCGAAGCGACTCGGCGCGTTGCAACCGATACTGACTTGCAGCTGCTTGACCGGCAGGCGTGTGCCCTTGTCGACGTTGAGGTCTTGTTGGGACAGCTTGCCGTAGTCGATCACCCCGCCACTGGACAGCAGCGGTGTGCAGGCGGTCGGCGTGATCCGGCCTTTGACGTTAAGGTCCACGGAGGAAGCGGCCAGCGCTGGCTGGGCTGAGCACAGCAGCAGGGCAGAAAAACTCAGGCAGTACGTGTTCACGAGGGAAGCTCCACAGGCTAGAGGTAGATGATTTCGAGAGTGCCGGAACCATTGATCTGCACCACTTGGCGCAGGTCCAGCGATTGCAGGGGGGCCAGGTAAGCCTTGATGCGCAGGGTGCCGGTGAGGTGTTGGATCGCAACGGGCCCCTGGGTGCTGCCGGACTTGTCGGTAAAGCCCATATAGCTGTTGGCGGCGATAGGGATCTGTCTGGCACTTGCGCTGCTCCAGGCCGTGCCATTGCTGGTGGAGTCGGTGCGATAGAGCGTGCCGTAGGCATCGGCGACAAAGTCTGCCGGGTCAATGTTCACGTAGAAGCGGCCGATCTTGTTCTGGCTGTTATCCCGGTCCAATCCATAAGCGGTTTCATCGGTGCCGCCCGTGGCCGAGCCGTCGCGGTTGTCGTGCATGCGCAAGGCGAAGCGTGCCGGCCCATCACAGCCGACGGAAAATTGCAGCGGGCGGGTGGGCAGCGGGTTTTCGTGGGTGGCGCTCAGGTCCTTGGCCAGCAGCGTGCCGTAATCCACCAGGCCGCCGTTGGACAGCTGCGGTGTGCAGGCGGCGGGCGCAAAGTGGGCGCGCAGGGTCAACTCCCGATAGCGACCGCTCTGGTGGGCGTCGAATGTTCCGGACACTTCCCACGTGGTGGCCTCGCGGACATGGGTGGCCGCCATGTCCGCCCAGGCGCTGAGGCTCAGTTGCAAGGACAGGTGTTTACCCCGTAGCACGGCCCCGCCTTGCACCGGCGCCACGCCATAGCCCGGGCGCCAATTCACTGCGCTACCGATGGCGGCGGGCGGCTGCGCGGCGGCCTGCAGCAACCCCAGCTCAACCGCCCGGCCATCCAGCACGCCATCGCTGACTTCAATTGCATAACTGCCGTGCTCGGTAAATTGCAGGCGTTGTGCGTCTGCCGCCAGGGCCCGATAGAACACACTCATGTCCGTCGTTTCCGGGCAGTTGAGGTTCAGGCTCAAGCGGCGCTCGCCGAGCAGGCGTTGGGGGGCGCTGTCGTTTTGTGCGAGGCGCTTCATCAGGCCGAAGTCCAGCAAAGGTTCGCTGATGTTCAACTGGCACTCGTCGTCGGCCAAGGCGGTGCCGACGAGACTGACGGTCATCAAGACGGCCGTCAGCCATGGGGCGCGGATAAAGGGCATGGCGATCTTCCTCATGAAGGGGTGCAGCGTGCGGGCGCGGTTTCGAAATACACCAGGGGGTCGCCCTTGGGCGGTAACTCGAACTGCAGTCGGCAGCGCGTCAATCCCGGCGCGCTGACCCACAACCCTGATTGCTCCAGGACGTTGGGTAGAAACACTTGGCCACTGTCCTGGACCAGGGTCACGAACTCGCCCGCATCGGTACTGACGGAGGCACCACGGGGCAGCAGTGCACCGTGTTCGGTGCGTACGGTGAGCAACACCCGGCGAGTCAATGTCACGGCAAAATCAACCCGATCCACTGCACCACGCCCGGCCGAGATCATCGCCAGGCCGTTGTTGATATCGGCATTGCGCGGCAGTGAACGGGGCTGTACTTCAACCGGGCTGCGGCCATAGGCGCTCACGTGGGGAACCACGGCCTGGCCTTGCCAATCGGTCCAGACCGGGCCGCTGGGGGTACTCAGTTTTACGCCGCTCATCTCGCCCACCGAGACCAGGGCGAAGGTGTCACGCACCGGATACGGCGACAACGTCACCCCAGCGCCATGCAGCACCACGCCGCCTCGGGCACTGCCTTGATAGCTTGAGCGTTCGGCATCGGCGCGGCTGTAGCTGAAGTCGAGTTGGCTGTAGCGGGGCAGTGCCGAAAGACCGAGGGTGGTCTCCACCTGTTGGTCACGGGTGTCATGTTCGGCGCTGACGCGGTAGCTCAGTTGATCGTCGATCTGTTCATTCAACCCCACACCGGTGCGATGTTCGCCGCCCGAGTTGCGTACCCAGGCTCGCACTCGACGGCTCTCGCCCAGGGGCAGGCTGACATTCAGGTAGACGGCATTGTCCTGCTGCTGGCGTCCGCCCATCTGCCATTCGGCACTCGCCGACAGCGATACACCGCCGACGTTCGTGCCCCACGACGCCAGGCCGCGGCTGCTGGTGTTGCCGTCAAAATTGCTGGAGCGCGAAACCCCGGCACTGAATGCGCCCAGCCATGGGTGGGACCAGCCCAGCGTGGCGCTTTGTTGGTCGCGATAACGGGAGCGTCGTTGCTGGGTAGATTCAGGCTCGTAGGTCGCTTCCTCCAGCTCGCGATAACCCGGTGAACGCCAGGAGTTGGCGGCGCTGAACGACCATTGATCATTCAAGCGCTGGGACCATGACAGGTCGGTTTGCACGCCACGTACGGCGTGCGGTGCCTGGGTATCGGCAACCTGGGTGGACAGTTGGACCTGGCTGTCCAACCATGGCAGCCAGCCCAGGCTCACACCCGCAGCCCGGTATTCGCTGGACGCCAGCACACCGCTGCCCAAGGACAGCTGCGGGTGCACGGCACCGGTCCAGCCCGCGCTGACCACCCAAGGCTCGTCGCCTTGGCCGTCGCCGATATTGCGCACCCGTCCCGCCGCCATCGAGTACCCGGGCGCCGCCATCCCAACGCCGAGCATGGCCGCCGGTACGGTAAAGCGGCGCTCGCCACCGCTGCTTTCCTTGACCGTGACTTCGACGTCAGAGCGTGAGTTCAGGCGCCGTACATCGGTCAGCGAAAACGGCCCGGCCGGAACCACCGTGGAATGAATCAACGCACCGTTCTGTCGCACCTCGACTTGCGCCGGGCTGTTGGCGATACCGTCGATGGTCGCGCCCTGGCCTTGCTCTTGAAGGGCCTGTTCGGTGAGGACCTGGACCCCGGTGATCTGCGCCCCTGACAACACCGGGTTGTAGAGGTTGATTTGCCCCGCTTGCAGCACCGCCTGATGGCTGGCGAAGGTACGCTGGGCATAGGCCTCCAGGTGCGTACTGCGCGAGAGGCCATCCTGCCAGGTCTGTACCTGGCGGCTGCGTACGACCCAGTCGCCGGCGTTGAACCCTACCTCGGTATTGGCCGAACCGAACCGGCTGTTGTCGTCACCGAAGCGGTTATAAAAACCGGTGAGGTCGTAATTGAGCAGGCCGGCAAAACCACCGGTTTCGTACCCTGAGACGTCCTGCTGCAGCGGTCGTAGCGCTTCAGTCGGTACCACCAGCGACACCGTGAGCGTGGCGGGGTCCGGTTCCACCAGGGTTTGCGGGTACTGGTCGAGAAAGGCGTGGCAGCGCTCGCTGTCGTCGGGAATGATCAGGTTGGCGAGATCCAGCAACGCACGGTCGAAACACAAGGCACCGTCTTGATCAAAGCCGACCTCCAGTCGCCCGCGGCGCTGGCCATTGACCAGCAGGCTCACGGCATGCCGTCCTGCGGCAAAACGCGGGGCGTCCAGCAGCAGGTTGGCGAGCGTCGGATCAATTCCACGTTGGTGCAAGGTGGTGGCATCAAAGCTCGGTCGTTCATCCGCCCAGGCCTTGGTGGGCAGCAGTGCGCACGCCAACAGTATCGTCGGCAGTGCAAAACGGGGTGGCCTGTCGGGCAGGGCTTCGCCGTCACGGTAACTCAATACTGTTTTCACGAAAGGCACTCGAAGGGTGTGGTGACGGTCAGTGAGCCGTCACTTCGTGATACAGGCGCCTGGACGCCCGGAGTTTTCGTCAGAAGGTGAGGGGCGCTTCATAAGCGCCTACGGCAAAGCCATAGACCGTTGCCGGCTGCAACCGGACTGTACTGGCCGCACCGCCGGTGGCTGCAATGCTCAGGTGTTCCCCGGGCAACACATAGGTGCGCGGCAACATCGCTCGACCATTGCCAGGCAACAGGCGTAGTTCCTGGGCCAGTCGCACCACATAAGGGGTGTCGTTACGCACCTGCAACGTGCCGCCGTTGAGTGACCAGGTCAGGCCGGTCCAGGGCGTGCGGTTGGGGGCGAGCCCTTTGGGGTGAATGATGACGGGCAGGTTCTGACGTACCGTCACGCCGACCCGCGCGTGTCCGGCTTCGGTCGCCGATCGGCCTTGGGGCATGCCTTCGAAAATCACGCGCTTGAGCCGTTGGGTGTGCAGCGGTTGGGGGCTTTGCAAAATGAAACGCACCAGTTGCGATTTGGACGGCTCCACCCGCGACAGCGGCGGAGTCACCACCAGCAGCGGCTCGGGGTCTTCGGGAATGTCTTCCAGCGTGACGTGGAGCAGGGCCAGTTGGCTATCGGTGTTAGTGACCGACACAGCGGCTTCACCCTCGGCTTCGTGAACGATCACGACGGAGGTGTCCGGGACCATGCCGTCAGCCTGTGCACCCGTGGCAAGCAGCAGCGTCAGGGCCAAGAGGCAGGTGGCGGTGTTGAACAATGTCGTCGTCATGACGGGGTTTTCCATTGGGGCTGTGTGAAAAATCAGAGGTAACGAAGATCCAGCACGATGGAGCCATCGAGGGGGACTTCCTGATTCAGGGTCAGGTACTGGGCAAAGTTGATAGCGGTGTCGATGCGCAACTGAGCGCGCAGTTGGCCGATAAAGTCGGGCTGGCGATCACCGAGCGGCGCAAAGCCCATGTAGGCTTTGGGGTAGGCATTGGGCTCCGGGGCCCAGGTTTCACCACTATCGTTGGAGGCCAGCACCTGTAGGGACTGCGCGTCGCCTACCGGGTTTTGATAAGACACTGCCACGGATCCCAGGCGCTCCTGCGGGGCGTGGGGGTTTTTGCCCAGGCCGTAGAACGATCCGGGCGCCAGTGAAGACTCCACTCGGTTATCAAGCCCCACCAAGGTGAACAGCATTGGTCGGCTGCACTGCACATTCAGCTCCAGCACGCGGCTGGGCAGGGCTGTGAACTCGCTGGCGTTGAGCGTATGGGAGGGGATTTTCCCGTGGTCGACCGTACCCTCGTCTGACAGCGTGACGTGACAGGCATCCGGGGTCAGGCGGCCGGTTACGGTGAGGTCGACAGCGGATGCAGCGAAGACCGGATGAGTGGTTGCCAGCAAGAGCAAAACCGCCGGCAGGCGAGGGAGCGTGTTCATGGGAAGGCGCCACGTGTCGAGGTGAATGCGGGCGATACGAAAAACACGCCCAGGCCTGCGAATCACGCCAGGCATGGGCGCCCGTGGGCTTACAGGTACTTCACTTCAAGGGTGGCCGAACCGTCGAGGGTGACCTCGTTGCTCAGATCCAGGCCATCGGTGCGGGCAATAGAGGTATCCACCACCAGCTCCGTCACCAGTTCCTTGACCGAGGCTGGCTGTGTGGCGTCATCCATCGTGGCGACCGACATATACAAGCCTGCGTCCCAGAGTTTTTCGCTGTACCAGGTATTGCCACCGTCCCCGGAGGCAATGGTTTGCATCGGCGTACCGTCGGCGACGGCATTGCGCAGCGTCAGTTGAAACCAGCCGAGTTTCTGGGTGCCGTTGATCAGGCCCAGGCCGTAGTCGGAGGTGGATATCGATGACCCGGCACGGTTGTCGACGGAGTGCAGGGCAAATTGAATCGGTGCATCGCAGGTTACCGCCATGGTCATGACGTGAGTCCCGATGTGCGTGGCGTTATCCGGGCGCAGGTCTTTGGCGGAAATCTTGCCGTGGTCGATGACCCCGCCGCTGGTCAGGTTGGGTGTGCAGGCACTGGGCACGATCAGGCCCTTGACCGTCAGGTCTACGGTGGAGGCCGCATAGGTGGAAGCGCAGGTCAGCAGCATCAGGCTGGTGGCGACGGTACTGAGCAGTATCTTCATGGTGATCGAACTCCTTTCGCTAAGAGGGTGGTTACAAGTACTTGAGCTGGACCGTGGCGTGCCCGTCGATGGGGACTTCGTCCAGCAGGGTCAAGGTGTCGGCAGGGGCGACATGGGTATACAGGCGGATCTCGGCGTCAAAGTCCCGAACGGCGATAGGCAGCCGCTGATCGCCGATTGCCACGGCCGTCAGTTTCATGTGATTGAGCTGATTGGTCGGCTCCCAAGTCACACCGCCATCGCTTGAAGTAATGATGGTTGCGGCAATGCCATCCGCCACCGGTGTGTACAGGTGAAAGGCGGTGCCGCCGAGCTTTTCATCGTTTGGCGTCATACCCAGGCCATGCCAATGATCGTGGTTGGCCGACGAGCCAGTGCGGTTATCAATGGTATTGAGGGTGAAAAATGTCGGCCCTTCGCAGCGCACACTCAATTGCATGCTTTGGTTGGGCAGCACGGTGTGTTGCTCTGCATTGAGCGACTTGGCCGACATCTTCCCGAATTCGATCACACCGCCACCGGAGACCAGGGGGGCACAGGCACTGGGGGTGATGCTGCCTTTGACAGTCAGGTCGGTGGTGCTGGCGGCAAACGCTGGCGGAGTGAACAGCAGCATCAGCATGAGCCGTGAGGCTAGAGCGTTCATAGGCATGGTTTCCTTGTCAGGAGGGTTCAACGGATCGTCGGGTTACAGGTACTTCACTTCCAGGGTCGCCGAGCCGTCCAGAGCGACTTCGTCGGTCAGGGTCAGGGTGTTTGCCGGGGCGATCCAGGTGTTGAACAAGACTTCCACGGAGGCATTTTCGAGGGGGTGGGGCAAGTAACCGACATCCGGAACGAAGCTGCCGAATGCAATCAATCGGTTCGGCTCGACGTAGTCATCGTCCCATTGCATCCGCCATGCGCCGTCGCGAAATTGCAGCATATCGGACGGGATATCGGCGACCGGGTTACGCACGATCACGACATACAAGCCGAGTTTTTCCGTGCCGTTGATCAGTCCCAGCCCGTAGCCTGCGATGTTGCTGTTGGACGATGTCCCGGCCCGGTTATCGACTGGATTGATCGCAAACAGAGTCTGGGCCTCGCAGTTCACCGTCAACTGAAGGGTTTTGTCTTCAAGTCGTGTCGTTCCGTCCTGATTCAAGTCTTTGGCCGAGATCTTCCCGAAGTCGACCGTACCCGGCAGTGTGAGGGTGCAGGCGCTTGGAGTGATCAGGCCCTTGACGGTCAGGTCCACGCTGCTGGCGGCAAAGGTGGATGTAGCACTGGTGAGCAACAGGGCGGCGCTCAACAGGATTAGGGACTTGCTCATTTCTATACGTTCCACTACAGGGCTGGCTGATAAAGCGCGCGCACGGCATCGTCCGGTCTTTCGGCGAAGGCGGCGAGCAAGGCGGCGGGTTGTATTTGGTCAGGGCCGCTTAAGTCAGCGAGACCATTCCCTCTTTGCGGGGTGGCGGCAATTTAGCCGGGGGGCGGGATGGGGGAAATACAACTATTACGACAATCGAAGTAACAGGTATTTGGGCGTTAGTTCGTGGGAATTTATGTTCTTAGTCGTAGGAAAACTAGATTTTTCGTAGTTGTTGTATCGTCTTTTTTACATCCTTAGGGATATTCATTGTTGCTTATGACAGTCATATGAGCGCCACGGGAATTTTGCACGCTGTTCGTTGATCTGGCTGTTGCATCTTCCAACCCCACTCAGATGGGTATTGATGAACTCATGGGCTGAACAATCAATGTAAGCGCAGTGAGGTGACCATGGTGACAAGGGTATTTTCCAATCAAGTACCTGTCCTGAAGTTGGCACCCTCGCCCCCACCACCGCTAGTGGAGGCGCCGGCGTGTTGTGCAGGTGCGATCGCGTGGCCGACGCGTGCCCGCCTGATCGACATTTTCGGCAGTGATGAGATGGTGAACCGGGCGCTGGCCAGCCTGATGGATGAAGCACGTGAAGACAACGCGTTGTTGGACCTGGCGCAGGCCCGCGCCGATGCGTCATTGGTGGTGGAGCGATTGCACCGACTGGTGGGCAGCCTGGCGTTCGTCGGGGGCGTTGACCTGGAGCGCCGCGCCGAGCAGTTGATCGCTCGAGTCCAGGCCCGTGGTGTGGTGGCGAACATGCCGCAGTTGCAAGTCTTTCAGCGTAACTTGCGCGTATACATTGCTTATCTAAGCCGGTTATGAATCCTTGGAATAGAGAGTCTTGTAGGATGTTTCCCCTTTGTGTTGGAGGCTTTGTATGTAGGTAGTTTCTTTTTGTTTTGTAGGTATAAGTTTGTCAGCTATCAAACACGGGTCGCGGTCCGGAACGTGTCGCACCGAGTGGTTGTTGACGCGCGAGGACACAGGTATTTTTGCGCCAATTCCAGTTGCCATCATTCGTGGGTATTTATGCTGCGTGTAATTATTGCCGACGATCACCCCATTGTGCGCATCGGGCAACGGGTGGTGATTGAGGCGGGCGGTAGATGCAAAGTCGTCGGTGAGGCCGACGGTCCCGATGAGTTACTCCGGTTGTTGAGTACGGTGGCGTGTGACGTGCTGGTGACTGACTTCGCCATGCCGGGTGGTCAGCAGGCGGACGGCTACGGGTTGCTGGGATTGTTGCGACGCCAGTACCCGAATTTGCCGGTGATTCTGGTCACCATGTTTGCCAATGTGGCGACGTTGCGTGCTTCCTTTGCCCATGGGGCACGGGCGATTGTCGCCAAGAGCGCCTCGGCCAGGGAGCTGCCCACCGCCATCGGTACAGTGATCAAGGGCGAGACATTTGTCAGTGAATGCCTGCGGGCCCAGTTGGTGGAGGCGGGCACCGGAGATCAACTGCAACAGCCGCAGTTATCCAGCAAGGAACGCGAAGTGGTCAGGATGCTGGCCAGCGGCATGACCGTCAGCCAGATTGCGGCCCGGGTCAATCGCAGTATTTCCACGATCAGCAAGCAGAAAAGCACCGCCATGAGTCGGCTGTGCATTTCCACCGACGTGGATCTGTTTGCCTATGCCCGCAGCTGCGGCATGGTGCCGTAGCGCCGGGTGGGTCATTCCCGGTGTAAATGGCGATAGAGTTTTACCGGCGCCCGGACTATCTTGGACGGCTTAAAACCCCTGGTTTGGAACCTGCCCATGAGCGACGCACACAACGCCCTGATCACCGAGTTCTACAGCGCCTTCCAGCGGCTGGATGCCGAGGCCATGGCGGCCTTCTACACCGAGGATGTGCTGTTCAGCGACCCGGCTTTCGGTGAATTGCGCGGGCGTGACGCCGGCGATATGTGGCGCATGCTCACTACCCGGGCCAAGGATTTTTCCCTGACGTTCGACCATGTACGCAGCGATGAAACGACCGGCAGCGCGCACTGGGTCGCGACTTACCTGTTCAGCGCCACCGGCAATACGGTGGTCAACGATATCGGCGCGCGGTTCGTGTTTCGCGATGGCAAGATCTGCGAACACCACGACCACTTCGACCTGTGGCGCTGGTCGCGTCAGGCCCTGGGCCTCAAGGGCCTGTTGCTGGGCTGGTCGCCGGCGCTGAAAAACGCCGTGCGTGCCCAGGCACTCAAAGGCCTCAGGGCATTTCAGGCCGGTCGTTGATAAGCTTGGCGCTCTTCTGGTTTGCCGAATCGACCCGTGACTGATCCTTCTGAACCCAAACCCTGGTTTGTGTACCTGGTACGCGCCGCCAATGGCGCGTTGTATTGCGGCATCAGCAATGACCCGGTGCGTCGTTTTGCCTCTCATCAGAGCGGCAAGGGCGCACGGTTTTTCCTGTCCAGCCCGGCGGTCGCGCTGGTGTACACGGAGCAATGCGCGAGCAAAGGCGAGGCGTTGCGTCAGGAACGCTTGATCAAGAAGTTGAAGAAAAGCGCCAAGGAGTGCCTGGCGGCGAGTGGCTCATTGATTTGATTGATGGGTTGCCATCGTCCCCACGCGCGGTGTTGCAGGCTAAGCTAGTGGCTCACTTCGCCAACGGAGCCGGGCATGTCCGAGCTGATCCTGCACCACTACCCGCAGTCCCCATTCGCTGAAAAAGCCCGCCTGTTGCTGGGCTTCAAGGGCTTGTCCTGGCACTCGGTGCATATCTCGCCGGTGATGCCCAAGCCTGACCTGACCGCCCTCACCGGCGGCTATCGCAAGACCCCGGTGTTGCAAGTCGGCGCCGATATCTACTGCGACACCGCGTTGATCGCCCGGCGCCTGGAGCAGGATAAAGCGGCACCGGCGCTGTTTCCCCAAGGCCTGGAACTGGTCACCCAAGGCTTCGCGGCCTGGGCGGATTCGGTGGTGTTTTCCCACGCCGTAGCGCTGGTGTTCCAACCCGAATCCCTGGCGGTCAAATTTGCCAAGGTGCCGCCGGAGCTGCTTCAAGTGCTGGTGGCTGACCGCAGCAAACTGTTCAGCGGTGGCACGGCAGCCCGTGTGCAACTCGACCAGGCCAAACACCAATGGCCGGTCATCATCGGCCGCATTGATCAGCAATTGCAGCACGCGCCTGGGGATTTCCTGTTCGGCGAACCTTCGATTGCCGACTTTGCCCTGGCGCACCCGCTGTGGTTCCTCAACGGCTCTTCGGTGACGGCGCCATTGGTGGACGCCTATCCCGCTGTGGTCGCCTGGCTTGAGCGCGTGCTGAGCTTCGGCCATGGCACTGCTACCCAGATGAGCGCCGAGCAAGCCCTGGACGTGGCGCGCAATGCCACACCGGCGGCGCTGCCCGAAGCGCTTTTCGAGGACTTGAACGGCTTCAAGCCCGGCCAGCAGGTGAGCATCTCGGCCACTGACTACGGCACCGACCCGGTCGTGGGTGAGCTGTTGTTTGCCGGGCGCGAAGAACTGATCCTGCGCCGCACCGATGAACGCGCCGGCACCGTGCATGTGCATTTCCCACGCTGGGGGTTCCGCATTCAGGCGCAATAAATAAAAATATTTGCCAACAAAGGTGAGGTAAATCGCCCGCCCATCCGTGTAGTGCTTGAAACTGCGATCTATTCGCATTAATGGCGTTTTCTACACGGGTTCTCACAGCATGAAGTCGACGGCGGGCGGTTTGGTTAAACAGTGGCTGGGAGCCTCGGTATTGGCGGTGTCGGGGCTGGCGTTGCTGCCCCTCGGCGTGGCGCAGGCGCAGGAGCAGCAAAGCGCCCAGTTCACCTTTGCCCTGGCAGCCAAGCCGCTGCCCCAGGCCCTGAGCGATTTCAGCCGGGTCACCGGGATCAGCGTGATCTACACCGATGAAGCGCCTTACGGCCTCAGTGCCCCGGCGGTCAGCGGGCAAATGAGTGCCAACCAGGCCCTGCAACGTCTGCTGGGCAACTCCGGCTTCACGTTCCGCCAGATCGACGCCCGCACCTTGGCCCTGGAACCGGTGCCCACCGATGGCGCGCTCAACCTCGGCGCGACCACCATCAGCGGCGTCGGCCAAACCGAGGACAGCACCAGCTACCAGCCCCCGCCCACCAGCTCGGTGATGCGCTCCCGTGCTTTGCTGCTGGAAACCCCGCAAACCGTCAACGTGGTCCCCGCCCAAGTGCTGCGCGACCAGACCCCGCGCAACCTGGATGATGCCCTGGCCAACATCAGCGGCATCACCCAGGCCAATACCCTGGCCAGCACCCAGGACGCGGTGATGCTGCGCGGTTTTGGCGACAACCGTAACGGTTCGATCATGCGCGATGGCATGCCGGTGGTGCAGGGCCGGGCGTTGAATTCAACCGCAGAACGGGTCGAAGTGCTCAAGGGCCCGTCGTCGCTGCTGTATGGCATCCAGGACCCGGGCGGCGTAGTCAATATCGTCAGCAAAAAGCCGCAACTGACCCAGGCCACGTCCCTGACCGTGCGCGGCTCGACCTTCGGCGACGGCAAGAACGGCAGCGGCGGCAACCTCGACACCACCGGCCCCATCGGGGATTCGGGCCTGGCGTATCGCCTGATCGTCGACCATGAAGACGAAGACTACTGGCGCAACTTCGGCACTCACCGCGAGTCACTGGTGGCGCCGTCCCTGGCCTGGTATGGCGATTCAACCAAGTTGTTGTTCGCCTACGAACACCGCGAATTTCTCTCGCCGTTCGACCGCGGCACGGCCATCGACAAGTCCAACCACCCATTGGACATCCCGGCCACTCGCCGTCTGGATGAGCCGTTCAACAACATGGAAGGCCGTTCCGACCTGTACCGCTTTGAAGCCGACCACGACTTGAACGACGACTGGAAAGCCCATTTCGGCTACAGCTGGAACCGTGAGACCTACGACGCCAGCCAGGTGCGCGTCAGCGCGGTGAGCACCAACGGCACCCTGACCCGCAAGATGGACGGCACCCAGGGCGCGATCACCACTGACCGCTTCACCACGGCGAGCCTGGAAGGCAAGGTCAATGTACTGGGCATGCAGCATGACCTGGTGTTCGGCCTGGACGACGAGTACCGCAAGATCTACCGCGCCGACCTGATTCGCCAGAACTCGCGCGGCACCTTCAACTACAACAACCCGGTGTACGGCAACGAAGTCGCGGGCACCAGCGTCAGTGCCGCCGACAGCGCCCAGACCGACCTGTTGCGCAGCGACTCGCTGTTCTTCCAGGACGCGATTCACCTGACCGACCAGTGGATCTTCGTGGCCGGTGCGCGCTATCAGATGTATGACCAGTACGCCGGCAAGGGCGTGCCGTTCAAGGCCAACACCGACGGCAACGGCCAGGCCTGGGTGCCGCGTGCCGGCCTGGTGTATCGCTACACCGATGAGCTGTCGTTCTACGGCAGCTACACCGAGTCGTTCAAACCCAACTCCACCATCGCCCCTTTGCTCGATGGCAGCACGTTGACCGGTGACCTCACGCCTGAGGAATCCAAGTCGTGGGAACTGGGCGCCAAGCTCGATATCCCGGGGCGCATCACCGCCAGTGCCGCGTTGTTCACTATCGACAAGCGCAATGTGCTGGTGTCGGTGGGCTCCGGTGCGAACACCGTCTACAGCATCGCGGGGCAAGTACGTTCTCGTGGCCTGGAACTGGACGCCACCGGCCAATTGACCGACAAGTGGAGCCTGATCGGCAGCTACGCCTTTACCGATGCCGAAGACATCAAGGACAACAACCCGGCGCTTGAAGGCAACCGCCTGCAAAACGTGGCCAGGCACACCGGTTCGCTGTCGGTCGCGTACGACTTCGGCAACATTTTCGGCGGCGATCAGTTGCGTGTCGGCACCGGTGCGCGGTATGTCGGCGAGCGCGCAGGCGACGCCGCAAACGACTTCAACCTGCCGGGCTACACCGTGGCGGATGCCTTCGCCACCTACGACACCAGGATCGACGGGCAGAAGGTCAAATTCCAGGTCAACGTGAAGAACCTGTTCGACCGCGTCTACTACACCTCGGCGGCCAGCCGCTTGTTTGTGTCCATGGGCGATGCGCGGCAGGTGTCGGTGTCCAGCACCCTGGAGTTCTAAACCCCGGCGGGTTCCCTGTGGTGAGCGGGCTTGCCCCGCGTTGGGCTGCGAAGCGGCCCCAAAACAGGTTCTGCGGTGTTCCTGAAAAAACACGGCGGCATTAGTAAGGGCGGCTTCGCCACCCAGCGCGGGGCGAGCCCGCTCGCCACAAAGGTACGGAGCTGTTAGCGTTGCGGCCATTAATGGCTTTGCGGAACACAGTACCGATGCACTTTGGACGATGGCTACACCTGCTGTGCCTGAGCGTTTTACTGGGCGGCTGCGCGAGTGTTTCGCAGCCTTCCACGCCTTCAACACTGGATCACCTGCTGGCCGATCCGGCCCTCGATGGCGCCACGGTTTCCGTCATGGTGCGCGACGCCCGCAGCGGCAGCACCCTCTATCAACACAATCCGCGCACACGCCTGATCCCGGCCTCCAACCTCAAGTTGCTCACCACCGCTGCGGCGATGGATGTGCTGGGGCCGCAATACCGCTTCTCCACCCAACTGTTGAGCGACGGCACCCGGCAAGGTGAACGTCTTGCCGGCAACCTGTACCTGCGCGGCCTCGGCGACCCGACCACGCAGTTCGCCGACTACCAGGCATTGGCCGTCCAGCTGGCCAGCCAGGGCGTGCGCCAGGTGCAAGGCGACCTGGTGTTCGATGACACGTGGTTCGACGCCGAGCGCCTGGGCTTGGATTGGGCCCAGGACGACGAAAGTACCTACTACGGCGCGCAGATTTCGGCGCTGACGGTGTCGCCGAATGCGGATTTTGACGCGGGCACCTTGCTCGTTACGGCGAAGGCTCCCGTCGCACTCGGCCAGCCAGTGAGCGTGGTGGTGAGCCCGTCCACCGACTACGTGCAACTGAGCAACCGCGCTGTCAGTGGCCCCGGCAACAGCTACGGCATCACCCGCCAGCACGGCACCAACCTGCTGCAACTCACCGGCGCGCTCGCACCGGGCAAGCAAAGCCGGCAATGGGTGAGTGTGTGGGAACCGACGCAACTGGTGGCCAATCTGTTTGAGCAGGCCTTGGCGCAGCAGGGCATCCGGGTACTGGGGCGGCGGGTGACCGGGGGCGTCAGTCCCAACACGGCCACGCTGTTGGCGGAGCATCAGTCGGCACCGCTGCAGGCGCTGATCACGCCGCTGCTCAAGCTCTCGAACAACAACATGTCCGAAGCGTTGCTCAAGGCCATGGGCCGCAAAACGGCCAACGCGGGTACGGCGGCGGCGGGCGTGGCGGCGGTAGCGGCGTTCATGCAGCGCCAGGGCCTGGACCCGGCGACGCTGAGCCAGGTGGATGGCTCAGGTTTGTCGCGACGCAACCTGGTGTCGGCGCAGAACCTGACGGATCTGCTGCTGGTCACCGCCAAGCAACCCTGGTTCGACGCCTGGTACAACGCCTTGCCGATTGCCGGCAATGCCGACCGTATGACCGGCGGCAGCCTGCGATATCGCCTGCGCGGGACGGCTGCCCAAAACAACCTGCACGCCAAGACCGGCTCCATGGCCGGCGTATCATCGTTGAGCGGCTATATCACCGATGCCGACGGACGGCGCCTGGTATTTTCGATGATCAGCAATAACTACGTCAGCGACGCAGCCCCTATCCGCGCCCTCGAAAACCGCCTGGCGCTGGCGCTGTCCCAGTGGCACGACTAGCTCAGGGCTGGTAGCCCATCCGCCAACTCACGGCCCGGGTCGCCGCCAGCAAGCGCTGCGCCGCCGGGCCATCTTCGTCGGCGTGGAACAGCGAGGTGGGACCGACCACGGTCATCACCGCCGCCACTTGCCCGACCGCGTTGAACACCGGCGCCGACAACGCATCCACCCCCGGCATCAGCAGGCCATGCACAAAGTGCAGGCCGCGCTGGCGGATCTGTTCACAGGCCGTGGCGTAGGCCTGGTCGTTGGCGAGGGCATGGGCGGTACCGGCCTGGATTTCACGCTCACGCAACTCGACGGTTTCCCGCGACGGCAGGAAGGCACTGAACACCAGGCCGGTGGATGAACTGAGCAGCGGTAACACCGAACCCAATTGCGTCACCACCGTCACGGCGCGCACGGCCGGTTCGATCTGTACCACGGTTGCGCCCTGGTTGCCCCATACCGCCAGAAAGCAGGTTTCATTCAAATCGTCGCGCAGCTCTGCCAGGGGCATCGCGCCGACTTTCAGCACGTCCATGCTACCCAGCGCGGCCAGGCCAACACGCAATGCTTCGCGCCCCAGGCCGTAATGGTTGGTGGCGGTGTTCTGTTCGGCAAAACCTGAGGCGATCAGCGCCTGTAAATAACGGTGCACCTTGCTCGCCGGCATCTGCACATGGTCGGCCAGCCGCGACAACGACGTGGAGGGCGACAGTTCGGCCAGGGCCTTGAGGATGTCGGTGCCCACTTCGGCCGAGCGGACTTTCTGTTTACCGGTGTCGCGGGGCTTTTCCATGGAGAGGCGAGAATCCGAGAGATGAATGGGCGTCTTTATAGCTTGACGGTCGACAGTGATCAAATTACGTTATGCGTAACTGGATTACGATAAAAACAACTTCCGCATAGAGGATGATCCATGAACCTCGAATACCTGTCGGGCTTCGGCAATGAATTCGCCAGCGAAGCCTTGCTCGGCGCCTTGCCGGTCGGGCAGAACTCCCCGCAAAAAGCGCCCTACGGGCTGTATACCGAACTGTTTTCCGGCACCGCCTTCACCATGGTGCGCAGCGAAGCCCGCCGCACCTGGCTGTACCGCATCCAACCGTCGGCCAATCACCCGGCGTTTATCAAGCTGGAGCGGCAGTTGGCCGGTGGCCCTTTGGGCGCAGTGACGCCCAATCGCCTGCGCTGGAACCCGTTGGATATTCCGACTGAGCCGACGGACTTTATCGACGGCCTGGTCGGCATGGTGGCCAACGCCGTGTCGGAAAAACCCTCGGGCATCAGCATCTATAACTACTGCGCTAATCGCTCCATGGACCGTGTGTTCTTCAATGCCGACGGCGAACTGTTGATCGTGCCCGAGCAGGGCCGCCTGCGCATCGCCACCGAATTGGGCGTGCTGGACGTCGAGCCGCTGGACATTGCGGTGTTGCCCCGTGGCCTCAAATTTCGCGTTGAACTGCTGGATGCACAAGCGCGCGGTTACGTCGCCGAAAACCATGGCGCACCGCTGCGCCTGCCGGACCTGGGGCCTATCGGCAGCAACGGCCTGGCCAATCCGCGTGACTTCCTCACCCCGGTGGCCCACTACGAAGACCTCAAGCAACCGACCACGCTGGTGCAGAAATTCCTCGGTGAACTGTGGGCCTGCGAGCTGGACCATTCACCGCTGAACGTGGTGGCCTGGCACGGCAACAACGTGCCGTACAAATACGACCTGCGCCGTTTCAACACCATTGGCACGGTAAGTTTCGATCACCCCGACCCGTCGATCTTCACTGTATTGACCTCGCCCACCAGCACTCATGGCCTGGCCAACCTCGACTTCGTGATATTCCCGCCGCGCTGGATGGTGGCCGAGAACACCTTCCGTCCGCCGTGGTTCCACCGCAACCTGATGAACGAATACATGGGCTTGATCCAGGGCGCCTACGACGCCAAGGCCGAAGGCTTCCTGCCCGGCGGCGCGTCGCTGCACAGCTGCATGAGCGCCCACGGCCCGGACGGCGAGACCTGCACCAAAGCCATCAACGTGGACCTGGCGCCGCACAAGATCGACAACACCATGGCCTTCATGTTCGAGACCAGCCAGGTGCTGCGTCCGACCCAGTTCGCCCTGGAGTGCCCGCAACTGCAACCTTCTTATGACGCGTGCTGGGCCTCGCTGCCCGCCACCTTCAACCCGAACCGGAGATAACCCATGACGCAGCCAACCCTTACCCGCAGCTGGGTAGCCTCCGCCAACGGTCACCGCGATTTCCCCCTGCAAAACCTGCCGCTGGGGGTGTTCAGCATCAATGGCTCGGCCCCGCGCAGCGGCGTCGCGATTGGCGACGCGATCCTCGACCTGCACGCCGCCCTGGATGAGTTTGAAGGCGAGGCCCGCCAAGCCGTTGAATCCACCGTGGGCGGCCAGTTGAACGCCTTTTTCGAGCTGGGCCGTGGCCCGCGCGTGGCGTTGCGCGAGCGCCTGCTGGAACTGCTGGCGGAGGGCAGCAAACTGCAAACCCGTGAAGCGCAGGTGCTGCACCGCGCCGCCGATTGCCAGATGCACCTGCCGGCGAAGATCAACGACTACACCGACTTCTACGTCGGCATCGAGCACGCGCAGAACGTCGGCAAACTGTTCCGCCCGGATAACCCGCTGCTGCCGAACTACAAGTACGTCCCGATCGGTTATCACGGCCGCGCCTCGACCATTCGCACCTCGGGTGCCGAGGTACGTCGCCCCAAAGGCCAGACCTTGCCGGCCGGCCAGACTGAGCCGAGCTTCGGCCCCTGCGCACGCCTGGACTATGAGCTGGAACTGGGCATCTGGATCGGCCAGGGCAATGCCATGGGCGACTCGATTGCCATTGGCGATGCGGCCGAGCATATCGCCGGTTTCTGCCTGCTCAATGACTGGTCGGCGCGGGACATCCAGGCCTGGGAATACCAGCCGCTGGGGCCGTTCCTGTCGAAGAGCTTCATCACCACCATTTCACCGTGGGTGGTCACGGCCGAAGCCCTGGAACCGTTCCGCAAAGCACAACCAGCGCGGCCCGAAGGCGATCCGCAACCGCTGCCGTACCTGCTGGATAAACGCGATCAGGCGGCCGGCGCCTTCGATATAGAACTGGAAGTACTGCTCACCACGGCGTCGATGCGCGAGCAAAACCTGCCGGCCCATCGTCTGGCCCTGAGCAACAGCCTGCATATGTACTGGACCGTCGCGCAGTTGGTGGCGCACCACAGCGTCAACGGCTGCCAATTGCAGGCCGGCGACCTGTTCGGTTCGGGCACCTTGTCCGGCCCTGAGGCAGGGCAGTTCGGCAGCCTGCTGGAGATGACCGAGGGCGGTAAGAAGGTCATCGAACTGCCTTCCGGCGAAGTGCGCAGGTTCCTTGAAGACGGTGATGAAGTCATTCTGCGCGCCCGTTGCAACCGTGAAGGCTTTGCCTCCATCGGCTTCGGCGAATGCCGTGGCACCGTGGTCGCGGCGCGCTAGGAGGGCAGGGCGATGGAACTCTATACCTACTACCGTTCAACGGCGTCATACCGGGTGCGCATCGCCCTCGCGCTCAAGGGCCTGGATTTCACTGCGGTGCCCGTCAACCTGCTGGTGCCGGCGGGTGGCGCCAATCGCCAGCCCGAATACCTGGCCATCAACCCCCAAGGTCGCGTTCCGGCCTTGCGCACCGATGAGGGCGAGTTGCTGATTCAGTCCGCGACGATCATTGAATATCTGGACGAACGTTATCCACAGGCGCCGCTGCTTTCCAAGGACATGGTCACCCGTGCCCATGAACGCGCGGTGGCGTCGATCATCGGCTGCGATATTCACCCGTTGCACAATTCCAGCACCCAGAACCTGCTGCGTCAGTGGGGGCATGATGACGTGCAGGTGCTGGAGTGGATCGGGCATTGGATCAGCCTGGGGCTGGGTGCGGTGGAGCAGTTGATTGGCGATAAGGGTTATTGCTTTGGCGAGCAGCCGGGGATGGCGGACGCATTCCTGATTCCCCAGTTGTATGCGGCGGAGCGCTTCAAGGTGCCATTGGCGGCTTACCCGCGCATCGGCAGGGTGGCGGCGTTGGCGGCGCAGCATCCGGCATTCATCCAGGCCCATCCTGCCAGCCAACCCGATACGCCTTGAATGATCGTTCCCTCGCGCGGGAACAATAAAAACCTTGATGTTCCTGTTTGCCGGCACCTTCGCCATCGGCATGGCCTGGTTTTACCGATCGATTGAAGAGCAAATTGTCCTGTGGCAAGTCCGCTCGCCACAGGACAATTTGCTGCTGAAAAGTCGTGGGTTCAATGCACCACGAAGTTGGGCGGCAGGTGCCCCAGCCGCTCAGTCAGGCGTAGGCGTTGGATCGGGTCTTCGCTGAGCATGAGCGCGTGTTCGAGGTCGAAGCGCTCGGCGTTGGGGCAGTCCAGGCGCTGATACAGGCTGGCCCGCGCGAGGTAATCGGCAGCGCTGGCATTGCCCAGTTCCAGCACGCGCTCGGCGTCGATCAACGCGGCCAAAGGGTTGTCATTGGCCAGGTGCAACTGGCGCAGGTTGCGGGACAGCCGTTGCAGGATCGAACGGGGTTCGGCGGTGTGCAGGTGGTCGACCTGCAACTTGAGGTTGGGGCCGTACTGGCGTTGCAGCAGCTCGCGGCAATCGTTGGGGTACAGGCGTCGCCCGCCGCAGGGGTCCAGCAGGTGATCGGCACCGGGCACCCGCAACAGGAAGTGGCCGGGGAAGTTGACGCCGACCATGGGGATCCCCAGGCGTCGAGCCAGCTCCATGGCAATCAACCCCAGGGCCAGGGGCTGCCCGCGTTTGCGTTGCAACACCTTGTCCAGCAGGGCGGCGGCGGGGCGCAGCGGGGTGAAGTCATCCTGGGCGAAGCCGAGGTCATTCATGCGTCGCAGCAAGGGCTGCCCCAGTTCGTCCGCCGGCAGCATGGGCATGCCCTGGTTGGCCTGTTGCTCGAGCAATTTCAGGTCCTGCATGATCAACGCCGGTAGCACCGCCGGGTCATGCTCGGCGGCAATCCACAGCGCGGCTTCAAACAGCGCGGGGGGCGAACGTTCCAGGCAGGCGAAAAAGGCTTGGCGGGGATTCATTGCTTTCTCCGGCAGATGCCCCGTTTTAGCCTTGCTGGGAAATTTCGTCCAGTGTCTTGAGAGATATCCTACGTGCTTATGTCGCAGGGCCTGCAAAACCGAGCGGCTTATTCCAGCGCACTTCGGCAGTTTTCTGCCGCAAGCCTATACTTGGCGACACAAGAAGTGATTCGGGAGCTCGACGATGTTTGCTCTCATGCACAGCACCCGCCTTGAATCGCTGCACCTGAGCATCGACCCGGTGACGGGGTTGAAGGCGGTCATAGCCATCCACAACAGCCGCCTGGGCCCAGCCCTGGGTGGTTGTCGCTACCTTGCTTACCCCGACGATGAAAGCGCCGTGGCGGACGCCGCGCGCCTGGCCCAAGGCATGAGCTACAAGGCCGCCCTGGCCGGGTTGCCGGTGGGTGGCGGTACGGCGGTGATCCTGCGCCCCGCCCATGTGGAAAACCGTGCGGCACTGTTTGAAGCCTTCGGTCGTTGCATCGAGCAACTCGACGGTCGCTACATCACCGCCACCGACAGCGGCACCTCGGTCGCCGACATGGACTGCATCGCTCAACACACCCGTTTCGTTACCAGCACCACCGCCGCCGGGGACCCTTCGCCCCATGCCGCCATGGGCGTGTTCGCCGGGATCCGCACCACCGCCATGGCCCGTCTGGGCAGCGACAACCTCGAAGGCTTGCGCGTGGCCATCCAGGGCCTGGGCAACGTGGGCTTCGCCCTGGCCGAACAACTGCACGCCGCCGGCGCCGAACTGCTGGTCAGCGACATCGATCACGGCAAGGTGCAACTGGCCATGGAACAGCTCGGCGCGCACCCGATCGCCAACGACGCCTTGCTCAGCACCCCGTGCGACATCCTCGCACCCTGCGGCCTGGGCGCCGTGTTCAACCGCCAGAGCGTCGGCCAGCTACGCTGCGCCGCCGTGGCCGGTTCCGCCAGTGCGCAACTGACCAACCTGCAAGTGGCCGACCAACTCGAAGGCCGCGGCATCCTCTACGCCCCGGACTACGTGATCAACTCCGGTGGCCTGATCTACGTCGCCCTCAAGCACAGCGGCGCAGAACTGCCGACCATCACCGCGCACCTGTCCAACATCGGCACGCGCCTGACCGAAATCTTCGCCCACGCCCAGGCCGAAAAACGCTCCCCGGCACGGGTCGCGGACGAACTGGCCGAGCGTTTGCTCTACAAATAGGCCAGGCATTAAAAAGGCCCTGAATCATGGACTCAGGGCCTGTTCAATTCGGACTTTATTCCGCCGGTGCGTTCAGCAGCTCGGACAACGCGTCCGGTTGACTCTTGAACGCCTTGGCAAACACATCGCGATTCTTCGCCATGTAGATCCCCGCTTCTTCCACCTGCTGCTCGCTCAGGGACGGCACGGCTTTTTGCAACACTTCTGCGAGCAACTCAGCGAGTTCAAGCATCTTGTCATGACGGTCAGCTTCGGCTTTATCCATGAACAAACGCTCCAGATCTCGGCTGCTGCGGTATACCACTTCGACGGCCATTCACCACCTCACATGCCTTCACGATAGTTGTCTTTTGCGACTACTGTACTTATATACAGCTAAAAGGTTAAGCCAAACTGTGGGGTTTGGGTAGCAGTTTTTTAATGTAGCCGGGAAATAGGGGTTTGCTACACCGGAAATTTCTGACAACTTGCCGGGGTTGCGCTGGAATTGTCCGGTGGCTTACTTTCACCGGGCGCTGCAAATGCAGCTAGCGGGCTTGGCGGCCCAACAAGGAAGCGCAACAACACCCCTATAAGACTGCAGGCGTTTTTTGCATTTGCATTCTTGTGTCATGGCGGGTTGCGCATGGACCCTTCGGGGTGCCGGGTTGTTCCTTACCGGTCCGCCAACCTTGTGCAATCCGTCACCCAACCTGCTTGGCGGCAGGCGGTGATGGTTTCTTAACTAAGGAACTAATCTATGAAAAAAATCACTCCCAACCCCCCGTCCACCGATTCGACGCTATTCAGCGTCACGCCTGAAGCTGACACAGAAACCTTACTGGCTAACGCCAGCGAAACCCTGAACAGCGCCCGTGAAATGGCTAATATGCTGGCATTCGACCTTGAAGGTCCGCAGCGAAGTCTGGTATTGGCCATTCACCAATTGGTTGAGATTGGCGGTCTGTTAGTCGACCAAGCGCTAGAGAAAGTCGCACCAGTTTGATGCCAAGCCCTCTGACCGTTCCTACGTTTATGGGAACGGTCAAAAAATAGTCACAAATGGCTTCGATTTTTCCTGTTACTCACTTCATCGCTCGGAGCACGACAGTAAAAACTCCAGCGACTAGACTCCTTCTTCATCGACAACGGAGGCTTTTATGGACACTTCCTTTTCCTCAGGTATCCCCGCAGATACCGAAGAGCAGGCCGACAGCTATGACCGCTGGTTTCGCGCCAAGGTACAGGCCGCTCTTGATGATCCAAGCCCTGGCATTCCTCATGATGAAGTGATGGCAGAGATGCGCGCGTTAATCGAATCCAAACGCAAGAAAGGCGATGCTGATTGAGTGGGCTCCCGCAGCGCGGGTGCAACTCCGGCAAATTACTGATTACATCAGCGACCGCAATCCAGTTGCTGCGCTTGAGCTAAACCAAGCAATAGAAGCCTCCGTGCTGGCTCTTTCTCGTAGGCCCCATCTTTACCGCCCTGGGCGTGTCATCGGCACGCGAGAGATGGTGGTACACCCGAATTATCTGGTCGTTTATAAGGTGACAGACAACATTCGGGTCATCTCGGTTTTACACGCCCGCCAGCGATATCCTTGAAAAATCCGCTTCTCGGATTGGCAAAGTATCTACTCTGCTCATCCTCCCACGTGTCTCATGTCACCCCGCCATCATCTTATACCCGCCTCTGGCCTTTTTTCTGCATGCAGAACAACCGTCACGTCCAACCCGCATTATCCGGTCGAACCGACCTAAGGAAGCACCATCGTGAAATTTAATTGGGCCGAAAAGCTGCGCCATCAAGTCCATGGGCTGGCCGAGTCCCTGGGTAACCTGTTTGTCGAGTCGTTCCACTACCTGGCGTTGTTCGCCATCGGTGCGGTGACCGCCTGGGCAGCGGTGATGGAATTTCTGGGGATGCTGGAGAATGGACACATCAAGATCGATGACATCTTGCTGTTGTTCATCTACCTGGAATTGGGCGCGATGGTCGGGATTTATTTCAAGACCAACCACATGCCGGTGCGCTTCCTGATCTACGTGGCGATCACCGCGCTGACGCGTCTGTTGATCTCCAACGTGTCTCACCACAACCCGCCCGACCTCGGCATCATCTACCTGTGCGGCGGGATTCTGCTGTTGGCGTTTGCGATTCTGGTGGTGCGTTACGCGTCGTCGGCGTTCCCGTCGGTGAAGGTCGAAGGCCCGCGTCGCAAGGGCGAGGCGAGCCTGGAAACCGAGAAGGGTGAGCTTTAAAGCCCGACGCTGAAGGGAAGGGCGCGGGCCGGTGGCCGCTGCAACAATTTGTGGCTGTCGCCGTCCGTCATCACCGTCAGGATCTCCATGGCGCTGTGGCCCTGCTCAATGGCAATGCCGAATTGAATGCTCTGCACCAGGCGTTTAAGCCGTTGCGGATCGTTGCGCTGTTCGGCGCTGATCATGCGTTTGGCCACTACACCCGTCTCATCCGAGAGGGTGAGCATGATGCTTCCGTCGAGCCGTTGGATGCTCAGGTTGACGCGGTATTTTGGGGTGAAGGTGTCGGTGATGATCTGAAAAGGATTGTCCATGGTGCGTTACCGCCTGATAAGAACATGCAGTCATTGACGACCGGTGTCGTGATTAGTTCGCGTTGCCTGACCACCGGCCACTCCGTCGCTGAGGTTGTACAAATTCCGTTTACCTCATGAGCTGTACAGCAAAGGGCGTGCCGTACAGCGATCTGTCAAACAATGAGCGCCTTATGTGGGAGGGGGCTTGCTCCCGATAGCGGTGCATCAGTCAATGAATACTTGGCTGATTCACCGCTATCGGGAGCAAGCCCCCTCCCACATGGGTTCTATGTTGTTATTGAGATCGGTGATCCGTTTCAGGGCAACACGGAAAAAACGATCGCTGACAGCGCAATCAGCACTCCACCCAGCTGACCGCCAGGCCGCCCCGTGACGTTTCTTTGTATTTGTCATGCATGTCGGCGCCGGTATCGCGCATGGTGCGGATCACCCGGTCGAGGGAAATGAAGTGCTTGCCGTCGCCGCGCAGAGCCATTTGCGTGGCGTTGATGGCCTTGACCGCGGCGATGGCATTGCGCTCGATGCACGGCACTTGCACCAGGCCGCCGACTGGGTCGCAGGTCAGGCCGAGGTTGTGTTCCAGGCCGATTTCGGCGGCGTTTTCCAGTTGTTCGGGGCTGGCGCCGAGGATGTCGGCCAAGCCGGCGGCGGCCATGGCGCAGGCTGACCCGACTTCGCCCTGGCAGCCGACTTCGGCACCGGAGATTGAGGCGTTTTTCTTACACAGAATGCCGACGGCTGCGGCGGCCAGGAAGAAATTGACCACATCGTCGTCGGACGCGGCGGCGTTGAACTTCATGTAGTAATGCAGCACCGCCGGGATGATCCCCGCCGCGCCATTGGTCGGCGCGGTGACCATGCGACCGCCCGCGGCATTTTCTTCGTTGACGGCGAGGGCAAACAGGTTGACCCATTCCATGGCCGACAAGGTCGAGGTGATCACATTGGGTTTGCCGATTTCCAGCAGGCTGCGGTGCAGTTTTGCTGCGCGGCGGGGCACGTCCAGGCCACCTGGGAGGATGCCTTCGTCACGCAGGCCTTGTTCCACGCATTCGCGCATCACCGACCAGATATGCAGCAGGCCGCTGCGGATCTGTTCATCGCTGCGCCATGCGCGCTCGTTGGCCATCATCAATTCGGAAACCCGCAGGCCATGCTTGTTGCACAGGGCCAGCAGTTCGACGGCGCTGGAAAACTCGTAAGGCAATTGCACATCGCTGGTCGGTGCAATGCCCGAAGCGGCTTCAGCGGCGTCGATGATGAAACCGCCACCCACCGAATAATAGGTTTGCTCACTCAGCAGGCCGTTGTCGCCGTAGGCCAGCAGGGACATGGCGTTGGGGTGGTAGGGCAGGCTTTCGTCCAGCAGTAGGAGGTCGCTTTGCCAGTTGAAGGCAATTTCATGCTTGCCGGCCAGTAACAAGCGACCGGACTCGCGCAGTTGCTGGATACGCGGGTTGATCGAGGTGGGATCGACCTGATCCGGCCATTCGCCCATCAGGCCCATGACACAGGCGCGGTCGGTGGCGTGGCCGACACCGGTGGCGGACAGCGAGCCATACAGGCGCACTTCGACGCGGCGCGTTTCACCCAGCCATTGCTGGTCGCTCAGGGCTTGGACGAAGGTCGCCGCCGCGCGCATGGGGCCGACGGTATGGGAGCTGGAAGGGCCGATGCCCACCTTGAATAGATCGAAAACACTGATAGCCATGCTAAAGCCTTACAAGCAATGGAGTAGGAATCGCTGCCATGTTTTGTAGGACGAGCGCAGTTGGCTTGATACTGAGCCTCTGGATCAGCACTGACCAACGAATTATCCTAAGACACCCTTTAGCAGGACTAAACCCTATGGCTCGCCCTCTCAATGGCCAGACTTATGTCTGGCTGCACGTGTTTTCCTGCGCTGCACGGCATTTGTCGTTCACCCGCTGCGCCGAAGAACTGCACATCACACCGGGGGCGGTGAGCCAACAAATCCGCCAGTTGGAGGAGCGTCTTGGGTTTCGGCTGTTTCATCGACGAGCGCGGGGGGTGGAGCTGAGTGCCGAGGGCCAGCGCCTGGCGGCAACGGTGGGGGAGGCTTATGGCAGCATCGACGCCGAGTTGCAGCGCCTGGACGCGGGGATGATCAGCGGCACCTTGCGCCTGCGCTCGATCCCGTCGTTCCTGGGCAAGTGGCTGACTCCGCGTTTACCGCGCTTGCAGCAGCGCTTCCCGGATATCCAACTGCGTATGGTTGCCGAGGACAGCAGCATCGCCCTGCACGAAGGTGACTTCGACCTGGCCATCGACCTCAATGACGGCAGCTACCCCGGGTTGTTATCCACAGCCCTGTTGGATGAGCAGATTTTCCCGGTGTGCGCGCCGAGCCTGTTGCGAGGGCGGCCGCCGTTGCACGGCCCAGCCGACCTCGTGCATTTCCCGCTGCTGCACGACATTACCGCCTGGCGTGGGAGTTATGAGTATGCGGAGTGGGAGTTCTATCTGAATGCCATCGGCTACCACGACGCAGACGTACGCCGTGGCCACACCTTCAACCGCAACCACCTGACCATCGAGGCCGCGATTGCCGGTATGGGCGTCGCCATCGCGCGGCGGACGTTGCTGAACGATGAGCTGGAACGCGGCACCTTGATCGTGCCGTTTGGCCTTGCGGTGCCCAACCACAAACGCTATGTGCTGCTGTATGCGCCGGGCGCGCTGAGCCATCCGGGCGTGCGCGCGGTGCATGACTGGCTGGTAGAGGAAGCAGGGATTTTTCGCGCTTTGCACCCGCTGGGAGAGGGGCAATTGTGAGGATCGCAGGGCGTAAGGAGATTTAACTAACTCCCCACCCTAACAGCGTTTTTGCTTGTCGTCAGGGTTAATTTGTAATGTAGGATTTATCTTTGCAAAGGGGTTGAAATGTTTCTCTGGCTGCTCAATTGTGTAATCAAGAGGTCATGGTTTCACCACCCCGGTGTTGCAGTTTGTGACCTCCCGCGAGCTAGCTGAAATAAGGGAAGAACTATGCAAATCCAAGTCAATAGCGATAACCATATTGAAAGCAGCATCCGACTGGAGGAGTGGGTACGTACTACCATTGAGAGCACGCTCGAACGTTATGAAGAAGACCTGACCCGAGTGGAGGTCTACCTGCGGGATGAGAACGGCGACAAGCCCGGTCCCCACGATTTAAGTTGCCGCCTGGAAGCGCGGCCTAAAGGCCATCAAGCGCTTTCGGTGTCCGCCAAGGGCGATACCCTCGAACAGGCGATTGACAGTGCGGCCACCAAGCTCGATCACGCGTTGGAACATCTGTTTGGCAGACTGCAAGGCAAGCCCCGCGCTGCCGCGAAAAACCAGCCAATCAACAAAGTGAACGAAGACGCGCTGGAACAGGAATTCCTGGAAAACGAAAACGCTGTCATCAACGGCTAACTTTTTTCACCCCCTGCAAACGGGCCTGCATCTGCAGGCCCGTTTTCGTTTAGCGGCCGCGTCGGAAAAAATACCGGCTCAACAGCGCCAACCCGCCAGCACCCAACCCGGCAAACAGCATCGCCCAACCGGCGCCGTGGCGCAGTGCCGCCTGGGCGTCGTTGACTGTCAGCCCCATCGACTCGAGTTTTCCTGCGGCAATGTTTTGACTGATAACCGGCCAATCCATTGCCGTGGTGGCGGGCAGCACCTCGGCCAGTTGATGGCTGATCCCCAGCAACAGCACCCACCCCATCAGGGCAATGTTGAGCGCCAGGGTGATCAGCCGCGCACTGAGGTCGATGCCCGAGGCCATGCCCGCGCGGTCCGCCGACACCGAACCGGTGGTGGTGTTGGTGGTGGGCGAGTTGGTCAGCGCCAGGCCTACGCCGGCGATCACGCAAATGAGCAGCACCAGCTCGATACGTGGGTGCTCGGCGCCGTTGACGGCGGCCATGGCCAGAAAGCCCGCGCCCATCAGGCCCAGGCCGAGGGGGATGATGCGTTCGGCGCCATAGCGCAGGGCCAGGCGCTCTGCCAGCGGCGGCACCAGCAAGGTCGGCAGGGTGTAGGCGAGCAACGCGGCGCCGGTGGTCAAGGTGTCGTAACCCAGGCCCGCCTGAAAGTACAACGGCAGGTAGATCATGAACGGCCAGAAGCTGAAGTTCATGCCG
The DNA here is from genome assembly GCF_012030485.1 of Pseudomonas sp. B14(2022). NCBI lineage: Bacteria > Pseudomonadati > Pseudomonadota > Gammaproteobacteria > Pseudomonadales > Pseudomonadaceae > Pseudomonas > Pseudomonas sp. B14(2022). The sequence goes on from NZ_JAAUVM010000001.1 coordinate 369,858, forward strand.
ATCGAACCCATCAACGCGCCGTTGAAACGCTGGATGCGGAACACCGAGAAGTCGAACATCGGGTGCGCACTGCGAAGCTCGACCGTGATGAACAGCAGCAAGCCGAGCACCGACAACGCCGCCCAACCGAGCATGGCCGGTGTGCCGAAGCCGTGCTCGCTGCCTTGGGTGATGAAGTACACCAGGGCAAACACCGACACGGTCAAGGTGAGCATGCCGGCGATGTCTAGGCGACGGGCGGCCGGGTCACGGGACTCCTGCACGCTGATGCGCAGCAGCACCAGAGTGAACAGGGTGAGCGGCACGTGCACGAGGAACACCCAGCGCCAATCCGTCACCGTCAGGATCAATGCGCCGATCATCGGTCCGAAGCCCAGGCCCACGCCGGCAATCACCCCCCATATTGCAAACGCCCGTGCCCGCGCTACCGGTTCGCTGAACAGGTGCGACAGGATGGCGAACTGGCAAATCATCATCGCTCCGGCACCGATGCCCTGGACAAACCGCGCCGTGATCAGCAGCGAGGCATCCTCGGCCAGCCCGCAGGCCAGGGAGGCCAGGCCAAACACCCACAGGCACAACACCAGCATGCGGCGACGACCAAAGCGATCCGCCAATGTGCCCGCTGCCATCAGCACGCAGGTGCAGGCGAGGGTGTAGGCGTTCATGATCCATTGGGCGTCCTGGAAGCCCGTGCCCAATTCTCGCTCGAGCGTCGGCAGGATCACCGGGACGCTGGAAATCTCCAGGCCGAACATCAGGGCGACGAGGCACACGGCAGTGAGGGCCAGGCCATTCCTGGCAGTACGCGGGCGGCTGGCGGCGGTTAACGTGGCGGCGGGTGGCATGGGATTCTCCTGTGGATGGGTGTCGGGGTATTTTCAGGGGAATAGGGTTCGTTATTCGTGATAAGTTTTCTGTCCATAGGGGAATCAAGGGCGACAATAGAGCCATGGCCACACCGCGTTTTGATGGCGTTGAGCTGTTTCTGCACATCGTCGAAAGCGGCAACCTGACTGAGGCCGCCGAACGGCTGAACCTCACACGCTCTGCGGTTGGCAAGGGCCTGGCGCGATTGGAAGCACGGCTGGGCACGTGCCTGCTGCAGCGCTCCACCCGCCGCCAGCGCCTGACCGAGGACGGCCAGGCGTACTACGAGCATTGCCTGCGGGCGTTGGCGGAACTTGAGGCTGCCGAGTCAGTGCTGGAAAGCGGCCGGCAACAGCCACGCGGACGTTTGCGGGCCAGCCTGCCACTGGCGTTCGGGCACCACTACGCGGCCCCGGCATTGTGGGGATTGATGGCGCGTTATCCGGAACTGGAGATCGAGATCAGCTTCGCCGATCGGCTGGTGGACCTGGCACAGGAAGGCTTCGACGTCGCCGTGCGAATCGGCCCGCTGCCCGACACCGACCGCCTCAGTGCTCGTCGCCTGGGCGAGCAGGCCATGGGACTGGCGGCGTCACCGGCGTACTTGCAGCGCGTTGGGCCAATTGAATGCATTGAAGACCTTGCTGACCACCGCGGCATCGCCTATCGCAGTACCACCCTGCAGCGCAATCGCGTGGCTTCGCCGTTAATGATGGACGACCTCCAGGCCGTGGCCGATGCCGCCATCGCGGGCGTCGGCCTGGCCTGGTTACCGAGTTGGTTGATTGCGCATTACGTGCTGCGTGGGCAGTTGGTCGCGGTGTTGCCCGACTATCGCGACCAACCTGCGCCCATCCATGTGATCTGGCCCACGGCTACGCATATGCCGGCCAAGACACGCTGTGCAATCGATGCGTTGGTCGCGGCCACCCCCAGTTGCCTGGCGGGCAGTTAGAACGCGATGGAGGTCTGCACGTACACCGTACGCGGTTCACCAACGTATTTGCCCTTGTTGTTATCGTCGAATGAGCGCGTGAAGTACTGCTTGTTGAAGATGTTCTTCACACCGACCGCCACGTTCAGATCCGACAGTTGCGGGCCGAAATCATAGGCCGCGCGGCTGCTGAACAGCATGTAGCCGGGGATTCGACCGTTGGCGCCGTCAGCACTTTCTGCCTGAGTGTTGGCGTTGTCGGCGAACTGGCTGCTCTGATAGCTGCTGTCCACATTGAGTTTCCAGCGCCCTTCGGTGTAACCCACGCCAAGGGTGCCCTTGTGCTTGGACGAGAAGGGCACGCGGTTGCCTTTGTTCGGGCCGTCTTCTCGGATGGTGGCGTCGACATAGGCGTAGGTGGCGTACACATCGAAACCGGCCAACGCCGGGCTCAAACCATCGAGGGCGTAGTTGACGCTGGTTTCAATACCCTGGTGGCGCGTCTCGCCGCGGGCGATCACCGAATCGTTGGTCTGGTTGCTTTCATACTGGTTGTCGAAGTTGATCAGGAACGCGCCGATCTCTGCGCGCAAGGTGCCGTCGTCATAGCGGGTACCCAGTTCCCAGGTGCGGGCTTTTTCCGGTTTCACTTCACCGCTGGTCACACGGTTGGGCATCTGGCTGTACTGCACGCTGCCGAATGAACCTTCGGTGTTGGCGTACAGGTTCCAGTCGTCGGTCAGGTGATAGAGCACGTTCAACGCCGGCAGCGCGGTGTTGTAGTCGCCTTTGTATTTGACGTTGGTCAGGTTGTTGCTCTGCTGGGACTCGATCATCTCGTAGCGGATGCCCGGGGTGATGGTCCATTTGCCGATATCAATCCGGTCATCGACGAAGAACGCATTGGCTTCGGTACCGCCGCGGGTGTCGCGGTCATTGCGGCTGTCGGTGCTGGGGATTTGCTGGTTATTGGCGGAAATCGGCGTGCGGTAGCGCAACTCGTGGCCGGCTTCGTTGATGTAGCGGTAGCCGACGCCCACTTCATGGCTGGTCGGACCGAGGTCGAAGCCTTGGGCGAAACGGGTTTCCACGCCGCGCACCCAGTATTCACGCGGGGACAGCGACAGGAAGGTGCCCTGGTCCAGGTAGCCACTGCGCAGGGTCTTGGTGAAGAAGCTGTTGACGGTGAATTCGCGGCGGTCCTGCTCGTAGCTATAGCCGACGTTGAACATCGTACGGCGGCCCCAGAATTTGTCGTAGGGGCGGGTGGACTGATACGGATCGGCCTTGTAGTCCGCGACGTTCAAGCCCCCAGGCATATCGGCCTGGCCTTCGTAGTACTGCGCCATGGCGTTGAAGCTGTTGGCGTCGTCGAGCTGGTATTTGCCTTTGAGGATCAGGTCGTCGATGCGCGTGTTGCTGTTTTCGCGCCAGTCACCGCCACGGGTGCCGGAATACAAAATCGCGCCGCCCAGGCCATTCTCGGCAGTGCCGCCGGCCAGCAGGTTGCCGGTGGTCTTGAAGCCGTCATGGCTGGAAGACGGGCTGGTTTCGGTCTGCAAGCCACCTTTGACGGTAGGCGCATCCGGGATCGCACGGGTCACGAAGTTGACCACGCCGCCAACGTTCTGCGGGCCATAGCGCACCGCGCCGCCGCCACGTACCACGTCCACGGCGTCCATGTTGCCCATGCTGATCGGCGCGAACGACAGCTGCGGCTGGCCGTACGGTGCAAAGGGCACCGGGATGCCGTCCATCAGCACCGTTGAACGCGATGCCAGGCGCGGGTTGAGACCGCGAATGCCGAAGTTCAGCGCCATATCATGACTGCCGGTGCCGTTATTGTCCGGAGCGTTGACGCCGGGGATGCGATTGAGCACGTCCTTGGCCTGGGTAGCGCCCTGGCGTTCGAACTCTTCGCGGCGGATCACGTCACGGGCGCCGGGGTGTTCGAATACATTGGTTTGTGCCGCATCGCCGAGCCAGTCGCCGACCACGCTGGAGGTCGCCAACTCGACAGTCGCCGGCGCTGTTGCCGGTTGCAGGCTGTAGGCATTGTCGCCCTCGGCGCGGGCTTGCAGGCCGGTGCCTTCCAGCAACTTTTGCAGGCCCTCGGCAGCGCTGTAGTTGCCGGACAAACCACGACTCTGCATGCCCGCGGTGACCTCGGAACCGAAGGAAATCAACACGCCGGCTTCGCGGCCAAACTGGTTCAGGGCTGCTTCCAGCGAGCTTGGCGCGATGTGATACGGCTTGGCATCGGCCGCCATCACGCCAGGCAGTACGGTGAAGCTGAGGCTGGCGCCCAGTAGCAGTTGGCGCAAGGTGCGGGCGAGGAGGGTGGGTTGCTGGGGCATGAAGGGCGGTCCTGAGAAGGAAGGATCAAGGTGGCTTTCCTTCTCTGTCACGCGAGGTGCGGAAAACGGCTCACGGTGGCTGAAAATAATTTACGCGCGTGCCTGGACGCTCACCCAATAGCGGGTAAAACGCCGCACCTTGACCGGCAGGCTGACTTCCAGCAGGTCGAGAATGCGTTCGCTGTCGTCCAGCGGGTAGCTGCCGGACAGCAGCAGGTTGGCGACTTGCGGGTCGCAATTGACCTGGCCCCGGCGATAGCGGCCCAGTTCGGCGAGGAAATCTTCCAGGCGCATATGCGCGGCCACCAGCATGCCGTCTGCCCAGGCGCCGCTGTTGGCTTCGGTAGGGCGCGGGGTGTCCCAGCCCTTGCGGGTGAAATTGACCTGGCGCGCCGCTTCGACCGTCAGGGGCAGGCCGCTGTAGCTGTTGGGCATCACGTCGACGCGGCCGTCGAAGACCGCCAGTTGGGTGTGGTCGTTGAACTGGCGCACATTCAGGCGCGCCGCCTGGCTGCTGAGCAGGCCCTGGCCGGTCAGCACCTGCAGCGGCGCGTTGCCGGCAATGCCGGTGAGCAGGATCTCGCCTTCGAGCAGGCGGATCAGCCGTTGCCGGCCGTCGAAATGCACATCCACGGCGCTGCCGGTATTGAGCTGCAACTGGCTGCCGTCGGCCAATTGCACCTTGCGCCGTTGCCCGACCGGGCTGCGGTAGTCGGCGCTCAGCGGCGGCAGGATATGTTGCTGGCGCAGGCTCCAGGCGGCGGCCGAACCAGCGCCGAGGATCAGCAACAACTTCAGCGCCTGGCGCCGGCTGCTGGACTTAGGTGCGTTCAACGCCGCGTGGGCGAGGGGCGAGGGCATGCCGCGCAGGCGTTGGTTGACGCGCTGGATATGGTCCCAGGCGCGCTGGTGTTCGCTGTGGGCATTCAGCCATTGCTGCCAGGCCGCTTGCTGGCGTGGGGTGAGCGCGCCTTGCTGCATTTCCATCAGCCAGTGCACGGCCTGTTCGGCAACCTGGGTCGAGACATTCATAGGGCGAAGTAGCAGCGCAGGGCGGCTTTCTGCAGGTGGCGTTTGACGGTGGCGATGGAGATGCCCAGTTCGGCGCCGATCTGCGCATACGTCAGCCCGTCGAGTTGGGCCAGCAGGAACGCGCGTTTGACCAGGGTGGGCAAGCCGTCAAGCAATTGGTCCAGCTCGACCAGGGTTTGCAGGATGATCGCGCGTTCTTCTTCCGATGGCGCTACCTGTTCAGGCATCTGCGCCAATGCGTCGAGGTAGGCGCGCTCCAGGTCCTGGCGGCGGTAGAAGTTGAACAGCACGCGCTTGGCGACCGTGGTGAGGAAGGCGCGGGGCTCGATCAGCGTCGGCGCTTCCCGTGCGGTCAGGACCCGGATGAAGGTGTCCTGCGCCAGGTCCGCAGCGCTTTCCGGGCAGCCGAGCTTGCGTCGCAACCAGCCGGTGAGCCAGTGGTGATGGTCGTTGTAAAGCACTTCGACAGTGTTGGACGGCTGCAACGCGATCTCCCTTTTTTACAGGCCGGCAAACATCGGCATGCTTTAGAGAACAAGAATTGTTCGCATTGTAGGGGGCCGGAAACCGTTCGGCAATGCGTGAAGGCAGGTGTTTCATCCGTTCTGTTTTGCTTATGAGAATATTTATCATTAATATTGCGCGCTGATGAACCTGGCGCCTCCCGCATGAAAAGCAAAACCTCACTGCCCGCCTCCTACCGCCTCGCTGTCACATCGCGGGTGCTCGCCGCTGTGGTCGGCGGTTACTTGATGGCGTCCCTGGCCAGCATCTGCCTGGCGCTGTGGATGCCGACCTCCCGCGCCGATGCGGTGATCACCGGGATGATGAGTTCGTTTGTGTTCTACCTGTTGGCGGTGCTGTGGTGCTTTGCCTGTCGTACGGCATGGCGCGCCTGGTGTGGCGTGATGCTGCCGAGTGCGGTGTTTGCGACCCTGGCGGGCGCGGGCTTGTGGATGGCACGCACATGAAAGAGGGCTTTCGCCAGGCCATGGCCTGGTTGCACACCTGGGCCGGGCTGATCTTTGGCTGGCTGCTGTTTGCGATTTTCCTGACGGGCACCCTGGCCTATTTCAAGGATGAGATCACTCACTGGATGCAACCCGAGGTACAGGCCCATCCCCTGGATGACGCGCGCAGTCTGAGTGTCGCCCAGGACTACCTGCAGAAGGTCGCACCCACGGCCGCACGCTGGTTCATCACCCTGCCGGATAGCCGCGACCCTGGCCTGTCAGTAATGTGGCAAGACAAAGTCGACCCCGGCAAACGCGGCAATTTCATTCAGAAAACCCTCGATCCCGTGAGCGGGCAAGCCGTAGAGGCCCGGGAAAGCATGGGCGGGGATTTCTTCTACCGCTTCCACTTCCAGCTGCAAATGCCGTATCCCTGGGGCCGCTGGCTGTCGACCATTGCAGCGATGGTGATGTTCGTGGCGTTGATCACCGGCATCATCACCCACAAGAAAATCTTCAAGGACTTCTTCACCTTCCGCCCCCGCAAGGGCCAGCGCTCCTGGCTCGACGGGCATAACGCGGTGGGTGTGCTGGTGCTGCCGTTTCACTTGATGATCACCTACAGCAGCCTGGTGATTTTCATGAGCATGGTGATGCCGGCGCCGATCGTGGCCTCCTATGGCAACGACACCCGGGCCTTCTTCAATGACGTGTTCCCCGCCACCAACAACGCACCGGCGCTGGGTCAGCCAGGCCAATTGCTGTCATTGGTGCCGATGTACGAGCAGGCGAGGGCGCAGTGGGCGGGTGGACATGTCGGGCGGCTGGCGGTGAACAACCCGAGTGATGTTAACGCCTCGGTCAACGTGTTCCGTGCCGGCTCCGACCGCGTGGTGCATGATTTCGGCAGTACCGTGTCGTTCAACGGCAACACCGGCGAGCTGCTGCGGGTCAGTGGCGAACAATCGCTGCCGGCGGCGATCGGCGGCAGCTTCTATGGCCTGCACATGGGCCATTTCGCCGGCCCGGTGCTGCGCTGGTTGTACTTTATCTGCGGCCTGGCGGGCACGGCGATGATCGGTACGGGGCTGGTGATCTGGCTCGGCAAGCGTCAACTCAAGCATGCAAAATCCGCGGTGATGCCGTTTGAACTGCGGCTGGTGGAAGTGCTGAACATCGCCAGCATGTCCGGGTTGTTGATCGCCATTGCAGCGTTCTTCTGGGCCAACCGTTTATTGCCGGTGAGCTTCGCCGAGCGCTCCGATTGGGAAGTGCAGGCCTTCTTTATCGCCTGGGGCCTGAGCCTGCTGCATGCGATCCTGCGCCGGGGCCGCCAGGGTTGGGTTGAACAATTGAGCTTCGCAGCACTGCTGTTTGTCGCAATCCCGTTGCTCAATGCCCTGACCACCTCGCAGCACCTGGGCACGTCACTGGCAACGGGCGACTGGGCCATGGCCGGCTTCGACCTGACCTGCCTGGCCAGCGGCGTGTTCCTCGCCTGGGCGGCCTGGAAGATGCAACACCGCAAGGCCTCGCAGCCCAAGGCCGAGCGGGCGCGGCCGCTCCACCTCAAGCAGGAGGCGAACTGAATGCTCCTTGCGCTGCTGATGTGTTACGCCGGGTTCACCGCCTTATGCCTGTCCACCGACCGCCACCACGGCGAACTGCTGCACAGCAAGCCATCGCCTCGGCGGCGGCTTGCTTTGCGCGTCATCGGTTGGCTGCTGCTGACCGTCGCGATCTGGCCCGCAGTGGCTATCGCCGGTTGGGGCCAGGGCCTGGTGGAGTGGTGCGCGGTGTTGATGCTCAGCGCCCTGTTGCTGGTGCTGTTGTTGCCGTATCGGCCAAGGCTGGCCTTGATCCTGGCAGGCGTCGGCCTGCTGGCCAGCCCCGTTGCGGCCTTCGCTGTTTTCTGAGCCCCTGCCATGATGATCAGCACGCCACCCGATTCCCAGGACAGCCCGCAGACTGACGCGGCGGGTGGGCGCGCGCATTTTCTGCAAGTGTTCTTGTCCCAGCGTTCGCAGATGGAAGCGTTGGTGAGCCGACGTGTAGGGTGCCGCGCCACGGCGGCCGACCTGGTGCAGGACCTGTTCCTGCGTTTTTGGCGTCGGCCATTGGTGCAGGTCGAAGAACTCAGCACCTACCTGCTGCGTTGCGCCGGCAATATCGCCATCGACCACCTGCGCAGCGAAGGCGCGCGGGTACGCAGCAGTGAAGGCTGGCTGCCGGAGCAGCAGGATAACCAGGGTTCCGAACCCCAGGCGGCGCTCGAGGCGGGCAACGACCTGCGGCATGTCGAAGCCGCCCTGCGCAGCCTGCCGGAGCGCACCCGGCAGATCTTCCTGCTCAACCGCATTCACGGGCGTAAGTACGCGCAAATCGCCAAGGCCATGGGCCTGTCCCAAAGCGCCGTGGAAAAACATATGATGCGTGCCCTTGAAGCCTGCAAAGCCAGCCTTCGCGAACCATCGCCATCGCGCACGCCAGGGAAAGCACCGTGAATCTGACCCCCACGCCTGACCAGGAACAAGCCGCGCTGGCCTGGCTGAGCCTGTTGCACGACCAGCCCAGCAGTGGCGACCAGGCCACTTTCAGCCGCTGGCTGAGGGCTGATCCTGCGCACGTCGAAGCGTATGCCCAGGCCCAGGTGCTCTGGGAGTTGAGCGAAGTGGCGGCACGCCAACTGGCGGATGAGGACGCGCTGGCATTGCAGGGCTACCTCAATGCGATGAACACACCGAAGCGCTCGCGGGTGGTGCGCTGGTCCGGCGCTTTGGCCGTGGCGGCGTGCCTGGTGTTGATGGTGTCCATGGGCGCCGGTTGGCAGCCTTCGCGTTGGATCGATGACTTCGGCGCCGATTACGTGACCGCACCGGGTGAAGTGAAGACCTTCACCCTGGCCGATCAGTCCCAGGTCACGCTGGATGCGGACAGTGCAATTGCCGTGGACTTCAGCCACGGTGAGCGGCATATCCAATTGCGTCGCGGTGCAGGGTTTTTCAACGTCACCCACACCGGCGAGTCCTTTGTGGTCGAGGCGGGCAGCGGCGAAGCGCGGGTGCTGGGTACGCAGTTCGAAGTGCGCCTGCAACCGGCAGGGGCCGAGGTGACGGTGTTGTCGGGGCGGGTCGGCGTGACCGCGTCGAAACAGGGCCAGCAGCACATTCTGACGGCGGGCCAGCAAGTGGCCTACGCCGATGGCAGCGCCGATCCCCTGCACGCGGTCGACAGCGAATCCCGCCTGGCCTGGCGGGATGGCTGGCTCAACTACTACAAGGCGCCGCTGGCCGACGTGGTCAAGGACCTGTCGCGTTACTACCCTGGCCGCATCCTGCTGCTCAACGAAGCGATGGGTGCCAGGCGCGTCAGCGGCAGCTTTCCGAGCAAGGACCCCCAGGCGGTACTCAACGCCTTGCAAGCGGTGTTGGGGTTCGAGCAGCACAGTCTGTTGGGGCGGGTGATCGTGGTGCGCTGATTACTTCAGCGCGGCCATGATCGCGTCAGGGTTGTAGTCGCGAATCAGCGTGCCGTTCACATCCACAAACGGAATCCCGCCACCGCCCAGCGCCTCATACGCCTTGCGCGCCTGGGCGTCCTTCTCGATATCGAAGGCCTGGTACGGAATGCCCTTCTGGTCGAGGAAGCGGCGGATCTGCTTGCAGTAGCCACACCACTCGGTGGCGTACAGCGCCACCCGCGCCGAGGCTCGCGTCTGCTCCGGCACCACCTGGGAGGGGTTGAACAGCCGCTCGATCTTGCCCCAGTTCTGGATAACCACCACCACCAGCAACACCAGCAGGACTTTCTTGAGGACCCCGCCGAGCATCAGTTACGGCGCTTGAGCTGGTCGGTCAGTTGGGTCGGCAGGCCCTTGATGATCAGGGTACCGGCGGCTTCGTCGTACTCGATCTTGTCGCCCAGCAAGTGCGCTTCAAAACTGATCGACAAGCCCTCAGCGCGGCCGGTGAAGCGGCGGAACTGGTTGAGGGTGCGTTTATCGGCCGGGATTTCCGGCGACAGGCCGTAGTCCTTGTTGCGGATATGGTCGTAGAACGCCTTGGGCCGATCTTCATCGATCAACCCCGACAATTCTTCAAGGCCCATGGGTTCGCCGAGCTTGGCCTGGCTGCTGGCGTAATCGACCAGGGTCTTGGTTTTTTCGCGGGCGGATTCGTCCGGCAAGTCTTCGCTTTCGACGAAGTCGCTGAAGGCCTTGAGCAGGGTGCGCGTCTCGCCCGGGCCGTCGACGCCTTCCTGGCAGCCGATGAAGTCGCGGAAGTACTCCGAGACCTTCTTGCCGTTCTTGCCTTTGATAAACGAGATGTACTGCTTGGATTGCTTGTTGTTCTGCCACTCGGACACGTTGATACGCGCTGCCAGGTGCAGTTGGCCCAGGTCCAGGTGACGGGACGGGGTCACGTCCAGCTCATCGGTCACTGCCACGCCTTCGCTGTGGTGCAGCAAGGCGATGGCCAGGTAGTCGGTCATGCCTTGCTGGTAGTGGGCAAACAGCACGTGGCCGCCGGTGGAGAGGTTGGACTCTTCCATCAGCTTCTGCAGGTGCTCGACGGCGGTGCGGCTGAACGTGGTGAAATCCTGGCCACCCTCGAAATAGTCCTTCAACCAGCCGCTGAACGGGTGCGCGCCGGATTCGGCGTGGAAGAAACCCCAGGCCTTGCCTTGTTTGGCGTTGTAGCTCTCGTTGAGGTCGGCAAGCATGTTCTCGATGGCGGCCGACTCGGCAAGCTCGGAGTCGCGGGCGTGGAGAACTGCAGGTGTGCCGTCGGGTTTTTTGTCGATCAGGTGGACGATGCAATGACGGATCGGCATAGGCTTCTCGGCTGGTTGAAGGGGAGCGGTTGGCCTCCCCGAAAAGTCGCCCAGTGTACCGCACCCATTGGCCAAGACGTGCTTCGAAGGCGTTTTGGGTGCCTTCCGACGGGGCATATGCCTTTTTTTCACGGTTTAGAGCGATAAAGCTGACCAAATGGGTAGGTAGAGGCGGATATTTCCCCGTCTCTGTGCTAGTTTTGCCCCGTCTTACGCCAAGTCTCGGCGATAAGCGTGCATTCAGCATCTGTCAGGTCGAACCAATCCCCGTTTCAAGCATCTATAACCCCGATCTCCGTGGTTATAGCCGGGGGTGCCAGGCCGTGACGGTCGGGCTCGACGGCTGACACTGCACTCTGCAATCCATATGAATTTGATAGGGAAGGAACACCACAATGGCTATTACTAAAGACCAACTGATCGCTGACCTGGCTGAAGCAGTAGACGCACCGAAAACCACCGTGCGCGCTCTGCTGGACCAACTGAGCCAAGTTGTTGCTGATCAGCTGGAAAACGGCGGCGAAATCACTCTGCCAGGCGTTGGCAAACTGAAAGTGACCGAGCGTCCTGCCCGTACTGGCCGTAACCCTTCGACTGGCGCTGCCATCGAAATCGCTGCCAAGAAAGTTATCAAGCTGGTTGTGGCCAAAGGCCTGACCGACGCTGTTAACAAGTAAGACGCAGCAAAAAAAACCGTGCTTCGGAGCGATCCGGGCACGGTTTTTTGTTGCCTGCGATTTGTCTCTATCGCACCCAGCGCTGGCGCCAGATCTGCTGCTCGTTCTTGGTCTGGAAAGTCCAGGCCACGAAACGGCTCTGCTTCTGGCCCTGGGACATTTCCACCACCTGGCTTTCCAGCACGCCGGCTTTTTTCAGGGCGGTCTCGATCGCGGGCAAGTTTGACGCTTTTGACACCAGGGTGCTGAACCACAACACCTTGTGGGCAAAGTGCGCGCTCTCGGCGATCAACTGCGTCACGAAGCGTGCTTCACCGCCTTCACACCACAACTCGGCCGATTGACCACCGAAGTTCAGCACCGGCAATTTGCGCTTGGGATCGGCCCTGCCCAAGGCGCGCCACTTGCGCTCGCTGCCCTTGGTGGCTTCGTCCATGGACGCATGGAACGGCGGGTTGCACATGGTCAGGTCAAAACGCTCACCCGGCTCCAGCAGGCCCAGCAGGATGTGCTTGGGGTTTTCCTGCTGGCGCAACTGGATGGCCTTGCTCAGGTCGTTGGATTGCACGATGGCCTTGGCGGCGGCCACGGCGATAGGATCGACCTCCGAGCCGAGGAAGTTCCAGCGGTACTCCATATAGCCAATCAGCGGGTAGACGCAGTTGGCGCCCATGCCGATATCCAACACCTTGACGATTGAACCACGGGGAATCTTGCCGTCGTTGGTACTGGCCAGCAGGTCGGCGAGGAAGTGCACATAGTCGGCACGCCCTGGTACCGGCGGGCACAGGTAATCCTGCGGGATATCCCAATGCTGGATGCCATAGAACGACTTGAGCAACGCCCGGTTGAATACCCGCACGGCGTCAGGGCTGGCGAAGTCGATGCTCTCTTTGCCATAGGGGTTGATGATCACGAATTGCGCCAGTTCCGGCGTGGTCTTGATCAGCGCCGGGAAGTCGTAACGGCCTGTGTGGCGGTTGCGCGGGTGCAGGGTAGCCTCTTTGCGCGGCGCGACGGGTTTGGCCGTGGCTGCGGTTTTAGGCTTCTTGCGTGGAGGTTTGGGCGTAGTGGGGGCGGTCATGATGATTCTGGTGTTGGCTCAAAGTGGCGGCCATTGTCACACATTCTTGAGGTGTCCTCGGTCAAATGTGGGAGGGGGCTTGCTCCCGATAGCGGTGTGGCAGTCAAAAATGCTGGGACTGATACACCGCTATCGGGAGCAAGCCCCCTCCCACATTGGCCGCAAGCACAAAAAAAGAGACCCGAAGGTCTCTTTTTTCACACGGATTGCCCCTTACAGGCTGGAAATCCGCGCATGTTGCTCGGCCAGCTTGCCCAGGGCCTGTTCGGCCTCGGCCAGTTTGGCGCGTTCTTTGTCGATCACTTCAGCCGGTGCCTTGTCGACGAATGCCGCGTTGGACAGCTTGCCGCCCACCCGCGCCACTTCACCTTGCAGGCGCAGGATTTCCTTGTCGAGACGGGCCAGTTCCGCGCCCTTGTCGATCAAGCCGGCCATCGGCACCAGCACTTCCATGTCGCCGACCAATGCGGTCGCCGACAGTGGTGCTTCGGCGCCATCAGCCAATACGGTGATCGATTCCAGCTTCGCCAGCTTCTTGAGCAGCGCATCGTTCTCGGTGAGACGACGCTGGTCTTCGGCGCTGGCGTTCTTCACGAACACCGCCAGAGGCTTGCCCGGGCCGATGTTCATTTCGGCGCGGATGTTGCGCGTGCCGAGCATCAGGGTCTTGAGCCATTCGATATCGCTTTCGGCCGCCTCATCGATGCGTGCTTCGTTGGCCACCGGCCAAGGTTGCAGCATGATGGTCTTGCCTTCGATACCGGCCAGCGGCGCCAGGCGCTGCCAGATTTCTTCGGTGATGAACGGCATGAACGGATGCGCCAGGCGCAGCGCCACTTCGAGCACGCGCACCAGGGTGCGACGGGTACCGCGCTGGCGTTCGATCGGCGCGTTTTCGTCCCACAGCACGGGCTTGGACAGTTCCAGGTACCAGTCGCAATACTGGTTCCAGATGAACTCGTACAAGGCTTGTGCGGCCAGGTCGAAACGGAACTGGTCGAGTTGGCGGGTCACTTCGGCTTCGGTGCGCTGCAACTGCGAGATGATCCAGCGATCGGCCAGGCTCAGTTCAACGGCTTCGCCGTTCTGGCCGCAGTCTTCGCCTTTATCCAGCACGTAGCGCGCGGCGTTCCAGATCTTGTTGCAGAAGTTGCGATAGCCTTCGACGCGGCCCATGTCGAACTTGATGTCGCGACCGGTGGACGCCAGCGAGCAGAAGGTGAAGCGCAGCGCGTCGGTGCCATAGCTGGCAATGCCGTCGGCGAATTCGTCGCGGGTCTGCTTCTCGATCTTCTTCGCCAGTTTCGGCTGCATCAGGCCCGAGGTGCGTTTCTGCACCAGGGTTTCCAGGTCGATGCCGTCGATGATGTCCAGCGGGTCCAGGACGTTGCCCTTGGACTTGGACATCTTCTGGCCTTGGCCATCACGCACCAGGCCGTGCACGTACACGGTCTTGAACGGTACCTGCGGGGTGCCGTCTTCATTCTTCACCAAGTGCATGGTGAGCATGATCATCCGGGCAACCCAGAAGAAAATGATGTCGAAGCCGGTGACCAGCACGTCGGTGGAGTGGAATTTTTTCAGGAACTCGGTCTGTTGCGGCCAACCCAGGGTGGAGAACGTCCACAGGCCCGAGCTGAACCAGGTGTCGAGTACGTCGTTGTCCTGCTGCAGCGCGACGTCCGGACCCAGATTGTTCTTGGCGCGTACTTCGGCTTCGTCGCGGCCTACATAGACCTTGCCCGACTCGTCGTACCAGGCCGGAATGCGATGGCCCCACCACAGCTGACGGCTGATGCACCAATCCTGGATGTCACGCATCCACGAGAAGTACATGTTTTCGTACTGTTTAGGCACGAACTGGATACGGCCGTCTTCGACAGCCGCGATTGCCGGCTCGGCCAGCGGCTTGGTGGACACGTACCATTGGTCGGTCAGCCACGGCTCGATGATGGTGCCGGAACGGTCGCCCTTCGGCACTTTCAGGCCGTGGTCGTCAACGCTGACCAGCAGGCCGGCGGCGTCGAAGGCAGCAACGATCTGCTTACGCGCTTCGAAACGGTCAAGGCCGGCGTATTCGGCCGGGATCTTGCCGTCGATGCTGTCGTTCAGCGTACCGTCCAGGTTGAACACCTGGCAGGCCGGCAATACGGCGGCGTTCTTGTCGAAGATGTTGAGCAGCGGCAGGTTGTGGCGCTTGCCGACTTCGTAGTCGTTGAAATCGTGGGCCGGGGTGATTTTCACGCAGCCGGTGCCGAATTCAGGGTCGCAGTAGTCGTCCGCAATGATCGGGATGCGGCGGCCTACCAACGGCAGCTCGACGAACTTGCCGATCAGTGCCTGGTAGCGCTCGTCGTTCGGGTTAACCGCTACGGCGGCGTCGCCGAGCATGGTTTCCGGACGGGTGGTCGCGACGATCAGGTAGTCGTTGCCTTCAGCGGTCTTGGCGCCGTCGGCCAGCGGGTACTTGAGGTTCCACAGGAAACCTTTCTCGTCGTGGTTTTCCACTTCAAGGTCGGAAATCGCCGTGTGCAACTTGGTGTCCCAGTTGACCAGGCGCTTGCCGCGGTAGATCAGGCCGTCTTCATGCAGGCGCACGAAGGCTTCTTTCACCGACTCCGACAGGCCGTCGTCCATGGTGAAGCGCTCGCGGCTCCAATCGACGGACGAACCGAGGCGACGGATCTGACGGCTGATGTTGCCGCCGGACTGGTCTTTCCATTCCCAGATTTTTTCCAGGAATTTCTCGCGACCCAGGTCGTGACGGTTCTGGCCGGAGGCTTCGAGTTGGCGCTCCACCAGCATCTGGGTGGCGATACCGGCGTGGTCGGTACCCGGTTGCCACAGGGTGTTGCGGCCCTGCATGCGGCGGAAGCGAATCAGGGCATCCATGATCGCGTTGTTGAAGCCATGGCCCATGTGCAGGCTGCCAGTGACGTTCGGTGGCGGAATCATGATGGTGTAGGACTCGCCCGCGCCTTGCGGAGCGAAATAGTTCTCGGACTCCCAGGTGTTGTACCAGGAAGTTTCAATAGCGTGCGGCTGGTAGGTCTTATCCATGCGCGGCGGGACCCTAGTTGGCATTTATTCAGGAAAGCCGGCAAGTATAACGGGGGATAGAGCGCAGGGCGAGGCGAAGGCGGGCTTAAGGTGCAGGCAATCAAATGAGGGAGGGACCAGCCCCCTCCCACAGGGGATCTGATGGACGGTTTAAGACTGGTACTGGCTGAGCAGCCGCTCCATCCGCGCATCCATCCGGCGCTTGATCTCGGTTTCGATATGGGGGGCAAAGTCGTCGATCACGTCTTGCATGATCAATTGCGCAGCGGCACGCAGTTCGTTGTCCAGGTGCAGCAGCAGGGCGTCGGGGCCCTTTTCAGCGGGCGCAGGGCCAGTGTCCACGACGACGGGGGCTTTGACGACCGGCTCCGGTGCAGCCTGCTTGCTACCGACCATGTCGAACAACAGCGGAATCTGTACCTCGCCATCGGCCTGTTCGGTCAGCAGCGGCGGTTGCAAGTCATCATCACCCAGCAACTGACGGATCGACTCGAGGTCGTCCAGCAGGTGGTCATCTTTTTTTCTCGGGTTGGGAGTGTCCATCATGTACTCAAAGTCGTTGTAGCCGGTGATCTTGCAAAGGATAGCCCTGTTCGCGGTAGAAACGGAAACTCTCCCGCGCGGCCTGACGAATAGCCGGATCCTCCACCACCACTTCCGCCACACGGGCGAAGGCCTTGGCAAACGGCGGTACTTTCAGGTCCAGGTTAACCAGCAGGTCATGGTGATCGCCGCAACTGTCGCCCAAACCCAGGACAACCTGGCCTTCGGGTTCGGATTCTGCGGGGCCGTGGGGCACGAAACTTTCGCCCTTGAAGCGCCACAGGCGTGCGTCGAGCTCGTCGCGTTGGGTGGCATCGCTGCAATGCAGGTAGATGCGATGGCCCATGCGCCAGGCTTTTTCAGTGAGTTTGCAGGCGAAGTCCAGGCGCGCGAGCGGATCGGCGCTGGGCAATATATAGAAGTCGACTTGGGTCATTGCGGTTCCTGAGGCCGGGGCGGCGAGATCACCACCCCGGCATCTTCAGTGTCAGGCTTTGGCGCGGTCCAGCAGGTATTGGGTCAGCAGTGGCACCGGACGGCCGGTGGCACCTTTGTCCTTGCCGCCGCTGGTCCAGGCAGTGCCGGCGATGTCCAGGTGCGCCCAGTTGAAGTTCTTGGCAAAGCGCGACAGGAAGCACGCAGCGGTGATGGTGCCGGCTTTCGGGCCACCGATGTTGGCGATGTCGGCGAACGGGCTGTCCAGCTGTTCCTGGTACTCATCGAACAGCGGCAGTTGCCAGGCGCGGTCGTCGGCGGCCTTGCCGGCGCTGAGCAGTTGCTCGATCAGCTCGTCGTTATTGCCCAGCAGGCCCGAGGTGTGGGAACCCAGGGCAACGATGCAGGCGCCGGTCAGGGTGGCGATGTCGATCACGGCTTGCGGCTTGAAGCGCTCGGCGTAGGTCAGGGCATCGCACAGCACCAGGCGGCCTTCGGCGTCGGTGTTGAGGATTTCCACGGTCTGGCCACTGAGGGTGGTGACGATGTCGCCCGGACGGGCAGCGCCGCCGCTCGGCATGTTCTCGGCGCAGGCCAGGATGCACACCAGGTTGATCGGCAGCTTCAGCTCCAGCACGGCACGCAGGGTACCGAACACGCTGGCGGCGCCGCCCATGTCGTACTTCATCTCGTCCATGCCCAGGCCCGGCTTGAGGCTGATGCCGCCGGTGTCGAAGGTGATGCCTTTACCGACGAGGGCGTAAGGTTTCTCGGACTTCTTGCCGCCGTTGTATTGCATCACGATCAGGCGTGGCGGCTGGTCGCTGCCCTGGCCCACGGCATAGAACGAGCCCATGCCCAGTTCCTTGATCTTCTTCTCGTCCAGCACTTCGACTTTCAGGCCCTTGAACTCTTTACCCAATGCCTTGGCTTGTTCGCCCAGGTAGGTTGGGTGGCAGATGTTCGGCGGCAGGTTGCCCAAATCGCGGGTGAACGACATGCCGTTGGCGATGGCCTGGGCGTGGGTCACGGCGCGCTCGACTTCAGCCTGGGCGGCCTTGATGGTCAGCAGGGTGATTTTCTTCAGGGCGCGGGGTTCGGCTTTCTGGCTCTTGAACTGGTCGAAGAGGTAGCCGCCGTCCACCAGGGTTTCGGCCAGCAGGCGGGTCTTGCCGTAGCTGTCACGGCCTTTTACAACGATTTCATCGAGTGCCAGCGCTGCATCGCTGCCGCCCAGGCCCTTGAGGGTGTTGAGGATACCGCTGATGATCTTGCGGAACGGGCGGTCGCCCAGTTCAGCGTCCTTGCCCACGCCCACCAGCAATACGCGTTCGGCTTTCAGGTTAGGCAGGCTTTGCAGCAGCAGGCTCTGGCCGACTTTACCGGCCAGGTCGCCGCGCTTGAGGACCGCGCTGATGGCGCCGCCGCTGAGTTCGTCGAGTTGCTTGGCGGCCACGCCGAGCTTGCGGCCTTCGCCGATGGCGACCACGAGGGTGGCGGTTTTCAACGTTTCGGGGCTAACGCTTTTTACAACCAATTCCATTTTCGGGTCCCTTATAAAGGTCTGAGAGCCTTGCGTCTGTACGCAGGCTTTAAAGCTTGGCAGCCGTGTAAACCGCCAGCGACAAAGGCCGCAGTTTGAACCTCGCCGACGGAGCCTGACAACCCTTGGCGTACGCTTTGTAGGTGCGCGTGAGGTTGCGCAGTGACAGGCGCGGTCAATCACAGGATAATGCGCCATCTTTTTAGCCGGCCCGGTGTAAACGGGCTGACTCGGTATGCTTGCTTGTTTGGCCGCCTTAGCCTGACAACCCTGGAGTGTCTGGTTTGATCGTCTTCCGTTATCTGTCCCGCGAAGTCCTGTTGACCCTGAGTGCCGTGAGTGCGGTTCTGCTGGTCATCATCATGAGTGGTCGTTTCGTCAAATACCTGGCCCAGGCTGCCTCCGGCGCCCTGGACCCAGGCTCGCTGTTCCTGATCATGGGCTTTCGCCTGCCGGGGTTCTTGCAACTGATCCTGCCGCTGGGCCTGTTCCTTGGGATCCTGCTGGCCTACGGCCGCTTGTACCTTGAAAGTGAAATGACCGTGCTCTCGGCCACCGGCATGAGCCAGCAGCGTCTGCTGGGCATGACCATGATTCCGGCGGCCGGCGTTGCGCTGATCGTGGCTTGGCTGAGCCTGAGCCTGGCTCCCCAGGGCGCCATGCAGTTCCAGCTGGTGCTGAACAAACAGGACGCGATGACCGAGTTCGACACCCTCGAGCCGGGCCGTTTCCAGGCGCTCAATGACGGCTCACGTGTGACTTACACGGAAACCCTGACTGACGACCGCGCCAACCTGGGCGGCGTGTTCATCTCCGAGAAGCGTTTTGGCCAAGACAAGAAAGACCGTGGCATTTCCGTGCTGGTGGCTGATTCGGGTCGCCAGGAAGTGCGCCCTGACGGCAGCCGCTACCTGATTCTGGAAAATGGCTATCGATACGATGGCAGTCCAGGCATGGCCGACTATCGCGCGATCAAGTACGACACCTATGGTGTGATGCTGGCCCGCCCGGACATCAGCGACGAAGTCACCGACCGCGACGCCATCCCCACGAAGGACCTGCTCGGCAGCAAGGAACTGCGCTCCATTGCCGAGCTGCAATGGCGGATTTCCCTGCCGCTGCTGGTGTTTATCGTGACCCTCATGGCCGTGCCGCTGTCGCGCGTCAACCCGCGCCAGGGCCGTTTCCTCAAGCTGTTACCGGCGATCCTGCTGTACATGGCTTACCTCACTATCCTGATTTCCGCCCGTGGCTCCCTGGAGAAAGGCAAGCTGTCGCCGACCCTGGGCCTGTGGTGGGTACATGGAATGTTCCTGCTGATCGGCCTGGGGCTGCTTTATTGGGAGCCTATTCGTTTGAAAATGATGAGCCGTCGTGGCCAGAAGGAGTTGGCTCGTGGCTAAGCTCGATCGCTACATAGGTAGCAGCGTCCTGATCGCGATCCTGGCGGTACTGGGCATCATCCTGGGCCTGGCCTCGTTGTTCGCTTTCATCGATGAAGTCGGCAACGTCAGCGACACCTACACCGTGTGGGACGTGCTCAGCTACGTTGCACTTACCGCGCCGCGTCGTCTCTACGACATGATGCCGATGGCCGCGCTGATCGGCTGCCTGATCGGCCTGGGCAGCCTGGCCAGCAACAGCGAACTGACCATCATGCGCGCCGCCGGGGTGTCCATCGGTCGTATCGTCTGGGCGGTCATGAAGCCAATGTTGCTGCTGATGCTGTGCAGCGTGCTGATCGGTGAATACGTAGCGCCGCCGGCCGAAACCACCGCCCAGGCCAATCGCGCCCTGGCCCAGGGCTCGGGCGATGCACAGAGCGCCAAACATGGCCTGTGGCACCGTCAGGGTGATGAGTTCATCCACATCAACGCCGTGCAACCGGGCGGACTGCTGATCGGTGTGACGCGCTACACGTTCGATAAGGAACGTCACATGCTGTCGTCCAGCTTCGCCAAACGCGCGCAGTACAGGGACGAAAAGTGGCAATTGACCGACATCACCACGACTTACTTCCGCAATGTCGGCCAAGGCACCAAGGCCAGCACCGAAGTGATCAACGTACCAAGTGAAGAGTGGGACATCGCCCTCAAGCCGGAACTGCTCAATACGGTGGTGATGATCCCCGAAAGCCTGCCGATCTCCGGGCTGTGGGGTTATATCCACTACCTGAAGGACCAAGGCTTGAATAACGGTCGTTACTGGCTGGCATTTTGGGTCAAGGTGTTACAACCGGTGGTGACCGCGGCACTGGTATTGATGGCGATCTCGTTCATCTTCGGTCCGTTGCGCTCCGTAACTCTCGGCCAGCGCGTGTTTACCGGGGTGCTGGTGGGTTTCACCTTCCGCATCGCCCAGGACCTGCTCGGCCCGTCGAGCCTGGTGTTCGGGTTCTCGCCACTGTTTGCGGTGCTGGTGCCGACGACCATCTGCGCCCTGGCTGGGTTCTGGCTGCTGCGCCGGGCCGGCTGATACCGCAGTGATGCATAAAAAATGCCCCACTCGAATGAGTGGGGCATTTTTGTTCTGGTCAGCAAAGATGACGCCTGGCCTGAGCATCAGGTACAATTCCCGGCTATTTTTCAGCGGGCAATCTGCCTGCAGCCTTTTTGAGTGTTGATCCGTGAGTGATTTGAGTCATATCCGCAATTTCTCCATCATCGCCCACATTGACCATGGTAAGTCGACGCTGGCCGATCGATTCATCCAGATGTGCGGCGGCCTTGCCGAGCGTGAAATGGAAGCCCAGGTGCTGGACTCCATGGACCTCGAACGCGAGCGCGGGATCACCATCAAGGCCCACAGCGTTACCCTGTACTACACCGCCAAAGACGGTATCAAGTACCAATTGAACTTCATTGACACCCCGGGCCACGTTGACTTCACCTACGAAGTCAGCCGCTCCCTGGCGGCCTGCGAAGGTGCGCTGCTGGTGGTGGACGCGGGCCAGGGCGTTGAAGCCCAGTCCGTGGCCAACTGCTACACCGCCATCGAGCAAGGCCTGGAAGTCATGCCGGTACTGAACAAGATCGACCTGCCACAGGCCGATCCGGACCGGGTAAAGGAAGAAATCGAAAAAATCATCGGCATTGACGCCACCGACGCCGTCGAGTGCAGCGCCAAGACCGGCCTGGGCGTCGACGAAGTGCTCGAGCGCCTGGTCAAGACCATTCCAGCCCCCACCGGCAACTACGAAGATCCGCTGCAAGCGTTGATCATCGACTCCTGGTTCGACAACTACCTGGGGGTTGTCTCCCTGGTACGCGTGCGTCAGGGCCGTGTGAAGAAGGGCGACAAGATCCTGGTCAAGTCCACCGGCAAGATCCACCTGGTGGACAGCGTCGGTGTATTCAACCCCAAGCACACCGCGACCACTGATCTGAAAGCCGGCGAAGTAGGCTTCATTATCGCCGGTATCAAGGACATTCACGGTGCACCGGTGGGTGACACCCTGACGTTGAGCTCCACCCCTGACGTCGACGTGCTGCCGGGCTTCAAACGCATCCAGCCGCAGGTCTACGCCGGCCTGTTCCCGGTCAGTTCCGACGACTTCGAAGACTTCCGCGAAGCCCTGCAAAAGCTGACCCTCAACGACTCGTCGTTGCAGTACACCCCGGAAAGCTCCGACGCCCTGGGCTTCGGCTTCCGCTGCGGCTTCCTCGGCATGCTGCACATGGAAATCATCCAGGAGCGCCTGGAGCGCGAGTACGACCTGGACCTGATTACCACGGCGCCGACGGTTATTTTCGAGCTGTTGCTCAAAAACGGTGAAACGATTTACGTCGACAACCCGTCCAAGCTCCCAGACCTGTCTTCCATCGAAGACATGCGCGAACCGATCGTGCGGGCCAATATTCTTGTGCCGCAGGAACACCTGGGCAACGTCATTACCCTGTGTATCGAAAAGCGTGGCGTGCAGCACGACATGTTGTTCCTCGGTACCCAGGTGCAAGTGACCTACGATTTGCCGATGAACGAAGTGGTCCTGGACTTCTTTGACCGTCTCAAATCAACCAGTCGCGGCTATGCTTCGCTGGATTACCATTTCGACCGTTACCAATCGGCTAATCTGGTGAAACTGGATGTGTTGATCAACGGCGACAAGGTCGATGCCCTGGCACTGATCGTGCACAAGGACAACGCGCACTACAAAGGTCGCCAGCTGACTGAAAAGATGAAAGAACTGATTCCGCGCCAGATGTTCGACGTCGCGATCCAGGCCGCCATTGGCGGGCAGATCATTGCGCGAACCTCCGTCAAGGCTCTCAGAAAGAACGTACTGGCCAAATGCTACGGTGGTGACGTCAGCCGTAAGCGCAAGCTGCTTGAGAAGCAAAAGGCCGGTAAAAAACGCATGAAGCAAGTGGGCAACGTGGAAATTCCACAAGAAGCCTTCCTTGCGGTGCTCAGGTTGGATAGTTAGGTCCTATGTCGCTAAATTTCCCGCTGTTGCTGGTCATCGCCGTTGCCGTTTGCGGTCTCCTGGCGTTGCTTGATCTGGTGTTCTTCGCCCCGCGTCGGCGGGCGGCTATCGCGTCCTATCAGGGCAGCGTCAGCCAGCCCGATGGCCTGGTGATCGAGAAGCTGAACAAAGAGCCCTTGCTGGTTGAATACGGCAAGTCGTTCTTTCCGGTGTTGTTCATCGTGCTGGTGCTGCGTTCGTTCCTGGTGGAGCCGTTTCAGATCCCGTCGGGCTCGATGAAACCTACCCTGGACGTGGGTGACTTCATCCTGGTGAACAAGTTCTCCTACGGGATTCGCCTGCCGGTGATCGACAAGAAGGTCATCGAAGTCGGTGACCCGCAGCGCGGCGATGTGATGGTGTTCCGCTACCCAAGCGACCCGAACGTCAACTACATCAAGCGTGTGGTGGGCCTGCCGGGCGACGTGATTCGCTACACCAGCGAGAAGCGTCTGTTGATCAATGGCGAGTCAGTGGCCGAGAAGTTGATCGGTTCCGAACCGAACAGCCTGGGCAGTGCCGAGCTGTACCAGGAAAAACTCGGGGCGGTAGAGCACGAAATCCGCAAGGAAATGAGCCGCTACCGCGCCATGCCTGATGGCGAATGGAAAGTGCCGGCCGGGCACTATTTCATGATGGGCGACAACCGCGACAACTCCAATGACAGTCGCTATTGGGATGACCCCAGCATTCCCAAGGATCTGCTGGGCATGGTTCCCGACCAGAATATCGTCGGCAAGGCCTTTGCGGTCTGGATGAGCTGGCCGGAACCCAAGCTCAGCCACCTGCCGAACTTCTCGCGGGTCGGGCTGATCAAGTAATACAAGCGGCGCTGTGAACACAGCGCCGAATGCTTTTCTGGGGCTTGGACATTTTCCGTCCCCGTGCAATACCAACCAGGATTTGAATTTGAACACTGCGTCAATCGTCGATGGCCGCCGGTGCCACCACACAGATATGGGTAAACCGTGACCGTTTCTCTAAGTCGTCTCGAGCGCCAGCTCGGCTACACCTTCAAGGATCAGGAATTGATGGTCCTTGCCCTCACACACCGCAGCTTTGCAGGGCGTAATAACGAACGCCTGGAATTTCTCGGTGATGCCATCCTCAATTTCGTCGCCGGTGAAGCCCTCTTCGAGCGCTTTCCCCAAGCCCGTGAAGGTCAGCTGTCGCGTTTGCGCGCACGGCTGGTAAAGGGCGAGACCCTGGCCGTACTGGCCCGTGGTTTTGGTCTGGGTGAGTACCTGCGCCTCGGCTCCGGTGAGTTGAAGAGCGGTGGGTTCCGCCGTGAGTCGATCCTGGCCGATGCGCTTGAGGCGTTGATCGGTGCGATCTACCTCGATGCAGGCATGGAAGCGGCCAAGGAGCGCGTCACCGCGTGGCTGACCTCCGAGATCGAAAGCCTCACGCTGGTCGACACCAACAAGGATCCGAAGACCCGCCTGCAGGAATTCCTGCAATCGCGCGGTTGTGACCTGCCACGCTACGAAGTGGTGGATATCCAGGGTGAGCCCCATTGCCGCGTGTTCTTCGTGGAATGTGAAATCACCTTACTGAATGAAAAAAGCCGAGGTCAGGGTGTGAGCCGTCGTATTGCCGAACAGGTAGCGGCCGCTGCAGCACTGATTGCCCTCGGCGTGGAGAATGGCCATGACTGATTCAACCGCAACACGCTGTGGCTATGTTGCCATCGTCGGCCGCCCGAACGTGGGCAAGTCCACGCTGCTGAACCATATCCTCGGCCAGAAGCTTGCAATCACCTCGCGCAAGCCGCAGACCACCCGCCACAACATGCTGGGCATCAAGACCGAAGGCAGCGTGCAAGCGGTGTATGTCGACACCCCGGGTATGCACAAAGGCGGTGAAAAAGCCCTCAACCGCTACATGAACAAGACCGCTTCGGCGGCGTTGAAAGACGTCGACGTGGTGATCTTCGTGGTCGACCGCACCAAGTGGACCGACGAAGACCAGATGGTCCTCGAGCGTGTGCAGTACGTCACCGGCCCTTTGATCGTCGCGTTGAACAAGACCGACCGTATCGAAGACAAAGCCGAGCTGATGCCGCACCTGAGCTGGTTGCAGGAGCAACTGCCGAACGCGCAGATCATGCCGATCTCGGCCCAGCACGGCCACAACCTCGAAGCCCTGGAGCGCGTGATCGCCGGCTACCTGCCGGAGAACGAGCACTTCTTCCCGGAAGACCAGATCACCGACCGCAGCAGCCGTTTCCTCGCCGCCGAACTGGTGCGTGAGAAAATCATGCGCCAGATGGGCGCCGAGCTGCCGTACCAGATCACCGTCGAAATCGAAGAGTTCAAGCAGCAGGGCAAGACCCTGCATATCCATGCGCTGATCCTCGTCGAACGTGACGGCCAGAAGAAAATCATCATTGGCGACAAGGGCGAGCGCATCAAGCGCATCGGCACCGAAGCGCGCAAGGACATGGAATTGCTGTTCGATTCCAAGATCATGCTCAACCTGTGGGTGAAGGTGAAGGGTGGTTGGTCCGATGACGAGCGCGCTCTGCGTTCCCTCGGTTACGGCGACCTGTAAGAACACCGCAGGGCAAAAAATGTGGGAGGGGGCTTGCTCCCGATAGCGGTGGGTCAGTTAACCAATAAGTGACTGACACACTGCCATCGGGGGCAAGCCCCCTCCCACATTAGGTTTGTGTTGTTTTCAAGATAGAGAACCCATGTCCCAATCCCAACCCCCCAGCCAACTCGCCTACGTCCTGCACAGCCGCGCCTACCGTGAGACCAGCGCGCTGGTGGATTTCCTCACGCCCCAAGGTCGCCTGCGCGCGGTGTTGCGTAGCGCGCGGGGCAAGGCGGGGACACTGGCGCGGCCCTTTGTGGCGTTGGACGTGGAGTTTCGCGGCAAGGGCGAGTTGAAAAACGTCGGCCGTCTGGAAAGCGTCGGCACTTCCGCCTGGCTCAATGGCGATGCGCTGTTCAGCGGCCTCTACCTCAATGAATTGCTGATCCGCCTGTTGCCCGCCGAAGACCCGCACCCGGCTGTCTTCGATCACTACGCCGCCACGTTGCTGGCCCTGGCGGAAGGCCGCCCCCTGGAGCCGCTGCTGCGCGCCTTCGAATGGCGCCTGCTCGACGACCTGGGCTACGGCTTCGAACTGAACAACGACCTGCATGGCGATCCCATCGCCGCCGACGGCATGTACCGCCTGCAGGTGGATGCGGGCCTGGAGCGTGTGTACCTGCTGCAACCGGGCCTGTTCCAGGGCACCGAGCTGCTGGCCATGAGCGAGGCCGACTGGAGCGCACCCGGTGCGTTGTCCGCCGCCAAGCGCTTGATGCGCCAGGCCCTGGCCGTGCACTTGGGTGGGCGGCCGCTGGTCAGTCGCGAGTTGTTTCGAAAGCCCTGACATCCCCGTGTATGCTGTGCAGCGTTTCTTTCCCCTTTTCAGGAGCGCTTCCGTGACCACCAGCAATCGCATTCTTCTTGGCGTCAACATCGACCACGTCGCTACCCTGCGCCAGGCCCGGGGCACTCGTTACCCTGACCCGGTCAAGGCCGCGCTGGACGCCGAAGAAGCGGGCGCCGACGGCATCACCGTGCACCTGCGCGAAGACCGCCGTCACATCCAGGAGCGCGATGTGCTGCTGCTCAAGGACGTGCTGCAAACCCGCATGAACTTTGAGATGGGCGTCACCGAAGAAATGATGGCTTTCGCCGAGCGCATCCGCCCGGCGCACATCTGCCTGGTCCCGGAAACCCGCCAGGAACTGACCACCGAAGGCGGCCTCGACGTAGCCGGCCAGGAAGCGCGGATCAAGGCTGCGGTGGAGCGCCTGTCGAAGATCGGCAGCGAAGTGTCGCTGTTCATCGACGCCGACGAGCGCCAGATCGAAGCGTCCCGCCGTGTCGGCGCGCCGGCCATCGAACTGCACACCGGCCGTTACGCCGACGCCACCACACCGACCGAAGTGGCGGATGAACTGCAGCGCATCATTGACGGTGTGAACTGCGGCCTTAATGAAGGCCTGATCGTCAACGCCGGCCACGGCCTGCATTACCACAACGTCGAAGCGGTGGCCGCGATCAAGGGCATCAACGAGCTGAACATCGGCCATGCGCTGGTGGCTCATGCGCTGTTCGTCGGTTTCAAAGGCGCTGTGGCCGAGATGAAAGCGTTGATCCTGGCGGCCGCCAAGCGCTGACCGCAGATCCACCTGTAGGAGCAAGCTCGCTCCTACAGGTGTGCGCCGTCTTTGTGTCATGCGGCAATGCGAAGCCTTACTGTTTAGCCAATGCAGGTGTATCGTATCTGCCCTTTGCAGGCCCTGCGCCTGCGGCAGATACGTGAGGTTGTTGTGTCCCGATCCTTTTCCCGTCGACAAATCCTGGGTGGTCTTGCAGGCCTGGCCGTAGTGGGCGTCGGTGCCGGTGGCGCCTACCGCTACTGGCTGGGGAAGGTCGCCGAAGCCGAAGCGGGGCACGATTACGAACTGATCGCCGCGCCGCTCGATGTAGAGCTGGTGCCGGGGCACAAGACCGAAGCCTGGGCCTTCGGCCCTTCGGCACCTGGCACCGAGTTGCGCGTGCGCCAGGGTGAGTGGCTGCGGGTGCGCTTTATCAACCACCTGCCGGTCGCCACCACGATCCACTGGCACGGCATCCGCCTGCCGCTGGAAATGGACGGCGTGCCTTACGTCTCGCAATTGCCGGTGTTGCCCGGCGAATACTTCGACTACACATTCCGCGTGCCCGATGCCGGCAGCTACTGGTATCACCCCCATGTGAACAGCAGCGAAGAACTCGGCCGAGGCCTGGTCGGCCCGCTGATCATCGAAGAGCGCGAGCCCACCGGTTTCAAGCACGAACGCACCCTCAGCCTGAAGAGCTGGCACGTGGACGAAGAGGGCGCCTTCGTCGCCTTCAGCATTCCCCGTGAAGCCGCGCGTGGCGGCACGGCCGGGCGGCTGTCGACGATCAATGGCGTATCCCAGGCGGTGATCGACCTGCCCGCCGGGCAGATCACCCGCGTGCGCCTGCTCAACCTCGACAACACCCTGACCTATCGCATCAACATCCCCGACGTCGAAGCGCAGATCTACGCCCTGGACGGCAACCCCGTCGAGCCGCGCCCGCTGGGCAAGGAATACTGGCTGGGCCCGGGCATGCGTATCTGCCTGGCGATCAAGGCGCCGCCGGCGGGCGAAGAACTGTCGATCCGTAACGGCCCGGTGCGCCTGGGCACTTTCCGCTCAGTCGCCAACACCGATGCACCGAGCGAATGGCCCCCGGCATTGCCCGCCAACCCGATTGCCGAGCCGGACCTGGCCAATGCGGAGAAACTCAACTTCAATTTCGAGTGGGTCGGCTCCGTATCGGTGGATAACGGCAAGCCGCCGAGCCTGTGGCAGATCAACGGCCAGGCCTGGGACATCACCGACAAGACCTGCGCCGACCGACCGATTGCCAAGCTGGAAAAAGGCAAGAGCTACATTTTCGAATTGAAAAACATGACCCAGTACCAGCACCCGATCCACCTGCACGGCATGAGCTTCAAGGTGATCGCCTCGAACCGCCACAAGGTGATCCCGTATTTCACCGACACTTACCTGCTGGGCAAGAACGAACGCGCCCGCGTGGCATTGGTGGCGGATAACCCTGGGGTGTGGATGTTCCACTGCCACGTGATCGACCACATGGAAACCGGTCTGATGGCCGCCATCGAGGTGGCGTGATGCGCCAGTTTCGCCCCACGGCCGTTATCGACCGCAGCCGCGATCAGGATTTCATGCGCGAAGCCCTGGCACTTGCCGCCCAAGGCGCGACGCTGGGCGAAGTGCCGGTGGGCGCGGTGCTGGTGCAGGATGGTGAAATCATTGGTCGCGGCTTCAACTGCCCGATCAGCGGCCATGACCCCAGCGCCCATGCCGAAATGGTCGCCATCCGCGCGGCTGCGCAAGCGGTCAGCAACTACCGCCTGCCGGGCAGTACGCTGTACGTGACCCTGGAACCGTGCAGCATGTGCGCCGGCCTGATCGTGCATTCACGAATTGCGCGGGTGGTGTATGGCGCGTTGGAGCCCAAGGCAGGGATCGTGCAAAGCCAGGGGCAGTTTTTTACCCAGGGCTTTCTGAACCATCGGGTGTTGTTTGAAGGCGGTGTGCTGGCGGAGGAGTGCGGCACGGTGTTGAGCGAATTTTTCAAGGCCCGCCGGGCCAAGCCCCCGCTCTAAAAAAACTGATGAGCAAATGTGGGAGGGGGCTTGCCCCCGATAGCCGAGTGTCAGCCACCACATCTATGGCTGATACATCGCTATCGGGGGCAAGCCCCCTCCCACATTTGGATCTCTGTTGTTTCAGGGAGACTAGCGGTTACTTTTTAGCGATGATGACCGCCCGCATCGGTGCCGGCAGTCCTTCAATCGTCTTGCTGTGATCCTGCGGATCGAGGAAGTCGCTGAGGGACTGATACTTCATCCACGCCGTCCCGCGCTGTTCCTCCACCGTAGTCACGCTCACATCCACGCACCTCACATCACTGAACCCGGCACGCCGCAGCCACAGCATCAATGCCGGTACCGACGGCAGGAACCACACGTTACGCATCTGCGCATAACGGTCTTCCGGCACCAGCACCTGTTGCTGGTCGCCTTCCACCACCAGGGTTTCCAGGACCAGTTCGCCGCCCTTGACCAGGGTGTCCTTCAGCGCCAGCAGATGCTCGATCGGCGAGCGACCGTGATAGAACACACCCATGGAAAACACTGTGTCGAAGCCTTCCAGGTTCGCCGGCAGGTCTTCAAACGGGAACGGCAGGTGCCAGGCCTTGGGTTCGGACAGGTAACGCTGTACGGCTTGGAACTGGCAGAAGAACAGCCAGTTCGGGTCGACGCCAATCACGCTGTCGGCCCCGGCGCCGAGCATGCGCCACATGTAGTAACCGTTGCCGCAACCGACATCGAGAATGCGCTTGCCCTTCAGGTCCAGGTGCGGGGCCACACGCGACCACTTCCAGTCCGAGCGCCATTCGGTGTCCACATGCACACCGAACAGGTGGAACGGGCCCTTGCGCCACGGGCTCAAGCCCATCAGCGCGGTGTGCATCTGCGCGCGGGTGGCATCGTCGCAATCGGTGTCCAGCACCAAGCCATTGAGCAAGTCGACTTCGCTGGGCTGGATCTTTGGCAGCGCGTCCAGGGCACTCTGCCAACGCTCCAGGTCGCCATGACCCTTTTCCATCTTGCTATCGAGCTGCGCTTGCAGGCCTTGGGCCCATACAGCCAGAGGGGTGCCGACCAGATGGCGGGCGAGGGGGGACAGATCAATCATGGCAAGGCAATCAACGAGGCAAAGTTAAGACACTGGAACCACGGCACGACTTTCGAGAACCCGGCCGCCAGCAGGCGTTCGCGGTGTTCTTCGAGGCTGTCGGGCTTCATGACGTTTTCGATGGCGCTACGCTTCTGGGCGATCTCCAGTTCGCTGTAGCCGTTGGCGCGTTTGAACGCGATATGCAGATCGGTGAGCAGTGCCTGTTCTTCAAGGTCGTTGAAGCGCAGCTTTTCCGAAAGGATCAATGCACCGCCGGGCAGCAATGACTGGCGGATACGCCCGAGCAACGCCAGGCGCTCATCCGGGGCGATGAATTGCAGGGTGAAGTTCAACGCCACCACCGAGGCCGGTTGGAACTGCAGCGCGAGGATATCGCCGTCGATTACCTCGACCGGCAGCAGCTCCTGGAACATCGAGTCCTGGCCATTGAGGTATTCGCGGCAGCGCTCGACCATGGCCGCCGAGTTATCCACAGCGATCACTCGGCAACCGTCCGTGCGCACATGGCGACGTAAGGCCTGGGTCACCGCACCCAGGGACGAGCCCAGGTCGTAGAGCACGCTGTTCGGTTGGGCAAATTGCGCCGCGAGCACGCCGAGGTTTTCGACAATCGTCGGGTAACCAGGCACCGAGCGCTTGATCATGTCCGGGAACACCCGCACCACGTCCTCGTTAAAGGCGAAGTCCGGCACCTGGGGCAGGGGCTGGGCGAATAGGCGATCGGGTTCTTTGCTCACGGTTGTTCCGGCGACGAGGGGGAAAGGCCGGCATTTTAGCCAAGTTGGTCAGCGGATGCGCGGGTTGTCTGATGGAAAGCCGAGGCGGTGATGCCCCATTGGCCGAGCCAGTAAGTTGTGATCAACAAATACGGCGCGGCCTCGAACGACAGCACAAACCGATTGATGCCGATCAGCGTGTCGGAAAATACAAACGACACCGCTCCCGCCGCCGCCAACAGCGCCGAGCGTTTCGGCACATCGCTGCCCAGGCGTGCCAGCGCGCGCCAAAGCATGGCGCTGATCACCAGTGCGTAAACCACCACCGGTATCAGCAGTTCACCGAGGCCGTGGGAGATCAGGATGCTCAGCAGGATCGCGCCCACGCCCAGCGCCAATACCAACGGCAACAGCGCCAAGCGGCGGCAGTCGCTGAAATAGGCTTTGAGATAGGCCAGGTGCGCAAACAGGAAGGCGCCGAGGCCGAAGATAAACAGGTCGCCCGGCCAGGCGAGCAATACATCGCCGACCAGGGAAAAAATCAGCCCGAGGCTGATCCAGCGTCGATAGTCAGTAGGCGGCGCATCATGCAGCCAGCCCAGCAGCGCCAGTACCGGCAGCGGCTTGACCAGCAGGCACAGCAACGTGGCATGGGTGCTCAGGCCGTAGATAAAGGTGCCTGCGCCCATCAGCGCAAGAATCAGCCATGGCATATCAGTTCACCGTAATGGCGCAGTCGAAGGTCTCGGCGGGCTCGGCTTCCGGTTCCCAGGGTTGCTGGGAGGTCAGGCGCAAACGACCCTGGCCGGCCGTGAAAGCCTGGAAGCGCCAGGTGGACTGGCCTCCGCCACCGACCACACCGGATTCCGAGCTGCTGTACACCTCGGGGCTCAGTGCACGCAGTACGCCGCCAGCGGAATCCTGGATGGCCCAGCGATAACCCGTGGTTGGGTTGCTTGGCAGGGTGAGGATCAGGTTTTGCCCGGTTTTGAGTTGCAGCGGACAAGCGCCCTGTTCTTCCACGGTGACGTTTTGCTTCGGCGCACTGGCGCAGGCGGCGAGCAGGCAAAGGCTCAGGGGGAGAAGCAGGCGGGCAGCGGTCATGGGGGCTCCGTTGTTTGGCGACGAAGACCGAGCATAACCGAAGATAAGACAGGGTGTTACAAGCAGGATACAGGTTGCGGCCACTCACGCCATCGGGGGCAAGCCCCCTCCCACATGTTGATGTGTGAACACATTCAAGTGTGGGAGGGGGCTTGCCCCCGATGAGGCCAGTTCAGGCGCTAGCGCTCTATCAGAACAACACCTTCGCCACATCCGCAAAGCGTTTGGCAAAGTGCACGGTCATGCCTTCCTTCAGGTACTCCGGCAACTCTTCAAAACTGCCACGGTTCGGCTCCGGCAGAATCAGTTCGTGAATCTTCTGGCGCCGCGCCGCAATCACCTTCTCACGCACCCCGCCAATTGGCAGCACATGCCCGGTCAACGTCAGTTCGCCAGTCATGGCCACGCCTTTTTTCGGCGCTTGATTGCGGGCCAGGGACAGCAGCGCGCTGGCCATGGTCACCCCGGCGCTCGGGCCGTCCTTCGGCGTGGCGCCTTCCGGTACGTGCAAGTGCACGAAGGCTTCATCGAAGAACTTCGGATCGCCGCCAAACGACTTCAGGTTGGAGCTGATGTAGCTGTAGGCGATTTCGGCGGACTCTTTCATCACCTCACCCAACTGCCCGGTGAGCTTGAAGCCGCGATTGAGGGTGTGGATGCGCGTCGCCTCGATCGGCAACGTAGCGCCACCCATGCTGGTCCAGGCCAGGCCGGTGATCACACCGGTACCCGACAACACCTGCTCGTTGCGGAACACCGGCATGCCGAGGGAGCTTTCCAGGTCCTTGTTGCCGATCTTGATCACCGAGTTCGGCGCGTCCAGCAGCTTGACCACCGCCTTGCGCACCAGTTTGCCCAGCTGTTTCTCCAGCTGGCGCACCCCGGCTTCACGGGCGTAACCGTCGATCAGTGCGCGCAGGGCGCCGTCGCTGATGCTCAGGCTGTTTTTCGAAACGCCGGCTTTTTCCAGCTGTTTTGGCCACAGGTGGCGTTTGGCGATCGCGACTTTTTCTTCGGTGATATAGCCCGACAGGCGAATCACTTCCATACGGTCCAGCAGCGGGCCGGGGATCGAGTCCAGGGTGTTGGCGGTGCACACGAACAGCACCTTGGACAGGTCCAGGCGCAGGTCCAGGTAGTGGTCGAGGAATTCGACGTTCTGCTCCGGGTCGAGGGTTTCGAGCAGCGCCGAGGCCGGGTCGCCCTGGTAGCTCTGGCCCATTTTGTCGATCTCGTCGAGCATGATCACCGGGTTCATCACCTCCACGTCCTTGAGCGCCTGCACCAGCTTGCCCGGCATGGCGCCGATGTAGGTGCGGCGATGGCCCTTGATCTCGGCCTCGTCGCGCATGCCGCCGACGCTGAAGCGATAGAACGGCCGCCCGAGGGACTCGGCGATGGATTTGCCCACGCTGGTCTTGCCCACGCCAGGCGGACCCACCAGCAGCACGATGGAGCCGGCGACTTCGCCTTTATAGGCGCCCACCGCAAGGAATTCGAGAATGCGGCTCTTGATGTCATCCAGGCCGGCATGGTGCTTGTCCAACACCTTGCGCGCGTGTTTGAGGTCGAGTTTGTCCTCGCCATACACGCCCCATGGCACCGAGGTGGCCCAGTCCAGGTAATTGCGCGTCACCGCGTATTCCGGTGAGCCGGTTTCGAGGATAGACAGTTTGTTCAGTTCTTCATCGATACGTTTTTTCGCCTGGGCCGGCAGCACCTTGCCCTCCAGGCGTTGCTCGAACTGTTCGACGTCGGCGCTGCGGTCGTCCTTGGTCAGGCCCAGTTCCTGCTGGATGACCTTGAGCTGTTCCTTGAGGAAGAACTCGCGCTGGTGCTCGCCGATCTTGCGGTTCACCTCGGCGGAGAGTTCTTTTTGCAGGCGCGCGACTTCCACCTCCTTGCGCAGCATCGGCAGGACTTTTTCCATGCGTTTGAGCATTGGCACGCAGTCCAGCACTTCCTGCAGCTCATTACCGGTGGCCGACGTGAGGGCGGCGGCGAAGTCGGTGAGGGGCGACGGGTCGTTGGGGCTGAAGCGGTTGAGGTAGTTCTTCAGCTCTTCGCTGTACAGCGGGTTGAGCGGCAGCAGTTCCTTGATCGCATTGATCAGCGCCATGCCGTAGGCCTTGACCTCGTCGGTCGGATCGCTTGGCTGGTGCGGGTATTCGACTTCCACCAGATACGGTGGGCGGTGGTGCTTGAGCCAGGTTTTGATCCGCACGCGGGTCAGGCCCTGGGCGACGAATTGCAGCTTGCCGTTCTCGCGGCTGGCGTGGTGCACCTTCACCAGGGTGCCGTACAGCGGCAGGGCGGAGGTGTCGAAGTGGCGTGGGTCTTCCGGCGGCGTGTCCATGAAGAACAGGGCGAGGGAGTGGTGGTCGGATTTGCTCACCAGCTCCAGGGTCTCGGCCCACGGCTCTTCGTTGACGATCACCGGCAGCACTTGCGCCGGGAAGAACGGCCGATTGTGGATCGGGATGATGTAGACCTTGTCCGGCAGGTTTTGCCCAGGCAGGGCCAGGCCGGTATTGGACGAAGGGGTTTCAGCGTTTTCGGGGTCGGCGTAATCGTTGAGGTCGTAATCAGGGAATTCTTGCTGGTCGCTCATGGGGCACCTGCATAAGGAAGTATGCAGGTTAGATGGGGCGGGGTAGCAGTGGTTTCAATGGTGGGGGTGAGATAGCAATATATTGCATGAAATTACTGCGGCGACTTGGTCAATGTGGGTCAGCTGATTTTGTGGAGGTAGGCGGGGAGTGGCTGTTCTGGCAGCACCGACAGCACTTTCAGACGCTGCAACATCCGCTGCCGCGCCCGCTGCAAATGCTCGCGCAAGTTCAACGCGGCCGCATCGAATGCGCCATGCAGCAGCAGTTCCAAAATCAAGCGATGTTCGGCGAGCATCGCCGGATCAGCGCCGATCCCCAGCAATCGGTAAAAAATCCGGCTGATAATCATCGGGCTCTGGCCTTGGCGAATCAGCGCGGCAATCTTGCGGTTTTGCAGGCCGGCCAGGCAGCGCTGGTGCAGGTCCTCTTCGATCTGCTCGATGGCTTCCAGGCTGCACTGCGGGCTGTCCTGGGCATCCAGCACGCGCTGCAGCATGGCTTCAAGCATGTCGCGGTCGAGGTTCGGGGCACTTTGGCGCAGGGCTTCGGGTTCCAGGCAGGCGCGCAGTTCGTAATCCTCGGTGACCTCCCGCGCGGTCAGTGGCCCCGCCAGCCATTGGGAATAGGGCTCTTTTTCCACCAGGCCACGGTCGCGCAGGCGCATCAGCGCCTCACGCACCACCGCGCGGCTGACGCCATAGTGGTCGGCGGCGGCCTGTTCATCCAGGCGGTAATGGCCAAAGGCGATGCAGGTGGACAGCGCCGCGCCGATTTCCTCGACGATGCGCTCGCCCAGCGGCCGGGTGTCCACCAGTTCGGCCTCGCCATTGAGGCCCAGGTGCGCATGGCTCAGGGGCAGGCGCAGCGGTTCCATGGCCAGGCCTTCGGGGTTAATCAGGTAACCCCGGCCGTTGAAACGGCAGATCAAGCCCTCAGCGTGCAGCAGGTCCAGCGCCTTGCGCACCGGCACGCGGCTGGTGCCGAACAGCTCGGCCAGGGGCGCTTCCAGCAATACCAGGCCATGGCGGGCGGTGCCGTTGACGATCGCGTCGCGCAACACCTGGTGAATCATCGCGTAACGGGAGGCCGAGGCGGACACTGCTTTCATCGATTTCTCAAAGGCATGTAGGACGGTGGCCGGGGATTCTCTCATAAGTTGCGCCTGTCACTCTGCGCCACGTCGGTGGCACTTTTTTGGGGCCTTGAATGTAGGAATGTTACTTTTCTGCACCAAAATGTACTTATTAATAAAAGGTACATTATTTCATCGGAGGCGCTTCGCAAGCGTGGCGCAAGGTTTTTTTCCATCGAGCAACACCATCTATCCCGTAGCTCTGGGTAAAAATGCGTAATCGCGTCAAGAGCGCTACGCAGAGACTGGCACGAAAGCTGCCTTTATAAAATGTACATTTTATGAATATGTACGTTTTATGAGGTTTCCCTGATGTCAGACGCCACTTCACTGGCCGAGGATTTCGCCAGCGGTCGCAGCGACCCGGTGCAAGTCCTTGAGCAGGCACTCGATCAAGCGAGCCGCTCGACCAGCGTATTTATTTCCCTGACCGCCGAGCGCGCCCGCCGTGAAGCCGAAGCGTCCGCCGCCCGTTGGCGTGCCGGCCAGCCCTTGAGCGTGTTCGACGGCGTACCCCTGGCCTGGAAAGACCTGTTCGATGTGGCCGGCAGCATCACCACCGCGGGCGCCGCCTACCGCCGTACTGCGCCCGCCGCGTTGCTCGACGCCCCCAGCGTGGGCCTGTTGTGCCGTGCCGGGATGGTCAGCGTCGGCAAGACCAACCTCAGCGAACTGGCCTATTCCGGGTTGGGCCTGAACCCGCATTTCGGCACGCCGCACAATCCCCATGGCACGGACCATGCGCGCATTCCCGGGGGCTCGTCGTCCGGGTCGGCGGTGGCGGTCGCGGCCGGTATCGTGCCGATCGCCATGGGCACCGACACCGCCGGTTCCATCCGCATTCCGGCGGCGCTCAACGGATTGGTGGGGTACCGCAGCAGCAGCCGACGCTACAGCCGCGACGGTGTGTTTCCCTTGGCCCACTCCCTCGACAGCCTCGGTCCGTTGACGCGCAGCGTGCGCGATGCCTTGGCCATCGACGACCTGCTCCATGGCCGTACCCAGCAGCACAGTGCCCGCCGCCTGAAAGGGCAGCGTTTTGTGTTGGAACAGGGCGTGCTGGCCGACGTGGAGCCTGCCGTGCGCAACAACCTGCTGCGCGCCGTTGAGCGACTGAAGGCGGAAGGCGCGCTGATTGAAGAGCGTGAAAGCCCCCCGTTCCAGGCCACCCTGGACCTCATCAAGCACCAAGGCTGGCTCGGCGCGTTCGAAGCCTTCGCCCTGCACCAGGCCCTGCTCGACAGCACTGATGCCGAGCAACTCGACCCCCGTGTGCGCCGCCGCCTTGAAGCCGCGCGCGGATTGCCGGCCAGCCAACTGATCCACCTGACCGAGGCGCGCCGCCGCCTGCAACAGCAACTGCTCGACGACCTCGACGGCGCGATCCTGATCACCCCCACCGTCGCCCATGTCGCCCCGGCGTTGGCACCGCTTGAAGCCGACGACGAACTGTTCGTCAAAACCAACCTCGCCACCCTGCGCCTGACCATGCCCGGCAGCTTTCTCGACATGCCAGGCGTCAGCTTACCCAGTGGCCGTGATGCCCAGGGCCTGCCCACCGGGCTGCTGCTCAGCGCCCCGACAGGAGAAGACGCGCGGCTGTTGCGCGCGGCCTTATCCGTCGAATCCGTACTCAACATTTAAGGAGACACACCATGGCTAAAGACATCCTCTGTGCATTTGGCGTCGACGTCGACGCCGTCGCCGGCTGGCTCGGTTCCTATGGCGGCGAAGACTCGCCCGACGACATCTCCCGCGGCCTGTTCGCTGGTGAAATCGGTGCGCCGCGCCTGCTCAAACTGTTCGAACGCTACGGCCTGCGCACCACCTGGTTTATCCCCGGCCACTCGATGGAAACCTTCCCCGAGCAGATGAAGGCCGTGGCCGACGCCGGTCACGAAATCGGCGTGCATGGCTACAGCCACGAAAACCCGATTGCGATGACCGCCGAGCAGGAAGAAATCGTCCTCGACAAGTCCATCGAACTGATCACCCAAGTCACCGGCAAGCGTCCCACCGGCTACGTCGCGCCGTGGTGGGAATTCAGCAAGGTCACCAACGAGCTGCTGCTGAAGAAAGGCATCAAGTACGACCACAGCCTGATGCACAACGACTTCCACCCCTACTACGTGCGCAAGGGCGACAGCTGGACCAAGATCGACTACAGCCAGCACCCCGACACCTGGATGAAACCCCTGGTGCGCGGTGAAGAAACCGACCTGGTGGAGATCCCGGCCAACTGGTACCTCGACGACCTGCCGCCGATGATGTTCATCAAGAAAGCCCCCAACAGCCACGGTTTCGTCAACCCGCGTCACCTCGAAGAAATGTGGCGCGACCAGTTCGACTGGGTCTACCGCGAGCACGAACACGCGGTGTTCACCATGACCATCCACCCCGACGTGTCCGGCCGCCCGCAAGTGCTGCTGATGCTCGAGCGCTTGATCGAACACATCCAGAGCCATGCCGGCGTGCGCTTCGTCACCTTCGACGAAATCGCCGACGACTTTATCCGCCGCCAACCGCGTACCTGATCCCAACCCAAGCAGCCCCCACCTCCCGAGGCGCGATTATGTCCATCTACAACAAGCTTGACCTGACTGGCTGGAAACCCCGGCAACTGACGTCCCAGGAAGTGCGCTTCGCCACCTGGATCGCGTTTTTCGCCTGGGTGTTTGCGGTGTATGACTTCATCCTGTTCGGCACCTTGCTGCCGGAGATCGGCCGGCACTTTGGCTGGGGTGAAGTGGAGCAAGCTGAAATCGCGACCTGGGTGGCGGTGGGTACCGCCGTCGTCGCCTTGGCCATCGGGCCGATCGTCGACAAGCTGGGGCGGCGCAAAGGGATTATTTTCACCGTGGCCGGTTCCGCACTGTGCTCGGCGCTGACCGCCATTGGCGGGGCGTGGGGCAAGTCGCCGCTGATTCTGATCCGTTCGCTGGGCGGCCTGGGGTATGCCGAGGAGACCGTCAACGCCACCTATTTGACCGAGCTGTATGGCGCCTCGGAAGACCCACGACTGACCAAGCGTCGCGGCTTCATCTACAGCCTAGTGCAGGGCGGCTGGCCGGTCGGTGCGTTGATCGCCGCCGGTTTGACCGCGCTGTTGCTGCCGATCATCGGCTGGCAGGGTTGCTTCATCTTCGCCGCGATCCCCGCGGTGGTGATCGCGATCATGGCGCGCAAGCTCAAGGAGAGCCCGCAGTTCCAGATCCACCAGCGCATCAGCCAACTGCGTAAAAGCGGTGCGGTGACCGAAGCGCAAAACGTTGCCGTGACCTACGGCGTGGACTACGACGAACACAGCAAGGCCGGTCTCAAGGCGGCCTTCCGTGGCCCGGCCCGTCGCGCCACGCTGGTGATCGGCGCTGCGCTGCTGCTCAACTGGGCAGCGATCCAGGTGTTCAGCGTGCTCGGCACTTCGGTGATCGTCAGCGTGCACCACATCTCGTTCGAGAACTCGCTGATCATCCTCGTGCTGTCGAACCTGGTGGGTTACTGCGGCTACCTCAGCCACGGCTGGATGGGCGACAAGATCGGCCGTCGTAACGTCATCGGCCTGGGTTGGATGCTCGGCGGCCTGGCGTTTGCCGGCATGCTGTTTGGTCCGAGCAATATGCCGATGGTGGTCGGGCTGTACAGCCTGGGCCTGTTCTTCCTGATCGGGCCGTACTCGGCGGCGCTGTTCTTTATCAGTGAAAGCTTCCCCACCAGCATCCGCGCCACCGGCGGCGCGATCATCCATGCCATGGGCCCGATTGGTGCCGTGGTCGCAGGCTTTGGTGCGACCCAGGTGTTGTCCGCCGGCAGTGACTGGCAGACCGCCGCGCTGTGGTTCGGCGCGCTGCCGTGCTTCTTGTCCGGCGCGCTGATGTTTGCCGCCCGCCATGTGCGTCCGGAAACCGTTCAGTAAGGAGAATGTGATGAGCCGTAAAGTTGCGCTGATTACCGGTGCCGCCAGTGGCATTGGCCAAGCCCTCGCCGTGGCCTATGCACGCAGCGGCGTGGCGGTGGTGGGCGGGTATTACCCGGCCGATCCCCACGACCCGAGCACCACCGTGTCGCAGGTGGAGGAGGCGAGGGGCGAGTGCCTGATGTTACCGCTGGACGTGGGCGATACCGCCTCGGTGGACGCCCTCGCCGAACAGGCGGTACAGCATTTCGGCCGGCTGGATTACGCGGTGGCCAACGCCGGTTTGCTGCGCCGTGCGCCGCTGCTGGAAATGACCGATGAGCGATGGAACGAGATGCTCAATGTCGACCTCACGGGGGTGATGCGCACCTTCCGCGCGGCGACGCGGCATATGAACGAAGGCGGCGCGCTGGTGGCGATCTCTTCGATTGCCGGCGGCGTGTATGGCTGGCAGGAACACAGCCATTACGCCGCAGCCAAGGCTGGTGTGCCGGGGTTGTGCCGCTCGCTGGCGGTGGAGTTGGCGCCCCTGGGCATTCGCTGCAATGCGGTGATCCCGGGGTTGATCGAAACACCGCAATCGCTGGATGCGAAGAACTCCCTCGGCCCGGAAGGCCTGGCCAAGGCCGCGCGGGCGATTCCGCTGGGGCGGGTAGGGCGCGCAGATGAGGTGGCGTCGCTGGTGCAGTTCTTGACCAGTGAGGCGTCGAGTTATTTGACCGGGCAGAGCATCGTCATCGACGGCGGCCTCACCGTGCGCTGGCCTGACTGACTGATGTACTTGATCCAAATGTGGGAGGGGGCAAGCCCCCTCCCACATTGGAAGTGGAATTTTTCAGGAGTTTTTGCATGAACCAACTGACCAACCGCCGCGCCGTGATCACCGGTGCCGGCAGCGGCATCGGTGCCGCCATCGCCCGCGCCTACGCCGTTGAAGGCGCGCGTCTGCTATTGGCCGACCGCAACGCCGCCAGCCTCGCCGAAACCGCAATCACCTGCCGCAACCTCGGCGCCGAAGTGGTCGAGTGCGTGGCCGATGTCGGCACGGTCGAAGGTGCCCAGGCCAGTGTCGACCGTTGCGTCGAACACTTCGGCGGCATCGATATCCTGGTCAACAATGCCGGGATGCTTACCCAGGCGCGTTGCGTCGACCTGTCCATCGAGATGTGGAACGACATGCTGCGCGTCGACCTCACCAGCGTGTTCGTCGCCAGCCAGCGCGCCTTGCCGCATATGCTCGCCCAGCGTTGGGGACGGATCATCAACGTGGCGTCGCAACTGGGCATCAAGGGCGGCGCCGAACTGACCCACTACGCGGCCGCCAAGGCCGGGGTGATCGGCTTTACCAAATCCCTGGCGTTGGAAGTGGCCAAGGACAACGTGCTGGTCAACGCCATCGCCCCCGGCCCGATCGAGACGCCGTTAGTGGGCGGTATCAGTGACGATTGGAAGCGCGCCAAGGCCAAGGAGCTGCCCTTGGGGCGCTTCGGCCTGGCGGACGAAGTGGCGCCCACCGCTGTGCTGCTGGCCAGTGAGCCGGGTGGCAACCTGTTCGTCGGCCAGACCCTGGGCCCGAACTCCGGCGATGTCATGCCATGAGTGAGGTGTAGCCATGTGCGGACTCTGCGGATTGCTCGGCGAAGACCTGCACTGGAGCGACCCCCTGGGCGATGAACTGCCCCGGCGCCGCGAACGCCTGCGCCGTATCGCTGCGATCAACCAGGTGCTGGCGGTGTTCCGACTCAAGGTCGAAGACTTCCAGGGCGCCTCCTATCTGCTGTTGGGCGCCACCGGCAAACAGGCACTGGCAAGCGGGCTGGATCAACTCTGGCAGGCAGCTGAAACCATGCTCGGCCGGCCGCTGGATCCCCTTGACCCGCGTCTACTTGACCACCTGGAAAACACCCCATTGTAGGGCCGGAGGTAAATATGAGCATTGCTCTAAATGTGATCACCGGCTTTCTCGGCAGCGGCAAAACCACCTTGCTCCAGCGCCTGCTGCAAGGTGAAAGCCTGGGTGACACGGCACTGCTGATCAACGAATTCGGCGACATCGGCATCGATCATCTGCTGGTGGAAGAAGTCGCGCCTAATACCGTGCTGTTGCCCAGCGGCTGCATCTGCTGCTCCATCCGTGGCGAGCTCAAGGACGCGTTGCTCGGTCTGTTGCAACGCCGCGAGCGTGGCGAAATTCCTGCGTTCAAACGGGTGATCCTCGAGACCACCGGCCTGGCCGACCCGGCCCCGATCCTTGCCACCTTGAACAACGACGTGCAACTGCGCGGGCGTTTTCATATCGGCCTGGTGGTGACGCTGGTCGACGCCAGCCACGCCGCGTTGCAAGAACGCCTGCACCCGGAATGGCTGGCCCAGGTCGCGGCGGCAGACCGTTTGCTGCTGAGCAAGACTGATCTTGTGGATGACTGCGAACCGCTGCGTGCGCACCTGCAGGCGCTCAACGCCGGTACGCCGATCCTCGATACCCACGCCATCCACAGCGGCGACCAACTGTTGCTCGGTGAAGGCCTGCGCAGTGCCGAACCCGCCATGGAAGTCAGCCGCTGGCAATTGCATCAGACCACCAGCGCCAGCCATGGGGAAGCCCAAGTGTGCAGTATGACCTTCGACCAGCCGCTGGACTGGGTCGGCTTCGGGGTGTGGTTGTCGATGCTGTTAAGATGCCACGGCGAACGAATCCTTCGCGTCAAAGGACTGCTCAACGTGAACGCCAGTAACGCCCCCATCGTCATTCATGGCGTGCAGCATTGCCTGCATGCTCCGGTCCATCTGCCTGCGTGGCCAGGCACCGACCGGCAATCGCGCCTGGTGTTTATCCTGCGTGGCCTCGACCCTGCGTTGCTGCAGCGTTCCTTTGAAGTGTTCTCACGGCGGTTCGCCGGATGATCACCTTACGGGTGCTCGGCACCTCGGTCACTTTGCTCGAATGCCTGCGGGTGCGCGCCGAACAGGAACTGGGGATTCGCCTGGTGTACCAGGTGCACGACGTCGAACAGGCCCAGCGCATCGCGGTGATGCAGCCCGACAGTTATGACCTGTACGACCAATGGTTTCACAACGTCGACTTCGTGTGGCCGGCCCGGGCGATCCAGCCCATCGACACGCGGCGTATCGCGCTGTGGCACGAGATCAACGACCTGCCCAAGCGCGGTCGGCTGTCGCCCAGCGACCGCCTGGGCAGCGGCAGCGTACCCAGCGAGCGCCTATTCGTTCAGCACGACGGCGGCCTTGGCAGCACCGTCACCGAACGCATCAGCATGCTGCCCCTGACCCACAATGCCGACAGCTTCGCCTACCGCCCCGAGCGCCTGCCCGAGGGGTTTTGCCACGGTAACGAAAGCTGGGGCTGGCTGCTGGACCCGGCCTGGCGCGCCCGCACGGCGCTGCAGAGCGATGCCGCCATCGGCGCCCTGGATGCTGCGCTGGCCGTGCAGGGCGCGGGGCTGGCGCGCTTTAACGACATCGGCAATATGAGCATCGAAGAGATCGACGTGCTCGCCGATATTCTGGTGCGCAAGCAGAAGGAAGGACATTTCGCCGCGTTCTGGTCCGACGATGAAGAGGCGGCGCAACTGATGCTCAGCCCTAGCATCGATATTCAGAGCTTGTGGTCGCCGACCCTGATGCGCCTGCACCGCGCCGGGGTGAAATACCGCCTGGCGGTCCCCCGCGAAGGCTATCGCGCCTGGTTCGGCGGCTTGTCATTGTCGCGCCATGCCCAGGGCCCGGTGCTGGATGCGGCGTATGCGTACCTCAATTGGTGGTTGTCCGGCTGGCCGGGTGCGGTGATGGCGCGCCAGGGTTACTACATCGGCAATCCGGCGCGCAGCCGCGATC
The DNA here is from genome assembly GCF_012030485.1 of Pseudomonas sp. B14(2022). Taxonomy (NCBI): domain Bacteria; kingdom Pseudomonadati; phylum Pseudomonadota; class Gammaproteobacteria; order Pseudomonadales; family Pseudomonadaceae; genus Pseudomonas; species Pseudomonas sp. B14(2022). The sequence continues at coordinate 413,283 of NZ_JAAUVM010000001.1, forward strand.
ACCTCAGCAGTGCCGAGTGGGATTACTGGTACGCCGGCAAGCCTGCGCGGGAAGAGTTGCCCGGCAGCGATGGGTTGCCGTTGATCGATATCGGCGAGGTGCGCGATGGCGGCTCCTACGAGCAGCGCATGGGGCATATCGCGGTGTGGAACTCGGTCATGGATGAGCACAACTATCTGGTGCGGCGTTGGGGGGACTTCATGCGCGCTCGCGCTCTTTGATTGACCGGAATGGCCAACCGGTTGTCGCCAATAAAATGACAGTAAAATCCCCGGTTTTATTCGGTGCGCTTCTGCTTTGTCCCAGCTAATCTGCTAAAACAAAATTTACAATCTAAATAGATGTTTTTTTGACGGCGGGTCTGGGCGCAGGGACTGCACATGACTAAGGGACGCGGCGGCAGAGAGAGGCGAACGCTGCCGGAGGGCACTGCCATGACATGGCGCCATACCTTTCAAACCCGCATCGCCGGGGTGTTGGCGCTGTTGCTGCTGGTGGTGGTCGCCGCGACCTATTTCGCCGTCAAGAGCGCCACCCGCCGAGCCGTGGAGAATCAGGCACAAGTCCAACTGAAAACCGGAACCCAGGTATTCGAGCGTCTGCTGGACCTGCGCGGGCGGCGCCTGCGATACGGGCTCGACTGGCTCGCTGGCGATGGCCCGTTCAAGCAGGCCGTGGCCGCGGGCAAGCCTGCGCCGATCCTGGCGGCACTGCGTCGCCACGGCACCGGCATCCGTTCCAGCGAAGTGTTTGTGCTGGGCCTGGACGGCAAGGTCATGGTCAGCACGCTCCCCATCCTCACCCGCGGCCAGCGGTTCCCCTATGACGTCGCCTTGCGTCATGCGCGGCGCAATGGCCTGCAAATGTTGATCGTGGCCCTGGACGGGCGGCCTTACCTGCTGGTGCAGGATGAGGTGCGCGACCCGTTGCCCATCGCGCGCATCGTGATGGGCTTTGCCATGGACCAACTGTTCGCCTATGAACTGCGCTCCATGAGCAACCTGGAAGTGTCGTTCCTCAGTGTGCAGGACGGCACGCCCGGCCCGCTGTTCAGCACCCAGCCCGACGCGTACCAGGCCACTGCCCTCAGCCTGCTGCACGGCGCACCGCTCAACCCTGAGGCGCAGATCCATGTGTTTCACGGTCAGCGCGTGCTCAGCCGAGTGCTGGCGTTGGCCAACACTGGCGAGGGTGATGAAGTGCGTGTATTGCTTCAGAGCCCGCTGGACCATGCACTGGAATCCTTTGCGCCGCTGGACCGGCAGTTTCTCGGGATTGCCCTGGCGGTGCTGCTGGTGTCGTTGGCCGGCGCGCTGTTCCTGGCGCGGCGGGTCTCGCGCCCGCTCAATGCACTCGTGGAGGCGGCCGGGCGCATCGGGGCCGGTGATTACCGCACGCCGGTGCGGGTACGCAGCCACGATGAATTCGGTTTGCTGGCCCGCGCCTTCAATGCCATGCAAAGCGGCATCGCCGTGCGCGAACGGCAACTGGCCCATAACGCTTTGCATGACTCCCTCACCGGCCTGCCCAACCGTGCCCTGGCCATGGAGCGCCTGGGCAGTGCGATCAGTGCGCGGCGGCCGGTGGTGTTGCTGTACCTGGGGATCGAGAACTACCGCGTTATCAACGAGGGCTTCGGTCCCGAGGGTGTGGATGAAATGCTGCGCGAAGCCAGCCGCTGCCTGTCCATGAGCCTGCTGGCCAGCGACACGGCGGCGCGCATCACCGGCAGCGAGTTTTTGCTGTTGCTGGAAAACACCGAGGTCGACCGTGCCGTGGCCCGCGCCGACCGCCTCTACGCGCTGCTTACCGAACCCCAGCGCATCGGCAATGACGAAGTGCGCCACGAAGTCAGCATCGGTATCGCCGCTTACCCCGCCGATGGTCAGCACGTTGAAGAACTGATCAGCCGCGCCGCCATCGCCCGCCATGATGCGGCGACGCTGCCGGGCTATCTGCAGATATACCAACAGGACCGCGACCTCGCCCACCAGCGCCAGATCACCCTGATCCGCGACCTGCGCCGGGCCGTCGTCGAAGGCGAGTTGTACCTGTGCTACCAGCCCAAGCTCGACCTCAAGCACGGCGACGTGTGCCAGGCCGAAGCCTTGCTGCGCTGGCAGCATCCCACCCTGGGGCTGGTGTCGCCCGCCGAATTCATCCCCCTGGCCGAGCGCACCGGCAGCATGGGCGGGCTGACCCAGTGGGTGATCGAAGAAGCCATCCGCCAGATCGGTGAGTGGTCGCAGCGCGGCATGCACATTCAGTTGTCGGTGAATATCTCGGTGGATGACTTGGTCGATGACGACCTGGCGATCCGTGTCACCACCCTGCTGATGCAGTACGGCGTGGCGGCCAAGCAGCTGATTTTCGAGATCACCGAAAGCGCGATCATGCACAACCCGCAACAAGCCTTGAGCGTGCTGGAGCAACTGCGCGGGTGTGGCATCAGCCTGTCGGTGGATGACTTCGGCACCGGCTATTCGTCGCTGGCGCAACTGCAGCGCCTGCCGGTGCAGGAGTTGAAGATCGACCAGTCCTTCGTGCGCAACCTCGACAGCACCAGCGGTGACGGCGTGATCGTGCGTTCGACCATCGAAATGAGCCACAACCTGGGGCTCAAGGTGGTGGCCGAAGGCGTGGAATTCGAGCCCAGCCTCAAGCTGCTCAAGCTTTGGAACTGCGACACTGCCCAGGGCTACCTGATCAGCCGGCCGCTCAATGCCATGGCGTTCGAGATGTGGATGCGGCGTGAACGGACACCGCTCTAACGACGGGTGCCGTCCATCGCCCCTCCCGGATTTTGATCTTCATTGGTTATGAAAAAGGCGGCTACCTGTGAGGGTAGCCGCCTTTGTTTTGCCGCCGATAACGCTTAATCCGGCAGTTTAAACGCCATCACGTAGTCACCCTGTTTGGTCCCCAGGGAACCATGACCACCCGCCACGACCAGCACGTACTGCTTGCCGTCCTTGCCGGTGTAGGTCATCGGTGTGGTTTGCGCGCCGGCCGGCAGGCGGCCTTCCCACAGTTGCTTGCCGTTTTTCACGTCGTAGGCACGCAGGTACTGGTCGAGGGTACCGCTGAGGAACGACACGCCACCGGCGGTGGTGAAGGTGCCGCCCAGGCTCGGTACGCCCATGGTCAGGGGAACCGGGACCGGCGAGCTGTCACGCACGGTGCCGTTCTTGTGCATCCAGATGGTCTGGTGGGTGGTCAGGTCGACCGCGGCCACGTAACCCCATGCCGGTGCCTGGCACGGCAGGCCCAGGGGCGACAGCAGGGCTTCGAGGATCACGCCGTACGGCGCGCCTTTGTTCGGCTGCACGCCTTCGGTTTCGCTGACGCGTGGGCCTTGCTTGGCGATATCGGCCGCCGGAATCAGCTTGGATTTGAACGCCATGTAGCTCGGGTTCACGAAGGCGATCTGGCGTACCGGGTCGACGGAAATGCCACCCCAGTCGAACACGCCGAAGTTACCTGGGTAAACGATCGAACCTTGCAGCGAAGGCGGGGTGAAAGCACCGTCGTAGCGCATGGATTTGAAATCGATACGGCACAGCATCTGGTCGAACGGCGTCACGCCCCACATGTCACGCTCTTTGAGCGGCGGTGGCATGAAGTTCAGTTCGGACTTCGGTTGGGTCGGGGAAGTACGGTCACCCGCGACTGCACCTTGCGGCACGGCCACTTCGTGGATCGGCACGACCGGCTGGCCGGTGGCGCGGTCCAGTACGTAGATGCTGCCTTGCTTGGTCGACGCCATCACCGCCTGCTTCACGCCGGCTTCGGTCTTGATGTCGATCAGCGACGGCTGGCCGCCAACGTCCATGTCCCACAGGTCATGGTGAGTGAACTGGAAGGTCCACTTCACGTGGCCGCTGTCGATGTCCAAAGCGGTGAGGCCCGCTGCGTACTTCTCGGAATCGTCGGTACGGTCGCCGCCGTATTGGTCAGGCATCTGGTTGCCCATCGGCAGGTAGAGCATGCCGAGTTTTTCATCCACGGCGAACATGGACCACATGTTCGGCGAGTTGCGGGTGTAGGTCTTGCCCTCGGCCAACGGGGTGGTGTCGTCCGGGTTGCCGCTGTCCCAGTTCCACACCAGCTTGCCGGTGTGTACGTCGAACGCGCGGATCACGCCGCTGGGCTCGTCGGTGGAGACGTTATCGGTGACGTGGCCACCAATCACCACCAGGTTTTTGGTCACGGCCGGTGGCGAAGTGGAGTAGTAACCGCCGGGGGCGAAGCTGCCGATATTGGCACGCAGGTCGACCTGGCCTTTGTCACCGAAGTCTTCGCACATCTTGCCGGTGTCGGCGTTCAGGGCGATCAGGCGGGTGTCGGCGGTCGGTACGAAGATGCGTTTCGGGCAGGCGTTCGGCGCGGCAGCCGGGCTGGCGCTGCCGGTCGGGCTCTGCTCGGAAGCGTAGGCGGCGTCATCGTGATACGACACGCCACGGCAGGTCATGTGTGCCCAACCCTTGAAGTTCTCGGCGCCCTGGCTGCTGATCTTCGGATCGAAGCGCCAGATTTCCTTGCCGGTGTCCGGGTCCAGCGCGATCACCTGGCTGTGCGGCGTGCACACGTAGAGCATGCCGTTGACTTTCAGCGGGGTGTTTTCTGCGGTGGTTTCACCCGGATCGTTCGGGCCTGGGATGTCGCCGGTGCGATAGGTCCACGCCGGTACCAGCTTGTGCGCGTTTTCCGGGGTGATCTGCGCCAATGGCGAGTAGCGATCACCGTAGGCCGAGCGGCCATAGGAATTCCAATCGCCATCCGCCTGGGACGGTGCGGCGCTGGCCATGCCCGGTACCGCGTCGCGGTCCAGTTGGCCGGTCTTGACCATTTCACCGGGGGTGGTGAATTGGCTGGCAAGGGCAGTAGCACCGGCCAGCACCACGGCCACGCTCAGCGCTCCAGTGCCCAGCGGGGCAGGTTGGCCACGCAGCAATGGACGGCGAAACCACGGGAGCAGCATGACGATGCCCAGGGCGAACAGCAGCGCCAGGCGCGGCACCAACTGCCACCAATCCAGGCCGACTTCCCACAGGGCCCACACGGTGCTGGCGAACAGCACCAGCGCGTACAGGCCCAGCGCGGCGCGGCGGGTGGCCAGCAGCAACAGGCCGGTCAGGGTGATGCCGATACCGGCCAGCAGGTAATACAGCGACCCGCCGAGCAGGCTCAGCTTGATACCACCGGCCAGCAGGGCCAGCCCCATGATCAGCAGCAAGACGCCTAGCAGCCTTGGGAGCAGGCGGCTTGGACTTGAAGCACCGTCAGTGCTCATAGTTGTGTTTCTCCGTTACGTTGGAATTATGTATCCCCGTGTTTCTTCACTGTAGATGACGATTCGGCACGGGCTTGGTTCAGCGTTAATTACGTTTTTCTGGGGATATCAGCGTTATCCACAGGCGGGCGATTTATTCCCAGGCGCAGATCGGTGTAAGACAGCGCTGTCTTGACGGGTAGGAATAATCAGCAAAATGGGGTCGACCGGGGGAGTGAAACGTTTCAGGTTATTGCCGACAAGGATAAAGCGCCGGCGCACCAAGAGAAAGCACGAATCGCAAGATGCATCATTTCCGATTTGGTAACAGTGACAGATCGTCGCTGCCAAATAGGGGGGGAGGGGGAACTTCAGGGTTTTTTAGACGGTGGGGGCGGACGGTGATAAGGGTTGAGACGGGTGGTTACAACCTAACATCTGTCTTTCGCCGAAAGCGGGAACTTTTTTACCTGTAAGGGTGGAGTGATAAGGTGTGCACCTTCGTGAGTACTTTTTCATAGGCCCGGCATGACCGCGACAAGCAACGACCCCCTCCACGGCGTGACCCTGCAACACGTCCTCACCACCCTGGTGGAACATTACGAATGGGAAGGCCTTGCCGAACGCATTGATGTGCGCTGCTTCAAGAGTGACCCGAGTATCAAGTCCAGCCTGACCTTCCTGCGCAAGACGCCTTGGGCGCGGGAGAAGGTCGAAGGCTTGTACGTCAAGCTGATGCGCACCAAACGCCCGCTGGATTGATCCCATGAAGCGGTATGTGGCGGCAGCGGCGCTGGCCGGTTGGGTGGGGTTGGCGATTCAGCAATACCTGATTTTCTATTCGCGCTGGGAAGCCGGCGCCAGCCTGCTGGGCGGGCTGATCAACTTCTTCAGTTTCTTCACGGTGCTGACCAATACCCTGGCAGCGGTGGTGCTCAGTTACGCACTGATTCGTCGGGACTCTGCCGCCAGGCGGTTTTTTCTCGCGCCCAGTGTCAGCAGTGGCATTGCCGTGAGCATCGTGGTGGTGAGCCTGGCCTACAGCCTGTTGCTGCGGCACTTGTGGCAGCCCGAAGGCTTTCAATTTATCGCCGACGAATTGCTGCACGACGTGATGCCGGTGTTGTTTGTCATCTACTGGTGCCGGTGTGTACCCAAGGGCAGCCTGCGCCTCAAGCACGTTGGTGCGTGGGTAATTTATCCGCTGATCTACTTCGCTTATGTGCTGCTGCGCGGGGATTTGCTCGGGCAATATCAATACCCGTTCATCGATGTCGGCACCCTCGGTTATCCACAGGTGTTTGTGAATGCCGGGGGCATTCTGGCCGGGTTTGTGCTGGTTGCACTGGCCGTGGTGGGGCTGGATAAGCTCATCAAGCCCCGCGCCTGATTCACCTTTCCTTAGCGCTATTGGGCACGCACCGTCTTGTCGAACGGTTGCGTGCTTCCTCTCGATCTCTTCAACTCATTAGTTAATCTTTTCACATAAATGCCCTGGTTTTTCAGGTGATGTAATCCTGTTCCTACAGTTATATTTACCCATAAAACCTTCTCCTTAAAATCCATGTAATCCAATTCTTACAGATATATTCAAAGTTTTGGCAAATTGCCATAATTTTCCTATGTGTCTTGGTGTTGCAGGGCTACGTAATTAAATGAATGTGCCGACTTAACTTCTAAAATCTGCGCTGGATAATTGCCGGGCTTCAAATGAGCTGAGTTGCAATGCAAGTAATTGGAAAAAAGTGGGATGTTCTGCGTGCTAAAGCGGCGGAATGACTTAATGACGTTTATTACTATGTGAGCCTCTATACATGAACGCTAAAATTAACACTGCGCTGTTATCCATCGGGTTGTTGGTAGGGTCGATGTCTGTCGCTCAGGCGGCGGATGGAACGGTCACGTTTGTGGGCTCGGTCCATTCCGGGGCCTGCTCCATCAAGCCTGACTCCGTCGATCAAACCATTCCCCTCGGCGCGATTGCCAAGCATCAGTTGCAGGCGGGAGGGAAGTCCGAGCCTCGGCGCTTGCTGATTGAGCTCGAAGGCTGCGATCTGGCCGGCCTCACCGATAACACCGTGACCACGACTTTCACGGGGGCGCCATCCAGCGTTGTGCCGGGTGCGCTGGGTACCGTCGGTAGCGCGGGCAATGTGGGCATCATGATGACCCATGGCAGCCAACCCGTTCAGTTGGGTGTGGCTACCACACCGCAGGTTATTGCCACCGGTGATAACACACTGGAGTTCGGTGCCTATGTGCAAGGCGCTGCTACGGGCGACATCGTGCCGGGCGATTTCAGCGCGGTGACCAATTTCACCTTGGCTTATCAGTAAGCTTTTTCCCCCGCCACCCAGGGTGGCGGGGGAGGCTGGTGGAGGCATAGGTGAAAACATTCATAAGTCTCGCTATTTCCTCTTCATTGACGATGTTCATCAGCCCTTGGGTGGTTGCCCAGGTGCCTGCGCAAGGTAATGGGCTCGTCACGCTGGGAGGAGAGGTCGTTGACTCGGCCTGTGGGCTGGAGTTGGTCAGTGTCGATCAAACCATCGATGTGGACCCCGAGCCCATTGGCCGGTTTTTGCGACGCGCCAGGGGAGGGGACCAATCCTTCCAGTTGCGCCTGGTCAATTGCACATTGAGTCGCACCGACCCGTTGCGCCCTGGGGTAACGCTGCCCGACTGGCAGCACCTGCGGGTGACATTTGATGGCCCCACCGACAGAGGCGGCCGTTCTTTTGCGGTATTTGGTGGCTCACAAGGTGTTGCCCTCAATATCGAGGATTCCGTTGGCCAATTGAGTATTCCCGGTCAGCCGATGACGCCGCATCCCTTGTCGGAAGGCGACATGACGCTTCACTTCACGCTTCATTTTGTTGGCAACGGATTGCCCATAGTGGCCGGCGCGCACCGTGCCGCAGTGCGGTTCAAGTTGGAATATTTCTGAACTTTGATGGGTTGCTTGCATGTTGAATACGGCGAAGGTCAAAAATACGCTGCGCTCAAACTTTTTCAGTGGGTTGATATTATTGCCGGGCACTGCGATGGCTGTCGGGGATATTGAGTTTAATACGGACGTTCTTGATCTGAGTGATCGAACTAATATTGACTTGTCTCAGTTCGCGCGCAGCGGTTTTATTCTGCCTGGCACTTACTCGATGGGGGTGCAGATCAATAACCAGGCGATTGCCGAGCACTCAGTGGCTTTCTATCCTCCCGATAATGATCCTAAAGGCAGCCAGGCCTGTTTGTCGCCGGCCTTGGTGGGCCTGTTGGGCCTCAAGGCGTCGGGCGCTGCTGAACTCAAGTGGTGGAAAGGCAGTGACTGCCTGGATATAGAAAGCTTGCCGGGCATGGAGGTCAGTGGCGACCTGGCCACCTCCACGCTGAACATCAGCGTGCCCCAGGCCTACCTTGAATACAGCGCCATCAATTGGGATCCACCTTCCCGTTGGGATGAGGGCGTGCCGGGGCTGCTGGTCGATTACAACATGACGGTGCAGTCCAGTTATCAGAAGAATGACGGCACCCGTAACAATCTCAGTGGTAACGGTACCCTGGGGGCGAATGCCGGGGCCTGGCGCCTGAGGGCGGACTGGCAGGCGCGTGTCGAAAAAGGCCTCGACAGCGGGTACGGGGACCCACAACAGCTGGAGTGGAGTCGTTACTACGCCTATCGCGCAGTGCCTGCACTGAAGGCGCGCCTGACGGTGGGAGAGGACTACCTGTATTCGGACCTGTTTGACAGCTTCCGCTATACCGGCGCCGCTCTCATTTCGGATGCAAGCCAGCTGCCCCCCAACTTGCGTGGTTACGCGCCGGAAGTGGTAGGGGTCGCCAAAACAAATGCCAGGGTTGTTATCAGCCAGAAGGGCCGCGTGCTCTATGAAACGCTGGTCGCGGCAGGCCCGTATCGTATTCAGGACCTCAATGACGCCGTGAGCGGCACCCTGGATGTGCGGGTGGAAGAGCAGGATGGTTCGGTACACACCTTCCAGATCGATACGGCAAGCATTCCCTACCTGACGCGCCCTGGCCAGGTTCGTTACAAGCTGGCGGCGGGGCGACCCTCCGATCTTCAATACGGCGCCGATGGCAATGTTTTCGGTACCGGTGAATTCTCCTGGGGGGTCAGCAATGGCTGGTCGCTGTTCGGCGGCGCTATCACCGATAACAACTACCGTGCGTTGTCTGTCGGCGCCGGTCGTGACCTGTTGGCGCTTGGAGCCGTATCGCTGGATGTCACTCAGTCCCACGCCAGTGTGTGGAGTCAGTCGCTCTCGGGCAAATCCTACCGCCTTCAATACTCCAAGCACTTCGAGCAGTACGACAGCCAGGTAACGTTTGCCGGTTACCGGTTTTCCGAGAAAAACTACTTGAGCATGAGTGAGTACCTGGATGCTCGCCATTACGGGTTGAATGGCGAGCGCGGCGAAATCGATAACGTTGAGTTCATCGAGGGCTGGAAACCGATCGGCGACAGCAAGGCACTGTATACGGTGACGCTCAATAAGCAGTTTCGTGACCTTGGGGCGACGGTCTACGCCAGTTACAACAAACAGACGTATTGGGGGCGCCCGGACACGCAGCGCTGGAACCTGTCGATGTCGCGCTACTTCAATGTGGGCTCCGTCAGGAACATGAGCCTGTCCCTGAACATGTACCGCAGTCAGGAGTACGCCTACAAGGATAGCGGAATGGCGCTGACGGTCAGCCTGCCATTGGGGCGCAGCGGCACACTGTCGCTGGATGGGAGCAGGACCTCGGGCAAAGAGAGCTTTTCCACGCGTTACAGTGACCGCATCGATGAACGCAACAGCTACCAGCTCAGTGCCAGCGATCGCTCTGCCAGTGGTTATCTGAGCCATATTGGCGACCAGGCTGATATCGATCTCAGCGCCAGCACACAACAAGGCAATGGCAGAACCCTCAGTGCGTCTATTCGCGGTGGCGGCACGCTCACGCCCTACGGTGCGGCCCTGCACCGAACCAATACCGTCGGCGGGACCCGCCTGATGCTCGACACCGGTGGGGTACCCGACGTGCCTGTGCGGGGTTACGGCGTGTCGACCCGCACCAATGCCTTCGGCAAGGCGGTGATCTCCGATATCAGCAGCTACCAGCGTACGGCCGCCAGTGTTGACCTGGAGAGCTTGCCGAGCAACGTCGAGGCCACTCAGTCGGTGACGCAACTGACACTCACCGACGGGGCCATTGGTTATCGATCGCTGGACGTGATTGCCGGTGAAAAGGCCATGGCAGTCCTGCGCCTGCCGGATGGCAGTTCACCGCCCTTCGGCGCGACGGTGAAAAACATAAAACAGCAGGACACCGGAATTGTGAACGACGGCGGCGCCGTTTACCTGAGCGGCATCCAGGCCGGCGAGCAGATGATCGTCAGTTGGGGCGGCATCGACCAATGCCTGCTCACGCTGCCTGTGGTGTTGCCAGCAGACAGCTTGACCGATGCCCTGCAACTGCGCTGCCAGAGTGTCGCCACTGATCAATCCTCACCCGAGCCAGCAGCGCTGACCGGGAAGCGCACCGATACGGAGAATACCGCCTCATGATGCTCAATACGCGCCCTACACTCCTGGTCTTCGCACTGCTGGCTCTGGGCCTCAATCCGAACGCTGACGCTGCGGTTGGCCTGGACCGGACCCGTGTGATTTTTGATGGGGGCAAGGATGCCACCAGCGTGAACATTACCAATAACAACACCCAGTTGCCGTACCTGGCCCAGGGGTGGATCGAGGACGAGCAGGGCAACAAAATCGCCTCGCCCCTTATCGTGCTGCCGCCGGTTCAACGCTTGGAGCCCGGTAAACAAAGCCAGGTGAAAGTCCAGGCGTTGCCAGCGGTCAAATCGTTGCCCCAGGATCGCGAGACCGTCTACTACTTCAACCTGAGGGAAATTCCGCCGCGCAGCGACAAATCCAACACCCTGCAAATTGCGCTGCAGACCCGCATCAAATTGTTTTACCGCCCGCAAGCCATCATGCCCAGCCAGCAGGACTTGGCTAATCCCTGGCAGGAAAAGCTCACCCTCACCCGGCAAGGCGACCGTTACCAGGTGAATAACCCCACGCCTTACTACGTGTCCCTGGTGGACGCGCGCAGCAGCAAAGACGGCAAAACCGTGGCGGGCTTTGAACCGGTGATGATCCCGCCCAAGGGCACGCTGGCTTTGGGGCCAACGGCCAAGGCACTTGGCCAGGCCCCCTATCTGGCCTATGTGAACGATTACGGTGGACGCCCGCTCCTGGCGTTCACCTGCAGTGGCCAGACTTGCACGGTGAACGCGCAAGTCTCATCGCCTAATGAGTAGCGTCTGCTGCGGGAGAACGCCATGAAGTCGCACAACGTGAAAGTCCTGGGCTGCGTGTTATTGGCCTTGGCGGCGCGTGTGAGCGCCGAGGATGACGACGGTATCGATGGTCAGCGTGGCCGGTTGAACGTTAACGGGTCCATGCATGAATCGCCTTGCAGCCTGGAGATGACATCGCGCCATCAAACGATTGACCTGGGCGCTGTGTCGGCCAGCCAGTTGCAAAGACCTGGCGATCAGGCGCCATCGAGGCCCTTTCAGCTGCGCTTCCAGGACTGCCAGCGCATCGCCGGCAGTATCCGCAGTGAGCGTACCGGGAACCTGGCATGGAGCGCCCATCAACCGGTGCTGTCGGTCACGTTTATCGCGCCTGCCGATGCTGATGATCCACGGCTGGTCAAAGTGCAAGGCATCACCGGGATGGGGCTGCGTTTGACCGACGCCCTGGGCCGGGACGTGCAACTGGGCTCCCGGGGCGAGCCGTTGTTTTTGACCGAGGGCAGCAGTCTCCAGACCTGGCATGTTCAACCCACGCGCACCTCCGCTCCGTTGACCAGTGGGGCATTTCGGGCCGTGGTGGATTTCAGGCTCAGTTATGAGTGAGGGCAATCTAATGACGAAGGCAGTCGGCTCGCGGGCCATTCTTATAGGGGGAGGCCTGCTGTGGGCCGTCAGCCAGGGTGCGCTGGCCGAAACCAGCCTGATCATCCGCGCGGTCATCATTGCGCCTCCTCCATGCGTCATTAATGGTGGGAGTACGCTCAACGTGCCCTTTGGCAATGATCTGCTGACGTCGCGGGTGGACGGTGTCAACTATCGTCGCGACGTGCCCTATACCGTCACCTGCGACGCGCCTTTCAGCAATGCGATGAGGCTTGAGCTCAGGGGCACCGGGGCTTCGTTCGATGGTCGCGTACTCTCGACCCGTAACCCGGATCTTGGGGTGAAACTGTTCGTTAATGGCGCGGATTGGCCCCTGAATGCGGCCGTGAACTTTACCTATCCAACCTTCCCCGTCGTGCAGGCGGTGCCTGTCAAACGCGCGGGCAGCAGACTGACGGGGGGCGCGTTCGATGCCGCCGCTACCCTCGTGGTCGATTACCAGTGATGAGGAACGATCAATGACCTGTTGGCAGCGGCGAGCCTTGCTCGCCTTGTGTTCCATCGCCCTCAGCAGCGGCGCCTCGGCCAACTTGACCTTCAGCGGAACGCTTAATGAACCGCCGCCCTGCACGATCGATGCGGGGAACAAAATTGAAGTCGATTTCGGCGATGTCGGCGTAAAGCGAGTCGATGGTGTGAGATACCGTCAGGAGGTTGGCTACACCATCAGTTGTGGGGCTGACACGCTGCCGTGGGTGCTGAAGTTGAGTGTCAACGGGGCACCTACGACATTCGACGGCGCGGCATTGCAGACCAGTGCGCCAGACCTGGGGATTCGGATATTTCAGAATAACCTGCCGTTTCGACTCAATACGCCACTGGACATAACCGTGTCGTCACCGCCGGTATTGGAAGTCGTGCCGGTCAAGCAGCCGGGTGCAACGCTGGCCCCCGCAAGGTTTACAGCGGTGGCCACGCTGTTGGCCGAATACCAGTAGGAGTTGAAGCCATGGGACATGAAAGGGTTCATCGGAGGTGGCTGTGTGCCGTGCTGGCGGGGCTGCCAGCCTTCAGCCTGATCCCCGGGGCGCAGGCGGCGGACAACCTGAATTTCAAGGGCAACCTGGTTGAAGAGGCCTGCACTATCCGGCCTGGCGACGAGGCAATTAACCTGGAGCTCTGGGACCTTACCAGCAAGCACCTCTACATCAACACGCGCTCAGTGGGCAAAGGTTTCAAGCTGCATCTGGAGGACTGTGACACCACGATCGGCAACACGGTGACCATCACGTTCGGCGGCGTGGAAAACCAGGCGCTGCCCGGATTGTTCGCGCTTGATGGCGGTAGCGGTGCCTCGGGTATCGGGCTGGGGCTGGAGACGCTGAGCAACAAGCCATTACCCGTGAATAACGTCAGTGACGAACAGGTATTGGTCAATGGCAGCAATGTGATCGAGCTCAAAGCCTATGTGCAGGGTGAGCCGAATGCCATCAGGGATCAGACCATTGGCCATGGCGCCTACACCGTGACCTCTACGTTTACGCTGGACTATCCGTAATTCATAAGCTCAACAACCGGGTGCATACGCATTGGCTTTCAGGTCATTTACACGGGCTGATTGTTCGCTGGATGGCGCCTGTGTAGAGAAGCAACGAGAGATCAACATGAAACGACTATATGACAGCGCCATTGTGCTTCTCCTGCTGATGGGCATTAACACAACCGCGCAAGCCGTAGACTGCAGGGTCAATGGCGGTGAGTGGGCGCGCGTCACTCATCTGACCGTTCCCGTAACTGTGCGACTCGATACAGATCGCACGAGGATTCTGATGGAAGGTGCTCGGCTCGAATGTCGGTTTACGGCTGGAGCGGGCCCCGTGTGGGGCGCTGACTATTGGGAAACGGGCAATGCCTCAGGTACACCTTGGACATCCGGCCCCAAGTTCGCCGGTGAACAGAGTGGTTTGCGCATCAATGGCGCTTTCCTCAATACCCCGGTTCCGGCGGGTATACGGGTGGCCACCATGCCCAACAACGGGATCGGCTATCCGATCAATATCACCCCCTATATTCTGGTGCGCCACAGTCCCTCCAACCCGATCGATATTCGAGCAGGCGACACCCTCGGCCTGTTACGCCTGACCAGCTCGAACAATTACGACGCGACTCGGCCGCAACTCACCGTCACTTATACGGCCGCCAACAACTTCACCATCTCCCCGTCTACCTGCACGATCAACAATAACAACCCGATCGAGATCAACTTCGGCGATGTTCATCAGAGAGCAATAGGTACCGATCCGCTGACCACGTCCATCCGCAGCAATCGCCGGCTCACTTATTCATGCCCGGACGGCGGGATTTCCACGCCGATCACCATCACTTACAAGGGCAGCCCCTCATCGTTCGACACGCGTCTGCTGATGATGACCAACCCGGACGTGGGGACAGCCCTTGTTCGTGGCGCAAGTGCGGTTCAAGTCGGTGGTTCGTTCCTGACCCAGATTACCAACAGTGTAGGAGGCGACGATGTGACGTTTTCCCTCGTACGGCGTGCCGGGTCCTTGCCTGCCGCCGGGGCTGTGAGCGGCAGCGGTGTACTTGTCATGGGGGTGCCATGACATTCCCACACCTTAGGCTTACTCCTCTTCGCTGTCGGCCGCACGCCAGTAACCCACGGCCTTGAGGAATTCCTCATTGACCTTATGCGTGTCCAGGAGCACCCGGCGGACCTGGCGCGACAGCTTGGTTTCGGTGGCGACAAAGCTGTACAGCGAGCCACTCGGCAGCGTGAGGTTTTTCACGCTGTCGAGCAGGTCATCCTGACCGCGCACCACCCAGATCACCTCCACATCGGCGGCGCTTTCCAGGGCCTGCTGTTCCGCCGCATTGGCGATTTCAATCAGCGCAAGTACCTTGCGCCCCGCCGGCAGTTCTTCCAGGCGTCGACCAATGGCCGGCAGCGCGGTTTCGTCACCGATCAGCAGGTAGCTGTCGAAGATGTCCGGCACGATCATCGAGCCGCGTGGCCCGCCGATGTACAGGTGTTGGCCGACCTTGGCCTGGTCGGCCCAGGTGGAGGCGGGGCCGTCGCCGTGCAGCACGAAGTCGATGTCCAGCTCGCCGGTGTCCAGGTCGAAGCGGCGTGGCGTGTAGTCGCGCATCGCCGGTTGCGGGCCGTCACCCTTGATGCTGAACGTCGGGCTCTCCAGCGCTGCCTGTTCGGCGGCGTTCTGCGGGAACAGCAGCTTGATGTGATCGTCACTGCCCAGGCTGATAAAGCCCGCCAGTTCCGGCCCGCCCAAGGTGATGCGGCGCATGCGCGGGGTGATATCGACTACCCGCAGTACCTCGAGGCGGCGGCGTTTGATTTCGTGGGTCACGCGGTGGATGGCTTGAGTATTCATTGGGCTTCCCCGTCGGCAATGGCTTGGGCGGTGCCGTTGAGCAGCGCCGCGACACGAACGATTTCTTCCGGGCTCCAGCGCCCGTGGTGCGAATGCAAGGCGTGACGCAGGTTATGCACCGCCTCGTGGATTTCCGCTGGGCGATCATGGCCGCGCAACGAGCGCTTGCTCACCTCCATGCGCAGGCGAATGCCGTCGAGAGCGACAGCCTGTTCGCTTAAGAACAGACGACCGGCGTCGGTGATTGTGTAGCGTTTTTTTCCACCCTCGGCATCGCCGGCGATCAATTCGCTTTCTTCCAGGAAGGTCAGCGTGGGGTAGATCACGCCGGGGCTGGGGCTGTAGGCGCCATCGAAGAGGGTTTCGATCCGGCGAATCAGGTCATAGCCGTGGCATGGCTGTTCGGCGATAAGAGCTGGCAGCAGCAATTTCAGGTCACCCGGCGCAAAGACGCGCGGGCCACGTCCGCCGCGTTCGCGGCCGGGGCGTTTTTCGAAGCCGTCGCGGTCGTCACCGTGGTCTCGGTGGTGATGAGGGTCTCTCATTGTCGTGTTCTCCTGTCTGATTTAGATACAACTTAAGATATATCTTACGCTTTGCGCAAAAGCGTCTGACGAGCGGTAGCGGCGACAAAAGGCAGCCTGCAACGGGCCGGATGCATTGAATTAGCGCCTGGCAATACCAGCAATTACTTGACAGGTAAATGGCACTTTTATGAATGAAAGATAAACTGGTTAATCAGTGCGTTAGTTCTAATCACGTTGAGAACCCCTCAATAGATAGCGTGTAGCCCATGTCCTACGGATAAGTGATTAATGCGAGTGGTACTGAGGTATCTGCGGTGTAATAAATGGATGACAGTTAATATTCATCTTATTGAATAATAAGGTTTTTATCTGTCGCGTCGCGTCGTGATTAATTACGCGTTTAAGCGAAAGCGCTGGCATCGTTAAGTGGGTTTTCGAGGGACTATTTACCGGCGTCGCAAGACACGAATTGCTCGGGTTTTGCCATGCAGTAAATAACGAATCCCCCACTAACATCTGATGCCACAACAGGTAATTAAAATGCTTAAAAAGACCGCTTTCGTACTGCCACTGATCGCACTGGCTGTCGGCGCTTCCAGCGTGTTTGCCGCCGGTGAAGCCACCAGCGTCATCAACATCAAGGCAACGATCCCAACCAAACAGTTCCACGCCCAGCCGTTGGACCCGGATTTCGGTAAGGACGAAACCATGTCCTACAACACCGTGACCGGTCAGTTGAGCCCGATCCGTGCGACCTACGCGGTAAAAAATACCGACGGTTCGATCAAGGCCTACATCGAAGGCGGCCCGGCTTCCCTGAGCAACGGCACCTCTTCGATTGCCCTGACCACCACCTTCAACGGCGTGACCCTCACCGGTTCGCCACTGGAAGTCGTGGATGATGCCAGCTCCACTCCCGGCACCCAGGCTGACCTGGTCGTTGCGGCCGCCAAACCGGCTGACACCGACGCTGGCCTGTACACCACCAACTACACCGTGGTGTTCGATCACGAGCCGCGCGTCACCCGTTGAGCGCGATTTGTTGATCGATAAGCATCGGCTTATTGCTTAGCCCTTACCGATCGACGGGCAGCCTCTGTCGGTTGATCGGTATCCAAGAATTCCCCGAGTGTAATCAGAGTATCCGTTCATGTTCCCGATGATTCTCATCGCGGCAGCGCTTGCCTTGTTGTTTTGTACGGGGGCGTTTGCAGCTGACGCGACAACTGGCACAACCCCAAGAAGTTTGCTGTCCCAGGCCAAGGGTTTACCGGCGGACTTTGAAGAGCACTTTTTTGATGTGCCGTTGGCAGTACGGGTCGAATTGGACCAGGAGTTTGTCGCCGAGGCGATGATCGTGCTGACCCGTGATGACCGCCTGACCCTGCTGGATTTCACCGATCACGAAGGCAGTGTGATCAAGGACGTCGAGCGTGATAGTTGGGGTGATTACCTCAAGCAGGGCGTGCCGTTGGGCGCCTGCGAAAGTAGCTGCCCGGCGCAACTGCTGGCGGTCCACTACAACCTGGAAAAGTCCCTGGTCACGTTGTTGACCGAAAACGCCGAACGTGAGGGGCAAGAGTCCAAGTATTACTCCCTGCCCTCCGGTGGTAGCACCGGCCTGATCGTACGTAACCAGCTCAACCTCAGCGGCGGCCAGGGCCAGGACCTCGGCGGACGCCTGGGGCTGGACGCCAGCGGCAGCCTGGGCAACTGGAACCAGGTGATGAACATGCAGTTTTCGCGCTTGGGCGGCCCGGACGACGATGCCCTCAACCATGCCGTGTACTCGCTGTATGCCCAGCGCGAAATGCGCGGTGAGTTCCTGCGCCTGGGCTATTTCACCCCCAATGCCGAAGGCCTGACCCGCCAACTGCGCACCTTCGGTGCCAGCCCCGACACCGCCGTCGGCGTGATGTATGGCAGCTCCGACAGCCTGATGATCAGCAACCCCAAGCCGAGCATCTACCCGATTTACGTCACCGCCAATCGCCAGGCCTCGGCGGAGATCTACCGCAACGGCCTGCTGATCAACACCCAAGCCGTTTCCACCGGCCTGCAAAGCCTGGACACGCGGCCCTTGCCCGGCGGCATCTACGAGGTGGAAGTGCGCCTGGTAGAAGACGGTCAGATCACCAGCACCACCCAGGAGTTGGTGTACAAGCCCAACAACTGGCGCAACCTCGACAACCGCTGGCGCTACAACGTATTTGCCGGGCAAGAGAGCAAGTTGCTCAGCAACTGGGACGAACAATCCAGCGGCGACCTGACCGCCGGCGTATCCCTCAACTACCTGGCTCACCCGCGGGTGGTGCTGGGCATGTCCGGGCGCCAGGTCAAGGACAGCATGCAATACGGCACGTCGCTGGACTGGAGCCTGGCCAGTAACGCCAGCCTGTATGCCAACGTCTACCAGACCGACAACTACGGCACCGGCGTCGACTTCAACAGCCTCTACAACTACGGCCTGGGCAGCGTGGTGTTCAACCACACGCGCAGTTGGCTGGACAACCGCAACACCTACGAAACCCTGCCCGACGGTACCCGCATCCGCCAGCGCGATGTGTTCATCGGCCAGACCAGCCTCTCGTCGCTGTCCATCAATCATCGCCTGAGCAACCTGCGTTCCATCAATGCGCGGCTGGCCTACAGCGAAGGCAACAACGAAGGCCTGGGCCTGGACCTGGGCTGGACCGAACGCACCCAATTGTTCGGCAGCGATGCCAACTGGCGCTTGTCGGTGTTCGACCGCCCGGCCAGCTCCAGCACCGGCGACAAACGCAATCGCGGGATCGACCTGAGCGTCAGCCTGGCGCTCGGCAGCCCCGGCGAGCAGTGGTCCGCCAGCATCGGTACGCGAACCTCCCGCGATGGCAAGCGTGACAACAATGGCTCGCTGAGCTACCGACGCGACCTGCAGGACCACGTGCTGCAAAGCGTCTCCGCTACGGTACTGACCGATACCTACGGCGTGGGCCTGTCGGGCATGGCCAGCTTCCAGAACGACGCGGTCAATGGCGACGGCTTCGTGCAGCGCTCATCGTTCAATAACGAACTGACCGGTGGCCTGAACCTGGACAGTACCTTCGCCTTCGGCGGGCAGAAGATGGTGTTCACCAGCCAATACGCCGGCAGCGGCTCGGGGATGATTGTCGATATTGAAAGCGACGTGGACGACATCGTCCTGCGCGCCGATGACCTGAGTGGCGGCAGCACCGTGCTGCGGCCGGGGCGCAACTTCATTCCGATCACCGCCTACAGGGGCAGCTCGGTCAGCTTCGACTTCGACGGCAACCACGCCCCGGCGGCCAATATCCAGCCACCGCGCACCGCCTACCACTTGAACAAGGGCGGCGTGGACTACCGCAAGGTCAGCGTGATGCGCACCGTCACCGTACTCGGGCGCCTGGTGGACCCCCAGGGCAAGCCGCTCAAGGGCCATCACATCCTCAACCACGCCAGCCGTGGGGTAAGCGAAGTGGATGGGTTCTTCTCCCTGGAAATGAACGCCAGCTCGCCGACCCTCGAAGTGCGCCGCAACAACCAGTTGCTGTGCCAGTTCCGCCTGGATACCGCCAACGCGCGCAATGAAAACGACGTGCTGATGATCGGTGATCTGCGGTGTACGCCGGATACGTTGGCCGATTCCGCTATCACCACACACGTAGCAGGTTGAGTGTCATGACACGTTCACTAATTACCATGAGACCTATCAGCACATTGATCACCCGGTTCGGCAGTGTGGGCGCAGCTCTGTTGTTCAGTACAACGGCGGCTGCATTTACCCAGGAAATTACTGCTGTGTTCAGCCCCGATCCCGGCAACCCGATGGTCAACAAATTCAAGAACACCACGCCCATCAGTACGATCTGCGAATTCCATATTCCGGCGCGGTGCAAGGCGCTGGATATTTTCAGTCTTCGAGAACCGACCTTCACCGCCAGCTCCAATGGACCGGTTTTGGCCAATCACGAGGACGACCGTCAAGGGTTTATGGTGCAGGTGCCTTCAGACTGGCGAGATTTGACCGTCACGCATCTTAGAACGGGAGAGACTGAGACTGTGCAGATGCGCATTGCAGGTCTGGGTGGGATGTGGAGTGTTTCGCGCCCGCCGGGAGTCTCGGCTTGGGCCCAACCAGGTGTTGGCTGGGACCGTCAATGGCGACAAGCGCCCAGTCCTTGCCAAAGCACCAACCATCTGGCGGCAGGCGTTACGTTTGCCTCGTACTTCTGGCTGGTTCCTGAAGGGGCTGGCATTTGCAATCGAAAGCCCTCGGTGGACATCCCGGTGATGAGGTTCACTCAGCTGGAGTATGCCTATGAGCTCAGGACGCCCAACCCGCTGGGCATGTCCTCCGGCGAATACACCGGTAGCCTCACCTACACGATGGGACCTCGGGGTGATTATGATTTTGGTGATGTGATGATGCCCTCACAAAATTCCATCACCTTCAATTTCACCCTGACTGTGCAACACCAACTTCAGGTCGAGGTTCCCCCCGGTGGCAACCGTGTCGAACTGATCCCTCAGGGCGGCTGGCAGGCCTGGTTGAACCAGGGGCGCAAGCCGGCGCGGCTGTTCCGTGACCAGACCTTCAATATTTCCGCCTCGTCGCGCTTCAAGATGCAGATGGCCTGCGAGCGCGTCATCGGTGACACCTGTGCGTTGAAAAACAACACCGACGGTCATGAAGTACCCCTGGATATCAGCGTCAGCCTGCCCCATGGCTTGAATCGTCAGGATGGCGCAGCCGTGAACCGCCAGCCGCTGCTGTTGAGCGGTGCCGGTACCGAGTTGTTCCAGCCGGGGTTCTACGTCGATCGACGGCCCGGTACGTTGCACTTCGAGGTCACGAAAGACTCCGCCGACCAGATGCTCAGCCGGGGCGGATCGACCTATTCGGGCCAGGTTTCTGTGGTCTGGGATTCAGAAGTATGAGGTGCCGTCAGATGGATGCCGTTGCTGGAAGAGGCAAGAGTGTATCGAGGCTGGCAGGGCGGTGTTCGCAGCTTGCTGCCAGTTTGTTATTGGCGTCGCTGGCAATGCCCGTAATGGGTGTGGAGATGAACATCCATGCTGAGTTTCGGCCGGACCCTTCACAGCCGCACTTGAATAAGTTCGAGAACAAAACGCCAAGCGTTGGTTACTGTGCGTCTTTTCCCGCCCAATGTACTGCCTTGAATATATTCAGTCTCAGGGCCGCCATTTCGGCGGATTCCGTTACGCAGATCGCTGCTTTTCATACGGATCAACGCCAAGGCGCGATGTTTAAAGTGCCAACGGAGTGGCAGGACCTGACCGTCGTGCATCGACAGACTCAGGAGACCGAGACGTTAAGGGTACGGATCATGGGTGTCGGCTCGACGTATGCCATCCCCAATCTGGTCAGCCTGGTGGGCGGCGGCGTTACACCTTTGCAAGCTCACCAGCAATTATGGACCGGCTCCAGTTGGGTTTACCCGCCGCGCACCTGCCTGGGCACAGGGGTGAGCTTGTATGGGACGACAACGTATGGGTTTTTCTGGCGAACACCGGTCGGTTCTCTCTGTGCCAGACAAGCCAGGTTCGATATTCCCACCATGCGCTTAACCAACCTGGAGTTCGCCTATGAACTCATCACGCCCAACCCCTTGGGCATGACTTCAGGGGAGTACGTCGGTCGCCATCAATACACCGTAGGGCCAGGGAAGGACTTTGATTTGGGCGACGTGATGTTGCCCAGCAGTCCTACCCTGACCCTGAACTTCACCCTGGCGGTGCAACATGACCTTAAAGTCGAAGTTCCCCCCAACGGCAACCGTATCGAGCTGGTGCCCCAAGGCGGTTGGCAAGCCTGGCTGAACCAGGGCCGCAAACCTGCGCGTTTGTTCCGCGACCAGACCTTCCGCATTTCTGCTTCGTCGCGTTTCAAGATGCAAATGAGCTGCGAGCGGACCATAGGCGACACCTGCGCCCTGAAGAACCCCACCGACGGCCATGAGGTGCCGCTGGACGTCAGCGTCAGCCTGCCCCATGGCCTGAATCGACCGGACGGCAGCGCTGTGAATCGCCAACCGCTGTTGCGCAGCGGCGCCGGTACCGAGCAGTTCCAGCCGGGCTTCTATGTCAACCAACGGCCCGGCACCTTGCACTTCGAGGTTAAGAAGGATTACGCCGACCAGATGCTCAGCCGGGGTGGATCCACCTACTCGGGCCAGGTCACGGTGGTCTGGGATTCGGAGCTCTAAATGAGGTTTACAGCAATGAAACATTTGTTGGCGCTGTGCGCGCTGTGCTGGTTGCCGCTGTCGGCACCAGCGGCCCCCAATATCAACGTGGGGGTGTTTTATGACTACCTGGACGGCGACAAAAGCACCTACCTGAAACGGGTCTTCAACGGCGGCGACAGTACGGCGTTCATCAAGGTGTCGGTGATGGAGATCCTCTACAAGGCCGACGGTAGCTCCGAGGAAGTCGAGCTCCAGAGCAACGCAGAAAACACCGCTCGCGATGGCTTGATGGCCACGCCGGCGCGTCTGATCGTCCCCTCCAATGGCATGCAGGGCACACGCTTGCTGTACCTGGGCGCGCGGGAAAAAGAGCGCTATTTCCGCCTGCGCTTCGTGCCGGTGATGCCGGAGCCCGAGGATGACTTTGCCGTGTCCAGTGAGGCGCGTGAATCCTATAAAGAAAGTCTCTCGGCCGGGGTCACGGTGCTGGCCGGGTTTGGCACGGTGTTCTTCGTGCGCCCCAAAGACACTCGCTTTGCCACCCGTATCGACGAGCAACCCGCCCAATACGCGCTGCATAACGACGGTAACAGCGTCGTGGTGGTGGATCAGTTCAAGGACTGCGCCAGCGGCGATGCCCAGGACTGTCTGCCCGTCACCAAGAACCACATCCTGCCGGGTCGTGCCTTCAGCTTTCCCAAGCAGGCCGGGCGTACCTACCGCTTTACCCTGGTTGAGGGCAGCGAAAAAAAACCTTATGAGGTCAAAGGCTGATGCTCAGAAAAAGAGCCCATGGAGCCGGGTATCGCCCGGACAAGGTCATCGCGACGCTATTGCTGTTGATGGTTACAGCGCTGCTCAGTACCCAGGCCCTCGCGATCCGTGAGGAGCAGGTGTTCGATGTGTCGGTCACCATCCCAACCGCCGATTTTTACGTGCTGCCCATCAACCCGGTGTTTCTGGAGCGCGAGCAGGAGATGGCCTGGAACCTGGTGAGTCGCACGCTCAAGCCATTGCGTGAGCACTTCGATGTGAAGAACAGCGGCGGCGGCATCGTTGCGCGCCTGGGGGAGTTGCCGGTGCTCTCCAACGGCCGGCGCCTGATTCTGTTGAATGTCAACTTCAACGGCGAATGGCTGGACTTGACCGACACCCTGGTGGTGCCTGCCGAGGAGGCGCGGGCCGGCAAGCGGGTGCTGTTGGAAATTGCCGCTGTCGAGCCCGAGGACGGTTATACCCCGGGCGACTATTTCGGCAGCGTTCATCTGATCTTCGACGCGTTGCGACCGTGATAACGAGGTGCTTATGAAATACGTTTATGCAGTACTGGGCATGTGCCTGTGGTCCTTCAACGCCCAGGCCGGGCCGGCCATCAACGTCGGCGATTTTTACGACTACTTGAATGGCGACAAGAACACTTACCTTAAGCGCGTGTTCAACGGCGGCACCAGCACCGCGTTCGTCAAGATCAAAGTCACGGAGATGCTCTACAAACCCGATGGCAGCTACGACGAAGTGCCCCTCAAAAGCCAGGCCGACGGCCTCGTGCGCGATGGCCTGATGGCCAGCCCGGCACGCCTGATCGTGCCGGCCAATGCGATGCAAAGCACGCGCTTCCTGTTCATGGGCGAGCGCGATCGGGAACGTTACTTCCGGGTGCGCTACCTGCCGGTGGCGCCGGAAAAGGACGATGACTTCGGCATCAATGACGAAGACCGCGCCGCCTATGAAGCATCCCTGGCGGCGGGTGTGCGGGTGATGTCCGGATACGGCACGGTGTTTTTTGTGCGGCCCGAACACAGCCGTTTTGATACCCGCGTCGAGAACGGCGGGCGCACCTACACCCTGCGCAATGCCGGTAACACCGTCGTAGTGGTGGATGAGTTCAAGGACTGTTCGGTCGCCGACCGCACGGACTGCGCGCCGATCACCAAGAATCATATCTTCCCGGGTCGGGTGTTCAGCTTTGAGAAGCAGGCCGGACGGGTCTATCGGTTCTTCGTGGTAGAGGGCAGCACCGAGAAAGTCGTCGAGATCAGTGGCTGAGGCACGCTGCACAAGGTATGGCCACCCGGTTGCAGATACGGCATCAGCACCGGCGCCATGCCCTTGAGCACCTGCACCGGCAGTGCCGAGGTAAAGGTGAAGTTCTGCGCGCCGCTGCCGGGGACGAAGGCGGTGAGGGTGCCGAAATGCCGGTCGCCGATGTAGAACACAAAGGTTGCCGTGCGGTTGATCGACTTGGAGCTGAGCACGCGCCCACCGGCGCCAATCGCTTCGATGCGGTTGTCGCCGGTGCCGGTCTTGCCGCCCATGGCCAGCGGTGTGCCGTCGCCCAGCTTGAAGCTGCCCGACACGCGTTTCGCCGTGCCCGCATCCACCACTTGGGACAACGCCCCGCGCAAGGCGGTGGCGACTTCGCTGGGCATCACCCGCTTGCCTTTGTCGGGGTTGTTGACCAGGTGGGTTTCATAGGGGGTGTCTGCGGCAAAATGCAGGCTGTCGATGCGCAGCGTCGGCTCGCGTATGCCGTCGTTAAGGATCGTCCCCACCAGTTCCGCCAACGCCGCCGGGCGGTCTCCCGAGCTGCCGATGGCGGTGGCCAGGGAAGGCACCAAATGGTCGAACGGGTAGCCGACCGCCCGCCAGCGTTGATGAATATCCAGGAACGCCTCGATCTCCAGCATGGTACGGATGCGACTGTCGCGCGCGCTCTTATGACGGCTCTTGAACAGCCAGCCATAGACCTCCTGGCGCTCGTGCTCGCTGGCGGCGACGGCTTGGGTGAAGGTGGCGTCGGGGTGGTTCAGCAGGTAACCGAGCAACCACAGGTCCAGGGGGTGGACCCTGGCGATATAACCTTGGTCCGGCAGGTCGTAGGCACCGGGGCCGTAGTTTTTGTAGAGCTTGCTCAGGCGCTCGTCGGTGAGTTTTTCTGCGGTTTTGGTGCCGGTCAGGTGCGAGCGCACGAAGCTGTTGAAACTCGCCTGGCTGGCCTGGGGCAACAGGTAGCGGTGCACGGCGGCCAGGCGGATGGCGGTAGGGTGCAGGCCGTCCAGAAAGGTCGCGAGCCGGGCCTGGGTGTCCTTGTTGCGGTACTTTTTCCAAAAGCGCAGCAGGAAGGTTGTGCCTTCGCGGTCGGCGAACTGGGCCAGGTATTCCTGGCGCCGTGGGTCGCTGTCGTCCTTGAGCAACTCGGCACTGTTGTTGTCACCGTGATAGGTGCTGTAGCGCACCAGGTCGCGCATCAGGCGAATGAACGGCAGGTTGATCGACTCGCGCAGGGCGTCGCGCAAGGTCGGGTTGCGGCCGTTGTCTTCATTGCGAAAGTTATGGAAGCGATGCAGGCCGCCACCGGTAAAAAAGCTTTCGCCGGGGCTGGCGGAATATTGCCGGTCGAGCGCGGCGTCGAGCATTTTCGACAGGCTCTGGTCGCGGGTTTGCGTCAGGTAGTCCACGGCCCAGCGCGACAAGCGGTCCTGCTCGTCAATCTCGACTTTCTTCAACGCGGCGGGCGTCTGGCCGGCATAGCGCTGGTGCAACTCGCTGATGATTTGCAGGTAGGTGGTGAGCACCCGCAGCTTGGCGGTGGAGCCCAGTTCGAGCTTGCTGCTCTCGTTGATATCGAAAGGTTGGTCGGTGTTGTCGGTCTGCACCCGCACCCGCGCGCCGTCGCCCGTCATCTCGTATAGCGTGAAGCTGTAGCGCACCTGAGTCGTGCTGGCGGGTGTCAGCAGGCGCGGGCCGAGCAGGCCGAGTTGCCCGGCGAAGGCCGGATCGGCCAGGTGCTTGAGGTAGGCGGTGGTCTGGGTTTGCAGGTCATTTTGCAAGGTGCTGGTGGCGCTCAGGTCCAGGCGATCAAGGTCATACAGCGGGCGGTTGAGCAGGGTGGCTAGACGGTTGCGGGCCACGCTGATGCCTTTGTTGGTTTCAATCGGTTGGATCGTCGGTTGCTGCTGCCAGTCGCGGTAACTGACCTTGCTGGCCAGGGCCGCCTTGGCCAGGGCAGGGGCGATGACGCTGTTTTGTTCCAGCAGGCGGATATGGCTGTCGGTCAGGGTCGCCAGCTCCGCGTGGCCTTTGGACAGGTAATGGGAAGGCCGGCGCTGGGCGATCATCAACGACAACACTTCGCGCAGGGCCAGGCCCTTTTGCGCGAGGTTCTGCGGGCTGTTGTCGGCGAGCAGCGCATTGGTGCGGTTGAAGTCGGCGCCGTACCACACCCGCAGACCGTCGGCCATACCATGCACTTCGCCGTGACCGGGCACCGCAGACAACGGCACGCTGTTGAGGTAGTCGCGCACGATGTTCTGGCGCGCCTGCAAGGTCTGCGGGCCGTCCTGATAGGCGCGCACGCTGGCGGAAAACATCTGGCGCAGTTTCTCGCCGCCCGACAGCGTCAACCCATCAGGGGAGTGGCGGTATTTTTCCAGCTGGGTGGCCAGGGTGCTGCCGCCGGCCGTCTGTCCGGGCAAATGCAACAGCTTGGCCACTTGCGACCACGCCGCCTTGGCGAACCGCGGCCAGTCCACCGCCGGGTTGGCCTGGGGGTGTGCCGGGTCGAGCAGGTCGCGGTTTTCGATGAACAGCAGGCTGTTGACCACCACGGGCGGGATCGCGTCGAAACGCTGGTAGGACTGCTGTGGATAGATGAACTGGTACAACGGCTCGGCGCGGCAGTCGCTGATCGACAAGCCCGCCTGGATTTTCTCCGTGTAGGGCACGAACAGGCCGCGCTCGACATAGGTCATCAAGGGCGCGGAGAAGCGCACTTGGCTCTGGATCAGGTAGTTGCGCTTGAGCAGGCGCGGCAGGAACTCATCGAGGTCACTGTAACCC
Source organism: Pseudomonas sp. B14(2022) (assembly GCF_012030485.1). Lineage (NCBI taxonomy): Bacteria > Pseudomonadati > Pseudomonadota > Gammaproteobacteria > Pseudomonadales > Pseudomonadaceae > Pseudomonas > Pseudomonas sp. B14(2022). The sequence goes on from NZ_JAAUVM010000001.1 coordinate 440,471, forward strand.
AGGCGTTTGTCGAACGGCCCGGCACCGGGATAAACCAGCGCATCGCTGGGGCCGGGTTCCAGGGTGTAGGTCAAGGTCGCGGCCAGGCGGCTCAGTTCCCGGGCCTGCCAGTGCGACGTGCGCATTTCGCGCTGGGCGGCAAAGCCCGCAGCGATCAGGCCGATCACCAGCAGCAGCCATACCATTCGCCACCTGTACAACGGTTTGCGGGGGCGTCGTGGCAATGGCTGTTCGTCCATGCTGTCGGTGGGAGCCGCAGCCTCGGTTGAATCGGTTTGCCATAAAGCGCCCATAGTCGATTGATCCATCCCTGCAGATTGATCGGACTTGACTGAAGCTTAGACGCTGATTGGCGCTGTCGAGGAAATTGTCTGCAGTGAGGGCGGGCGGGTGCATACCCGGTTACCACAAATGGGCGCGGGACTGCCCCTACCGTTCAGGGCTTATCGGACCGATTCCAGCGTCCGTACAAGGAAGTCCAGCCCATGCCTGAAACACCTTCATTGCGTCGTAACCATATCGAGCAAATTCTCACACTGTTTTCCAACGTCCCCACCCTGCGGGAGGTGGCGATCACGCAGGTGCAGGCCACACTCGATCGACGTTTCCCAGCCTTCAACCTGCTGGCCGAACGGGTGGCCATCGGCACCCCGATGCAGGCCGACCAGTACCACTACAGCCTGCTTGCCGATGAGGTGATGGTGCGCCTGACCAGTGCCCGGCCGATGCGGTATATCGAGGACTACCATCAAGTATGCCTGCGTCAACGAGAAATCCATGTGCCCGGTGGCCCGCCCTTGGCTGCTATTGAGCAGGTGGTCAACCAGCTCGGGCCGAACCTGTTGCAGGCCTGGCTGGAGCGGCTGGAAGCATGGTGGCGGGCAACGGTGCCGGTGAACACCACGCGATGGGCCTACCTGTCCGATGACTGCCTGGCCTTGTTGTATGACAGCCAGAAACCGCCGGGGATGGATGAGCAGCAATTTGCCCGGTTATTCCCCCGCACGGCGTTACGCGCCAGTCGCCCGGATCGCGAATGGAGCCTGCACGGCGCAACGTTGCAGGTCCAGACCGTACATGTCAGGCCGCAAGGTTCACAGACCTCGGAAATGCTGCCGCTGCTGATCCTCGCCCATCGGTTGCCCGGTGCCGAGCTGCCTGCCTTGCTGCTGTTCAGCCCGGCGACCGGCCTTCACCCGCTCGCCCGCCTGGAGGACATCGAGCCATTGATTCCCGACTACCTCAGCCAGCGCCTGGCCGGCCCGACGCTCGAGTGGTTTGTCCAGGTGCCCTGGGGGGATCCGTTCGATGCGCTGGCCGCCAGTTATGCCGAGCGCCAGCGGGCGGATGTATTGGCCATCGACCTCACGGTGCCCCGAACGCCCGCGCAGTTTCAGCACATGCTCGACTATGTGACTGATCCTTCGCGCTGGTTTGAGTCAGTCCTGACCCCGTTTCAACTGCGCTTGCAGGACCAACTGCCGCTGTGGCTGATCCATGCGTCGGCGGCAGACAGCCTGGCGTACGCCCGTGCGCTTCAGGCACTGGTCGTGGCGCAGGCCGCAGCCGACGGGCGTAGCTTTGTTGACGGCATCGCGCCGCTGCGTACCTTTGCCGCACAGGCTCTGAAGCAATGCCTGCGCAAGGATCGCCGGGCCGACGGCATCGAGCCGGAAGACATCGAACTGACTTACCACATCGTAACGGCGGCGATGACGCCGGGCGGGTTTGCCACGGGCGAGGTGCACCCGGTGAGCCTGAGCCTTACGGACCTGGCCTTGGCGAACCTGGGTGGTTTTCCCCATTTGCCGTCGTCGATCCACCTCAACGGCAGCCCCGCCCCCGACTGGCTGACGGCAACGTTGCTCAAGGGGTGTGTGACCGAGGTGGATATCGGGCAAACCTACCCGGCGCTGCTCCAGCAAACGCTGGTGGACGATGCGGCTGAGCGGCAGCGCCGTGAAGGGTTGTTCACCCGGCAGGTCCGTGCACAACTGCCGCTGCTGGCGTTGCAGATGAAGATCAAGGGCGAGCACGGCTTGACCGAGGCCGGTTATCGCCTGGTGCAGGCGGCCGTGATGCAGCAGCCGGAGGCGGCGTTTTGGCCGTTGGCATTCGAGGCCACGCCGACCTCATCGCCGGATGCGGTGGTCAATCTGTATGTGATTGGCCCCCGGCAGTCCGAGGAGGGGCCGCATCTGCTCTACCAGCCCTTGTTCAGTCCCTGCCTGCGTGAATTCGCAACGGCTCAAGCCTTGTTCGATGCGATCAAGGCTCCCGGCGAACTGCAGGACACGGTACTGGCCTGGCTCCCCGCGACACGCCAGGCGGTGTATGCCAACGGCGGTTTCGAGGAACCGCATGTGCGGCGCTTCCTGGCCGGCGATGAGTTCAGCGTGCCCGAGCGCCCGGCGCCGGCGCGCTTGAGCAAGCAACCGCTGGCCGCTGACCCGCTGCCTCAGGTATTTGCTTCCACGGTCCAGGCGCTGGTCAGTCTGGCCCAACGCCAATCGGTGTCCAACGCCGAGCAGCGCTGGGCGACGTTGAAGGAAGGCGGCTGGTTGCTGTTCAACAGCCTGTTGCCGTTCCTCAGGGGACCGGTGGCGTTGGTGGGATGGATGGTTCAGGTGATGGACAGTGTTCAGCAGGACGTGCAGGCCATCAGCGGCAACCAGCCGGCCTTACAGGCATCGGGTGTGATGGACCTGTTGAGCAACCTGGTGCTGATACTCGCGCACCGGGCTTCGCCCCACGAGTGGCCGTCGACCCTGGACCTGCAACACCCGGCGTTCGAGCCGATCCCCCCGAGGCTCGCGCCGGCAACCCTGGTGCGTGGCCCACTCGACGTGCAACTACGCGCCCCCGGTGGCTGGAGCAATGCCCGCGACACCCTGACAGCGGATTTGAAAGCCCGCCTTGAGCAGCTGAGTCTCAAGGCCTTTGCCCTGCCTTGGCCGGTACGTTTGCCCGGCGCGCAGGTGGGCGGGCGGCTCAATGGGATGTTATTCAACCCCTCCACGCAACCGCCGCAGTGGCAGGTGCTGGTACGCGGTCATTTGTACCGGGCCAGGGTCACGGACAACAGTGTGCGGATCATCAGTGCCGATGGTCGTGTGTCCGGGCCTTGGCTCAAGTTGGTGGACAATGTCTATTGGGACGTGGATTTGAGCCTGCGTCTGCGCTTGATCGGCGGGCAGCCCGATACACCGGTGGCAGGGGCGGACACTGAGTCGCGTCACGAGCAATTGGAGCGGGACTATCGTCAATACGGCCAGCGTCGGGAAACTGCGAATCGGGCCATGGTCGTGGCCTACACCCTTAAGACCAGTGATGCCGCCAGCGTCACCGACCAGCAGCGCGCCACGGCGAGCAGTCGTTATACCCAGGAGTTGCAAAGCAAGCTGGAGGCTTCGTTGCTGGAACTGCGATGCCTCAAGGCGCTGCAACTGCTCAAGCCCCGAGCGGGTTATGAACGTGAACTGTCGACGTCGCTCGAGGGGCTGATCCTCAGCCTGCGGCAACTGCTGATGCACGCCCGGGCAACGACCGTCGCCATCAATGCCCGATTGGTACCGGTGCTGGACCGGGTGCAATCGCTGAGTGAGGACGAGGCCACCTGGGACGTCAATCAACAGGCTCACCAGGTGTTGATGGAAGGGCTGCGGCAGTTGGCTGACAGCAACGAAAATGCGATCCGCTGGCGTACTCAGGAACTCAACTTGCTGCAAGAGCTGGAAGCGGTTCCCAAGTTCGGGCGGGACAGGGCCCAAGCTTTGCGGCAGAACGAGTTGGTTGGGCCGACGGTGCTGGAACTGCAGTCGTTGCAGGTGACGGCCCTGTGGGCGGTGGCGCTGAAGACCGAAGGGCCGAGGCTGGATGAAGATTTTTTCCAAAGCCTGGACGACACCATTCAGCGCGCGCGTTGGGCCAGTGGGTCCCAGGCGCAACTGGACGAATTGGCGCCCCATAGCACGGAGTTACGCATCGAGTTGCTGGAGAGCTTCAACCGTGTCTACGCCCAGACCGATGACCGCATCGAATTCTGGCGGGCCATGGAGCCGGATAAATTCCATCTCGATTACCTGGATAAGTTGCAGCAGCTGTTCACCCAACTGCACGCTGAGGTCGAACGCGAGCTGTCTGCGGCCCTGATGCCCGCGAACCCTGCGCCACGCCCGGTGCCGGCACCTCGTGCACCGCGCAAAAATATCATTCGCACACGCAATCAGGGTTTGTATGTCGCTCAACTCAAGATGACGACTGGCGAACAGCCGACGCAGGTGGCAGAGGTGTTGGATGCCCAGAACAGCGTGATTGCCTCGTTCACCCCGGCCGCCGATGGGATCTGGGAACCGGTCGAGAAAGCGGCTCCCCGGCGTGCAGGTTCAATGCCCAGTCTCAGTCGCTTGATTGAGCAGGGCCAGGCCTTGCGGGCTGCGGTGGAGCAAGCCATTGGCGAAGTCCTGAAAATGGCGCGCAGGGCCAACGAACCGCAGTCGCTGCAGGACATCCTGGAGCAGCGCGCCGAAAAGTTGCGCCAGTGTGCCGAGGCCATCCAGCGCCACCTTCAGCACAGCGAGCCGGCGCGCCTGGCTGCCACCCAGCGGGCGCGGGCCAGGACCGAAGCCGACGCACTGCGGGCTGCTGCCAGTCGTTTATCCGAGCAGGGCCTGCAGGCTCGATTGAATGCGATCAAAGCGCGCCTGCCCACTCAGTCCGGGGTGGACGTGCTGGTCAGCCATCATGAGGCGAATATTTTCCGGCAGGGCGGGCGTGTCGCTCTCGCCGCACGCCCCAATGATTGGTTGCAGGCTTATGGGGTGGTGGATGTACACACGCGCCAGCCCCTGTGGTACGCGCATTTCCACTATGAACGCCAGGCGGGGCCGGACGACCATTTCACTGCGGCGCACCTCAAGACCCCGGAGCAACACCGCATGGGCAAACAAACCCAGGCCCAGGCGCAGGCCCAGGCGTTTGCCAGCATCCAGGCCGGGCAGGGCGGGCGGGCCTCGCAGGCCCTGGAGATCCATCGTGGCGAAATCAACCTGCGCATGGCGCGCAAGTTGTTCTTCGACGCACCGCAGTGGAGGCGTGACGAATAGGCGCGGCTTGAAATGACGCACCATTGCCGTGCGATACTCCAACCGCGCAATCGGAGTTTTCCGGGAATTCTCGCTGAATATTGCCGTTTATAGAGTGAAAATCACTGGGTTGAGCTTTTTATACTGCACCCCCCTGATCTGGCCCGGCCAGACCGTTTGACCCAAAAGGTCAAGCGGAGACGGCACCCCATGGCGCACCCGCCGTGGCGTGCCGGACTCGGAGGCTCATATCCAATAACAAGACGAGGTTGTATCCCTATGCCAGTCGGCAACCACCTGCCCCATGGCGAGACCGCTTCGGGCGGCCCGCTCAAACGCGAACTGGGCGAACGGCATATCCGCCTGATGGCGCTCGGCGCCTGTATCGGTGTCGGCCTGTTCCTTGGCTCGGCCAAGGCCATCGAAATGGCCGGCCCGGCCATCATGCTCTCCTACATCATCGGCGGCCTGGCCATCCTGGTGATCATGCGCGCCCTCGGCGAAATGGCCGTGCACAACCCGGTCGCCGGCTCATTCAGTCGCTACGCGCAGGATTACCTCGGCCCGTTGGCGGGCTTCCTGACCGGCTGGAACTATTGGTTCCTGTGGCTGGTGACCTGCGTGGCGGAGATTACCGCCGTGGCCGTTTACATGGGCGTGTGGTTCCCCGACACACCGCGCTGGATCTGGGCCCTGGCAGCCCTGATCAGCATGGGTACCATCAACCTGATCGCAGTGAAGGCCTTCGGTGAATTCGAATTCTGGTTCGCGTTGATCAAGATCGTCACCATCATTGCGATGGTGATCGGCGGCGTCGGCATCATCGCGTTCGGCTTTGGCAACGACGGCGTGGCACTCGGCATTTCCAACCTGTGGACCCACGGCGGCTTTATGCCCAATGGCGTCCAGGGCGTGTTGATGTCCCTGCAAATGGTGATGTTCGCCTACCTGGGCGTAGAGATGATCGGCCTCACCGCCGGGGAAGCGAAGAACCCGCAGAAGACCATTCCCCGCGCCATCGGTTCGGTGTTCTGGCGCATTCTGCTGTTCTACGTGGGCGCGTTGTTCGTGATCCTGTCGATCTACCCATGGAATGAAATCGGCACCCAGGGCAGCCCGTTCGTGATGACTTTCGAGCGCCTGGGCATCAAGACCGCCGCCGGCATCATCAACTTCGTGGTGATCACCGCAGCGTTGTCGTCATGCAACGGCGGCATCTTCAGCACCGGGCGCATGCTCTACAGCCTGGCGCAGAACGGCCAGGCACCGGCCGCGTTCGGTACCACCTCGAGCAACGGGGTACCGCGCAAGGCACTGCTGTTGTCGATTTTTGCCTTGCTGCTGGGCGTGTTGCTCAACTACCTGGTGCCGGAGAAAGTCTTCGTCTGGGTCACATCCATCGCCACCTTCGGTGCGATCTGGACGTGGGTCATGATCCTGCTGGCGCAGCTCAAGTTCCGCAGCAGCCTGAGCCCGGCCGAACAGAAAGCCCTCAAGTACCGCATGTGGCTGTACCCGGTCAGTTCGTACCTGGCCCTGGCGTTCCTGGTGCTGGTGGTGGGCCTGATGGCGTACTTCCCGGATACCCGCGTGGCGCTCTATGTGGGACCGGCCTTCCTGGTGCTGCTGACCGTGTTGTTCTACGTGTTCAAGCTGCAGCCGACCCAGGTCGCCCAGGGTTCACAGCCGTCGGTGTGATCCCTTGAGCGCGGGCCGGCCTGTTTCGCGACAGGTCGGCCCGCACTGTCTCAGACCCGCTGCAACGTGCGTTGCGTGCCTTCGGTCAACTGCCGCACCAGGCGGTTGTGTTCGTTGGCTTCCTCGTCGGCCAGTTGCTGGCGACGCTCCAGGTATTCATCCGAACGCCTGTCCGAAAACGCCTGATCCAACACGCTGACTTTGTAGGTGATGGTGTCCTTGACGGTGAAAAACGCCTCCGGCTCACTGCTGGCCAGGTACTCGATCCAGAACTCGGTGGCCACGATCGCCTCCTGCAACGCCGGTGACTGGCCGAGCCTGCGCAGGGTTCGGCGCGCGTCGTCGATCACTGCCGGCGTCACATAGTCATCCACGCTGTACAGCAGCTCCAGTGGATAAAACGGCAGGTTGAATTCCCGCGCCAGTTTACTGCGCAGGTAGATGGTCACCTCGGCGTGATCGACGTCCAGGTCGGCACGCTCGCGCGCAAGCACGAACTGGTCGGCAAAGTGATCGAGCTGATTGAGGTAGAAGCAACTCTTGGCCAGTTCCAGCAAGGCCCGGTCGGCCAGGTAGCTCCTGGGTTGCAGCTTGGCCTGGTGGATACGGTGATGCAGCTCCATGTTGGTAAAGGCCAGCAGCACGCTGTCGCCGCAATTGCCTGAACCATAGGTATTGAGGCAGATCGTGTTGCGCAGTTGCGTCGATTCGCCCATGGCGATCAGCAGGCTCCAGACCCGCTCGGTCAGCCGTGTTCTTGACGCGGGGCTGCGGTAGGCGTGGGTCCTCTTCAGGTCACGCAGTACCCGGAACACATCATCGGCACTTGCCGTTTCATTCGCCTTCAACTGCTCCCACAGTTGTTGGCGGGCGGCCACGTCCTGCGCCGCCACGCCGGTCAGCCAGGTATCGAGGTCGTTCGGCGCCGCCGGGGCATGGGCCGGTGTACGCAGTTGGCCACCCAGTCGGATACCCGTGGCAATCCGGTAGGCGTCGATGCTCTCCAGGGTCTCCACCGACAGCGGGTTTTCGTGCAGCAGGGTGTTGCGATTGGCGGTTTGCAGCCAGGGGTTGGTGAAGACTTCTTCGGGAACGGTAGTGATCCCGTTTGCCTGCAGGTGCAGCTCTGTAAGCACCGGAAGCGCGCTGGCCCCGATGGGCCATTGCGTGATGCCGGTGTTGGCCAGGCGCAGTGTATTCATCTGCAGCATCCGGCTGACATCCGGTGTGAGGGTCAGGTCCGGGTTGTCGTTCAGGTCGAGTTTTTGCAAGTTGACCATGTTTGCCAGGCGCTGCACGGCCTCTTCGGTCAAACGCAGGTCGTTGTCACTCAGGTCAAGGTGGGTGAGGGTGGTCATATCCGTGATCGCGCTGGGCAAGTCCGTGAGGCGACAGTCGACGCGCAATGCCTTGAGCTGGGCGAACTTACTGAGAAATTCCGCCCCCGTGGCAGGGAACGTGTTGCCGGAAATTCGCAGGTATTCAATGTGGCTGAAGCCGCTGGTACCCGTCAGGAAAGACCCCGGCGGCAGACCTTCATCGTCCAGTTGCAACTCCAGTGACGGCACGTTGAACAGGCCGGCGATATAGAACGTCGCGTTTTCGCGCCGCCATGCGCCCCGCAGTTGGTAGGCGATATGGCGTCGCCGGCCACGGTTCATGCCCAAGGGGTCGTTGAGTGCGTTGTCAGCCGGCAGCAAGGTTTCACTCCAGCGGGAAAGCTCCACATCCATGGCCTGGTACTCGGCCTGGCGGCGCTCCAGCTCGATCAGTATTTCCGGGTCCGTCATGTTCAACGACCGCAAGAAGCGCCGTGCGTCGTCGTTGTTGAAGCTGGGGTAAAGCTCCTGGGCCTTGGCCACCAGACTCGGCGGTCGGGGGCCGAAAAAAGACTGGATCTGGCGCCATAGCGGATACACCAGAAACGAACGGTCCAGCCCCATGGCCGGTTGCATCCAGGGCTGCAAGTGCGGGATGTCCAGCAGGCCCTTGATGTCCACGCGACGGGCGAAGGCCAGTTCGGCAAGCTGGTTGCGCAGGTCGGCGATACCGGCTTCGGTGTCCACTTCAAGGACGGCCTGCTCGGCGGCAGTCAAGGTGCTGAGAATGACCCGCAGCAGTCTGATCGAAGGCTGGCCCAAGGCTCGGCCCTGTTGGTCATAGGCTTGATAGCCGTGGGTGGTTCGGGCCACGGTCTTGCGTGATGAACCCACCAGGTAACCCGCCGTTTCCAGCAGGCGCCCCTCGTTGTCCCGTTCACGGATATCGATGCGCAGGCTCCGTGGCCAACCCGGCAGGGAACGCAGCAGGTACAAGGTGATCCTGTCGCTGTCGGCATTGGCGCAGGCGTCTGCATATAAGCCTTCGAAGGCGCGATTCAAGCGCAACTCGTGGCTACTCAGGCGCGCCTGTTCCGAAAGGCGCAGGCTCAACTGGTTTTTCTCGTGCAACTGCTTCAGCTCGCGTGGCGAGGCGTGGCCAAGAATGGCCTTGACCGTGCGGGTCGGCAGGTCTGGATGCCGGGTCTTGAAGCGGCGCTCTTGCTCGGTGCCTTCGGACTCGCTGCGTCGGTAAAGGGACTTGAGGATTTGCGCCCGCTCCCGGTCGGTGTACTCGACGATTTGCGTAATCAGCTCGACCCGGCGCTGTTCCGGGGTCTTCGGTAGCCGACCCAGCAGGCCCTGGACCACATCGTCGTGGGGGACGATGGCGTCCAGCAGCCTGGCGCTTTTGAACTGCGCATCGGTGACCTTCACGACCTGGTCGTTGGGCCGCCGATGCTCAGGGTATTGGTGGGTGACACGATCATTGCTGTCGACAATCTGCAGCACGTGGCTGTCGGGCCAGCCGGGCAGGCTGGAGATCACCAGCAATTGCAGGTCCGGGCGCGCGGAAGGGGAGCCGGGAAACTCATACATTGCCTCGATGAATCGGTTGATTTCCTGGTCGATACGCAGGCGTTTGCAGGTATCGGCCAGCAGCGGCGGCGCCGCCCGGCCGCTGCGGTGTGCCTGGCGCAGTACGTGGGCCGGGGTGTCGGTCAGGGCGAGAAGGGTGCGGGCGGTATCCCGAGGGAATGCGTAGTGGTCGCCCCCAAGACGGTAGAGCAGGCTGTGGTCGTCCCACCCCATGGGATTCTCGCTGGACAGGCGCCAGGCGCCGTCGCCATTGTGCTCCAGGGTTGGCGTGTCGACGCCGATCTTTTGCGGGTGCTTGAGCCGCCACTTGAAGGTCCGCGTGTCATGGACAATCCGGTACCAGGAACCGAACAGGGGCAGATAGTGCTCGCCCCCAAGCGCGAAAATGCCCAGGGCATCCGGCCGCAGGTGGGTCGGCAGTGACAGCGTATGCTCGTACTGCGCCAGCGACCCGTCGGCCAGCCTCACAAAACCCTCCGGGCCGCGCTGGTTGCTCATGTAGTCGCCCAAGGTGACCCGCAGGCCCATGGCGTCGGAGGCTCTGCGCATGCCCAATTGTTGCCGCTCATGGGGTTGCAGCACCGAGCTGATGGCCAGGTAGAAACTGTCCACCGCCGGCGATACCGCAATCGTGCCGGCATTGTGCATATCGTAGGCTTCATAGACGCCCTCGCCGTAGTGACGCAGCTCTACAGTGAGGTCGTCAGGACCGCTGCTGGCATACGGCTTGGCGATACGGCCGGCAACCACTTCGGTGATGACGAAATTGCGCTTGAGACTTCGGCGTATCAACGCCGAGGCAAACTCCCTGGCCCATTGATCGGCATCGTTGTTGAACTGGCGCGGGTGATACAGCGCGTCGATCGCGGCGTCGATACGCAGCGCGGTGCGATGGTTATCCAGCAGTTCGGCAAAGACCGTCGGCAGTCCTCCTTCTCGTAAGTAGGCCTGCTGTTGGCGCGGGGTCAGCGGATGCTGGGCCAATAGACGCTCCAGCATGGCCGGTGACAGTGGGTTATTGAGGTCGCGCAATTTTTTCAGCAGTGGAGTGACGGCGACCGCCGGCGCTGAAGCCTTGAGTGGCAGGAAGCGGCGCACATTGGTGGGTGGCAATGCCTCATGTTTTTCATAACCGGCGTAATTCACCACGGCGGCGAACAATGCCAGGCGTTCGCGACGCGCGAGGGCGGCGACGTCGCGCCGTACCGCCATGATCCGCTGTTCAGGCGTGGCGTCGGGTTGATCCGTGAAGCCCAGTGGTGAGGTGCCCGGTTGCAGGCTGATGACCAGGCTCAACAGGGGGTCGGCCCGATAGGGCGGCTGGCCGTGATCGCCTTCGGCCTGGTAGCTGCCGTTAGCGCTGCGGATGATCGTGATCGTCGTCGAGCCGGGCATCGGCTGCTCGGTCTTGCCGAAGGTTGCGATCACCCTGCGTTGCGGGTCCTTGATGCTCAGCAGGGCGGCGCTGGGCCAATCGGGGAGCTGGGTCAGCAGGCATAACACCACGCTTTCGCCATAGGGAGGCAGGTAGCCGGCTTCATGAAAGCGATTGATGATGTGTTCGATCACCTGGTCGGCCTGCAGGCGTCGCACGCCTTCGATCAGGTTCAACGGTGCCGGTTCGCCGCGCCACACATGCTCCAGGGTATCGCGGGAGGTGGCCGTGCTGCGCAGTGTGCGTTCCAGATCGGCCTGGGCGATAACCGATGCATCGTTGGGCAGCATCTGCTGCAGCAATTGGGTATCCGACAGGGCTTGGGTGTTGTGCAGGTCGAAGGTCCAGGCTTGCAGCGCCGGGTTGAAGATAATCGGCGGCTTGTACCCGCTGCTGCTGCTGCGCTTGAGGCTGTAGCGCTGCGAGACCTGGTCGTGGACGACCTCTGCCACCAGGGTCTGGTTGTCATGGTGTAGCTTGACGTATTGCCGGTCTTGTACGGTGAACACGCACAGGGCGTCGGCGCGTTTACCCTCGAGCAGGTATTGCTGGCTGTGGGCATAGGGGCGGGCGTCGGGTTTCCACAGTTCATCCACACCGTCGGGGCGCGTGACTTTGCGCGGGTTGCCCAGCCGGTGCAGGTGTTCGCGCATGCGCTGGCGATGGGCGCTGCCGGCAACGCTGATCAAGCGCCCGCTGATGGCCAGGTCGGCGACATCGCTCAGGGTCGAGGCGAAGCTGCTGGCATCGCCCTTGACCGCTTCATCCAGGCCTGCGCTGACGCTGTAGGTCATGCTGCCCAGTACTGCCAGTTGCATGACCCGGTTCATGCCCGTGACCCCGCCGGGCAGGGGTGTGAGCAGCAGTTGCAGGACTTCGGCGGCAATGGCGGCGGTGGCGTCCTTGACCGCTTGCCAATCGGCTTCGGAACGGCTGTTGGCCAGGGTGTCCAGATCGGCCTGGCAGCGTTGGATCTGGCGGTAAGTCAGGGCTTGCACCAGGGTGACGGCGGGGCCGGTATGCGGGTCGGTGGAGAAGCGCATATCGTTGAGCGTCCGCTCCGGGAACGCCGTGTGAAAGCCATCGTAAAGCCGCCCGGCCAGCCAGCTCATGCCCTCGGGGCGTGGCGCCTGGGTCAGCAACGACTGGAACACCGACAGCCCCACCAACGGCAGTTGCTGGGAAAACCAACCCAGGTCGCCTTGCTGGTGACTGTCCAGCAACTGCTGGCGAAAATCCGCCTCTGCCGCGCGCGCGTCGCTGTGGTGGCGCAACGCCCCGCCGGGGCGGAACGGAAAATAGGACAGCACGCCGAGGCTGGCCACCCTGATCAGCAGCAGCGGTACGGGAATCGCGCTTTCCCAGGGGACGAAAGGCACGGCGATGATGGGCGTGACGCCGGACGTCAGGCTCAGGCTGTCGACCGGCAGTTGCGGCCCACTGCCTTCGAGCGATGCCGTAAGGCGGTCATACACCTCGCGGGTCAGGCCGTTGCGGGCGCGGTTGCGCCAGGCGTCGAGCACATCGAATTGCAACAGCGCCAGTACCGCCTCGCCCATCAGCCGGCGCAGCGTGCCTTTCTCACCGAGGGTGGCCTGGATTTTCACTTGCAGTTGGTGGCCCAGGTCCAGCTCGCGGGCAATGGCGATGAATGCCTGCGCCGTGAGGCTCAGATCACCGTCTTCGCCCACGACGCGGCTGGCGTCCACCAGGCTGTAGCCGGAGTCCTGGCGGATCGAAGTGGTGAAACCAAAATTCAGGCAGGCGGCTTCCCATAACGACAGGCTCTTGACGTGTTCGATGTCGCGCAGATCCCTATCGGAGCGACGGGGCACGCGGACGTGGCTGCCCGGCTGCCGGTCCCAGGGCAAGGGTTGCTCGACCTTTTCCAGGTAGGTGGTCTCGAAGCGATAGTGCTCCGGATCGCGCCCACCGATTCGGTTACGCAACTGCGCCAGGCCATCTGTCTTGAAGCTGCGTACCACCCGCTCCTTTTCGGCCTCAACCGCGGCCAGGGCCGCCAGGGCGTTGCGTTGCAAGCGCAGGAAACGTGGTTTTTCCTCGGCGTCCAGGCCCTCCAGGGCTTGCAGGACATTACGCTGGATCAGTGCCAGTGCCTGTTGCTGGGACCAGGCGGTACTTGATTGCAGATTGCCGGACAGGCCGTTGAGTAATTGATGAGTCGGCATGCGCTCTACCTTTCACGATAAGTGGAAGGCAGATGGAACCATCGCGCATGCCGGCGCCGGGGCTATCTATTTAAAGGCCGGTGCATCGCCGCGCAGCGTCTGGTCCAGACGCTTGTTGAACTCCAGCCACGCCGCCAGCCCGGCCATCAGCGCCAGCCCCAGCAGTGCGCTGAAAATCTGCATAGGCCAGGCATCCTCGGCCTGGGCGTTGAGCATGTCTGCCAGCGGCGCCAGCAGCACGCCGAGGCAGAATACCTCCAGGGAGTAGCGGCCCATGCGGCAGCTTTGCTCGGCCAGCCAGTTTTGCGTCCAGCCGCGACCCGGCAACAGTTTGGCGGTGACATAGGCCAGGGCCAGGAAGTGCAGCAGGCGTAGCGGCGAAAGGTTGGTCTTGCTGATGGGGTAGATCAGGTCGCTGAGCCAGGACGGCATCACCGCGTCATGCACCTCGGGCCAGCGCCACGACAGCGTCAGCACACACGCCACCACGGTGTACACCGCCGCCGCCAGGAACAACGGCTGGCGCTTGAGCGGGCGCTGTTCCGGCGGGCGCGCTTGGCTGGCATGCAGCGCCGCCGCGCCACCGAGGATAAACAGGAACTGCCACGTCACCGGGTTGAAGTACCACACACCGTCGGCAATCGCGCGCAGGTTCCAGCCCATCCAGGGCGCCAGCAGGTACACGGTCGCCGACGCGGCCACCACCAGCCAGGTCTTGCGCAACAGCAGCGGCAACACCAGCGGCAATCCGGCAAGCAGCACGATGTACAGCGGCAGCGGGTCCATCAGGTTGGGTTTGAAGCGCAGCAGCAACTCATCGGTCAGGGCCTGTTGCGGGTGGGTGACGAAGTGCGTCAGGCCCATCTCCTCGACCAGGTCGCGGGTTTCCACATGGCTGTTGGCGAAGAACACGATGCCCATCAGCATCGCCAGCAGGAAGATATGCACCACGTACAACACCCAGGCGCGGCGCAGGATTTTCAGTGCGGCAATCCAGTAGCCGTCACGTTGCAGGATCTTGCCGTAGGCCAGGACGGCGGCGTAACCCGCGAGGAATACAAAGACCTCCGCCGCATCGCTGAAGCCGAAATTTCGCAGGGTGATCTGGCCGAGAGGATTGTGGGGGACGTGATCCCAGAAAATGAAGATCAACGCCAGGCCCCGAAAAAAATCGATGCGTGGGTCGCGTCCGTTCAGCATGGCAGCGGGCTCTTGAACAAAAGGTTTAGTAATGACAGGCGAACGCGCGCGTCGTCGTACGCCGCACGTCGGGCGGGCGCAGGTTGGCGTTATTTGTAAGTAATTGCAAAGGTTGGGTATTACTGAATGTCTCTAGGCATCAATGATCACCAGTAGCCCGGCGATTGCAGCGAAGTCCAGTAACGGCATGTGAATCTCCTTGCTTCAACGATGCCGTCGGTGGTCCGGTTCAGCGGGGAAAGGGTGGGCTAGAACGCATTCATCAACAGTACTGTGCACGGCTTGGCTTGGTGCTCGTTGATCTGCGGCACCAGCCGGGTGAAGTGTTCGGTCCGGCAATGGGTGTCGAGCGCGGCCTGGTCGGGCCATTGCTCGATGAAAATGAAGTGCCCTGGGTCTTTCTGATCGACAAACAGATCGTACGAAATGCACAGCGGTTCCTGGCGGGTTTTTTCCACCAGTTCGGCGTACCAGGGGCGCACGGTGTCGAGGTATTCGGGTTTGATGAAATCTTCGGCGATGACTTTCAACACGATCTGGGTCCTTTAAGCAGCGTCGACTTCATGGGGCTCAAAACTGTCCGCCCGCGCCATTTGCCACATGCGTGAATAAAACTCGCCAGTGACCTCGCCGGTGAGCAATTCGCCAGGCTTGAGGAACACATGCAACTGCGAGAACAGCTTGATCTCGGTCGCCGACATGCGCCGTACCAAGTGTTTGGCCGACAGCTGCGACGGATGGTCCAAACCTGCCGCCGCGAGCATCTCGGCCAGGGCCTTGAGGGTGTTGCGGTGGAAGTTGAACACGCGCTGGGCCTTGTCCGGTACCACCAGGGCGCGTTGGCGCAATGGGTCCTGGGTGGCGACGCCGGTCGGGCATTTGTTGGTGTGACAGCTTTGGGACTGAATGCAGCCGATGGCGAACATGAAGCCACGCGCCGAGTTGGCCCAGTCGGCGCCGATGGCCAGCACGCTGGCGATGTCGAAGGCGCTGACGATCTTGCCGCTGGCACCGAGCTTGATCTTGTCGCGCAGGTTCAGGCCCACCAGGGTGTTGTGCACGAACAACAGGCCTTCGCGCAGCGGCACGCCGATATGGTCGGTGAACTCCACGGGCGCCGCGCCAGTACCGCCTTCCTTGCCGTCCACCACGATAAAGTCCGGGAGGATGCCGGTTTCGAGCATGGCCTTGGCAATGCCCATGAACTCCCACGGGTGGCCCAGGCAGAACTTGAAGCCCACCGGCTTGCCGCCGGACAGTTCGCGCAGTTGCGCGATGAACTGCATCAACTCGACAGGGGTAGAGAAGGCGCTGTGACGCGACGGCGAGATGCAGTCTTCGCCCATCATGATGCCGCGCGTTTCGGCAATCTCTTTAGTCACCTTGTGCTTGGGCAGGATACCGCCGTGGCCGGGTTTTGCGCCCTGGCTCATCTTGATTTCGATCATGCGCACCTGCGGGTTTTGCGCCTGCACCGCAAAGCGCTCCGGGTCGAAGCGGCCGTCGCTGGTGCGGCAGCCGAAGTAGCCGCTGCCCAATTCCCAGGTCAGGTCGCCGCCGTTTTCGCGGTGATAGGGGCTGATGCTGCCTTCGCCGGTGTCATGGGCGAAATTGCCGAGCTTGGCGCCTTGGTTGAGCGCGCGAATCGCGTTGGCGCTCAACGAGCCAAAGCTCATCGCCGAGATATTGAACACCGACGCCGAATACGGCTGCGTGCATTGCGGACCGCCGACCATCACGCGAAAGGCGCTGGGGTCGCTCAGCGGCGCGGGGCGCATGGAGTGGCCAATAAATTCAAAACCCAGCTGGTACACATCGATTAGGGTGCCGAAGGGTTTGTCGGCCGTTTCGTTCTTGGCGCGCGAATACACCAGCGAGCGTTGCGAGCGCGAGAAGGGCAGGGCGTCGCTGTCGGACTCCAGCAGGTACTGGCGGATTTCCGGGCGGATGGCTTCTACCAGGTAACGGATATTGCCCAGGATCGGGTAGTTGCGGCGCACCGCGTGGGGGCTTTGCAACAGGTCGAAAATACCGATCAGGCTCAACACACCGGTGACCAGGGTGATGGGCCACAGCCATTCGTGTTGGATAAAGGGGAGGCTGGCGAGGGTGAAAATGACGCACACGGCAAAGAAGGCGTAACGGCTTAGCAAGGACAGGCTCATACGGTTTCCTTGGGTTCGGACTCTCAGGTCGATCCGGCATTCTGCGCCAGTAACGAAACGCCAGACAACCTGCAGGTGTGCTCAGTTTGATCCCCGTGATGGGACAGACTGGCCCGAAATAGACAATGCGCGGCTATCGGTCAGTTCAAACCGGGCCTGGTTTTCGGTGGTCGAATCTGCCCCGACGAAGACGGTGAACGTGCCGGCCTCAACCACCGGCGAAAAATCGCGGTCCAGCAGGGCGAAGTCCTCTTGATCAAGGGTAAAGGTCAGGTCCCGAGCCTCGCCGGGCGCCAAGTGCACTTTGCGAAAGCCGCGTAATTGGCGAACCGGGCGGGTCACGCTGGCGACATCATCGCGCAGGTACAACTGCACGATTTCTTCGCCTGAGCGCGCTCCGGTATTGGTGACGGTGACCGATACGGCCAACGCTTGGGTGGACGCCAGCCGCTGTGCGCTGAGCCGCGGCGGGGAGTAGCTGAACGAGGTGTAGCTGAGGCCGAAGCCGAAGGGGTACAGCGGCGCCCAGTGCTCATCGATGTAGCCGGAGACATACCTCTCATCGCCGCTGGGCGGACGACCGGTGCGCTTGTGCGCGTAGTAGAGGGGGATCTGCCCCACGCTGCGCGGGAACGTGATCGGCAGTTTGCCGCTGGGGTTGACGTCACCGAACAGGATATCGGCCACGGCATTGCCCATCTCACTGCCCAGGAACCAGGTTTCCAGCAGCGCCGGCGCCTGGCGCACGGTCTGCGAGAGCACCAACGGGCGGCCATTCATCAGTAGGATGACCACGGGTTTGCCGCTGTCCAGCAGGGTACGCAACAGCGCCTCCTGGCCACCCGGCAAGCCCAGATTCGCGCGACTGCGGGCTTCGCCGCTCAGATCTGCGTGCTCGCCGAGTACGGCGACCACCACCTCGGCAACGCGGGCGGCCTGCTGGACTTCGTTGAGGTCCTGAGTCTCGTTGCTGATGGGCGAAGCGCCGGGCAGGTAAACCACCTCAGTGTCAGGCGCGACGGCGCGGCGTATGCCCTGCAAGACCGTGATCGAATCTTCGGGATGACCCGCCAAGGCCCATGGGCCGATCGTGGCCTCGGCATCCGTGGCCAGGCTGCCGACCACCAGCACGTTACGCAGGTGCTTGGACAGCGGCAGCAGGGCGTCGGTATTTTTCAACAGTACGATGGACTTCTGCGCGGCCTCGCGCGCCAGTGCCCGGTGCTGCGGTGTCAGCACATTGGCCCGTTGCCGTGCCTCGTCGCTGTAGCGGTAGGGATCTTCAAGCAGTCCCAGGCGCTGCTTGGCCTGGAGTACGCGGCGCACCGCATCGTCCACGGCGGCCAGGGGAACCTGGCCATTGCGCACCAGCGAGGGCAGGTATTGGCGGTAAGTCTGGCTGGCCATGTCGATGTCCACGCCGGCGTTGAACGCCAGCCTTGCCCGGTCGGCCGGAGCGCCGGCGATGCCGTGCTGGCTCAGCTCCCAGAGGGCGTTGAAGTCACTGACAATGAGGCCACGGAACCGCCACTGATTGCGCAGCACACCGGTCAACAAGGCGCTGTTGCTGTGCAGGGGTGTCCCGGCCAGCTCGTTGAATGCGGGCATGATCCCATCGACGCCAGCTGCTATAGCCGCCTGGAAAGGCGGCAAATACACTTCCCGCAACGTGCGTTCCGACACGTCAGCGACGTTGTAGTCGCGCCCGCCTTCCGCCGCGCCGTAGGTCACGAAGTGTTTCGCGGTCGCCAGCATAAATGAGGGGGCTGGAGGCCCGGGACCATGGAACCCCAGCACTTTAGCGCTGGCCAGCGCCGCGCCCAGGAACGGATCTTCGCCGGTACCTTCCACCACGCGACCCCAGCGCGGGTCGCGGGCAATGTCGACCATCGGGGCGAAGGCCCAATGCACGCCGCTGGCCGTCGCTTCAACGGCCGCCGCGCGAGCGGTCCGTTGTGCCAGGTCGGGGTCCCAGGCCGCGGCTTCTGCCAGCGGAACGGGAAATACGGTACGAAAACCGTGAATCACATCGAACGCAAACAACAGCGGTATATGCAGGCGCGAACGCGTGACGACCTGTTCCTGCAACCGGCGAGTCCGCTCGAAACCGTAGACGCCGAGGACCGAACCAACGGTGTGCATGGGCAGTTGCGTCAGTTCGCCCTGGTCAATGACGGGGCCGGTAGGCGTGTCCTGGACGCCGAGTTGGTTGAGTTGGCCAACTTTTTCTTCGAGTGTCATCTGCTGCAACAAGCGCTCGACGGGGTCTTGCTCGCCGGCGTGGAGAGCGCTGCCGCTGAGACTGAACGCCAGGTAGCACAGTGCCAATTTGCTATAGAGCCTCACGGGCGATTGCCGGTGTCAGCCGTTGAAGGGGTACCAATTGCCGTCGATTCCGAATTGAAGGGATGGTACTGATACAGCCAGGTCTCTGACAGCGGCTGGCCGTCAAGGCGCAGGAAAAGGCGCAGTTCCACCGGGTCCTTGCCGTCGACGCTCAAATCGAACTGTGCTCGCCAATGGCCGGCGACGTCGTCCGGCACCGCTTCGGTAAAAACCTGGCTGAGCTCGCCTCTGGAGCAACTGATCACGGCCTCGGGCTTGACCCCCGGCGCGAGTTTTTCCAAGGGTGCGCCTTGGAGTTCGACCACGAATTTACGCACACCCACAGCGCGCGGCTGGCCCGGTTGGCCGCCTTTGCCCAGGCGTGTGGCCACGCACACTGCCAGTGGCGAAACGTAGGGCTCCCGGGCCAGCCAGTGCAGGCGATAACGCAGCGCATAGCGGTTGCCCGCTTCGGCTGGCGCCGAGGGCACCCACATTGCGACGATGTTGTCGTGGATCTCGTCGTCGGTGCCGTTTTCCATCAGTTGCACGCTGCCTTCGCCCCAATCGCCCAACGGCTCGACCCACAGGCTGGGACGCCGCTGGTAATTCACACCATCGAGGTAGTGGTCAAAATTGCGGTCGCGTTGTAGCAGGCCGAAGCCCTTCGGTTGACGATCGCTGAACGCCGAAACCAGGGTGCGTGGCGGGTTGTTCAGGGGGCGCCAGATACGTTCTCCGCTGCCGGTCCACAGCGCCAGGCCGTCACTGTCGTGGACCTCGGGGCGCCAGTCGGCGGCGGTGCGCTTGGCGGTTTCACTGAACCAGAACATCGAGGTCAGCGGCGCAATGCCCAGCCGGCTGACGTTCTTGCGCAGGAAAAACGTGCAGTCGATGTCCATGACCACGCCCTGTGTGCGGTGGATCTCGAAACGGTAGGCGCCGCAGATACTGGGACCGTCGAGCCGCGCATAGAGGGTCATGGCGTTTGCGTGTGGGTGCTTTGGCGGCTCGAACCAGATGTGGGTGAAGTCGGGAAATTCTTCGGCCTTGCCGGCTTGTGCCACGTCCAGGGCAATCGCCCGTGCCGATAGACCGTACTGGTACAACTCGCCGATGGCCCGGAAGTACGATGCGCCAAGAAAGGCCACCCAGTCGTTCTGTTGCCACGCCAGCCTGGCCTGGTCGCCCAGGCGGCTTTCCTGGATACGGAAACCGGCGAACCCACTGTTACGGGGCAAGGCATGGGCCGGGCTGTCGCCTGGCATATCGAAGTGCGCCGGGTCGTAGACGATCTCGCGGGCTATGCCGTTGTCCAGGACATACATCCTCACGGGGGTGCGAAAAAACGACCCCAAGTGAAAGAAGGTCACGGGGAACTTGCCGGGGCCTTTGGCGAACAGGGCGCGCTCGGGTTTGAAGCGGATCTGGCCGTGGGCGGTGTAGTCGAGTCTCGCCAGCAGCGTGGCCGATGCGGTGCTGGGGTAGGTGTAGGGTTTCAAGGCATCGGCTTGTGCCTGTTCGATCAAGTCTTCGAAGGAAAACGCGCTGGGCTGGTCGGTTGTATCGGTCGCCAGGGCGCCCCTGCCCAGTGGCGTGAGCAAGGCGCCCAGTGAAGCGAATGTGAGGAACTCGCGGCGCGTAGACATGGTGTCCTTTCCTTCGACGATGAGGGGCCGGGCCTCACGTTCAGCACGCCACCGGCATGCAACCGTGTTGCTTGTGTGGAGTGTCGAGTCGGGAAAAGGGTCTGTCTACTGTCAGAAATAACAGGTTGCGAGGGCAGGCAGATCAACGCTCTGAGCAGGTTTTTTTAAAGGTCGATCGTTCATGCTGCGTCTGCTGCGAAATCGCGGCCAAGGCTTGGCCACGCAGGTGCCCATTTCAGAGGCCTTGGCGCGCGGAACTCATAGGTCGTCCCTGGCCACTTAAACAAGAGTTCCTCCACCTTTCCCAAAGTGAGCCGACCATGAATATCAATACTGCCCTGACCTCTTTGGACCTCCTGGCACGCTTTGCCCAGCCGCCGCAGGTGCCTTCTACCGCGCCTCATTCTGCGTCAGACAGCACGCCGCTCTATACGTCGACACGCCGCGAATCTGCACCCGCCATGTCCAAT
This sequence comes from Pseudomonas sp. B14(2022), assembly GCF_012030485.1. NCBI lineage: Bacteria > Pseudomonadati > Pseudomonadota > Gammaproteobacteria > Pseudomonadales > Pseudomonadaceae > Pseudomonas > Pseudomonas sp. B14(2022). Next base: position 461,604 of record NZ_JAAUVM010000001.1, read on the forward strand.
GACAACGCGTTGGTCAAGGCCAGGCTCGATCGGCAACTGGCACCGTCATTGGGTTCTACTCACCGGGCTCCATCGGCGCAGACGCCCGAAGCCGCAGAGCGCAGCGGGATACAAAAGGCGAGTGGCGACATTGCTCGGCACACCTGGTTTATTCCCGGCTTGAGCAACATGCTTCATGGGGTGGAAAAGTCAGATGGCAGCGTAGACGGGATGATGGAAGGGCTGAAAAGCGGCCTTGATAAAACCCTGAAGACGGGTTTGGCCACAGCGATTGCGGGGGCCACGAGGGGCGATTGGTTGTCGGTTATAAACGGATACGGGCAAGCGGTCGCCCATAACGAGTCCACGCCCAAGTCGGTCAAGTCGATGTTGGGCTGACCCAGGCGCTGGGGGGCACGTTCGTTTGCGCTGCCGGGCTTGCAGGAGCACTGAAAACAGCGCCGACTGGGATTTGATCCCCCGCATTCGAGCGATGTCCTTACTGGCGGGGCCGCTGAGCGTCAAGCGGCCTACGTTCAGTTCGCGGAGGGCGTGTCCTACGTCGTCGTCTGCCGAATCGGCAATACCACGCGAAACGTCGTCCCCTTGCCCAGCTCACTGCTGACAGAGATATCGCCATGGTGTTTCTTGACGATGCCGTAGGAGAGTGACAGCCCCAACCCCGTGCCTTCGCCCACCGGCTTGGTGGTGAAAAACGGGTCGAAGATTTTCTGTATCGCCTCGGGGGCAATCCCGCAGCCGTTGTCCGCCACTTCCAGCCACACGTTCTCGCCTTCCACACCGTTGCTGAGGGTGATGATGCCGCGTTCCGGCCCCATGGCCTGCGCCGCATTGATCATCAGGTTCATCACCACCTGGTTGAGCTGCGAGGCCAGGCATTCGATCTCTGGCAGCGGCGCGTAGTGCTTGACCACATCGGCCTTGTACTTGAGTTCGCTGGCAACGATGTTCAGTGTCGAATCGATGCCTTGTTGCAGGTTTGCAAATTGCCAGGTCTGGTCGTTGTCCACCCGCGAAAAGTTTTTCAGGTCCTTGACGATCTGCGCCACGCGACCGATGCCTTCCTTGGACTCGTGGATCAATATCGGAATGTCGTCCTGTAGAAAGTCCAGTTCCAGGCGGGTGCGCAATGCCTTGAGCTGCGCGTGCTGTTCACCCGTGGCGAGGGTTTCTTCGGCCTGCTGGTAAGCCTCCAGCATCTGTTGCAACTGGTTGAAGTAGCCGTCGAGCGTGCTGAGGTTGGACGAGATAAAGCCTACCGGGTTGTTGATCTCATGGGCCACGCCCGCGGCGAGCTGCCCCAGCGAGGCGAGTTTTTCCGACTGCACCAGTTGGCTTTCCAGGTGCTTGCGCTCTTCGATTTCCTGCTGCAGCGCTTGCGTGCGTTGTTCCACCTGCCGTTCCAGCTGGCTGGTTTGCAGGGTGGCGCGACGGGCCATGTCCCATTTATTGCTCAGGGTGTTGGCCATCTGCTGGACTTCGATGTTGTCGAACGGCTTTTTCAGGATCAGCAAGCGATCATGACCGTGCAGGCGATCCAGCAGGTCTTCCCAGGAATAGTCCGAGTACGCGGTGCACACCACCACTTGCAGGTCGGGGGCGACTTTCCAGAGTTCTTCTATGGTCTTCGCACCGTCCCAGCCTTGGGGCATACGCATGTCGACAAACGCTAGGGCATAGGGCTTTTGTTGCGCCATGGCGGTGATGAGCAACTGCAGGCCTTCTTCGCCGCCGTAGGCCGAGTGCAGATCGAACACCTGGGCCTGGGCTTTGGCTGTATCGCCGAAGAGTGCCGACTCCATGTCGTCCAGCACCTGGTTGGATTCAACGGCAGGCATCAGGATCTTGCGGAAATCGTCGTGAATCGACGGCGTGTCATCAATCAGCAGGATGCGCCGGTTGGGAGGCTGGTTCATACGGGGCTTCCGGCAGGAGTGAGGGGGATTGTCAGGGTGAATATCGCACCTTGGCCCGGCCCGTCGCTATGGGCGGTGAGCCGTCCATTCATTTCCACGGCGGCCAGTGCGCAGCTGTGCAGGCCGAAGCCGTGGCCTTCCTTGCGGGTGGTAAAACCGTGGGTGAAGATGCGCGTCATATTTTCTGCGGGTATACCTTCGCCCTCGTCCTTCACGCTGATCTGCAGAGTGTCTTCATCCAGCTGCTGGACCGTCAGGGTCATCTGCCGTGGCCGGTCGGTGAGGTTGGACATGGCGTACTTGGCGTTGCTGATCAGGTTGACCATGATCAGCAGCAAGCGATGTTTGTCGCCGAGGACTTCCGGAACCTGCCCGTAGTGCTTGACCACCGTGACATTGTGCCGGCTCAGTGCCCCCGCGTTCATGCGCAGGGCGTCTTCCATCAAGGTGCTGATCTGCACCGGCTCCTTCAGTGAGGCTGCACCCGCATAGGATTGTTGGGTGGAGACGATGTCCTTGATGTGGTCCACGCTTTTGCTCAACTGCGCCAGTTCCTCGATCAGGCCTTGTTGCTCGACGGCAATGGCGTCCACCAATTGGTTCAAGTAGCCGGGCAGCAGTTTGCCCTTTTCATCCTCGGTGATAAAGGTGCCCAGGTCGGCCTGGCGCTCATTGATCAACTGCATGGCTTTGCCCAGGCCCATCGCCTTGCTGCTGCGCAGTTTGCGGGTGACCAGGTCGGCGGAGATGTTCACGCTGTTAAGCACATTGCCGACATTGTGCAGCACGTTGGTGGCGATCTCTGCCATGCCGGCCTGGCGCGCGCTGTCCATCAGCTCGGTTTGGGCATTCTTGAGCTGTTGGGTGCGCCGCTCCACGCGCTGTTCCAGGGTTTCGTTCACCGCCTGCAAGGCGCGATTGACGCGGTTGATCTCGGCGAAACTGCGCAGCAAGCGAATCGTCAGGTACAGCAACAAGGCCACCAGCAGGGTCGAGAACACCAGCAGGTAGCGGTGGTATTGCTGTTCGACAAGGTCAAGGGCCTGTTGGTCCTGGTTGAGGTGGTTGGTCAGGTCATCCAGGCGTTCGGCAACCGGGATGGCGGCGATCTCTTCGAGCAAAGTGTTCACCACCGGCTGCTCGCGCAGGATCAGTTCGATGTGATTGCTCAGGATCTCCACCGGGGCGCGGAACTCGCTGGGCAGCAGTTCCTTGTTGACTGCCAGCTTGCCCAGGCCGACGAGGATGTCGGCGGCGCGCTCTTGGGTGGTGACCAGGGCGAATTCCAGGCTGCTGAGCAGCAAGTCGTAGGTGTCGGTGGCCACGCTTTGCAGTTGCGGTTTTGTATCGTCGTTCACCTGGTTGAACTGCGCCTGGATATCGTCTTCGGCGGTCGGCAGGAAGGCCAGGGAGTTGCGCAACACGGCATTGTGGGATTTGAACTGGTCGATGCGCCGGGCCTTTTCCTGGATGGCCGCTTGATAAGCCTGCCGGCTGGCTTGCCAGGCGGGCAGGTCTTGCGCGCTGTGGTACGAGTCGTGCGCTTCCAGCTCGGCCCACAGCCGCGTCATTTCTGTCAGAGGCGCCACCAGGGGGTCGTAATTGTGGGTGATGGCGATCCTGGCCTTGAGCACTTCGCTGTCCCACTGGGCGTTGAGTTGTTGCAGCTGCCGGATCAGGTCCCGGGAGTGGGTGTAGGAAGACGACTGGTCGCTGGACGACTTGACGTACAGGAAGATCAGCGTCGAGGCCAGCAACAGGGTGATGAACCCCAAGGCCAACTGGCTGGCGCGGCGGCGATAGAGGGTCATGACAATCTGCTCATAAAGGCTTGCCCAACCATTCGCCGGTCAGGGTCTTGAGAAACTGGATAATCAGGTCTTTATCCTCTTGTGAGGGGTTGCGTCCCAGTTGGTACTTGAACATGACGTCAACCGCTTCTTCCAGGGTCCTGGCCGAGGCATCGTGAAAATACGGCGCCGTGACCGCGACGTTGCGCAGGCTGGGCACCTTGAACACGTGGCGGTCTTCTTCATCCTTGGTCAGCAGGTAGCGCCCCAGGTCCGACTCGACGGGGTTGCCGCGTGCCTTGAAGTAGTCGCCCATCACGCCGAACTTCTGGAACATGTTGCCGCCGATGTTGATGCCCTGGTGACAGGCGATGCAGCCGTAATCCTTGAAGCGCTGGTAACCGTACTTTTCCTGGATCGTGAGGATTTCCGTGTTGCCCAGCAGGTACTGGTCAAACCGTGAGTTGGGCGTCAGCAGCGTGCGTTCATAGGTGGCCAGGGCATTTTGCACATTGGCCGCGGTGATGCCATCGGGGTAGGTCTGTTTGAACGCTGCCTGGTAGGCGGGCAGGGCGGTCAGGTTCTGCACCACGGTTTTCCAGTCGCTGCCCATTTCCACCGGGCTGATGACCACCTGCTCGACCTGCGCTTCCAGGGTATCCACCCGGCCATTCCAGAACTGTTTGAAGTTCAGGCTGGCGTTGAATACCGAAGGCGTATTGATTTCCACGGGCTTGCCGTCGAAACCCAGGGAGAAGGGTTTCGTGTCGGCGCCCCCGGATTCGAGGTGATGGCAGCTGGCACAGGACAGTGTGTTGTTGACCGACAAGCGCGGCTCATTGAACAGTTGGCGCCCCAGCTCGACCTTGGCCGGGTCGAGTGGCGGCACCGGCGGCATGGGTTTGAGCGCTTCGTCGAGCGGCGCGGCCGTCACGGTCATCCCCAGGCACAGCCCCAACGAGAGGGTGAGGCCGAAACGGTAGGTTGAAACGTCGCTCAAGCGAGCACTCCTTGCAGGCATAGGGCTATTGGTCGGGCATCAGTGTGGGGCTGCCCACCTGCAGTAACTGGGCGAAATCCTTCGCAGGTACGGCCTTGCTGAACAGAAAACCCTGGCCTTCTTCGCAGTGCTGGGCTCTCAGGAAGTTCAGCTGTTCGACGGTCTCCACCCCTTCGGCGATAATGTTCAGCTCCAGGCTTTTGCCCATGCCGATGATAGCGCTGATCAGCTGCGCGTCCTGGCTATTTTCGTGCAGCCCGCGCACGAATGATTGGTCGATCTTCAGCACATTGATGGGAAAGCGTCGCAGGTAGCTGAGGCTGGAGTAGCCGGTGCCGAAATCATCCAGGGCCAGGCGCACGCCCATGGCCTTGATCCGGTTCAGGATATCGACCGTATCGTCGACATTCTGCATCAGTACGCTTTCGGTGATTTCCAGCTCCAGCTGGTTGGGCGGCAGGCCGGTCTGCTTGAGGATGGCGGCCAGGTTGTCGACAAACTCGCGCTGGCGGAAGTCGATGGCCGAGATGTTCACCGAGATGCGCAGCGGCGCCAGGCCCATGGTGCGCCAGGCCTGTGCCTGTTCGCAGGCGTGGCGCAGCACCCACTGGGTCAAGGGGACGATCAGCCCGCTGTCTTCGGCCACCGGAATGAAGTCGGCCGGGTGGACCCAGCCCGAGCGCGGTTGAAACCAGCGGATCAGCGCCTCTGCGCCGAGGATCCGTCCGGTTTTCAGGTCCAGCTTGGGCTGGTAGTGCAGCGCAAACTCATCGTGTTCCAGGGCCTGGCGGATCGCGCTTTCCAGGTTCTGTTGATGCTGGGCGCGCAGGTTCATGTCTTCGGTGTAGAAACTCAGATCGTCCGGGCCACGCTCCTTGGTGGTGTGCATGGCGGTTTCGGCGTGCTTGATCAGCTCCACCGCAGTGCTGCTGTCATTCGGATAGAGGCTGATGCCCAGGCTGGCGGTGACGCTCAGGTCGTGCCCCGCGACATGGCGGGTGACGCTGATGGCCTTGAGTACCTTCTGGGCGATGTGCTGGGTTTGCTGGGGATGCTGGACATCATTGAGCAGGATCACAAACTCGTCCGAGCCATAGCGAAACACCGAGTCCGACGCCCGAACGGCCGCCACCAGGCTTTGGCTGACCTGCTGGAGCACCTCATCTCCCACCGGATAACCCAGGGCGTTGTTGATGCGCTTGAAGCGGTCGAGCCCGATAAACATCACCGCCAGTTGCGTGTCATGGCGTCGGCCCAGGGCAATGGCCTGGGTCAGGCGGTCGCCCAGCAACGTGCTGTTGGGCAACTCCGTGAGCGCGTCGTATTGCAGCAGGTGCGAGACTTTCAGCAACTCCTGCACGCGGTCCTCAATCGTGCGTTCGAGCCCGATCACCTTAAGGGCGGCATCCTGGGCGAGCTGCCATTTCCAGGTCAGGGCGCTGGCCATCTGGCGGATTTCCAGGTGGTCGAAGGGCTTCTTCAGGATCAGCAACTGGTCGTTGTACTTCAATCGCGCTTCGATCGCTTCAAACGAATAGTCGGAATAGGCGGTGCACAGGGCGATCTGCAGGTTGGGATCGACGTTCCACAACTGCTCGATGGTTTCCAGGCCGTCCCAGCCAGGCGGCATGCGCATGTCGATGAACGCCATGGCATAGGGCGCATTGGCTGCCAGGGCCCGATTCACCAGATCCAGGGCTTCCTGGCCCTGGTAGGCGGAGTCCAGCACAAACGCCTGGCGCACAACCGTCGTGGTGCCGAACAGGGTTTGCTCAAGGGTGTCCAGGGAAGCCTCGCCGTCTGTGTCGGCGCAGAGGATCTTGCGAAAGTCCTGGTGGATGGATGTGGTGTCATCGACGATCAGAATTCGCCGATTGGCCCGTCCTGAGTCCGGGGTCATGACGCACTCCATAGCTGCAAGCGACTCGACGACATAACGATTCCTTCCCTGATTGCAAAGATGAGTGAGACGCCCACTTAAGGTGACAGCATAGTCGAGCTCCCTTGATATCGACGGCCAGTTGGCGTCAAATCAGTGCAGGCTTTTGCATGTATACACACCGCGTCGACCGGCTTTGCCCTTCCAGAGACGGAGGCGGCATGGCACAAGTGTATAAATCGGCTCAATTTTGTTTAATTTGAAGGCGCAGTCAGCATGGATGAACAACTCGCTAAACAGCCCACTATTTTGCTGGTCGACGACGAAGAGTCGATCCTCAACAGCCTGCGTCGGCTGCTGCGTGGCCAGCCTTTCGATGTGGTGCTGGCCGGCAGCGGTGCCCAAGCCCTGGAAATAATGGCGGCCCAGCCCATCGACCTGATCATGAGCGATGCGCGTATGCCTGGCATGGACGGCGCGCAATTGCTGGCCGAAGTCCATCGGTTGTACCCCGGCACCTGCCGTATCCTGTTGACCGGTTACGCCGATCTGCCGACGATCATCAAGGCGATCAACGAAGGGCAGATCCACCGCTATATCGGCAAGCCCTGGAACGACGACGAACTCAAGCTGATCCTCCTGCAGACCCTGGATCATCAGCGCCTGGAGCGCTTGACCCTGGAGCAGAACGAACAGCTCAAGGTGCTCAACGCCACACTCGAAAAACGGGTGGCGGCGCGCACGTCCGAGTTGCAGCAAACCGCCGACATGCTCGACCTTGCCTATGACGAGCTAAAGCGCAGCTACGTGACCGGCACTGAAGTGTTTTCGTTGTTGGCCAACCTACGCCTGCCCAAGAACAAACAGACCAATCGTCCGCTGATCGAACTGGTGCGCGTGTACTGCGCCGCCCAGTACATGGACGAAGCCAGTTCGCGCGACCTGGCCATGGCCGCCGCGTTGTACAACATCGGCAAGCTGAGCTGGAGCGACAGCATGTTGATCGAGCCAGCCGACAAGCTGCACAGCACCGATCGCGAGCGCTACCGTGGCTATCCGGCCCAGAGCGAATCGCTGCTGATGACCCTGGAGCCGATGAAGGATGCCGCGCGGATCATTCGTCATCACCAGGAGCGCTGGGACGGCAGCGGTTTTCCCGACCACCTCAAGGGCGATGCGATTCCGTTTGGTTCGCGCCTGCTGAAACTGGCGGTGGACTTCATCGAGTTGCAGAAGGGGTTGATCCTTGAGCGGCAGATGAACAGCGATGAGGCATTGTTGTACATCCGCAAATATGCCGGGCGCCTCTACGATCCGGAGCTGGTCGAGGACTTCATCCTGGCCTGCGCCGCGTTTCTCAGTGATGTGACCCTGGGCGACCCCACCGTCAAGGTGCTCACCACCCGTGAGCTGGAAGAAGGCATGGTCCTGGCGCGCAACCTCAACGCCGATAACGGCATGTTGCTGCTCAATGCCGGCAAGGTGTTGAACCTGCCGTTGGTGGACAAGCTGATTGCGTTTGAGGCGATGGAAGGCGCCAAGTACAGCGTGTTTATCAAGGAGCCGGACGAGACCGACGCGGTGCTTCATTAATTTTCATTTTTTGAGTTCAAGGTTTTCAGTTCATGCCTAGCACTATCCGTATCGCCGCTGCCCTGCTGATCGGCAGCGATGGCCACACCCTGCTGGTACGCAAGCGCGGCACCCAGGCCTTTATGCAACCCGGTGGCAAGATCGACGCCGGTGAGCAGCCCGCCGAGGCCCTGGCCCGCGAGCTGTACGAAGAGCTGAACCTGCGCATCAAGCCCGGTGACGCGGTCTACCTCGGTCACTTCTCGGCCCCCGCAGCCAACGAACCGGGATTCACCGTGGACGCTGAATTGTTCCAGGTGCAGATCGATGGTCCGGTCAGCCCGGCCGCTGAAATCGAAGAGGTGCGCTGGATCGATCCTGCCGGTGATGGTGGCCTGGTTCTGGCGCCCTTGACCCGTGACCTGATCCTGCCGTTTTACCGTGCGTCACTGACCACGCCGGCCTGACGCGAATGAGCGTCCGTGCGCTGGGGGCCAACGATGCCGAAGCTTATCGGGCGTTGATGCTGGAAGCTTACGGCGCCTATCCCCAGGCGTTCACTTCCAGTGTGGCCGAGCGTGCAGCCATGCCGTTGAGCTGGTGGGAAAAGCGCCTGGAGAGTCCGCTGGATCGCTTGCTCGGCGCGTACGTCGACGGGGAACTGGCCGGCATCGTCGGCCTGGCCTTCGAGCCTCGCGAGAAGGCGCGGCACAAGGTGACCCTGTTCGGCATGTACGTGAACGCGGCTTACCAGCACAAAGGCTTGGGTCGGCGCTTGGTCGAGGCCGCGCTGGATGAAGCGCGCCGACATCCGCGTCTGAAAGTGATCCAGCTGACCGTCACTGCCGGCAACGATGCAGCGTTTGCACTGTACCGACGCTGCGGGTTTATCCAGTACGGCCTGGAACCGTTGGCGGTGCGGGTGGGCGTGGACTACTTCGACAAAATCTACATGTGGCGCGAGCTCACGGCTCACTGAGTTCCAGATGTGTTGTTTCAGCGTACCGCGCTCACGCCATCCAGCGTTGAAAACGACGTGTCCTTGGCCGTCAGCAAAAAGTCGCGCATGTACGGCGCATCCAGCATGTCCGCACGAATCCCCGCGTACAACGTCGCAAACAGCCCTTTCTCGCCCAAACGCTTGGCCTTCACGTAGCCGCGCGAGCTGTATTCATGCAGCGCCCAATGGGGCATGCCGCACACGCCGCGGCCGCTGGCGACCAGTTGCATCATCATCACCGTGAGTTCCGAGGTGCGCACCTGGGCCGGTTCCACATCGGCCGGTTCCAGGAAGCGGGTGAAGATGTCCAGGCGATCGCGCTCCACCGGGTAGGTGATCAGGGTTTCGGTCAGCAGGTCTTCGGGCACGATGTACGCCTTGTTCGCCAGCGCGTGCTGGTTGGCCACGGCGAGCATGGCTTCGTAGGTGAACAGCGGCACATAGGTGATGCCCGGCAGCTCCAGCGGGTCGGAGGTCACCACCAGGTCCAGGTCGCCACGGGCCAGGGCCGGCAGCGGGGCGAACGCAAAGCCCGACGCCAGGTCCAGCTCGACTTCCGGCCAGGCATCGCGGAATTGGTCGATGGTCGGCATCAGCCACTGGAAACAACTGTGGCACTCGATCGCCATGTGCAAGCGCCCGGCGGTGCCACCGGCCAAGCGTGCGATGTCGCGCTCGGCGCCGCGCAGCAGGGGCAGGGTGGCGTCGGCCAATTGCAGCAGGCGCAGACCCGCGCTGGTGAAGCGTACCGGCTTGGTTTTGCGCACGAACAGCGGCATGCCCAAGCGTTCTTCCAGCTCCTTGAACTGGTGGGACAGCGCCGACTGCGTCAGGTGCAGGCGCTCGGCGGCCTCCACCAGGCTGTCGGCTTCGCGCAAGGCGTGCAGGGTCTTGAGGTGGCGGATCTCGAGCACGGGCTCTCCATGAAGACAATTTGTGACGAAGCGGGATGGCGTGAGTTTGTCTCATGTTGCAACCCGTGTCGACCAGGACCGCCGGGCACTCTTCATCAAACTGTCATGGAAGTGTGGCAGCGCGCTTGAACAAACTTCATCAGACTCGCGCTCTACTGGGGTTCTGCGTTTCGGTGTTTTTCATGCGCGTGTTGCTTTTACTGGCCGCTCTACTGTTCGGCCTGCCGTCTTTTGCGGCTTCTCGATGTGATGTCAATGTCCCGACCCAAACGGTCGACCTGGCTCAGGTGAGCATCGCCTACCAGAGTATCGGCCGTGCGTCCGACCCTGCCTTGCTGCTGGTGATGGGGTTGGGCGGGCAACTGATCCACTGGCCCGACGAAGTCGTCGTCGCCCTGTGCCAGCAGGGTTTCCGAGTGATCCGCTATGACAACCGCGATGTCGGCCTGTCGACCTGGCGCCAGGCGCCGGTAAACGCCAACCTGACCTTTGAGGTACTGCGCTACAAGCTCGGCCTGCCGGTGGCGGCACCCTACACGCTGACGGATATGGCCGACGACGCCCTGGGCTTGATGGACGCCTTGCAGATCCAGCAGTTTCACGTACTGGGCGCAAGCATGGGCGGCATGATCGCCCAGCACCTGGCGGCGATGGCGCCGCAGCGCGTGGAAAGCCTGACCCTGATCATGACCAGCTCCGGTGCCGAAGGCTTGCCGGCACCGAATGCGGCGCTGGTGCAGTTGTTGTCGCGACGCAGTGCGCCGAATCGTGAAGTGGCGCTGGAGCAGCAGGCCGATTTGCTCGCGGCGCTGGGCAGCCCGAACGTGAAGGATGATCGCCAGGCGTTGCTGCACCAGGCGGCGTTGTCTTACGACCGCGCCTTCAACCCGGACGGCGTGAAGCGCCAGATCATGGCGATCCTCGCCGAACCGAGCCGCGTGCCGTTGCTCAACCAACTGCGTGTACCGACGCTGGTGGTCCACGGCACCGCCGATCCGTTGCTGCCGGTGATGCACGGCGTGCACCTGGCGGCGCATATCCAGGGCAGCCAGTTGAAGTTGATTCCCGGCATGGCCCATCGTTTCCAGGAAGCGTTCAAGGCGCCGCTGCTGACAGCGGTGTTGCCGTACCTGCAGGCTCATCGCGAAGATGCCGCACATTGGGCACAGATCGATCCGGTCGCGCCTTCGAAGCTGCTGTGACATTGGTGTATCGTGCACCCTTTACGGCGTATTGAAGCCTGCGAGGTTGCCTACCATGAGTACTCCCCTGAAAATCGATTTCGTCAGCGACGTGTCCTGCCCCTGGTGCATCATCGGCCTGCGCGGCCTGACCGAAGCCCTCGACCAGCTCGGTGCCGAGGTGCAGGCCGAGATCCATTTCCAGCCGTTCGAACTGAACCCGAACATGCCCGCCATCGGTCAGAACATCGTCGAACACATCACCGAGAAATACGGCTCCAGCGCCGAAGAATCCCAGGCCAACCGTGCGCGCATCCGTGACATGGGCGCCGAGCTCGGTTTTGCCTTTCGCACCGATGGCCAAAGCCGCATCTACAACACCTTCGACGCACACCGCCTGTTGCATTGGGCCGGGCTCGAAGGCTTGCAGTACAACCTCAAGGAAGCGTTGTTCAAAGCCTACTTCACCGATGGCCAGGACCCTTCCGATCACGCCACCCTGGCGATCATCGCTGAAAGCGTCGGCCTGGATATAAAGCGCGCCGCCGAGATTCTCGCCTCCGATGAATACGCCGCCGAAGTCCGCGAGCAAGAGCAGTTGTGGACTTCCCGTGGGGTGACGTCGGTGCCGACCATCGTGTTCAACGACCAGTACGCCGTGAGCGGTGGCCAGCCGGCGGAAGCCTTTGTCGGCGCGATTCGCCAGATCATCAGCGAAGCCAAAAACCAAGGCTGACTGAGATCCAATGTGGGAGGGGGCGAGCCCCCTCCCACATTTATTTCTCACTGACCTTGAGGTAAGCGCTGGCCCGCCCCTTGCATTGACCCCCTAAAGCCATAGGGGAACATGACCTTGAACATTCTTGACCTCGACCACAGCCTCACCGGTCAGGCACCGATTGCCCGACGTTTGGCCAGTGGCCGTGCCACGCGTATCGACCTGCTGGACCTGGGCCCGAAGCTGCGCCTGTGGTCTACCGAAAAAACCTGGAAGCGCTTCGCCGAACGCCTGGCCCTGCGGCCCCGGCCCACGGATGCGCGCCCGGAAATCCTGTTCGTCGGCTCCGGCGATTATCACCACCTGACCCCGGCGTTCCTGGCCGACCTGAAAGAACCCATCAGCCTGATCCACTTCGACAACCACCCCGACTGGGTGCGCTTTGCGCCCAAGCGCCACTGTGGCTCGTGGGTCAACCGCGCGCTGAACATGCCGGCGATCAAGCGCATCGTCACCCTCGGCCCGTGCAGCGATGATCTGCATAACCCGCAGTTGCGTGGCGGTAACCTCGCCGCCCTCAAGCGTGGGCAGTTGCAGTTGTTTCCTTGGCAGCATCCGCCGTCGAAAGTCTGGGGCCGGGTCGGCGATGGCGCCGGCCACCAGCAACGGGAAAACCACCTGCACTGGCGCAACCTGGCCGAGTTGGACTGGGCGGCGTTTCTCGAACAGATGATCAGCAGCCTGCCCACCGAAGCGATCTGGATCACCCTCGACAAAGACGTGCTCGCCAGCGAAGACGCCGCCACCAACTGGGACCAGGGTGGCATGCGCCTGACCCACCTGCTGCAAGCCCTGCGGGCGCTGGCAGCGCGTAAGCGCATCATCGGCATCGACGTGTGCGGCGAGTTCGCCACGCCGGCCTTCAGCAATGCGTTCAAGCGTTGGGAAGCCAAGTCCGACCAGCCGCCACCGGAGCGCTGGAGCCCGGAGGATTTGCAGCGCAACGCCGCCACCAATGAAGCCCTGATCGACCTGTTTGAGGAGCTGTTCCCGTGACCCTGACCGTGGTGTTGCTGGTGGCCTTTTCCATCGTGCTCGATGTGATCGGCCAACTGTGTTTCAAGCTCGGCCTGGACCGTTTGCCGGAGCTGGAGGGCAACTTTCGCCTGAATGCGTTCTGGGGCCAGGTATTCAATGCGCCGCTGCTGTGGGCGGGGATCGGTGCTTATGTGATTGAGTTTTTCGTGTGGCTCGAAGCGCTGTCTCGTGCGCCGTTGAGCCTGTTGTTCCCGGCCGCGGCGCTGGCCTATTGCGGCGTGGTGCTGGCGGGCAAAGTGGTACTGGGCGAAGTCGTCAGCCGCCGCCGTTGGTTGGGCACGCTGGTGATTACCTTGGGTGTGATGCTGGTAGCGATTGCAGGGAGTCAGGCATGAGTACGCAAACGATCCACACCGGTTGGTTACATGGGCGCCTGGGCACGGTGGTGCTATGGGCCTTGCTGATCTGCACCGAGAGTGCCGGGCAGCTGTTTACCAAGGTTGCCGGCGACCAGTTGGGGCAGATGGATTTCAACTGGCAGTGGTTGTCCGAGGTGGCGCGCAATCCGGGGATCCTGGCGGCGATTGCCTGCTATATCGGCGCGTTTTTCGTGTGGATGCTGATCCTGCGGCGCAGCAGCCTGTCCCTGGCGTTTCCCCTGAGTTCGCTGGTGTTTGTGGTGGTGTTGCTGGGTTCGTGGCTGGGGCTGGGGGAACATATCAGCCCGCTGCATTGGGCGGGGGTGGCGGTGATTATTGGCGGTATAGCGCTGCTGGCCGAAGGCGAGGAAAACTGAAATACGCACCCATGTGTGAGGGGGCTTGCTCCCGATAGCGGTAGATCAGTCCAGTATGCATTGGCTGACCCTGCGCTATCGGGAGCAAGCCCCCTCCCACATTTCGTCCGAAGTGATCAATCGAACGTGTAGCTGATCGCCGTCTGTACCTGGCCCTGGTTCACGTCCCCGGTTTCCTTGACGATGCTGCTGTTGGCCGCCGAACCCACCAGGTGCACCCAGCTGGCGCTGGTCAGCAGTGACCAGTTGGGCGCCAGCGGGAACTGGAAACTCTGGCTCAGCGTGATGTTCTGGAAACCGCCGCTGGCGTTATAGGCCTTGAAACCTGTGGCTGCCGCCTCGTTATCGTCTACCCCGAAAAACGTCTGGGTCTGGCGCGCATCGGCAAAGTGCGCCACCAGGCCGCTGCTGCCGATAATCCCACCGCCCAGCGGGTAGCCCAGTTCGCCGCCTACCTTGCCGAGCGCGCCGCTTTGCGAATGACCGCCTCCAACCGCCTGGCCCAGTTGGGCATAGACCCGCCAGAAGTCGGCCGGTGCGTATTGGATGAAACCGCCGATCTCGGCCATGTCCGACACATTGCGCAGCCCCTGCAGTGAGCCATTGGAGGTGCGCCCCTGCAGGTAATTGATGTAAGGGCCGGCGCTGAAGCCGTGGGTGTTCAGCGCGCTCCAGGTCAAACCGTCATCGGTGCCCAGGCTGACGTTGCCCCAGTCCAGGTCGAGATAGGGCACCGGCCGAGTTTCATAGCGGCTGCCGGTGGGGTCGTGGGGTTGGTAGCTGATGCCAGCACCGACGTCACCGCTGATGCTATTCGCCAATGCGGTGTTGGAGACACTCCACAGTCCGAGTAAACCGGCGAATGCCGCGCATGTGATCCTCAACATGGTCACAGTTCCTTGATTGAATACGCCCGCATGAACGCGCAAACCGCCGCGCCTGCGCAAGCACTCATCTTGTTTGTAGCAAGCTACAAAAATTGTAGCTCCTGCGACACATATCCCCGCGCGCGCCCAGCCCCGCCGGGCTTCAGCCAGTTGGCACACTCCCTGCTCTACCCCTTGGGCAAGCGCACACAGCGCGCTCCTCAAGGTAAACGCAGATGATCCACTGGCATATCGTGTGTGACTTCGACGGGACCATTACCCCCACCGATGTCATCGACAACGTCCTCCAACGCTTCGCCGGCCCCGAGTGGGAAACCATCGAACAGGAATGGCTGGATGGGCATATCGGTTCCCGCGAATGCCTGAGCCGCCAACTGGCGCTGATCAAGGCGACCCCAAGCGAACTGCTGGCGTACTTCGACAGTGTCGAGATCGACCCGGACTTCCCGGATTTCGTCGATCACGTCATGGGCCTGGGTGCGTCCATCGAAGTGGTCAGCGACGGCATCGAGCAAGGCATCGCGCGGATCCTGTCGCGCAACTACGTGACCTTGCTGCCGATCCTCGCCAACCGCCTGCGCCAGGTCGACCAGAACAGCTGGCGCATCGACTTCCCGTACGCCAGCGACGCCTGCCGCGCGGCGTCCGGCAACTGTAAGTGCAAATCCACCCCGCGCAACAAGCGCGTGCTGGTGATCGGCGACGGCAAGTCGGACATGTGCGTGGCCTCCGCCGCCGACTTCGTGTTCGCCAAAGGCAGCCTCGCCCTGTACTGCGAAGCCAACAACATTCCTTACGCGCGCTTCGACACCTTCGCCGAAGTGCCTGCATTGCTGGCCCGACTGCCTCAGGGCATCGCCGCCAACGCCACCCCTTTTTCTGCTGCCGACAACCAGGAACTCTTCCATCATGTCTGATATCCGCATCGCTACCGCCGAAGACCAGATCCTTCTGGATAAAGAAGCCAAGTACTGCTCCTACGGCGACACCGTCCACTACATCGAGCCACCGCGTATTTTCAGCCGTTGCGAAGGTTCCTACGTGTGGGACACCGAAGACCAGGCCTACCTCGACCTGCAAATGTGGTACTCGGCGGTCAACTTTGGCTACGCCAACCCGCGCTTGAACAACGCGCTGAAACAGCAGATCGACACCCTGCCGCAAATCGCCAGCCAGTACCTGCACAAAGGCAAAATCGAGCTGTCGGAAATGATCGCGGTGGACGCCAAGAAGAAATTCGGCCTCGACGGTCGCGTGCACTTCAACGTCGGCGGCTCGCAGTCGATCGAAGACTCCCTGAAAGTGGTGCGTAACGCCACCAACGGCAAAAGCCTGATGTTCGCCTTCGAAGGCGGCTACCACGGGCGTACCCTCGGCGCCTCGTCGATCACGTCCAGCTACCGCTACCGTCGTCGCTACGGTCACTTCGGCGAGCGTGCCCAGTTCATCCCGTTCCCGTACCACTTCCGCGGCCCCAAAGGCATGACCAAGGAAGAGTACGGCAGCCACTGCGTGCAGCAATTTGCCCGCTTGTTCGAGACCGAATACAACGGTGTGTGGGACCCGAAAGTCGGCCAGAGTGAATACGCCGCGTTCTACGTCGAGCCGATCCAGGGCACCGGTGGCTACGTGATCCCGCCGATGAACTTCTACCGCGAGCTCAAGCATGTGCTGGACCAGCACGGCATCCTGATGGTGTCCGACGAAATCCAGATGGGCTTCTACCGCACCGGCAAACTCTGGTCGATCGAGCACTTCGACGTACAACCGGATGTAATCGTGTTCGGCAAGGCGCTGACCAACGGCCTCAACCCACTGGGCGGCATCTGGGCCCGTGAAGAGTTGATCAACCCGAAGATCTTCCCGCCAGGTTCGACCCACTCCACCTTCGCCTCCAACCCATTGGGCACGGCGGTGGGCCTGGAAATGTTCAAGATGACCAACGAAGTCGACTACGGCGCGATGGTCATGGCCAAAGGCAAATTCTTCCTCGAAGGCCTGCAAGACCTGCAGAAGCGTTTCCCGATCATCGGCGACGTCGACGGCCTGGGCCTGGCCCTGCGCTGCGAAATCTGCGGCCCGGACGGCTTTACGCCAGACAAGGCGACCCTGGACTACATGGTCGAAGAAGGCATGAAAGGCGACATGGTGGTGGATGGGCGCAAACTCGGCCTGATCCTCGACGTGGGCGGCTACTACAAAAACGTGATCACCCTGGCACCGTCCCTGGAAATCAGCTACCCGGAAATCGAGCTGGGCCTGAAGCTGCTCGAACAACTGCTGGTACGGGCGACCAAACGGTGAACGCAACTGGGATCGACCTCGGTGAAGGTAGTGCCGGTTTCGTTCTCGGTGAAGGTCCGGTCGGGATCCTGTTGATCCACGGCCTGACCGGCACCCCGACGGAATTGCGCCAGGTCGCCAAGGGCCTGGCCAAGGCGGGTAACTGCACGGTGTACGTGCCCACCCTGGCCGGGCATTGCGGCGATAACAGCGACCTGCAGGCCACTGGCTGGCGCGACTGGTACGAAGGCGTGCGCAAGACCTTCGTACAGGTCAGGCAACGCCACGAACAGGTGTTTGTCGGTGGCTTGTCCATGGGCGCGGTGATGTCGATGTACGTGGCCGCCGAGCACCCAGGGCAAGTCGCCGGGCTGCTGATGTATTCCACCACCCTCAAGTACGACGGCTGGAGCATCAACAAGCTGGCATTCCTCACGCCGTTGCTGATGAAGATTCCGTTCGGCGTGCACGTCTGTCGCTTCGAAGAGAAGCCGCCCTACGGCATCAAGAACGAACGCTTGCGGGCAATCGTCGAGCGGCAGATGAAGGAAGGGGAGAGCAGCGAAGCCGGTTTGTTGACCATGGAAGGCATCACGGTGCGCGAGTTGCACCGCATGAACGCCGTGGTCAGGAAACGCATGCCCAAGGTCAAGGTGCCGGCCCTGGTGTTGCACTCCCTCGAAGACGACATCACCAGCCGCTGGAACGCCGATTACGTGGAGCGTCACCTGGGTGGCCCGGTGACCAAGATCCTGCTGGACAACTGTTACCACATGATCACCGTCGACCTGCAATACCGGCGGGTGATCGAGTTGAGTGCCGACTTTGTCGAGCAGCACACGGGCGTCAGCCCAATACAGGTCGATGTGGGAGCTGTCGAGCTTCAGCGAGGCTGCGATGCAGGCGCCTCGGTCTTTCAGGTACACCGAGGTGATGCCATCGCAGCCTCGCCGGGGCTCGACAGCTCCCACATTTGATCGGCGTTCACCACAGAAATAAGGGATACCTGTGATCACCACCCAAGCCTTCCCGACTATCCGGGCCCTCCAGCGTAGTGCCTGGAACGACTGTTTTCCCGGTGCGCTGGAAGACTGGGACTATTACGTCGCCGTGGAAAACGCCGCCATCGATGACTTCCAATGGCGCTACCTGGCGGTCTACGACGATGGAACGCTGGTGGCCGTGGCCACTGCGTTCATCACCCATTACCGGCTCGACACCACGGTGTCGGGCGCCGGCAAGCGTTTGGCCGAACGTGTGGAGCGGCTGTGGCCGGGTGTTTTGCAATTGGGCCTGTATGCCATTGGCTCCCCGGTGGCCGAGCGTTGCGACGCCGGGGTTGCCAGTGGCGTGCCCGAGTCGCGTCGCCCGTTGTTGCTTAAACACTTGCTGGACGCCGCGCGACAGGATGCCGATGATTTCGGTATCGGCCTGGTGGCGGTCAAGGATGCACCCAGCCAGGACCCGCATTGGCTCGACAGTTGCCGGGCGGTGGGTTTTCAAAGCATGCCGAGCTTGCCCACCGGGGTGTTGCCGCTGCCGTACGGCTCGGTGGACGCCTACCTCGGCTCGCTGGGCAAATCCACCCGCAAGGACTTGCGCCGCAAGCTGCGTGCACCGGGACCACGGGTGGAATGGCGAGGCAATATCGACGATGTGCTGCCCGAGGTCATGCGCCTGTACGAGGCCACGCTGAAGCGGGCCGAGTTGCAGTTCGAACGCCTGCCTGCCGGTTATTTTACCGGCGTGCTGGAACGCCTTGGCGATCGCGCCGTCTGTGTTCTTTACTGGGTCGACGAGCAGTTAGTGGCGTTCAACCTGATCCTGGTGGACGAGCACCGGCTGGTGGACAAGTTTTTCGGGCATGACGTTGCGTTCTCCCGTGACTACAACCTGTACTTCCGCAGTTGGCTGACCAACGTCGACTACTGTATTCAACACAATATTGCGGTGTATGAGTGCGGTCAGGCCGGGTATGCCAGTAAGCTGCGCCTGGGCTGCGAGTTCCAGGGCAACAGTGTGTTTTTCCGCCACCGCAACCGGCTGGTCAACGGCCTGCTCAAGCTTGTAAAACTGTTTATTCGACCGGATCGTTCCGACCCTGCCATGGCTGCTGCGATAAGCGAAACCTGATGATCACCAAGACCCGCCAGAAAGCCCGCCCCTTTGCCATTTCGCGCTGGAGCGTCCAGCGCAAGCTGGTGCTGGCGTTCTGGCTGGTCAGCGTGATTCCCACCATGATCGCGGCAGAGCTGGCGGCGACCACGCTGTCGCAGATTTTCGACAGCAACGTGCGTATCTGGCTGCAAGAATCGACCAAGATCGTCAAGGATGAGATCGGCGACATCCTTCACGACAACGCGCGCATGGCCAAGTTGTTCCTGCGCTACACCAGCCCGCCCTCAAGCAAGCAGGCCGCCAAGCATGACCGGCTGACCGCGGACATCGCCGATGCCACTGACATCGACGTGGTGGCGCTGATTCGCACCAGCGATCAAAAGGTGGTGTTCAGTACCGCCTCCGATGACATCGTCAAACAGATCAGCCTGACCAGCAACGCGGTGCTGCAGACCGTGCAAGTGGCGGGGGTGAGCACGGGGATTGTGGTCTCGACCTTCGAAACCAGCCAGGACGGCGTCGACTACCGCTTGTTGGTGGCGACCTACCTGGACAGCAGCTTCCTCACCAGCGTGGCCGATGTGCATTCCCTCGACCTGCGCTTGTACCTGGCCAACCCCGAGGGGTTCTCGGAGATATTTTCGACCCAGCGCTTTGTGGATCACCCTTCGCGCATCCCGAAAAGTGTCGAGACCGCGATGCGCAACACCAAGCAGCCCAGCGAGCAGTTCACCAACAGCTACAGTGGGTTGTACTGGCCGATCTTCAATGACGCCGGTGACCTGCAAGGCGTGATTTTCAGCGGCCTGCTGCGCCATACCAGCCTGGTGGGGCTGGTGAACCAGAGCAACCTGTTCGTGCTGATTTTCCTGCTCAGTTCGGCATTGTCCCTGGCGGCCGGTGTGCTGGTGTCGCGGCGCCTGACCAAGCCGTTGCGGGACTTGTCCGAAGGCGTGAGCGCGGTGATCTCAGGCAACTACGCGCACCGCGTGCTGGTCAGTGGTGGCGACGAACTGGCGCAATTGAGCAGCACCTTCAACCATATGACCGAGCGCCTGGGCGAGCTGCACCACCTCGAAGCCCAACTGCGCCGGCGTGATCGCCTGCATGCCCTGGGTGAAGTTGCCATGGGCCTGGCCCACGAGATTCGTAACCCGTTGGGCATCATCAAGACGGCTACCCAGTTGTTGCACCGCCGCGCAGACCTGCCGGACGCCGACAAGCGTCACCTGGAATATGTGATCAGCGAAGTCAGCCGCATCAACGACTTGATCACCGAGTTCCTCGACTTTGCCAAACCCAACCCACCGTTGCGCGTGCTGCAGCCGGCCCGCCCGTTGGTGGAGGAGATCCTTGGCTTCTGTGCGCCGGAACTGGCCAGCCATAACATCGACGCGCAGATCGATGACCAGGCGCCGGGAGCGACGATCTACGCCGATGCCAAGCAGCTCAAGCAGGCGTGCCTCAACCTGATTATCAACGCTATCGATGCCATGCCCGAAGGCGGGTGCCTGACCCTGGGCATTCGCAGCCTGGGCGACAACACCGTCATCACCATCGCCGACACCGGCCAGGGCATTGCGCCGGAGATGATCGAGCGCATCTTTACGCCCTTCGTCACCACCAAGGCCTCGGGCACGGGCCTGGGCCTGGCCAAAGTCTATTCGATCATGGAAAGTCACGACGGCAGCATCGAATGCGCCAGCGAAAACGATGCCGGTGCCACCTTCAGCCTGTACATTCCAGCGATAGGCGAAGACGACGAGGACAGTCATGACGCATAACATTCTGGTAGTCGACGACGAACCCAAGCTCTGCGACCTGCTGGCGTCGGCCCTGGGCCAGAACAACGTGCAGGTGTTCATTGCGGGCAACGGCCTGCATGCGCTCAAGGTGCTGGAACAGGAAGACATTGACCTGGTGATCAGTGACTGGCGGATGCCGGGCATGGACGGGCCGGCCTTGTTGGCCGAGATCAAGGTGCGTTATCCCCACGTGCCGGTGATCGTGATGACCGCCTACAGCACGGTGAAAAACGCCGTGCAGTCGATGCGCAACGGTGCCTACGACTACATCGCCAAGCCGTTCGATATCGACGAGCTGGACATCACCGTGGCCAAGGCCCTGCAGTTTCGCGACATCATGCGCGACAACGTCCGCCTGCGCGCCGAGCTGGATGAGCAGACGCAGTTCGACAGCCTGGTCGGCGACAGCCCGGCGTTTCGCAAAGTGCTGCAGGCGGTGGATTCGGTGCGCGACAGCAGCACCACCATTCTGCTGACCGGCGAAAGCGGCACCGGCAAGGAAATGGTCGCCCGCGCCATCCATAAGCACGGCAGCCGTGCCGACAAACCGTTCGTGGCGGTCAACTGCGCGGCGATCCCCGAAGGGCTGCTGGAAAGCGAAATGTTCGGCCATCGCAAGGGCGCGTTTACCGGCGCCGTGTCTGACCGGGTAGGGCGTTTCCAGCAAGCCGACAAGGGCACGCTGTTTCTTGATGAAGTGGGCGATATGCCCTTGGCGCTGCAAGCCAAGATCCTGCGGGCCTTGCAGGAGCGGGTGATCGAGCCGGTGGGCGACCCGCGCGAGCGCAAGGTGGATGTACGGGTGATCGCCGCCACCAACAAGAACCTGCTGGAGGCGGTGGCCAATAAAGAGTTTCGCGAAGACCTGTATTACCGCCTCAACGTCTTCCCGATCCCGCTGCCGGCCCTGCGTGAGCGTGTGGAGGACATCGCGCCCCTGGCCCGTCACTTTGCCCAGACCCTCAGCGCCACGGCCGGCAAGCGTATCACCGGTTTCAGCCCTGAGGCGTTGCAGGCCATGGCCGCGTATCACTGGCCGGGCAATATTCGTGAGCTGCAAAACTGTGTGGAGCGCGCGACCATCGTGGCCGCCACGCCTGTGATCGAAGACATTGATTTGCCGGGTTATCTGTTTGCTTCCAAACCCAGCGAAGGCGGCGTGACCGCGATCCTCAGCGACGGGCCGGGCATTCCCCGGGACCTGGATGCGGCGCTGGCGGAGGTGGAGAAGGCTTATATCCTGGCCGCCTTGCAGGAGAGCAACGGCGTGCAGGCTGCTGCGGCGGCGAAGATCGGTATTTCCGAGCGCAGTTTCTGGTATCGCCTGAAGAAGCTTGGGATCCAGGTCGACAAGATAGTTCGCTGACACGCCTCGATTAAAAATGTGGGAGGGGGCTTCCCCCCGATGGCAGTGGATCAGTTAAAGATGAGCTGACTGACACACCGCTATCGGGGGCAAGCCCCCTCCCACATTTTTTGGCCGAGTCGGGTCAGGTATGGATGCGTACCCAGA
Source organism: Pseudomonas sp. B14(2022) (assembly GCF_012030485.1). Lineage (NCBI taxonomy): Bacteria > Pseudomonadati > Pseudomonadota > Gammaproteobacteria > Pseudomonadales > Pseudomonadaceae > Pseudomonas > Pseudomonas sp. B14(2022). The sequence goes on from NZ_JAAUVM010000001.1 coordinate 484,014, forward strand.
TACTCACCAGGATCGTCGCGGCCATCAGCCACGCCACCGCTGCTACGGCTAAAGAGGCCTCCAGCCGCATTCGATCCACCATCACATACAGCGTCGCCAAATACACAAAATACGGAATGATCGACCACATCCCGAACAGGATGGTGGTCTTCAAGTCGTCCACCGAACGGCCCTTGCCGACGATGTAGTGGGCGATCAACGCAAAGGTCGGAAACAGCGGCACCAGCCCTGCGATGTAATAGTTTTTGGTCTTGGCCAGTGCCGCCAGGATCAACACCACCGCCGCGCCAAGGGCGGCTTTCAAAAAAAGATCCATCAGTGGCTCAACCCGTATTTCTTGACCTTGTCGAACAGGGTGGTCTTGGCCATGCCCAGTTCCTGACTGGCCTGGGTCAGGTTGCCGCCGCTGCGTTGCAGGGCATCGCTGAGCAGGTTGCGTTCAAAGGCTTCGACCGCCTCGGTAAAGGCCAGGCCTTGGCTGCCGCTGCTGCTGCCACTTTTCTTGAAGGCGGGCAGGCCGAGGGCGAAGCGTTCGGCGACGTTGCGCAGTTCGCGTACGTTGCCGGGCCAGTCGTGGCTCATCAGGCTGGACAGGGTCTGGTTGTCCAGTTCCGGCGCGGTGCGGTCAAAACGCAGCGACGACTGCTGCAGGAAGTGTTCGAACAGTTGCAGGATGTCCTCGCGGCGTTCACGCAGGGGCGGCAGTTCCAGGGTCACCACGTTGAGGCGGTAGTACAGGTCGCTGCGGAACTGGCTGGCGCGGCTCAGTTCGTCGAGGTCGGACTTGGTGGCGGCGATTACCCGGCAATCCACGGCCACGCTCTGGTTCGAGCCCAGGCGTTCCAGGGTGCGCTCCTGCAACACCCGCAGCAATTTGATCTGCAGGTTGATCGGCATGCTTTCCACTTCATCGAGGAACAGCGTGCCTTCGTGGGCGTGCTCGATCTTGCCGATACGGCGCTTGCCGGCGCCGGTAAAGGCGTTGGCTTCGTGGCCGAAAATCTCGCTTTCGAACAGGTTCTCGGGCAGGCCGCCGCAGTTGAGGGCGACGAACTGGTGATCGTGGCGGCGGCTGAAGTCATGCAGGCAACACGCGACCAGTTCCTTACCGGTGCCGGTCTCGCCTTCGATCAGCACGTTGGCCGAGGTGTCGGCGACGTTGGCGATCAGCTCACGCAGGTTCTGCATGGCCGGCGAGCGACCGATGATGCGGCCTTCCAACGAATCCCGTTCAGCCAACTGGCGGCGCAGCGACCAGACTTCCCGCGCCAGCCCGCGTTGTTCCAGGGCGCGACGTGCGACATCGACCAGGCGTTCGGGGGAGAAGGGCTTTTCCATGAAATCGTAAGCGCCATTGCGCATGGCGCCGACGGCCATGGAAATATCGCCGTGCCCGGTGATCAGCACCACGGGCAGGCTTTTATCCAGGGTCTTGAGACGGGTGAGCAGCTCCAGGCCGTCGATGCCCGGCAGGCGAATATCGCTGATCACAATGCCGGCGAAGTTCTCGCCGATACGTTTCAATGCCTCCTCGGCACTGCCCACGCCCACGCTTGGGATATCTTCCAGCGCCAGGGCTTGCTGGCAGCCGAGCAGCACATGGGGGTCGTCTTCGACGATCAGCACGGTGAGGTCTTGAGGATCAATATTCATGTCGACTCAGCTGGTTGAGCGCCCACCAGCGGCAGGCTCAGGACAAAGGCAGTTCCACCACCGGCCGGGTGTTCCACGGCGAGGCTGCCGCCGGTGGCCGCCGCGAGGCTGGCGGAGAGGGTCAGGCCCAGGCCCAGGCCTTGCTCGCCGGGTTTGGTGGTGAAGAACGGTTCGAATAAATGCTTGCGGACCTCGGCGTCGATGCCGTGGCCGTTATCGCGTACCAGCAGGCGGTATTTGCCCTCGGCGACGCTGCCTTCCAGCCACAACTCGGGAGCCGGTTGTGCCTGCATGGCGTCGAGGGCGTTGCCGATCAGGTTGACCAGGATCTGTTCCAGGCGTGTCTGGTCGATCTGCAATTGGGCCGGGATAAAGTCGCGGTGCAGGGTCAGCGGCAGGCTGTCCAGGCGTGGGCCGAGGACCTGGAACGCGGCGTCCACGGCCTTGGCCAGGCTGGCTTCGCCCTGGTCATCGCCGCGTCGGGCAAAGGAGCGCAGGCTGGCGGTGATGCGGCCCATGCGGTCGATCAGTTCGTTGATGGTCTTGAGGTTGGCGCTGGCAGTGTCCAGGGCGCCGCGTTCGAGGAAGCGCACGGTGTTGCCGGACAAGGTGCGCAACGCGGCCAGCGGCTGGTTCAGTTCATGGGCAATGCTGGTGGACATCTGGCCGATGGCTGCCAGTTTGCCGGCCTGTACCAGTTCATCCTGGGCGCGGCGCAGGGTTTCTTCGGCCTGGCGCCGTTCGCGGATCTGGCCCTTGAGTCGTTCATTGCTGGCGCGCAGGTCGGCGGTGCGTTCGGCAATCCGTCGCTCCAGCTGGCTGTTGGCTTCCTGCAAGGCTTCCCGCGCAGCGAGGCGGGTGGCAATGACTTTGCGTCGCTCGTTCCAGGCAATCAGCAAAAACGCGACGAGGCCAAACGCGACAGCCACCAGGATGCCCTGGTTGATCGCCGCGCGGCGCAGGTCGTTGAGCGGGGTGAGCAGGGTGAAATTCCACGGTGTGTCGTTGAGTGGACGGGTTTGCGCCAGGTAGCTGACTTCGTGCTCGTCGTTGACCACTTCGGTGTTGGCCGGGAAGGTCAGCTTTTCGCTGCGTTCATTCAAGCGCTCGCGGGCCAGGGGTTCCAGCTCGTTCAGCGTGGCCCAGTAATATTGCAGGCTGTGCGCCAGGCGTTCCTTGATCTCATCGCTCAGCGGGCGTACCGCCTTGAGGCGACGGGCGGGATCGCTGGAGAGGATGATGATGCCGTTCTCGTCGCTCACAAAGGCTTCGAGGCGCGCACGTTGCCAGCGTTCCTCCAGGGCTTCCAGGCGCACTTTGACCACCGCCACGCCGATGATCTTGCCGTGCTCTTCCAGACCGTGGGCCAGGTAGTAACCGGGTTCGCCGTTGGTGCTGCCGATGCCGTAGAAACGCCCGGGCTGGCCGCGCACGGCATTCTGGAAATAGGCGCGAAAGGACAGGTCTTCACCCTGGTAACTGTCGGCATCGCGCCAATTACTGGTGGCCAGCACGCGGCCGGTGGTGTCCATCACGTAGATGGCCCGACTGCGACTGCGTCGGTTCAGGCCTTCGAGGTAGTCGTTGACCGCTTTGCGGGTTTCCTGGCTCGGCTCGGCCAGCAGCTTGGAGACACTGGTCTCCAGCTCCAGCAGGCTGGGCAGGTAGGTGTATTTGCTGATTTCGCTTTCGACGGTGCGGGCGTGCAGCTCCAGCTGGCGTTCGCCATTGTCGCTGAGCGTACGGATGCCGTAGTACTCACTGATCCAGAAGCCGATATAACCCAGGCCGATCATCAGGGCGATGATCAGCGGCGGCAGGAACAGTTGGCGAATCAGGCGAGGTTTCACGGCAAGTGATGGCGGTGCGGCGCGAAATTGGTTGGGGTCGCATTTCATCACAGATGCCTTGGGTCAACCAGAGCTGCCAGCCTGTGCGGTCCAATGCGGGAGGGGGCTGCCCCCTCCCACATTGGCCCGGTTTCTACAGTAGGCGCTATGGAGTGCTTAGTGCTGGAGGATTTTCTCAAGGAAGTGCTGCGCGCGCTCGGAGCGGGCGCTGACGTCGCCGAAGAATTCCTCTTTCGGGCAGTCTTCGATGATCTGGCCTTTGTCCATGAAGATCACGCGATCGGCCACTTTGCGGGCAAAGCCCATTTCGTGGGTCACGCACATCATGGTCATGCCTTCCTGGGCCAGTTGCACCATCACGTCCAGCACTTCGTTGACCATTTCCGGGTCCAGCGCCGAGGTCGGTTCGTCGAACAGCATGACGATCGGGTCCATGGCCAGTGCACGCGCAATGGCCACGCGTTGTTGCTGACCTCCAGAGAGTTGGCCGGGGTGCTTGTGGGCGTGTTCCGACAGGCCCACGCGCTCAAGCAGTTGCAGGCCTTTCTTGGTGGCTTCTTCCTTGCTGCGGCCGAGCACCTTGATCTGCGCGATGGTCAGGTTTTCGGTGATGGTCAGGTGCGGGAACAGTTCGAAGTGCTGGAACACCATGCCCACGCGCGAACGCAGTTGCGGCAGGTTGGTCTTCGGATCGGCGATGGACGTGCCGTCGACGATCACGTCGCCTTTCTGGAACGGTTCCAGCGCGTTGACGCACTTGATCAGGGTGGACTTGCCCGAGCCTGATGGCCCGCACACCACGATCACTTCGCCTTTTTTAACCTCGGTGCTGCAATCGGTCAGCACCTGGAAGTCGCCATACCACTTGTTGATGTTCTTGATAGAGATCATACGGCAAACCTTTTTTGCAGACGCTTGACCAGCAGCGAGGCGGAAAAGCTGATGATGAAGTAGACGACACCGGCGAAGATCAGGAACTCATTGGAGCGCCCGATGATGTCGCCGTTGGAGCGGGCGGAGTTGAGGAAGTCCACCAGGCCCACGGTGTAGACCAGCGAGGTGTCCTGGAACAGGATGATCGACTGTTGCAGCAGCAACGGGGTCATCTTGCGGAACGCCTGGGGCAGGATGATCAGGCGCATGGTCTGGCCATAGGTCATGCCCATTGCCTGTGCCGCCGCCATTTGGCCCTTGGGGATCGACTGCACGCCGGCCCGCACGATCTCACAGAAGTACGCGGCTTCGAACATCATGAACGCCACGACGCAGGAGGCGAACGCGCCGATCGGTGTGTCTTCGCCAGTGATCCAGCGCAACACGAACGGCACCGCCAGGTAGAACCAGGTGATCACCAGCAGCAGTGGGATCGAGCGGAAGTAGTTCACATAGGCGCCGGCCACCCGGGACAGCAGTTTGTTTGACGACAGGCGCATCAGTGCGAGGATCGTACCCAGCGCGATACCGCCGATCACGCCCATGACCATCAGCTTCAAGGTCATGACCATGCCGTTCCACAGGCCTGGGATGGCGGGGATGATGCCGCTGAAATCGAGTTCCATTATTTACCCCCCACGGAGATCAGGCCGGGCACGGCGACTTTCTTCTCGACCACGCGCATCAGCAGCATCAGGCTCATGTTCAGGGTGAAGTAGATCAGCGTGGCCAGGGTGAAGGCTTCAAACAGGTTGGCCGAGAACTCGGCGGTCTGTTTGGTTTGTGCCAGCAGTTCCATCAGGCCGATCAAGGACGCCACGGAGGAGTTCTTGAAGACGTTGAGGAATTCCGAGGTAAGCGGTGGAATGATGATCCGGTAAGCCTGGGGCAGCAGCACGTTCCAGTAGATCTGCGGCAGCTTGAAGCCCATGGCACGCGCGGCGGCCTCTTGGCCGCGTGGCAGCGCCTGGATACCGGTGCGCACTTGCTCGCACACACGGGCAGCGGTGAACAGGCCCAGGCACACGACAACGCTCAGGTAGGCCGAGGTGGTCGGGTTCAGGTCCTGCTTGTACCAGTCCTGCAGGTTTTGCGGCAGCAGGTCGGGTATCAGGAAGTACCAGATGAACAGCTGCACCAGCAGCGGCACGTTACGAAACAGTTCCACGTAGCAGGTCGCGATGCCTGATACGAGGCGGTTTGGCACAGTGCGCATGACCCCAAGAATGGAGCCCAGCAGCAAGGCGATAATCCATGCCACGACAGCGATGGCGATGGTCCAGCCCAGGCCGGCGATGTACCAGTCGAGATAAGTCTCGCTGCCCACGCCGGTGGACTTGAAGAACACGCCCCAGTCCCAGTTGTAATTCATTAGGGTCTCCCCTCGAGATCGATCGATGTACAAGCACCCGCTTGGGGAAAGTCCATTCCCGCCTGACGATGAACGCCAGGCACACACGATCGGCTCGAAAACCGCCAGGTCGAGTGTTCCAAAGTATAGCCAGCAGGTAGTAACAGACGCCTGAGGGAGGGTTGGCTCCCTCAGGCGATAAGGTTAGTCAGAAATCAGATTTTTACGTCAGGCGCCGGCTTGTCAGTCGGGTTCTTGATCAGTTCCTTAACCTTGTCGCTCATTGGGAAGTTCAGGTTCAGGTTTTTGGGTGGGATCGGGCTTTCGAACCACTTGGCGTAGATCTTGTTGATTTCGCCGGACTTGTACAGGCCCGCGATGGCGTCATCTACCGCTTTCTTGAAGGCAGGGTCTTCTTTGCGAACCATGCACGCGTAGGCTTCGAAGGACTGTGGAGTACCGGTGATGACCCAGTCATCCGGCTTCTTGGCCTTGGCTTCTTCACCGGCCAGCAGGGCGTCGTCCATCATGAAGGCTACGGCACGGCCGCTTTCCAGCATCTGGAAGGACTCGCCGTGGTCTTTGGCGGAGATGACGTTCATGCCCATCTGCTTGTCAGCGTTCATCGCCTTGATGATGCGCTCGGACGTGGTGCCGGCGGTGGTGACGACGTTCTTGCCTTTCAGGTCGGCGAAGTCGGCGTAGCTAGGCTTGCCTTCCTTGTCTTTCTTGACCAGCAGACGGGTGCCGATTTCGAAGATGTTGGTGGTGAAGGCGACTTGCTGAGCGCGTTCGGCGTTGTTGGTGGTGGAACCGCACTCAATGTCGACGGTGCCGTTCTGAACCAGCGGAATACGGGTCTGCGAGGTGACCAGGTTGTACTTGGCCTGCAGATCGGGTTTGTTCAGGTCTTTTTTCAGGGCTTCAACGATGGCCAGCTGAATGTCGTGAGAGTAGCCCACAGGTTTGCCCGAACCATCCGCAATGTAGGAAAACGGAATGGAGCTGTCGCGGTGCCCGAGGGTGATGGTGCCGGAGTCGTTGATTTTCTTCAGCGTGCCGGTGAGTTCGGCGGCAAAAACTGGAGTGCTGATCAGAGCAGCAGCGATAGCTGCGCCCAGGATATGGGGAACGATGCGCATCAATACTTCCTCGACATTTGTTTTTTTTATGAAGCCGGCTAGACGGCTCTCTTGTACAGCGAATGCCCGTGACGGCTCCTAAGGCGTTTCAGGCAATCGTCAAAGAGTGTAGAGCATGAGTCGTGCCAGACCCGGATCAAAAGGTTAACCGTATGATTTATATAAAGATTAAATTTGTGTGGCAGCGTATGTGTAACTGTTTGATCCGGCAAACCGAATAGGCTTGCCTGTGGCGTTCGGAAAACCGAATGCCAAGGCCGGCATAAAAAAGCCCCTGGGCCTTACGGCGCAGGGGCTTTTGTACGACGGGCCTGTCAGGCCGCTTCGATCTTGCTGCGGTTCTGCTCAACCTTGGACAGGTAGCGCTGCAGGTTGTCCTGTTCCTGCGGAGTGGTGAACAGGCCGAGTTTGGTGCGGCGCCACAGCACGTCCTGGGGCTGGGTTACCCATTCCTCGGCACACAGGTAATCGACCTCGCGGGTGTACAGGCCGCCACCCAGATGCTCGCCCAGGTCAGCCAGCGATTGCACGCCTTCCAGCAGGCGCCAGGTGCGGCTGCCATAGGTGGTGGACCAACGGCGCGCGATCTCGCTCGGCACCCAGTCGAATTTGCTGCGAATGGCCTCGGCCAGGGCTTCTGGCGTGGTCATGTCCTCGCCGCCGGGCAGGCTGGCGGTGGCGGTCCAGCTTGGACGCATCTGGGTGAAGTACGGGGCCAGTTGCGCCATCGCCGATTCGGCGAGCTTGCGATAGGTGGTCAGCTTGCCGCCGAACACCGACAGGATCGGTGCCTCACCCACGCCACCGGACAGCGACAGGGTGTAGTCGCGGGTGATGGCCGACGGGTTGTCCGACTCGTCGTTGCAAAGTGGGCGCACACCCGAGTAGGTGTGGACGATGTCGTCGCGGCTCAGCTGTTTCTTGAAGTGCGCGTTAACCACCTTGAGCATGTAGTCGGTTTCACCTTCGGTGATCGCCACTTTCGCCGGGTCGCCGGTGTATTCGCGGTCGGTGGTGCCGATGATGGTCAGGTGGTTCAGGTACGGAATGGTGAAGACGATACGCTGGTCTTCGTTCTGCAGGATGTGTGCGTGGGCGCCTTCATACAGCTTCGGCACGATCAGGTGGCTGCCCTGGATCAGGCGGATGCCGTAGGGCGAGTCCAGCTTCAGGTCGTCCCTGATGAACTTGGCGACCCACGGGCCGGCGGCGTTCACCAGCGCGCGGGCGCGGATCGAGAACAGGCTGCCATCGGCGCGTTCCATGTTCATGTCCCACATGCCATTGCTGCGATGGGCGCTGATGCAGCGGGTCTGGGTGTGGATATGCGCACCCTTTTCACGGGCAGCCATGGCGTTGAGTACCACCAGGCGCGCGTCGTCGACCCAGCAGTCGGAGTATTCGAAGCCTTTGGTGATTTCGCTTTTCAGCGGGCTGTCGGGGCCGAACTTGAGGCTCTTGGAGCCAGCAAGTTTCTCGCGCTTGCCCAGGTGGTCATACAGGAACAGGCCGGCACGGATCATCCACGCCGGGCGCAGGTGTGGGCGGTGTGGCAGGACAAAGCGCATCTGCTTGACGATGTGCGGGGCCTTGGCCAGCAGCACTTCACGTTCGGCCAGGGCTTCGCGTACCAGGCGGAATTCGTAATGTTCGAGGTAGCGCAGGCCGCCGTGGATCAGCTTGCTGCTGGCGGAGGAGGTGTGGCTGGCCAGGTCGTCCTTTTCGCAAAGGAATACCGACAAACCGCGACCGGCTGCGTCTGCTGCAATGCCGACGCCATTGATCCCGCCACCGATTACGGCAACGTCATAGACTTCGGCAAGCGGTGGAGCAGGCAAGGTAGAAGGGTTCATCGGCTGGCCTCGGGATCTTTTTCATATTGGAAATCGAACATTAATGTTCATTTTCGAAAATGGTAGCTGATAAACGTGGCCACAGCCAGCCGACTTCGATTGAAAAAACTCATCGAAGGGCGGGAAAAGGAAAATTTGTGAACATAAGCCTGGGCAAGGCTCGAGAAAAAAGCGCTGGATAAACCGCCATCGGGGGCAAGTCGAATCGTCGCCCCCGATGGCGTCAGTGCAGGCGCTATACGACTTCCAGACGAACCTTGTGCTGATTCAGCAACTGCACCAAGGCGGGCACCGGCTCCTGATCCGTCACCAGGCAGTCCACCAGGCTGATCGGCCCGAGTCGAATCATGGCATTGCGCCCGAATTTGCTCGAGTCCGCCGCCAGGATCACCTGGCGCGCATTGGCGATGATCGCCTGGGAAACCCGGACTTCCTGGTAGTCGAAGTCCAGCAGGCTGCCGTCCTCGTCGATACCGCTGATACCCACCAACGCGAAGTCGACCTTGAACTGGTTGATGAAGTCGACACTGGCCTGGCCCACCACGCCGCCGTCACGGCGCACATTGCCGCCGGTCAGCAACACATCGAAGTCGTCCTTGGCGCTGAGCATGGTGGCGACGTTGAGGTTGTTGGTGATGATTTTCAGGTGGTTGTGGTTGAGCAGCGCACGGGCGATGGATTCGGTGGTGGTGCCGATATTGATGAACAGCGAGGCGTGATCGGGGATTTGTGCCGCGATGGCTTCGCCGATGCGTTGTTTCTCATCGCGCATCTGGTCGGCACGCATGGCGTACGCGGTGTTCTCGACACTGGAGTCATAGGCCGCGCCGCCGTGGTAGCGGCGCAGCAGATTGGCGTCCGCCAGCTGGTTGATGTCGCGGCGGATGGTTTGCGGGGTGACAACGAATAGCTGCGCCATTTCCTCGATACTCACGTAGCCGCGTTCGCGGACCAGTTCGAGGATTTGCTGCTGGCGGGGAGGCAGATTCATGGGGCGTCCTTTGGGCTGCCATACAAAAGTGGCCCATGATGACGCAGGAATCTGCTCCCTGCCAGTTACAACCCAATATGGGTCCAGCGCGTGGCTTATTCGGCGCCTTCGTGCGGTTCCCAGTCACGGGTGCGGCTTACCGCTTTTTGCCAGCCGGCGTAGAGTTTCTCTTTGGCGGTTTCTTCCAGTTGCGGTTCGAATTCGCGCTCGATCACGGCCTTGCCGCGCAACTCGTCCAGGCTGCTCCAGAAGCCACAGGCCAGGCCCGCCAGGTAAGCGGCGCCGAGTGCCGTGGTTTCACGCATTTGCGGACGTTCGACCTGGGTACCGAGGATATCGGCCTGGAACTGCATCAGGAAGTTGTTGGCCACCGCGCCGCCGTCTACGCGCAGGGCCTTGAGACGTTCGCCCGAGTCCTGTTGCATGGCGTCGAGTACGTCGCGGGTCTGGTAGGCAATTGACTCCAAAGCGGCACGAATAATGTGATCCACGCGTACGCCGCGGGTCAGGCCAAACAGTGCGCCACGGGCATACGGGTCCCAGTACGGGGCGCCCAGGCCGGTGAAGGCCGGCACCAGGTACACGCCGTTGCTGTCCTTGACCTTGCCGGCGAAGTATTCGGTGTCGGTGGCATCGGCGATGATTTTCAGCTCGTCCCGCAGCCATTGCACGGTGGAGCCACCGTTGAACACCGCGCCTTCCAGCGCATACGCCACTTCGCCACGCGGGCCACAGGCGATGGTGGTGAGCATGCCGTGCTTGGATTTCACCGCTTTATCACCGGTGTTCATCAGCAGGAAGCAGCCGGTGCCGTAGGTGTTCTTGGCCTGGCCGGCCTCCACGCACATCTGGCCGAACAGCGCCGCTTGCTGGTCACCGGCGATACCGCCGATGGCGATGCCGCTTTTGGTGCGGCCGTAGATCTCGGAGGAAGACTTCACTTCCGGCAGCATTTCCCGCGGAACGTCGAGGATCTCCAGCATCTTCGCATCCCACTCCAGGGTGTGGATGTTGAAGAGCATGGTGCGCGAGGCGTTGGTGTAGTCGGTGACGTGGGTCTTGCCGCCGGTAAATTTCCAGATCAGCCAGCTGTCGATGGTGCCGAACAGCAACTCGCCGTTGCGCGCGCGCTCGCGGCTGCCTTCGACGTTATCGAGGATCCACTTGAGCTTGGTGCCGGAGAAGTACGGGTCGGTGACCAGGCCGGTGGTGTCGTTGATGTATTGCTCGTGACCGTCGCGCTTGAGCTGCTGGCAGATCTCGGTGCTGCGGCGGCACTGCCAGACGATGGCGTTGTAGATCGGACGGCCGGTGACCTTGTCCCATACCACGGTGGTTTCACGCTGGTTGGTGATACCGATGGCGGCGACCTGGTCATGGTGCAGGCCGGCTTGTGCCAGGGCTTCTACCATCACCGCGCTCTGGGTGGCGAAGATTTCCATCGGGTCATGTTCGACCCAGCCAGCCTGTGGGTAGTGCTGCGTGAATTCACGCTGGGCGGTGCAGACCACGTTGGCGTCACGATCAAAGATGATCGCCCGGGAACTGGTGGTGCCCTGGTCAAGGGCAATGATGTAGTTCTTATTCTGAAGGTCGGTCATATTGATTGCCTTGCACGGAAATAAGGAAGTCAGAAATCAGCCTGGGCCGCAAAGGGCAGAGGACCAGGCTGGCGCTTTCAGGAAATACGAGTCTTGCCGTTGACAGCCGTGTCAGTTGTTTCAGCTATAGCAGGTGCGGCGCTCGGCAAGTGGCGGGCAATCAGCCCGCGATAGGCCGCAGCACCGAGGCATGCGCCGACAATCGGCGCGAAAATCGGAACCAGGAAGTAAGGAATATCGCGGCCGCCAGTGAAGGCCATTTCACCCCAGCCGGCGAAAAAGGTCATCAGCTTGGGCCCGAAATCCCGCGCCGGGTTCATCGCAAAACCGGTCAGCGGCCCCATGGCGCTGCCAATCACCGCAATCAGCAGTCCGATCAGCAGGGGGGCCAGCGGGCCGCGCGGCAGGCCGTTGTTGTCATCGGTAAGGGCCATGATCACGCCCATCAGGATCGCGGTAATGACCATTTCCACCAGGAAGGCCTGGGCGGTGCTCAGCAGCGCGTGAGGGTAGGTGGAGAATACCGACGCCAATTCCAGACTGGCTTGGGTGCCGCGGACCATGTGGTGAGTTTGTTCGTAATCGAAAAACAGGTTGCTGTAGAGGGTGTACACCAGCGCGGCCGAGCAGAAGGCGCCGGCGACTTGGGCAAGAATGTAGAAGGGCAGTTTGCGCTTTTCGAAATCCGCAAAAATACACAGGGCGATACTCACCGCTGGGTTGAGGTGAGCCCCGGAGATGCCGGCGCTCAGGTAGATCGCCATGCTGACGCCGATCCCCCAGATGATACTGATTTCCCATAACCCAAAGCTGGCACCCGCGACCTTGAGCGCAGCGACACATCCCGTACCGAAGAAGATCAGAAGCGCAGTCCCCAGGAACTCAGCCATGCATTGGCTTGAAAGTGAAGGCTGTTGAAGAGCAGTTGTCATGGAAAACCTCGATTGTTGTTCTTGTCTGGCGCACGGCCTCAACGGGCGGTTGCGCGATTTTCACCGTGACGAGGATCCCCATCCAAGGCACGGCTTACTGCTGGAACTCTGTAGAGGTATTCCTACAGTATTCGGAAACGACAAAATATAGACAAGAATGACGGCTGTCAAAGGTCGAAAGTGAACTGTTGGTCACTTTCGAACTATTGGTTTGATGAATGATCACGCTCCCTGCGTTAAGTCTTGTCGGCGGGGAGGGCGGACTAGAGCGTTTTGCGCGGGCTTGGCCTAGAATTGGCCATCTTTTTGCCACGCCCGGAGAGGTCATGACCCCCGCATTGGATTTGTTGAAAAAAGTTCGCGCCGAACATCGCATCCACAGTTATGAACATGACCCCAAGGCGGCCTCCTATGGCCTGGAGGCCGCAGAAAAATTGGGCCTCGACCCGGCGCAGGTGTTCAAGACCTTGCTGGCCAGCAGTGAGAAAGGCGAATTATTGGTGGCCGTGGTGCCGGTCGTCGGAAGTCTGGACCTCAAAGCCCTTGCTCATGCGGCGGGGGTAAAAAAAGTCGAGATGGCGGATCCAGCCGCGGCGCAGCGTTCTACCGGTTACCTGCTGGGCGGTATCAGCCCGCTGGGGCAGAAAAAGCGTTTGCGCACATTTATCGACGTGACGGCGCAGCCGTTTGCGACAATTTTTGTGAGTGCGGGGAGAAGGGGGCTGGAGGTGGAGTTGTCCGCCGCGGTGCTGGCGGAACATACCCAGGCCAAATTTGCAGAAATTGGCCGGGTGTAATTCCTGGCCACTGGAGAGCCAATGTGGGAGGGGGCAAGCCCCTCCCACACGTTGATCATCGACTCAGCCAGCCGGGCTATAGCGCCGTACGCCGGACTCGGATCGAGGCACCTGCGCCGCGATGCTGCCTGACGCCTGGAACAGCACCAAATGTTCAGCGGCTACGCGAATGCCCACCTCGGCGCCCACCTGATGGTCGGCATGGCTCGGGAAAATCGACTCCAGCTGCGCGCCGGTCGGCAGTTGCAGGCGGTACAAGGTCGACGCGCCGAGGAAGGTCTTGCCGACGATCCGCGCTTTCAAGGGGCTGTCCGGCGCGTAGACGATGTCGTCCGGGCGTAGCAAGACGTCAACTGCACCGCCCGTAGGCCAGGTGTAGGCCCGGTTACCGCGCAGGTCCCCCAGTTCGGTATGGACGGAATCGGGCGAACTTAATTGGCCGCGGATGAAATAGCCCTGCCCAATAAAGCTGGCGACATAAGGCGTCAGTGGTTCGTGATAGAGGTTGTAGGGCGTGTCCCACTGCTCCAGGCGGCCTTCCTTGAAGACTCCGACGTGATCACTCACGGCGAACGCCTCTTCCTGGTCATGGGTGACCAGGATCGCACTGGTGCCCCGCGCCTTGAGGATATCGCGTACCTCGTGGCTGAGCTTGCGCCGCAGTTCGCCGTCGAGGTTGGAGAACGGCTCGTCCAGCAGCAACAGTTGTGGCTCCGGCGCCAGGGCGCGGGCGAGGGCGACGCGTTGCTGTTGGCCGCCCGACAGTTCGTGGGGGAATCGCTTGCCCAGGTTCTTCAGGTTGACCAATTCCAGCAGTTCGGCGACCACGCGGTCTTTTTGCGGGTGTTTGCGAATGCCGAAGGCGATGTTGTCGGCCACGCTGAGGTGGGGAAACAGCGCGTAGTCCTGGAACACCATGCCGATGCGACGTTTCTCCGGTGCCAGAGTAAAACCGGCGCTGGAGATCACTTCGCCGGCGAGGCTGATTTCGCCTTCGTGCACCGGCTCAAATCCGGCAATCGCCCGCAACGTTGTGGTTTTGCCGCAGCCCGAAGAACCGAGCAGGCAACCGATATCGCCGGCGTTGAGGTGCAGATTGAGGTTCTGCACCACCCGTTGATCCTGATAGCCGCATGCCAGATTGCGCAAGTTCAGCAGTAAGGGCTGGCTCATGCGTGGTGGTACGCCGGCTCGACGAGGAATTCGAGCAGGGCCTTCTGGGCATGCAGGCGGTTTTCGGCCTGGTCCCAAGCCACGGAGCGCGTGTCGTCGAGCAGGTCGAGGCTGATCTCTTCGCCACGGTGTGCCGGCAGACAGTGCATGAACAGTACATCGGGCGCGGCCAGGTCGAGCAGTTCCCGCGTAACCTGATAGGGAGCGAACATAGCGAGACGCTTGGCCGTTTCGTCTTCCTGGCCCATCGAGGTCCAGACGTCGGTGCTGACCAGGTGCGCGCCGATCACTGCATCCTTTGGATCGCGCAGGATTTGCACGCGGCCATCGGCCTTGGCCAGGAACTCGGCAGCCGGCTCGAAGCCTTCCGGGCAGGCAATGCGCAGGTGGAAGTCGAACTGAATCGCCGCTTCTATATAGCTGTTGCACATGTTGTTGCCGTCACCGATCCAGGCCACGGTCTTGCCTTGTATCGAGCCACGGTGCTCAAGGAAGGTCTGCATGTCCGCCAGCAACTGGCACGGGTGCAGGTCATCGGACAGGCCATTGATCACTGGCACGCGGGAGTAGGCGGCGAATTCGGTCAGGGTGCTGTGGGCAAAGGTGCGGATCATCACCGCATCGAGCATGCGCGACATGACGATCGCGCAGTCGCTGATCGGCTCGCCACGGCCCAGTTGGGTGTCACGCGGCGACAGGAAGATGGCCTGGCCACCCAACTGGATCATGCCGGCTTCGAAGGACAGGCGAGTGCGGGTCGACGACTTCTCGAAAATCATCCCGAGCACGCGGTTTTTCAAAGGCTCGAACAGTACGCCGCGGTTACGCAGGTCTTTAAGCTCAATGCCTCGACGGATCACGCTGACCAGCTCTTCGGGCGTGCAATCCATCAGGGAGAGAAAGTGCCTTGCGCTCATCATTAACTACCTTTTTGCAACAGACCGCAGATACTCAAAGCCTTGTTTATTGTGACAACGGGCGAGACCTGCGGCGAAAGCCGCACGGGGCGACGAAATAGGGGAAGGCGCGATCTTATAATTAAATGTCGCGTCTTACCAATAGGGCTACGGTTTTTACGGATGTTCAGACGGGCGCGCTAGCGCTTTTGAAGACGATTTCCAGACAGCAGCGGGCCATTTGTACACTGACGCCGCAACCTTTTGCAATGCGCGGGGGCGGGCTTGGGCCAGGCTGCGTCGGTTTCAGGGGTTGATTACAGGTTCTGTAACATTTGCTCATGTTTGCTCATGGCCTGGCTTGATGGCTCTCGATTCACAGGACTAACGATGCTGGTGCCTGTCAGGGTCACGGCCCATAGTCAGGCCAAAGCCCAATAAAGAGACTGGCCATGACCAAGACTCTCCACCACCGTGCATGCCATCTGTGTGAAGCCATTTGTGGCCTGACCCTGGAAACCACCCAAGCCGAAGACGGCAGCCTGGCGATCACCTCGATCAAGGGCGACGCGCTGGACAGCTTCAGCCGTGGCCACATCTGCCCGAAGGCTGTGGCGTTGCAGGACATCCAGAATGATCCTGACCGCCTGCATCAGCCCATGTTGCGGGTGGGCAGCGAATGGCAGCCCATCCCGTGGGATGAGGCGTTTGCCCTGGTCGCCGAGCGGCTGGCGGGCATCCAGGCGCGGCATGGGCAGAATGCGGTGGCGGTGTACCAGGGCAACCCCAGCGTGCACAACTATGGGCTGATGACCCACAGTAACTACTTCCTGGGCCTGCTCAAGACGCGCAACCGGTTTTCTGCCACCTCCGTTGACCAGTTGCCCCATCACCTCACCAGCCACCTGATGTACGGCCACGGCCTGTTGCTGCCGATTCCGGACATCGACCACACCGACTTCATGCTGATTCTGGGCGGCAACCCGTTGGCCTCCAATGGCAGCATCATGACCGTGCCCGATGTGGAGAAGCGCCTCAAGGCCATCCAGGCCCGGGGTGGCAAAGTAGTGGTGGTCGATCCTCGGCGCAGTGAGACGGCGGCGATCGCTGATCAGCACCTGTTCGTGCGGCCTGGTGGGGATGCGGCGCTGCTGTTCGGGGTACTCAATACGCTGTTTACCGAGAACCTGACGCGCGACAGTCATTTGCCGGTAGAAGGCCTTGAGGAGGTGCGTCGTGCAATTGCCGGTTTTACCGCCGAAGCCATGAGTCGCCAGTGTGCAGTGCCTGCCGGGCAGATCCGCCAGTTGGCGCGGGATTTCGCTGCTGCGAATAAAGCGGTGTGCTACGGGCGTATGGGGGTGTCGACCCAGGCGTTCGGCACGCTGTGTCATTGGCTCGTGCAGTTGATCAACCTGGTCACCGGTAACCTCGACCGCGAGGGCGGTGCGTTATGCACCAGTCCGGCGGTGGATTTGGTCGCGTCTACCGGTGGCGGGCATTTCAATCGCTGGCAGAGTCGCGTGTCCGGGCGCCCGGAGTACGGTGGCGAGTTGCCAGTGTCTGCATTGGCAGAAGAAATGCTCACCGGCGGCGAAGGACAGATCCGTGCGCTGGTGACGGTGGCGGGCAACCCGGTGCTGTCGACTCCCAATGGCCGCCAGTTGGAGCAGGCGCTGGACGGCTTGGAGTTCATGGTCAGCGTCGACCTCTATATCAACGAGACCACGCGTTATGCCGATCTGATCCTGCCCTCCACGTCGGCACTGGAAAACGACCACTACGACACCACGTTCAATATGTTCGCCGTGCGCAATGTCACACGTTTCAATCGCGCGATCCTGCCCAAGCCTGAGGGGGCGCTGCATGACTGGGAGATTTTTGTCGGCCTGGCCACGGCATTCGCTGCGCAGACCGGTATGGCGCTCAAGCCAACCATGCCGCCTGCGCAAATGATCGACTTCGGGTTGCGCGCCGGTGCTTATGGTGATGCGTCGAGCCATAAGTTGTCGGTGGCGAAGCTGGCGGATCATCCTCATGGCATGGACCTGGGGCCGCTCAAGCCCAATCTTGCCGCGCGCTTGAAAACCGTGGATGGCAAAGTGCAGGCAGCACCGGCAGTGATTCTGGCGGATCTGGCGCGCTTTGCGGCGCAGCCGATGCCGGTGGCTGGCGAGTTGCTGCTGATCGGCCGTCGCCATGTGCGCAGTAATAATTCCTGGATGCATAACTATCACCGGCTGGTGAAGGGGAAGCCTCGGCACCAGCTGCATATGCATCCCGACGACCTGGCCAGTCGCCAGTTGGCAGATGGGCAGCGGGTGCGCGTCAGTTCACGTATCGGCATGATCGAGGTGGAGGTGGTCGCCAGCCTGGACATGATGCCCGGCGTCGTCAGCCTGCCCCATGGTTGGGGCCACGGCCGTCCGGGCGTGCAGATGACCATCGCCAGCGAGCTACCGGGGGCGAGCGCCAATGACTTGACCGACGAGCGGCAATTGGATGAGTTATCGGGCAATGCGGCATTGAATGGCGTACCGGTCCAAGTCGCTGCCGCATAAGGCGCCCGAGCACCGCGTTGGAATTTTGCGTTACAATGCGCCACCGTGCCGACCTGTGAGTCGCAAAGTTCCAGCCGAGGTGTTCCATGGATATCATCGAAACGATCAAAGAGCAGATTGCCAACAACACCATTCTGCTTTACATGAAGGGCGCACCTAACGCTCCTCAGTGCGGTTTCTCCGCGAAGGCTTCCCAGGCTGTGATGCAGTGTGGCGAGAAGTTCGCTTACGTGGATATTCTGCAAAACCCGGAAATCCGCGCCAACCTGCCGAAGTACGCCAACTGGCCTACGTTCCCACAACTGTGGGTAGCCGGTGAACTGGTCGGCGGTAGCGATATCATCACTGAAATGGCAGCTGATGGTTCGTTGCAGGCGTTGATCAAAGATGCAGCGGCAAACGCGGCGGCCAAGACCGACGCTTGATTCGCCTGCAATAAAAAGCCCCGCTTCTCGTGAGAGAGCGGGGCTTTTTTGTACCTGTGAGCGAGGGGGTTATTCGCCCATCTGCGATTGCAGGTAGTTCTCCAGGCTGACTTTGTCGATCAGGCCCAGTTGGGTTTCAAGCCAGTCGATATGTTCTTCCTGGTCTTCCAGGATGTCTTCCAGCAGTTCACGGCTGCCGAAGTCGCCTTTGGTTTCGCAGTGCGCAATGGCGGCCTTGAGGTCGCTGTGGCTCTTGCGCTCGAAACCCAGGTCGCTGCTGATCATTTCCTGGGTGTGCTCGCCGATGTTCAGCTTGCCCAGGTCCTGGACGTTCGGCAGCCCTTCCAGGAACAGGATGCGCTTGATCAGCGCGTCGGCGTCCTTCATGGCCTTGATGGATTCTTTGTATTCGCGCTTGCCAAGCTTTTCCAGGCCCCAATCGTCGTACATGCGCGCATGCAGGAAGTACTGATTGATCGCGACCAGTTCATTGGCAAGGATTTTGTTGAGTTGCTGGATGACTGAGATGTCGCCTTTCATGACTGGGGTCCTGCCCTGTAATAGCTGTGTATAAGGCGGAGTTTGAGCGGCGAAAACCCTAGTGTCAAACCTAAGTTATTGAATAATAAATGAAAATTAATCGGAATAAGAATGTTTGTGTTCCGCGTCTTGGCGCTAACTAATTGAATTAAAGGCATAAAAAAACCGGACACTAAGTCCGGCTCTTTAAAACACGCCAATTATGCGTGTGTAAATTCTGCTGTGTAGGGGAGCGCAGCCTGGGCTGTTTGCAGCTGCGTCAGGGTTTCCCGTACCACTTGCTTGGCGAGGCAAGCACATTTACCACACTGGCTGGCAACGCCAGTGGTTTCACGTACTTCCTTGTAGCTGCAGCAACCTTCGTAGATCGCTTCGCGGATTTGTCCGTCGGTGACGCCAGTACACAGGCACACATACATAAGGGAGAACCGTCGCGGGTTTAAGGCTTAAGTGCGATGGATCTTAATGTTAACGAGAATGATTGTCAAAGTAGATTCGTAGGGTATTTGCCTGCGTTGCCCTCACGCTGACGAACGGTTTTTTCAGTGTATGATGGTCGGTCTTCACGAAGCGTGACTGCGTCACAGGGCTGTCGCTTGAATGCGGCAGACTCAGGGCCGGTCCTTTTACTTCAATCGTCACCTTTACATCAGGAGATACCCAATGAGCGTACTCGTCGGCAAACAAGCCCCGGATTTCGACGTACCTGCCGTGCTCGGCAATGGCGAAATCGTTGACAGCTTCAAACTGTCTGAAGCCATCAAAGGCAAATACGGCCTGGTGTTCTTCTACCCGCTGGACTTCACCTTCGTCTGCCCTTCGGAGCTGATCGCTCTGGACCACCGCATGGACGATTTCAAGGCGCGTAACGTTGAAGTGGTTGCCGTTTCCATCGACTCCCATTTCACCCATAACGCCTGGCGCAACACTGCCATCAACGATGGCGGCATCGGCAAAGTCAAATACACCATGGCAGCCGACATGAAGCACGACATCGCCAAGGCCTACGACGTTGAGTCCGAAGGCGGCGTGGCTTTCCGTGGCGCGTTCCTGATCGACGACAAGGGCGTTGTACGCTCCCAGATCATCAACGACCTGCCACTGGGCCGTAACATGGAAGAGCTGATCCGTCTGGTCGACGCCCTGCAATTCCACGAAGAGCACGGCGAAGTCTGCCCTGCCAATTGGAAAAAAGGCGACAAGGGCATGAACGCTTCGCCAGAAGGCGTTGCGGCTTACCTGACCGAGAACGCTGGCAAGCTGTAAGCCAGATTCGCGGGACAAAAAAAACCGGCCTGAGAAGGCCGGTTTTTTTATGGGTGGGATTTGACCTCAGTCGCCGAAGTCTTCCCAGCCGCCCATTTGTTTCCAGCGGTTGACGATGCCGCAGAACAATTCGGCCGTCTTCTCGGTGTCGTAGCGGGCCGAGTGGGCTTCGCGACCGTCGAAGTCGATACCGGCCGCCTGGCAGGCCTTGGCCAATACGGTCTGGCCATAGGCCAGGCCGGCGAGGGTGGCGGTGTCGAAACTGGAGAACGGGTGGAACGGGTTACGCTTCATGTCCAACCGCGTCACGGCGGCGTTGAGGAAGCCCAGGTCGAAGCTGCTGTTATGCCCGACCAGGATCGCGCGCTTGCAGCCATTGGCCTTCAAGGCCTTGCGTACGCCACGGAAGATATCGGTCAGCGCCGCTTCCTCACTGACTGCCATGCGCAGTGGGTGGTCGAGCTTGATCCCGGTGAATTCCAGGGCCGCTGCTTCGATGTTCGCGCCTTCAAACGGCTCGACGCGGAAGAAGTGGGTGTGCTCCGGGAACACAAAGCCCTGTTCGTCCATGCCAATGGTGGTCGCGGCGATTTCCAGCAGGGCGTCGGTGGCGCAGTTGAAACCACCGGTTTCTACGTCGATGACAACCGGCAGATAGCCGCGAAACCGCTCGGCCATCGGGTGGCGGGAGCCGCCACCACTGTGCTCGTGTTCGTCATCGTAATGGTCTTCACTCACTTGCTTTCCTCCAGCAGGCGCCAGCGCAGTGTTTCACCGGCGCGCAGCGGGATAACGGTCAGCTCGCCAAACGGCAGGCTGGCAGGGGCGGTCCAGTCTTCACGGACCAGGGTAATGCGGTCGGTATTCGCTGGCAGGCCGTAGAAACGCGGGCCATTGAGGCTGGCGAAACCTTCGAGTTTATCCAGGGCGTTGCGCTGTTCGAACGCTTCGGCATACAACTCGATGGCGGCGAACGCGGTGTAGCAACCGGCACAACCGCATGCGGCTTCCTTGGCGTGCTGAGCGTGGGGCGCAGAGTCGGTGCCGAGGAAAAACTTCGGATTACCGCTGGTCGCAGCATCCAGCAAGGCCACCTGGTGGGTATTGCGCTTGAGGATCGGCAGGCAATAGAAGTGCGGCCGAATCCCGCCCACCAGCATGTGGTTGCGGTTGTACAGCAGGTGATGAGCGGTGATGGTCGCGCCGACGTTGGTCGAGGCCTCGGTGACGAACTGCACGGCATCGGCCGTGGTGATGTGCTCGAACACCACCTTGAGGGTCGGGAACAGCTCGACCACACGGCGCATATGCTCGTCGATGAAAATCTTCTCGCGATCGAACACGTCCACATCACCACGGGTGACTTCACCGTGGATCAGCAGCGGCATGCCGACTTCGGCCATGGCTTCGATGGCGGGCAGGATCTTGTCGATGCTGGTCACGCCGGAGTCGGAGTTGGTGGTTGCGCCGGCCGGGTACAGCTTGGCGGCGTGCACGAAGCCGCTGGCCTTGGCCTCACGGATCTCGGAAGGTTGGGTACGGTCGGTGAGGTAGAGCACCATCAACGGTTCGAAGCGGCTGCCGGCCGGCCGTGCAGCGAGGATACGCTGGCGATAGGCGTCGGCTTCGGCGGCGTTACGCACCGGTGGTACCAGGTTAGGCATGATGATGGCGCGGCCAAACGTACGCGCTACATCGGCCACGGTTTGGGGCAACGCAGCACCATCGCGAAGATGAATATGCCAGTCGTCGGGACGCAGCAGGGTCAGGCGGTCGGACATTGGGGATTCCAGGCGGGTCAATCTGGTGGGAATGCTACCGGAAAAGACTCTTGCAGGCACTCGCTATCAAGTTTTGCGGGATGCATCCGATAGCCTTTCGTATGCCTTATCGATGTATGACGCTTTGAAGTGTTGTAGAAACCAGTGGAGCCTCCCGTGCGCCAGCATTATCTAGCCTTGCTCAGTGTGTTCGCCAGCCTGCCTGCGATGGCCCTTACGTTCCAGACACGTCTGGAGAACATTGAGTGGAAGGTAGAGGGGGACAAGTTCGAGTGCCGCCTGACCCAGCCGATCACCGACTTCGGTTCGGGTGAGTTCGTGCGCCGGGCCGGCGAGCAGGCGACGTTTCGTCTGAAAGCCTATAACGGATCGCTGGGTGCAGGGTCGGCCACCTTGTTGGCCGCCGCTGCCCCCTGGCAGCCCGGTCGGGGTGACATCAATCTCGGTGCCGTACGTGCCGGCAGCGGTGATGTGCTCTTCAATAGCTCTCAGGCCCAGGCCGGGCGTCTTTTCAACGGGTTGCTCGATGGACGCTCGCCCACTGTGCGGCACTATGGACGCGAGGGTGGCTATTCAGAGATTCGCCTGCTGCCGGTGAAATTCAACAAGGCCTACAGCGACTATCAGCTGTGCACGGCCAAATTGCTGCCGATGAATTACGATCAGGTCAAGCAGACCGAAGTGGGCTTCCCCGGTGGCGGCATCGAGTTGGACGCTGCGGCGAAGCAGAAGCTGGCGGTGATTCTCGAATTCATGAAGGCGGACCCGACCGTCAACCATATCGAGTTGAACGGTCACTCGGACAACAGCGGCAATCGCCTGAGCAACCGTGATGTTTCCCGCCGTCGCGCGCTGGCGGTGATGGACTACTTCAAGGCCAACGGTATCCCGGAGTCCCAGATCACCCTGCGGTTCCATGGCGAAAGTTACCCCTTGGCGCCCAACACTACTGCCGCCAACCGGGCCCGTAACCGCCGTGTGAATATTCAGCTCGAACGTGTGGCTGCCCCCGAGAAGCCGGCCCCCCAGGTCACTGGCCCGAGCAACCCTGCGCACACTTCGTAACGTGCGACCACCGGTCGCTCGCTCGACATAATCTGTCGCTTTATCTTCATTTGCTGTCGCGCCCCTGTAAATCCACGGTTTTGATCGGTAGAATCGACGCCTTTCCGTAAAACCCCGTGGAGTGATGGCATGGCCGACGTAAACAAGGTCGTTCTCGCGTATTCCGGCGGCCTGGACACTTCGGTGATCCTCAAGTGGCTGCAGGATACTTATAACTGTGAAGTGGTGACCTTCACCGCTGACCTGGGTCAGGGCGAAGAGGTCGAACCTGCACGTGCCAAGGCGCAAGCCATGGGCGTGAAAGAGATCTACATTGACGACCTGCGCGAAGAGTTCGTCCGCGATTTCGTCTTCCCGATGTTTCGCGCCAACACCGTCTACGAAGGCGAGTACCTGCTGGGTACTTCCATCGCACGTCCGCTGATCGCCAAGCGCCTGATCGAAATCGCCAACGAAACCGGCGCTGATGCCATTTCCCATGGCGCTACCGGCAAGGGCAACGACCAGGTGCGTTTCGAACTGGGTGCCTACGCGCTCAAGCCCGGCGTGAAAGTGATTGCCCCTTGGCGTGAATGGGACCTGCTGTCCCGTGAAAAGCTGATGGATTACGCTGAAAAGCACGCGATCCCGATCGAGCGTCATGGCAAGAAGAAGTCCCCGTACTCGATGGACGCCAACCTGCTGCACATCTCCTATGAAGGCGGCGTGCTGGAAGACACCTGGACCGAGCACGAAGAAGACATGTGGAAATGGACCGTCTCCCCGGAGAACGCTCCAGACAAGCCGCAGTACCTGGAACTGACCTACCGCAACGGCGACATCGTCGCGCTGGACGGCGTGGAAATGACCCCGGCCACTGTATTGGCGACCCTGAACCGTATCGGTGGCGAACACGGCATCGGCCGCCTCGACATCGTCGAGAACCGCTATGTGGGCATGAAGTCCCGTGGCTGCTACGAAACCCCCGGTGGCACCATCATGCTGCGTGCCCACCGCGCCATCGAATCCATCACCCTGGACCGTGAAGTGGCTCACCTCAAAGACGAGCTGATGCCCAAGTACGCCAGCCTGATCTATACCGGCTACTGGTGGAGCCCTGAGCGTCTGATGCTGCAACAGATGATCGACGCTTCCCAGGCCCACGTGAACGGCGTTGTGCGTCTGAAGTTGTACAAGGGCAATGTGATCGTTACCGGCCGCAAATCCGATGACTCGCTGTTCGACGCCAACATCGCCACCTTCGAAGAAGATGGCGGCGCCTATAACCAGGCCGACGCAGCGGGCTTTATCAAGTTGAATGCATTGCGCATGCGCATTGCTGCCAACAAAGGCCGTTCGTTGTTCTGAGTGTTTAGCCTGTTGTAAAAAATGGCCCCTTGTTCAAGGGGCCATTTTTTTTGCCTGGAGATTTTTAATAAGTCCACGTTGTTTAAACTTGTTTAATCAGTGCTCCAACTTATCGGGTCGCTGGTTTTTTTGTCGGGTGAATGATTTTTTATCATTTATGTAGGAACCAGTCTTACAGATAATTCACTCATATAGATGCGAGGAGTACGTAAGAAGTCAAAAATTCTGTAGGAAATAAGGATGTAAGTAAATATGTTAAATGGAACTGAAACTACCGATTTTTCTCTGCCAGCTCCGGCACCTGCAGTCGCCAGGCAAGGGGCATTTCCTGATAGTTGCGTACGGCACGTTTACCTTATCCCCTGGGGACTCTGGAAATTTCACTCAAAATATGTGATGCCCCGGAAAGTTCTGAAAGGCTCCATAAAACTGGAAACATCCGAATCGGTGTTTTTTTGTAGGGGATTTCCTTTATCGTTGTGGGGTGGGTCTCTGCTTGCTGTTGCTCGGGGGGGAACGCTATGCCAACTAGGAAACGACTAGGCTATTGTGTTTGCTCTAAATAATTCGAACAGCGAAATTGGACTTTCTCATGAATAAAGTGCTGATCGTGGATGATCATCCCGTCATTCGTCTTGCTGTGCGTATGCTAATGGAACGTCATGGTTATGAGGTCGTTGCCGAGACCAATAACGGTGTCGATGCGTTGCAACTTGCGCGGGAGCATATGCCGGACATTGTCATACTGGATATTGGGATTCCCAAACTCGATGGCCTGGAAGTTATTTGCCGGCTTTCGTCTACCAAACAGGCTGTACCGTTCAAGGTCCTGGTGCTCACCTCCCAGGCCCCAGGTCACTTTTCCATGCGTTGTATGCAGGCGGGCGCTGCTGGCTATGTGTGCAAGCAACAGGACCTGACCGAGTTGCTGAGTGCGATCAAGGCGGTTTTGTCGGGCTACAGCTATTTTCCAAACCAGGCACTCAACTCGGTACGCTCCACCATGGGCAATGCCAGTGAGGCCGATATGGTCGAGCGTCTGTCGGGCCGGGAGATGATGGTGTTGCAGCAATTGGCTCGGGGCAGAACCAACAAGGAGATTGCCGACGGTATGTTTCTCAGCAACAAGACCGTCAGCACCTACAAGACTCGTCTGCTGCTCAAGCTCAATGCCCGCTCTCTCGTGGACCTGATCGAGTTGGCCCAGCGTAACGGCTTGGTATAGGTGAGGGCACAGCACTGCACACAGGCCGCGTAACCGGCAGAAAAAAGCCTCCGTCAGGGAGGCTTTCGGCCGTCGACCGCTTGATTAGAGGTCGAAATCGTAGTCGGCCAGTTGTTTTTGCAAGCGTCGTTCTTCCAGAAGGTTGTCGATAGTACGGCGTTTGCTCAGATTGGTCTTGGCGACCTCTGCCACAGGTGCCTCTGCGCCATCGTCCTCCGACTCAACGAGGTCGTCTTCTACGTCCAACTGTTCTTTGTCAGTGCTCATAACGTTAACTCCGGAGTAAGACTGCCGTTGGCGCTCCTTATAACGATAATCCATGAATGGGTAAAAAAGATTTTTTCAATCGGCTGATCGAGAAAACCAATGAACCCTCAATCGTCGGATGTCTTGTCCTTATATTCGCAAAGGTCTTCGATGCGACAGCTGCCGCAGCGCGGCTTGCGGGCCTGGCAAACATAGCGCCCGTGCAGGATCAGCCAGTGGTGAGAGTCGAGCAGGTATGGCTTGGGCACGAACTTCATCAGCTGCTTTTCCACTTCGACCACGTTCTTGCCACGGGCTACGCCGGTTCGGTTACTGACCCGAAAAATGTGGGTGTCCACGGCCATGGTCAATTGCCGGAATGCGGTGTTGAGCACCACGTTGGCGGTTTTGCGGCCCACCCCCGGCAGGGCTTCCAGCGCTTCGCGGGTTTGTGGCACTTCGCTGTCATGCCGTTCTATCAGCAAGCGGCAGGTCTCGATGACATTCTTGGCCTTACTGTTGTACAGGCCGATGGTCTTGATGTACTCCGATAACCCATCCACACCCAAGGCATAAATCGCCTCTGGCGTGTTTGCCACGGGGTAAAGCTTGGCCGTGGCCTTGTTGACGCCGACGTCCGTGGATTGGGCCGACAGGATCACTGCAATCAATAACTCGAACGGCGAGGAGTAGGCCAGTTCGGTCTTGGGCTCCGGATTGTCTTCGTGAAGCCTGCGGAAAATTTCCAGGCGTTTTGCGGCGTTCATGGGGTTCAGGCTTCCTTTCGGGCGGTCAGCGTAGTTTCGAATAATGGGGCCAGGCCTGGGAGCCTGCGAGCGGGATCAACCCGACGGATATCAATGTGGTGTCGGCGATGGACCGTAACAACCCCCAGGATTATTCAGTCATGCACCATGGGCGTCTACTTGGCGCTGCGCGTCATCGAGCTTGTGTTGCGCGTCGGCCAATTGTTGCGGATCAGCCTGTTGATCCAGGGCTTTCTTCAACTCGGCTCGGCGCATCGCCAGTTGGATTTTGGCGCGCTTGAGGTCGGGGTTGTTGACGGCAGGCAGCGGTGTCGCGGGTGTGTGATGCTGGTCCAAGGCTGCCAATACCTGCTCCGCTGCCTCGAACTGCTGTTGCAGGGCGATCAGCTGGGATTGCTGGTCAAAGGTCGGCGGGTGCCCAAAAGCCTTCAAGGATTTGTGCAATTGGGCGCGGCTCATGGCCACATTGATCTTGGCTTTTTTTACCGCCGCATCCTGGGTGGCCCGCACTGCGTCAAGTGGCAAGGGGGGCACTGGCGCTGAGCGCTGGGCCCGCGCCAAACGTTGGGCAATCCTGTGTTCTTCTTCCCGTCGCAGGCGCGCATTGCGTTGTTCAAAGCGTTGCCGGGCACGGTCGCGCTTGAAGCCTCGTTCACGGCGCTCGTTTTCGTTCGCTGCCAGGCCGCCAACGATCGGCAGCCCTGTGGCCAGTGGGCGCATCTCAATGCAGTCGACAGGGCAGGGCGCGACACACAGGTCGCAACCGGTGCACTCATCGATGATAACGGTGTGCATCAACTTGGCGGCGCCGACAATCGCGTCCACCGGGCAGGCCTGGATGCATTTGGTGCAGCCGATGCATTCGGCCTCGCGGATGTAGGCGGCCTGGGCCGGCGCTTCCCCGCGGCTGGTGTCCAGTTCCAGAACCGGCACACGCAGCAATAGCGCAAGGCCAGCGATGGTCTCCTGTCCTCCGGGCGGACACTTGTTGATCGCCTCGCCGCGCGCGATACCTTCGGCGTAAGGCTTGCAGCCCGGGTGCCCGCACTTGCCGCATTGTGTCTGCGGCAGCAGCGCGTCGATACGTTGAATCAGATTCATGGAGTGATCATTGGCGTGCCGGTTGAACAAACAGGGTCTGATTATCCGGCAAGCGAGAAAGGGGGACTAGCTGAAAAGCCCCGTCGCAGAAACGACAGGGCTGTTTTGCAGGGCTTACTTGATACGTTGACCCGGCTTGGCGCCACTGTCCGGGCTCAGCAGGTAGATCTCTTCGCCGCCAGGGCCTGCCGCCATCACCATGCCTTCGGAGATGCCGAACTTCATTTTCCGCGGCTTGAGGTTGGCAATCATCATGGTCAGGCGACCATCGAGCTTGGACGGGTCCGGATAAGCGCTCTTGATCCCGGAGAACACGTTGCGTTGTTCGTCACCAATATCCAGTGTGAGGCGCAGCAGCTTGTCCGCACCTTCCACTGCTTCGGCCTTGATGATCAGCGCCACACGCAGGTCCACGGCAGCAAAGGCGTCAAAGTCGATTTCCGGAGAAATCGGGTCCTTGGCCAGCTCGCCGTTACCGGTCGGTTTCGATTCGCCGGTATCGGTCTGGCTGGCGGCCAGGTCTTCTTTCGATGCGTCGGTCATGGCCTGGACCTTGACTGGGTCGATACGGGTCATCAAAGGCTTGAATTCGTTCAACTGATGGTTGCTGAGCCAGGTGGCGTGGTCGTTCCAGGTCAGCGGCGCGACATTGAGGAACGCCTCGGCGTCGGCGGCCAGCAACGGCAGCACCGGCTTGAGGAAGATCACCAACTGGCGGAACAGGTTGACGCCGGTGGCGCAGATCGCCTGGACCTCAGCCTGCTTGCCTTCCTGCTTGTTCAGCGACCAGGGGGCCTTGTCGGCAATCCAGGCGTTGGCGCGGTCAGCCAGGCCCATGATCTCGCGCATGGCGCGGGCGAAGTCGCGGGCTTCATAGGCGTCCGCGATGCTTGGCGCGGCAGCCAGGAACGCGTCGGTCAGTTCCGGCGCGGCATTCTCGGCCACCAGCAGGCCCGCGTTGCCCTTGTGAATAAACCCGGCGCAACGGCTGGCGATGTTGACCACCTTGCCGACCAGGTCCGAATTGACCTTTTGTACGAAGTCTTCCAGGTTCAGGTCGAGGTCGTCCACACCACGGCCCAGCTTGGAGGCGTAGTAGTAGCGCAGATATTCCGGCGACAGGTGATCCAGATAAGTGCGTGCCTTGATAAAGGTGCCACGGGACTTGGACATCTTCTGGCCGTTGACCGTCAGGTAGCCATGTACGGCGATGCCGGTGGGCTTGCGGTAGCCCGAACCTTCGAGCATGGCTGGCCAGAACAGGGCGTGGAAATTGACGATGTCCTTGCCGATGAAGTGGTACAGCTCGGCGGTGGAGTCCTTGCTCCAGAACGCGTCGAAGTCCAGCTCCGGCGTGCGGTCGCAGAGGTTCTTGAAGCTGGCCATGTAGCCGATCGGCGCGTCCAGCCACACATAGAAGTATTTGCCGGACTCGCCAGGGATCTCGAAGCCGAAGTACGGCGCATCGCGGGAGATGTCCCACTGCTGCAGGCCTGCGTCCAGCCATTCGGCGATCTTGTTCGCCACGGCGTCCTGCAGGGTGCCGCTGCGGGTCCAGGTTTGCAGCATCTGCTGGAAATCCGGGAGCTTGAAGAAGAAGTGCTGGGAATCCTTGAGCACCGGTGTGGCGCCGGAGATCGCCGACTTAGGATCCTTCAGGTCGGTGGGGGCATAGGTGGCACCGCACTTCTCGCAGTTGTCGCCGTACTGGTCTTCAGTGCCGCATTTCGGGCAGGTGCCCTTGATGAAGCGGTCGGCCAGGAACATTTTCTTTTCCGGGTCGAAATACTGCGTGATCGAGCGCGTGGCAATGTGCCCGGCGTCTTTCAACCGCAGGTAGATCTGGCTCGACAGCTCACGGTTTTCTTCGGAATGGGTCGAATGGAAATTGTCGAAATCCACCAGGAACTCGGCAAAGTCGGCGCTGTGTTCAGCCTGCACATTGGCGATCAGTTGTTCCGGGGTGATCCCTTCCTTTTCGGCGCGCAGCATGATGGCCGAACCGTGGGCGTCGTCTGCGCAGACATAGATGCATTGATTGCCGCGATGCTTCTGGAAGCGCACCCACATATCGGTCTGGATGTACTCAAGCATATGGCCAAGATGGATGGAACCATTGGCATAGGGCAGGGCGCTGGTGACGAGGATCTTGCGTGGCTCGGACATGGGGCTCGGCTACTTGATGAAACGGAGGTCGGCCACTATAAAGCGCCGGGAAATTTATTTCACCCCGTGGCGCTGTTTCAGAATCTTCTGCATCTGCGAAAGCGTGCCGTAACGCCGCTGGAACGGTTAGGATAGCCGCCTGTTTCAGTCAGTCTTTTTTCGGGAGTAGCCCATGAGCGCCGTCAATCGCGCAGCGGTGGAAGCCGTTCTTCGCCAGTACACCGACCCCTATTTGAACCAGGACCCGGTCAGCGCCGGTTGTGTACGCGCCATCGAAATCCAGGGCGATCAGGTCTCGGTTCAACTGGAACTGGGTTATGCCGCCGGCCTGTTCAAGAGCGGTTGGGCGCAGATGCTGCAAATCGCCATCGAGGGCCTCGACGGTGTGCGTTCGGCCAAAGTCGACATCCAGTGCGTGATTGCCGCGCACAAGGCCCAGGCGCAGATCCCAGGCCTGGCCAATGTCAAGAACGTGGTGGCAGTCGCTTCCGGCAAGGGCGGCGTGGGCAAATCCACCACGGCGGCCAACCTGGCCCTGGCCCTGGCCCGTGAAGGCGCGCGCGTGGGGATTCTCGACGCCGACATCTACGGCCCAAGCCAAGGCGTGATGTTCGGCATCGCCGAAGGCACGCGACCTAAGGTCAAGGACCAGAAGTGGTTCGTGCCGATCGAATCCATGGGCGTGGAAGTCATGTCCATGGCGTTCCTGACCGATGACAACACGCCTATGGTGTGGCGTGGACCGATGGTCTCCGGCGCCCTGCTGCAATTGGTTACCCAGACCGCCTGGGGCGACCTGGATTACCTGGTGATCGACATGCCGCCAGGCACCGGCGATATCCAGCTGACCCTGGCGCAGAAAGTCCCGGTGGCCGGCTCGGTGATCGTGACCACGCCCCAGGATCTGGCGCTGCTGGACGCCAGAAAAGGCGTGGAGATGTTCCGCAAAGTCAACATCCCGGTGCTGGGTGTCGTGGAGAACATGGCGGTGCATATCTGCTCCAACTGCGGTCACGCCGAGCACCTGTTCGGCGAGGGCGGTGGCGAGAAGCTGGCGACCCAGTACGGCGTTGAACTGCTGGCCTCGTTGCCATTGGCGATGGGCATTCGTGAACAGGCCGACGGCGGCAAGCCCACTGTAGCGGCAGAGCCCGATGGTCAGATCGCCCTGATCTACCAGGAGCTGGCTCGTCATGTGGGCGCGCGGATCGTCCTGCAGGAAGCGGCCGCCCCGGCAATGCCGACGATTACGGTCAGCGACGACTGAACTCGCTGAAGGACAAGAAGCCTCGACGTTGTCGGGGCTTTTTCTTGCCTGGGGATCGGTCAACGGGGTTCCCTTGCGCTTTTACGCAATTGCTCGTGTAAGCATTCACTTACTTTCTCGTAAGTGTTTGGTTTTTTTGCTGGGGGGGTGCGTCTCGAATCCTTGAGAGATTTTTCTATCTGTTTGAAATATAACAATTATTTATATTTGTCTGTACGCTGAAGCCTGTCGGTGCCCGGGTTGGATCCCGTTGAACTTCCCTGGGAACTCTCTAACATCAGCCCTGTGTCCACGGATTGACACAGCCATCAAGGAACGATGGTTGAAGGAACGTCGCAGGATGCGATTCATCAGGATGATGAAAAGGAACACAGGGACTAGGGAAAAAATGTGGGCGGGTCATACCGCCCCTTTTTTTTGCCTGTAGAAAAGTGAACGCCTGCCCCTGAATGCAAAAAAGGCCCGCAAGGGGCCTTTTTGGGAGGGCAGCAGCGCGTTAGCGCTCAAGGTCTTTGATTTTGCCTTTCTTGCCATCCCACTCTTCCGCGTCTGGAAGCGGTTCTTTCTTCTCAGTGATATTCGGCCAGATTTCCGCCAGCTCGACGTTCAACTGAATAAATTCCTGCATATCCGCCGGGACTTCGTCCTCGGAGAAAATAGCGACGGCCGGGCATTCAGGCTCACACAGGGCGCAGTCAATGCACTCGTCCGGGTGGATAACCAGGAAATTCGGCCCTTCGTAGAAGCAGTCCACCGGACACACTTCTACGCAGTCGGTGTACTTGCACTTGATGCAGTTGTCGGTGACGACGAAGGTCATTTCTAATTCTCTCCTCAGGCGGCGGCAGCGAAACCCTTTGTGGTAGGGCTCGCGAGGTTTGGGAGCGATAGTCTGCAGGCCAGGCTAAAAGCCAGCAGCATCCCAAACCGCGCGAGAGTCTATCAGCTTGTAAGCGTCAGCGTTATATCCGAGTCTTCAGTGCATATAACATTTCTAGCGCTTTTCGCGGCGTCAAGTCGTCCAGGTCAAGCTTTGCCAACTCATCCAACACCGGGTGGGGCAGGCTGGCGAACATATCGCTCTGGTGCGGCGCAGCGGGTTTGCGGCTCGTCTTGGCTGGGCTGGCAACTACGGTTTCATGGGGCAGGGCCGTGGTTTCCAGGCGGCTGAGGTGCTCGCGGGCACGGGTGATCACGTCGTTCGGCACGCCGGCCAATTGCGCCACGGCCAGGCCGTAACTCTGGCTGGCGGGCCCGGGCAGCACGTGATGCAGGAACACGATGCGTTCGTTGTGCTCGGTGGCATTGAGATGCACGTTGGCCACCAGCGGCTCGCTTTCCGGCAGCACGGTCAGTTCGAAGTAGTGGGTGGCGAACAACGTATAGGCACGCAGGTGCGCCAGCCGTTCGGCCGCAGCCCAAGCCAGGGACAGGCCGTCGAAGGTGCTGGTGCCGCGTCCCACTTCGTCCATCAGCACCAGGCTGCGCTCGGTGGCGTTGTGCAGGATATTCGCGGTCTCGCTCATTTCCACCATAAAGGTCGAGCGGCCACCGGCCAGGTCATCGCTGGAGCCGATCCGGGTGAAGATGCGGTCCACCAGGGACAGCTCGCAACTGGCTGCCGGTACAAAACTGCCGATATGCGCCAGCAGTACGATCAACGCGGTTTGACGCATGTAGGTGGATTTACCGCCCATGTTCGGACCGGTGATCACCAACATGCGGGTATCGTCATCCAGCGACAGGTCGTTGGCGACGAACGGCGTGGTCAACACCTGTTCCACCACCGGGTGACGCCCCTGCACGATGCGCATGCACGGCTCGCTGACAAAGCGCGGGCAGTTCAGGTCGAGGTTCAGCGCCCGCTCGGCGAGGTTGCTCAGCACGTCCAGTTCCGCCAGAGCAGCAGCGGTGTCCTGCAGCGGTGCGAGTTGGCTGATCAAGTCTTCGAGCAAGGCCTCGTAGAGCATCTTTTCCCGGGCCAGGGCACGGCTCTTGGCCGACAGCGCCTTGTCTTCGAACTCTTTCAGTTCGGGCGTGATGAAACGCTCGGCACCTTTGAGTGTCTGGCGGCGTTGATAGTCGATGGGCGCCGACTCGGCCTGCTTGCTCGGCAACTCGATAAAGTAGCCATGCACGCGGTTGTAGCCCACCTTCAGGTTGGCCAGGCCGGTGCGGGCTTTTTCGCGGGCTTCGAGGTCGATCAGGAACTGCCCGGCGTTTTCGCTCAGGGACTGCAGTTCGTCCAGTTCGCTGTCGTAGCCGGTCTTGAGTACGCCACCGTCACGGATGATCGCCGGCGGGTTGTCGATGATGGCCTTTTCCAACAGCGCTGCCAGTTCCGGGTAGGTACCAGCCGTTACAGCGAGCTGTTGCAGGTGAGGGGTATCCAGCTCGGTCATTGCCACTTGCAGTTGCGGCAGGGCGCTGAGGGCATCGCGCAGACGCGCCAGGTCGCGGGGCCGCGCATTGCGCAAGCCGATCCGCGCCAGGATGCGCTCGATATCGCCGATCTCCTTCAACTGCGGTTGCAGCTTTTCAAAGCGATAGCCGTCCAGCAGGCAGGTAATAGATGTCTGACGCGCTTGCAGTACCGTCAAATCCCGCAGTGGACGGTTCAGCCAGCGGGTCAGCAAGCGGCTGCCCATGGCCGTCTGGCAACGGTCGACCACCGATTGCAACGTATTATCGCGCCCGCCGGCCAGGTTAGTGTCCAGTTCCAGGTTGCGACGGCTCGCGCCATCGAGCACCACGGTGTCGTCCAGGCGCTCATGGCGCAGGCTGCGCAAATGCGGCAGGGCGGTGCGTTGGGTTTCCTTGGCGTAGCTGAGCAGGCAGCCGGCAGCGCCGATGGCCAGGGTCAGGGTTTCGCAGCCGAAGCCCTTCAGGTCTTGTACCGAGAACTGCTGGCACAGGCTTTTCAGCGCCGAATCACGCTCGAAATCCCACGGCGCACGACGCTTGGTCCCACGACGTTTTTCCGCTGGCAGATCCTTCGGCCAATCATCCGGGATCAACAACTCCACCGGGTTGATGCGCTCCAGCTCTGCCAGCAGGTTCTCCCAGCCCTTGATCTCCAACACGCTAAAATTGCCGCTGGTGATGTCCAATACCGAAAGCCCGAACAAGCGCTCATCGCCCAGCACCGCGGCGATCAGGTTATCGCGACGCTCATCCAGCAGCGCCTCATCACTCACCGTCCCCGG
The DNA here is from genome assembly GCF_012030485.1 of Pseudomonas sp. B14(2022). Lineage (NCBI taxonomy): Bacteria > Pseudomonadati > Pseudomonadota > Gammaproteobacteria > Pseudomonadales > Pseudomonadaceae > Pseudomonas > Pseudomonas sp. B14(2022). The sequence continues at coordinate 518,149 of NZ_JAAUVM010000001.1, forward strand.
CGTAATAATGCGCACCACCTGGCGTTCCACTGGGCCCTTGCTGGTGGCTGGATCGCCGATCTGCTCACAGATCACCACCGACTCGCCTAGCTTCACCAGCTTGACCAGGTAGCCTTCCAACGAATGGTAGGGAATCCCGCACATCGGAATCGACTGCCCCGCCGACTGCCCGCGCGCGGTCAGAGTGATGTCCAGCAACTTGGCCGCCTTCTTCGCGTCTTCATAGAAGATCTCGTAGAAGTCGCCCATGCGATAGAACATCAACTGATCAGGGTGCTGGTTTTTCAGGCGCCAGTACTGCTGCATCATCGGGGTGTGAGAGGACAGATCGGACGTGTTTTTACTCATTGGATAATAGGCAAATTCGTTGAAAGGAGTGGGGCAAAGGTGGGGCGCTCGGCCCTGCTGATTTTGCAATGGCCGCAAGGTTAACACGCGAGGTCGGCCCTTCGCAGGTCGCAAGCGGATAGGTAAAACGCAAAGGGGGTGGTGCATTAATTTAAATGCGCAAGGCTTCGTTGCAGGGGCCGAGCAGCCTTACTTGATTGGGGCGGCTTTAACGTTGTACTACAGCGCCTGACTCATGCGTTTGCCCCATAAAAATGGTTCAGCGCTGTCAATTCAATCACTGCGACGAAAACGCATAGCACAATAAATCCCGGGCTGAAGACGCGCTTGCGATTGGATGAGCCCCCGTCGCCCAGCGAGCTAAGATCTGAGCCATCGGAAATTATCATGAAGAGTGCCAGCAGAGCATAGATCCATGCCTTGCCCCAGAAGCTCTGATTTCGCCATTGGGTCATTCTTGGTTTTCCGCATACCGCTTCAAATGGGCTAAAGGGGGCGCTTGGCCCGGCATGTTTTGTGATGGCGGCAAGGTTAGCACGCAAGGTTGAAGGCGACGCAGGCATGGCAAGTGCATTATTAATGCATGAATTATGCAAATTAGCATTTGCCAACCTCGAAAACTCCCTTCACTATCCCCGCTATGCAAAAACGCAACGTTTCTATCGTCTTGAGAGAGCTGCTGGACCGCGACCGGATCTCCCCTACGGAGCTTCACCGGCGTACTGGCGTGCCTCAATCCACGTTGTCCCGGATCCTCAGCGGCAAGATCGTTGATCCGTCGGATAAACACATCTCGCGCATCGCCGAGTACTTCCGCGTCAGCACCGACCAACTGCGCGGGCGCGCAGCAGTGGGGGCTTTGCGCGATGACGGGCGCGACCCGATGCATTCGGAACTCAAGGATATAAGCCTGTGGGACGACGACACCCCAGTTAATGATGACGAGGTGTCGATCCCCTTTCTGCGCGAGGTTGAATTGGCTGCTGGATCAGGAAGATTCGTCATCGAGGAAAGCGAGAAGGCCAGCCTGCGTTTTGGAAAGCGCAGCCTGCGGCATAACGGTGTGCAGTTCGACCAGGCCAAGTGTGTGACGGTGCGCGGCAACAGTATGTTGCCGGTACTGCGCGACGGCGCGACGGTCGGCGTGAATGCTGGCAAAAGTGGCATCGGCGACATCGTCGATGGCGACTTGTATGCCATCAATCACAACGGCCAGTTGCGGGTGAAACAGCTCTATCGCCTGCCTTCCGGGATTCGCCTGCGTAGTTTCAATCGCGATGAACACCCGGATGAGGACTACAGCTTCCAGGATATTCAGGATGAGCAGATCAGCATCCTTGGCCATGTGTTCTGGTGGGGGATGTACGCCCGTTAACCTTCTTGTGTAAGAGAAAGCCCGCCATCGAGCGGGCTTTTTTTCGTCTGTAGAAAATCGTCAAACCCTTTACCCGCAAGGTCGGAAATGCATCCATGCATGAGTATGTCGAAAATAAATGCATTTGTGCATTGACTGTATATGCATACATGCATATTCTTCATCTCAAGCCAGCCAACAAGGCCTGGTGGAGGCGGCAAGGATGCTGCCAAGGAAGACAAGGAAGGCACGCAACATCGGCAAGGACGCCATCAGAGCGATGGCAGGGATGCCAGGCAACACCGGCAAGGATGCCGACGCTCTTTAGTTTCACAGCTTTGCAAGAACAGGCAGCGATGAACCGGCCTTAACGGTTCAGAGGGTTGGCAACTGACCCGGGTGTGCAGCGTAAAGCACCAGAAGCAGTTATCCGGCAGACAGGGATCGTGGTCGGAAAAACATTGAGGAAAGATCCGTACCGCGCCAGTAGCGCCGAAAGATCGAAGCTGGACCGCATTACTGAAAAGCCCGGGCAACCGGGCTTTTTGGAATGCCTACCTATAAATGGATTTACCCGAAAGCCGGACCTTCGCCGGCATTGCTCAGCCAGGAGGCGTGACATGACAAACGAGCAGCAAGCGTTAGCGGAAATGCCTATCTGGCTGGTGATCGCACTGGCCCTGATCGGCGGCGTATCCGGCGAAATGTGGCGCGCCGACAAGGAGGGCGCCCGCGGTTGGTCGCTGGTCCGGCGCCTGGCCCTACGGTCCGGGGCATGCATGGTCTGCGGGGTCTCGGCATTGATGCTGTGCTACGCCGCCGGCATGTCGATCTGGACCGCCGGCGCCATTGGCTGCCTGACCGCCATGGCCGGCGCAGACGTCGCCATCGGCCTTTATGAACGCTGGGCGGCCAAGCGCATCGGGGTCAACGAAGCGCCGACGTCCCGACCGGATCAGCAGTAACTGCTGCAAGGACGCAACTGATGACACATATCGAAAAACCATCCCAACTGCCTGTAGCGATTGAGGACGCGCTGAAGCGTGCCTTCCCACAATTACAGGTAGGCAACCACCAGGACTTTGCCGGCGCCGGGGATCACACCGGCGTGCTGATCAGCATGGAGCGTAACGGTCCCGGGGTTCGTTCCCCTGAAGGGCGCAAGGCGCATGTTTTGTCGGTTTCACTCAAGGCTATGGTCGCCAGCGGCGCGGCACCCTTTGACGCGTGCGACCTGGCCAGCCAATTGATGGACCTGGCCCTGGATAACCGCTGGGGCCTGCCGCCGGATCAGTGCGATTTACCCACGTCCATCGTTGCGGCGCCTTCCGGATTTTCCAGCGCTGAAACGGACTACGACACCTGGACCGTTTCCTTCACCCAAACCCTCTATCTCGGCCCGTCGTTGCTCCAAGATCCCACAGGTACGCCGCTGTTTACCCGCACCTGGGAAGTCTCGGACATCGACGATCCGGATCAATATCGGCCCCTGCAGGAGTAGTCCATGTTCGACGCATTGTTACGCATGCAACTGGGGCCGATTGTCGAGCGCCTGGCGGAAATGGAAGCCCAGCTCGAAGACTTGTATCGACGCGCGGAAAGTTTCTGTCGCATTGGCGTGTGCCGGGAGGTCGACGCTGCCAGCAATACCTGCAAGGTCAGCCATGGTGAGTTGCTTACCCCGGCGATTCGATTCTTCAACCCCAGTGCCGGTGCGCAGACCGAAACCCGTATTCCATCGGTGGGCGAACAATGCCTGCTGCTCAACTACGGCGGTGGGGAAGGGGGCACGCAGTCTGTGGCACTGTTCGGACTGAACAGTAGTCTGTTTCCACCGGTGTCCAGCGTGGCCTCGCTGACCCGGCGGCGCCATCAGGATGGCACCCAAAGCGACTACGACGACGCCAGCCACACCTTCAACTGGATTAACGGCCCAACCACGTTCAGCGGTTCTCGCGAACAGGTCGACATCAAGGTCGGCGCTGCCAGCCTGACCATGAGTGCCCAGAGCATCACCCTGCAACTCGGCGCCACCGGCCTCTCGCTGGATGCCGCCGGCGTGCATTTGAGCGGCCCGGTGGTGGATCACCAGGGGCGCGTGATCAGCCGCGCATAAGGAGTTGCCATGATCGGAATCGATAGGAACACCGGGGCAGCCGTCGATGACTGGCTGCAATTCGTACAGCGTGCCACCCGAGCGCTGACCACCCCCTTAGGCACTCGTCAGAAGCGCCCGATGTACGGCCCGATGATCCCGCAACTGCTCGGCCAGAACCTCGGCGACGACCTGCTGATCCTTGCTCAAAGCCACGCCGCGCAAGCCTTCTATAACACCCAGAACGGCATTGCCGACTTTCAACCCCAGGTCATCGTCGCCACCCGCCAGGGCGCCGGTTTATTGCTGCGTTTTGCCGGCACCTGGAAAAACCGCCAACAATCCTTCGAGGTCGTGACATGAGCATGCTGATCCCAGGCCAGAACCAACTGGCGGAGCCGGCGATTATCGCGGTCGATGAGTTCGAACCGCTGCTGGCGGAATTCAAGGCGTTTGTCGTCGATTACGTCGCCACCCGCGCGCCGCAAAGCGCGGCCAAACTCAAGGTCAGCCTCGACAACGAAAGTGAACTGCTGACCCAAGCGGCCGCGCAGCAACTGCTGCAAACCTACGCCGACTCCTGGCATTGCTTGGACGGCCGCGTGAACCCAAGTTGGATCGACTATGCGTTCCACAGCGCCGGTGCGTGCAACTGCAGATACTCGAGCCCTAGAGGCCGATCATGATGATTCACAAAAAACGGCCATTGTGTCGGATTTTTTGTGCCCGGAAGAAAGCAAAAAGCCCCGACAAGTTCGGGGCTTTTTGTTGGGATCGAAAAAAGAGAGGGCGACTCCAGAGGGTGCTGTAACACTCTAAGGAGACGCCAGATCGCAGATGTAGCCAGCCAGCCAGCCAAGGCCCTCACTGCTCGCGCGAGCGGGAGGGAGCCTAGCAAATAAATAAACGGACTTGCAGATGTTGAAAGAATTCAGATGTGGTAACTGCAAAAGACTTCTCGCCCGCACGGGTGGGTTTACAGAGCTCCAGATCAAATGTTCCCGATGTGGGACGTTGAATCATGTGAAGGCCACAAGCCTCGAGCAATCGCCCATGAGCGCCATACGCCCAATACAGAGGCCTGAACTTAAATCAGCTAAGTAACGGAGTTTAAAATGGAAAACGCAAATTCGGCGTCTCAAACCTTGCAAGATCTTTGGACCCAAGTGCAACCGGTGGATAACACCGGCATGCTTAGGCGCGTGGTTTTTGGGGACGGCAAGTTTTATGCGGCTGGTGGCAACGGTCTTCCCACAACCACTCAGCTTGTCAGCGGAGGCGCGACTGGTACAACTTGGACCAAGTTTAAGGACGTCGTCACCTCTGATAGCGGAAAGGTCCTCAACGATCTGTACTGGAACGGTATTGGGACACAGCTTCAAGCCCTTTCTCAATCCGGCAATGTGGCCTACGGCAGCACAGCACGCCCTGAAAGGGCTTGGACAAACATTACGGCAACTGTTCGCGTGTCCGGAGACTTGCAAGGCATTGCTTATTATCAGCCAATTTCCGGCAGCGACGCGACCTGGATACTGGTTGGGTCTAACGGTAAAGTCTTTTCCCGTTATGGCGATTGGTCAGGCCAGGTGGAGCGCACTACGACCTTCACTTCTGACGAGACTGTGTACTGCGTCAACGTCATTGGCGTTTTTGTGTTGGTTGCGGGATCGAATGGGAAGCTGCTTAGCGCTGTGAAGATGGCGACGGGTAATCCGCAATCATTCTCGACCGTAACCAGCACCTTCGGCACTAGTACCATCCTTTCCATGAAGCTTTGCAACGGGAAAATGTTTATCGTTGGTGCGGATGGCAAGATGGCATATTCACCCGATGGGCTTAACTGGACTGCTGTTGCAGATACCAGTTTCGGTGGAACCATCATCCGCGACATTGCTTACGGTAATGGCAAGTATGTAGCTGTCGGCGACGGCGGCAAGACAGCCGTTTCCGAGGATGGGATCGGCTGGGTTCAGCAAGCCAACACTTTCGCAGGAACCGATATCCGGAGCGTCGCCTTCGGTAACGGCAACTTTGTAGCTGTTGGTGCAGGCGGCAAGATTGCTTACTGGACTCCATGATCTTCTATCTCCTTGCGTAATAGAGCCCAGCCGTCGCGCTGGGCTTTTTCATTTCTGATTCAGGCTCGCCACAGCCAGGGTGGCCCTTGGGGGGATGCCTGGACGCGGATAAGCCGGTAGTGCAGCGCTACGGAAAAACACCGGCAGCCCGCGCGTGCTGTTAACACCTGACTTCCAGGGTAGCGCGAGACAGGAACGGCTAGATCGATGCATTGGGGCGTCGACGCTGGGGTTGTCTTTGGTTGATGTCGGGAAAGACCGCTAACCTACTCCTGCCGCAGTGAATTTAGATAATCCGTGCAAAACTTAGTATCGAGGATTTTCTTTGCTCGGGCTTCTTGCTCCTTTCCCGATGAGCCAGGAGGACCCAATATTTCGTTTTTTACGCCCTCAAACATCGCGACTAACTCTTCTCGATTTCTCTTCATGCCGCTTTCTTTCATGTAAAGAGCGGTAGTGTTCAGCGACTTTACTATCACAACATGTTCAATATTTGGATCACCGCTCCCCGCCAAGGCGCACCGAATCATTTTTACTGCGTGCGCCTCATGGGTTTCGCAACCCTGCATATTGAGAAAAGCAACAACAGCTAGCGCTGTGAAAACTTTCCCTCTCTTCACGTTGTTCTTCCTGTGCTTGGATAAATATTTAGATTTTCCAGCTGAAGGTACGCTCTACCCGATCCAAATCTACCTTTTCAGGTCTCTGCATTGGTAGGGGCCTTTTCGTTTTCGGCTCCACCACACCCATTGCTCCAAGCTGGGAGTGGTGCTGGGGCTAACTTATTTGTACAGGTCGTACTTCGGCCACCTTTCTCTATGGAGTGGCGATGGATCCTAACGACCTGGGGCCAGGCACGTTCGCGTGGCTTGGCGGTACCGGCACTGTTCTGCTCGGTGGTCTGTTATGGCTGAGAAATTTCTCTTCAAGTCAATGTGGTTCAAGGCGTACGCAGCGGTGGCGTAAACGCCGTCGGCTCAGGCCTCAGCACCGCTGTCGGTGGCGCAATCGGTGGTTTGCTCGGCAGCGAGGCAGGCAGTTGGCTCGGTGACAAACTGTTCGGCTCAACGGATCGCCTGCCTGCACCCAATGCGGTGAGCAAGGAACTCAACGCGGCGCGCACGGATAACGTGCAAGTCACCCTCGCCCCGAGTATCCAGATCACCGGTGTAAACCCCGCCGACGCCCAGCAGGTCGTCAACCAGGTAATCCAAGCCTTGCAGTTCCAATGCATGCCGATGGTCACCGACACCCTGGGCATCCGACGCAATGCGGCACTGGCCGATTCTCCAGGAGGTGACTGATGCGACAACAAATGGTGCTCGGCGACTTTATCTTTGGCTTGTCCCGAGGGTTTGCCTATTCGTCGTTGGTACGTACCAACGACGGCGGCTGGAGTGACTTGGTGATTATTGCCAGTAAGCCCCAGTCGCGACAGAGCGGGCAGAAGCTGGAAAAGCTCACGTTCAGCGGTACGGCGATGTACGCCACCGGCATGCAGCGCTTGGACGAGTTGCGCGCGCTGCAAAACACGCGTGCGCCGTTGCCTTTGGTTGACGGCATCGGCCGTAACTGGGGCTTGTGGCGGATTAATTCGGTGGTGGAAACCCAGAGCAATGTGATCGATGACGGCACCGCTATGGTCATGGCCTGGACGCTGGAGTTGGAGGAATTCGTCAATGCGTAGAGTGCGAAGTATCGCCGGTGATTCGGTCAATCTGTTGCTTTATCGGGAGTTGGGCCGTTGCGATGACGCAGCGGAAGAAACCCTCTGGCGCCTGAACCCCGAGCTTGCCGAATATGGCCCGGTGCTACCGGCCGGCGTGTGGGTGATCGTGCCGGAATTGCACGCTCGATCAGGTGCTGTGCGACCCGTTTTGGCCTGGGATTAAGGAGGCTGCATGGCACAGGGATTTACGCCTATCGTCGAGTTTTATGGCGCCAACGCGGCGCTGCTCAATCAACGCCTGATGCGCTGGAGCCACACTGACGCTGCGGGCATTGAGACTGACCGGCTGGAGCTGACCCTCAATATCGAGGGGCTGGACGGTCTGCCCACTTTGAACGGCAAGATCGGCTTGCGTGTCGGTTACCTGGAATCGGGGTTGGTGGAGAAGGGCGAGTTTGTCGTCACCCAACGGACCCCGGTGCTGTTTCCCATGCGCTTGATGATCGTAGCCACCGCAGCGCCCTTCAGCGTGGTCGATGCAACGGGTTACCGCCAGCGTCGATCCGCCAGTTACGGTCCGACCACCCTGGGCGCGCTGTTTCGCCGACTGGTCAGTCGTCACGGCTATTCACCGCGAGTGGCGCCAGCGCTGGAGGGGATTGCGATCGCGCACATCGACCAGTCCAACGAAAGCGACATGGCGTTCATTTCGCGTCTTGCCCGACTCTATAGTGCGGTGACCAAACCGTTTAACGAACTCTATGTGTTGGCCGAAGCCGGCCGAGTCAAGTCGCTCTCCGGCCAGCTACTGCCGGAAGTGAAGCTGTCCGTGACGGATGATAACCGCCCCGGTGAACAGAGTTTCATCACCGCCAAACTCGACGAAAAAACCCGTTCGAAATACGAAGGCTGCCGCGCCAGTTGGTGGGATGCCTCTGCCGGCAAGCAGCGCGTGGTCCAGGTGGGGAATGCGCCGTTCAAGACGTTGCGCCAACGCTACCAGAACGAAGCCGAAGCCCGCGCCGTTGCCGAAGGCGAACTACGCCGTGTGGGGCGTGAAAATTTAAAGTTGCTGATCGATTGCCCGGGCAATCCATTGTTGGCCGCGGAAGGGCTGTTAGTGCTGGATGAGAGCTGGCCGTCCTATATGCAGGGACGATGGTCGATAAGGCAGGTGGTTCATGTCGGCGATCCGGCGACGGGATACCGCAGTTCGATCACGGCGGGTGGATTGTCGATATAGATACTTTTCGAGAGTAAAACCAATGGTGATAACACTTCCCCAACTGCTCGGCGTTATGCCGGATGCCCGCCTTAGAGCGGGCCTTTTTTTAACGCCCTTGAATGCGGCTTTCGTTCGCTTCGAGATTGACCGTGCGAAGCGCATCGCCGCCTTCCTCGCCCAGATCGGCCACGAATCCGGCGAACTGCGTTACGTCCGTGAACTGGGCAGCGATCACTACCTGAGCAAATACGACACCGGCGGCTTGGCCGCGCGCCTGGGCAATAGCCCCGAAACGGATGGCGATGGTCAGTTGTACCGGGGCAGGGGGCTGATCCAGATCACCGGTCGTCACAATTACCTGGTCTGCAGCCAGGCGTTGTTTGGTGATGATCGTCTGTTGAGAGATCCCACGTTGTTGGAGCAACCACAATGGGCGGCTGAGTCGGCCGCCTGGTTCTGGCAGAGCAATGGCCTGAATGAGCTGGCCGACAAGGACCAGTTCACCGCCATCACACGGCGGATCAACGGCGGGTTGAATGGGCTCGAGGATCGCTTGCGGTTATGGGCGCGGGCGAAGGCGGTGTTATGCGTTTCCTAGGGGCTTGGCGATTGATCGGCGTTTGCCTGTTGGTGGCGGTGACCTGGCAAGTGCAGGCCTGGCGATTGGGGGCGCAGTTGGAGCGGCAAGCGGCTGTCCATGCCCAGGCGCTCAGTCAACAAACCCAGGCGGCCCTGCGCCAGCAACAGGTACAGCAGGACAAACGGCTGGCCCTGGAGCAACAGCTCAGTGCCAGCGACCAACACCATGCTCGGGAGTTAAGCGATGCGCAACATAACCAGGCTGCTCTGCGCGACCGTCTGGCCACTGCTGATGTGCGGTTGTCAGTCCTTCTCGACGCAGCCGAGCCCGCCAGTGGCTGTGCAGTGCCAACCGCCGCCACCGCCGTCAGCGTGGTTCATGCAGCCGCGCGAGCCCGACTTGACCCGGCGCATGCTCAACGAATTATCGGCATCACCGATGCCGGCGACCAAGGACTGATCGCCTTGCGCGCTTGCCAGGCTTATGTGCGCGCTGTCACCCGCTAATCTCTTGTTCCCGCCTGTCGCTTGCATGAGCGATTTGCTCCTGTAGGGTAGGCAAACCCCCGCCCACTTCTGGAGACCGTCGTGAAGGAAATCACTCAACTTGCCGCTGAACTGGGGCGCCGCCTGCAGGTGCTCAATGCCCACGTCACCACGGCCGAATCCTGTACCGGTGGCGGTATCGCCGAGGCCATTACGCGGATCCCGGGAAGTTCGGCCTGGTTCGAGGCGGGGTATGTCACCTATTCCAATCGGCAGAAGACCCGGCAATTGAATGTGCCGGAGACGTTGTTTCCAAAGGTTGGGGCGGTCAGCCAGGAAGTGGTGGAGGCCATGGTGCGCGGCGCCCAGGAGAAAAGCCTGGCGCGCTTTGCCGTGGCGGTCAGCGGTGTGGCGGGGCCGGATGGTGGTTCGGCGGACAAACCGGTGGGCACCGTATGGTTGGCCTTTGGTGTTGGCGAGGAGGTCACGGCCGAGCTTGCGCACTTCCCCGGCAACCGCGATGAGGTCCGCCGACAAACGGTGAAGGCCGCGCTGGAGGGCTTGTTGCGACGAGCTGCAGCAGAAATAGAAAATCAGGGGTAGGCGATCTCTGATCTTTGTGGAACAATACTGTCTACTTATACAGGTGTTGGCCGCCAGGCCTTATTGATTACGTGAGGACTTTAATGGACGACAACAAGAAGAAAGCCTTGGCTGCGGCCCTGGGTCAGATCGAACGTCAATTCGGCAAGGGTGCCGTAATGCGTATGGGCGATCACGACCGTCAGGCGATCCCGGCTATTTCCACTGGCTCTCTGGGTCTGGACATCGCGCTCGGCATTGGCGGCCTGCCAAAAGGCCGTATCGTTGAAATCTACGGTCCTGAATCTTCCGGTAAAACCACCCTGACCCTGTCGGTGATTGCCCAGGCACAAAAAATGGGCGCCACTTGCGCTTTCGTCGACGCCGAGCACGCCCTGGATCCTGAATACGCGGGCAAGCTGGGCGTCAACGTTGACGACCTGCTGGTGTCCCAGCCGGACACTGGTGAGCAAGCCCTGGAAATCACCGACATGCTGGTGCGCTCCAACGCCATCGACGTGATCGTGGTCGACTCCGTGGCAGCCCTGGTACCCAAGGCTGAAATCGAAGGCGAAATGGGCGACATGCACGTGGGCCTGCAAGCCCGCCTGATGTCCCAGGCGCTGCGTAAAATCACCGGTAACATCAAGAACGCCAACTGCCTGGTGATCTTCATCAACCAGATCCGTATGAAGATCGGCGTGATGTTCGGCAGCCCGGAAACCACTACCGGTGGTAACGCGCTGAAGTTCTATGCGTCGGTCCGTCTGGACATCCGCCGTACCGGCGCGGTGAAAGAAGGTGACGAGGTGGTTGGTAGCGAAACCCGCGTCAAAGTCGTGAAGAACAAAGTGGCTCCGCCTTTCCGCCAGGCTGAATTCCAGATTCTCTATGGCAAGGGTATCTACCTGAACGGCGAAATGATCGACCTGGGCGTGCTGCACGGCTTCGTCGAGAAATCCGGTGCCTGGTATGCGTATAACGGCAGCAAGATCGGTCAGGGTAAGGCCAACTCGGCCAAGTTCCTGGCGGACAACCCGGATATCGCGGCCACGCTTGAGAAGCAGATCCGCGACAAGCTGCTGACCCCAGCGCCAGACGTGAAAGCTGCCGCCAACCGCGAGCCGGTTGAAGAAGTAGAAGAAGCTGACACTGACATCTGAAGCAAATGATGACTGTTGTACTGGATACACTCGTCGCCGTTCGGCGCACCGCAATGGACCTGCTCGCTCGCCGCGAGCATGGTCGAGTCGAGCTGACGCGCAAACTGTGTCAGCGCGGCGCGGAACCCGAGATGATCGAAACTGCCCTTGACCGTTTGACGGAAGAGGGGCTGCTTTCGGAAGCCCGTTACCTCGAAAGTTTTGTCTCCTACCGAGCTCGCTCCGGCTACGGCCCCGCGCGGATTCGCGAAGAGCTGAGCCAGCGCGGTTTGCAACGTAATGATATTGACCTTGCCCTGCGCGAGTGCGGTATCAGTTGGCAGGCGCAACTGGAAGACACTTGGCGTCGAAAGTTCTCTGGTCATCTCCCCATCGATGCGAGAGAACGCGCGAAACAAGGCCGCTTCCTGAGTTATCGCGGTTTTTCGATGGAGATGATCAGCCGCTTACTCAGTGGTCGAGATATGGACGACTGAACACCTTGTTGTGTGATGAACGGCCTTGTAGTGTGGTGAATGGGCTTGTTGTGGCGAGCGGGCTTGCCCCGCGTCGGGCTGCGAAGCAGGCCCAATGACCTCCCTTCGATCTAAACTTAAACACCAAAAAGGCCCGCTATGAAAATAGCGGGCCTTTTTGCGTTTCTGGATTTCACGCCGGCTGCGGCGCTACCCGCTGTTGCGTCTTCCCCTGGGCCTGCGCCCAGTTCTCCGGCAAGTTGATGTAATCCACCAGTTCTCGCAACCGGCCCTGGTCGCGGCCATTGAAGTTGAACACCAACCGCGTCAAATGGCTAAACCTCGGTTCGTCATGCTCTTCACCCGTATAGGCAAGTTGCTGGAAATCCCCACTCAACCGCAGGCTGGCAAATTCACTCTGCAAATGAGCCAGCGCTCGATCGCTGAGTGGATGATTCATGCGAACCACAAACTCCCGCTTCAACCAGCGCGTGGAATGGAAGTTGGCATAGAACTGATTGATCTCCGCCACTGCCTCTTCAGCGCTGTACACCAGGCGTACCAGCTTGAGGTCGGTGGGCAGGATGTAACGATTGGCTTCCAGTTGGCTGCGGATAAAGTCCAGCGCGCCCTGCCAGAAACCTCCCCCCGGCGAATCCAGCAACACCACCGGTACCAGCGGGCTTTTGCCGGTCTGGATCAGGGTCAATACTTCCAGGGCTTCATCCAGGGTACCGAAACCACCCGGGCACAACACCAACGCGTCGGCTTCCTTGACGAAGAACAGCTTGCGGGTAAAGAAGAAGTGGAAGGACAGCAGGTTCTCGGTGCCATCAATAGTCGGATTGGCATGCTGTTCAAACGGCAGGGTAATGTTGAAGCCCAGGCTGTGTTCCAGGCCAGCCCCTTCGTGGGCCGCCGCCATGATGCCGCCGCCGCCACCGGTGATCACCATCAGGTCCGAGCGTGCCAGTGCGGCACCCACCTCGCGGGCCAAGGCGTACAGCGGGCTTTCCACCGGGGTGCGTGCCGAGCCGAACACCGTGACTTTGCGGCGCCCCTTGAACTGTTCGAGTACGCGGAAGGCGTGGTCCAGTTCGCGAATGGCTTGCAAGGTGATCTTGGCGTTCCAGCGGTTGCGGTCGTCCTGGGCCATCCGTAGCACGGTCAGAATCATGTCGCGATACAGGGGGATATTCGGGCTGTTGGGGGCGATCTGCTGGAGTTGAGCTTCGACCTGCTGCGTAAGGTCAGCGCCGTTTTCTTCAAAATGCCGGATCAGGCTGTCATTCGGTTCGTAAGGCATTCAACTTCTCCTTCTTCACAGAGGCTGGGCCTGCGGCGAGAAATTCGTCCGGGGCCACGACACTGCTTGTGTCGCTGCATGCCCAAGGCATTGCACATGTTTGCCAGGCGACAAACGGGCTCTGTATGTTCCTTGTGATTTAAAAAACCTTTGCACTGCAAGTCGCAGGAGGGCAACCCTGTTTTGCTCAGAAATTGTTACAGAACAGCACGGGAGCCGTTATGAACGGGCGATTGGGATGACTTGATGATGGGCCGAAAAACCCTTGGCTGGCAACCGCTTATTGGTCGCTCATCAGGTAGTTCAGCGATGTTCAGGGAGTTGACGCGGGGGAGTGCGCGCTACTGGACAGCAGCGCGCGAGGGCTAGCGAAGATTACTTTTTCTTCTTGGCGGCAGCCGGTGCCGGGCAATCCGCTTCCACGAACTTCACCGATGCCACAGGACGGTTGGTCTTGTTCTCGGTGATTTCGTAGCGCATCACTGCGCCCTTGGCCATCAGCTCGCGATAACCTTTGTTCAGGCACACGCTTTGCCCGAGTTGGAAGTACACAGCCTTGGGGTTGGCGCGCATTTGTTCGGCACGGTCGGGCAAGACGCTCAGGTGATCGATCAACTGCATGCCTTCAACGGTGTAGGCGACTTCGAGGGTTTTCTCGTCGATTTCCCGGGGCAGGTCCTTGTTACTTTCAGCAGCGACGCTTTGCAGCTTCCGGTTCATTTGGGCCTCCAGCAGCGAGGCCGCCTGGGCGCCCACAGGCAGTACCAGCGCAAGTGCGATGGATGGGGCGGCAAGACGCAGCATGGAACGCAGCATGAAACTCTCCTGATTCGGTTACTGGTGCATAGACCAGCCACTGCGCTGTGCGTTCAGTGGCGCGCAATTATAGGTGACGCCTTGCCACTACAGCCAGGCGTATCGCTGGTAAACTGCGGCCACTTCAGCCTTTCACGAGTTTTGTCCGTGTCGATCTACCCCTCTGTACGGCGCATCCGATGAGCCACGCCGTCTCCCGCCTGCGTACCCAGCGACTGGCACGCGCGATCAAGCCCTTCGTCAATCGAGGCTCCCGTGCCGAACGCTGTCCCGGCTGCCGGGTCATTCCCGAGTATTGCCTGTGCGCCTGGCGCCCCCGGGTCGCAGCCAGGTCTGCCATGTGCCTGCTGATGCACGATGTCGAACCGATGAAGCCCAGCAACACCGGCTGGCTGATCGCCGATGTTATCGACGACACTACCGCCTTCGCCTGGTCGCGCACCGAAGTCGACCCGGATTTGCTCACCCTGCTCGCTGACCCGCAGTGGCAGCCCTACATCGTGTTCCCCGGCGAATTCGTGGCCGCCGAGCGTGTCGTCAGTACCGTGACGGTGGCAGAAGGCAGGCGCCCGCTGTTCATCCTGCTGGATGGCACCTGGAGCGAAGCGCGCAAGATGTTCCGCAAGAGCCCTTATCTGGAGCATCTGCCGGTATTGAGTCTGGCGCCGGAGCAGCTCTCGCGCTACAAACTGCGCCGCTCCAAGCGCGACGACCATTTCTGCACCGCCGAAGTCGCGGCCCTGTGCCTGGAGCTGGCCGATGACGCCGCGGCAAGCGAAGTGCTGGACGCCTATCTTGACGTATTCAGCACCCATTACCTGGCCGCAAAGTTCCAGTTGCCACTGGATCCGGCCGACAGCGTCCATACTCGTCTTGCACCCTATATATAAGCGCGATAGCCAGGCGACGTTTGCATGATGGCAGCGTAAACCCGCACCTCGCTAAAATGCCCATGGGCGTAGTGCTTGACCCCCCAGGCTGCGCTGGGCATGCTGGGCGCCGATTGGGGCGCAACCGTGAATTTTCGACGTCGATTCAGGTGCTTTTGACGTTGAACCTGCCCTGTGGCAATGGCTGCCTGGCCGTTGCCTGGTGTACTGGCGAACCCTGAACCCATCAGGGCTGCCATAAAAAACAGGATCATTTAATCAATGGCCACATACGAAATCCTGATAGCCGATGACCACCCGCTGTTTCGCAGTGCGCTGCATCAGGCCGTGACCCTGGGTCTTGGCCCCGACGTGCGCCTGGTTGAAGTGGCCAGCATTGCCGAGCTGGAAGCCCGCCTTACTGAAAAATCCGATTGGGACCTGGTGCTGCTCGACCTGAACATGCCTGGCGCCTACGGTTTCTCGGGGCTGGTGCTCCTGCGTGGGCAATACCCTCAGATCCCCGTGGTGATGGTCTCTGCCCAGGAAGACGCCGACGTAGTGGTGCGCTCCAAGGAATTTGGCGCCAGTGGCTTCATTCCAAAGTCCAGCGCGATGGAAGATATTCAGAAGGCCGTGCGCGCAGTGTTGGACGGTGATGTTTCCTGGCCGCCCCAAGCGTTTGAACAAATCAACGTGTCCGACGAAGCCAAGGCCGCCCGTGACGGTTTGGCCAGCCTGACGCCCCAGCAGTTTCGAGTGCTGACCATGGTCTGCGAAGGTTTGCTGAACAAGCAGATCGCCTACGAGCTGA
Organism: Pseudomonas sp. B14(2022); assembly: GCF_012030485.1. NCBI lineage: Bacteria > Pseudomonadati > Pseudomonadota > Gammaproteobacteria > Pseudomonadales > Pseudomonadaceae > Pseudomonas > Pseudomonas sp. B14(2022). The sequence continues at coordinate 533,988 of NZ_JAAUVM010000001.1, forward strand.
GTGTGTCGGAAGCGACCATCAAGGCTCACGTCACGGCGATTTTTCGCAAGTTGGGGGTGCGCACACGGACCCAGGCGGCGCTGCTCTTGCAACAACTTGAGTCTATTTCGCAGCATTAAGTTGTTACCGATTCACGCTTTTTTGACTTTGCGTGATCTAGTTTCCCCACTTCTTTGGTTCAGTTGCCTACGTCTATGTCGCCTTTCAAGGGTCAAACCGGTCTCAAACGTATCTTTAATGCAGGGGGCTATTCCCTGGATGGCCTGCGCGCGGCTTTCACCGGTGAGGCGGCGTTCCGTCAACTGGTGCTGTTGAACGTCATCCTGATCCCGCTGAGTTTTTTCCTGCACGTCAGCCGTGTTGAGCGGGCGCTGCTGATTGCGGTGTGCCTGTTGGCCTTGATCGTTGAATTGCTCAATTCGGCGGTAGAAGCGGCGATCGACCGTATTTCTCTTGATCGCCATCCCTTGTCGAAAAACGCCAAGGACATGGGCAGCGCCGCGCAATTCGTGGCACTGACCATGATCACCCTGGTGTGGGCAGTGATTCTGATCTAACGATCAGGCAATGCTTGGCAGCACGATCTCGTCGCTGCGCTGAACCCCGGCGGTGAAGGCGCGGCACAGCTCCAGGAACTCGCGCATCGCTGAGGTCTGGTATTTCTGTTTATGCCAGATGAAGTAGAACTGCCGGGCCAGGTCCAGGTCCGGGGTTTCTACCGGCACCAGGCTGCCACGGCGAAATGCATCGCGCAGCGCCAGCCGGGAAATACACCCAATCCCCAAACCCGATTCCACCGCCCGTTTGATCGCCTCGGTATGCTCCAGCTCCAGGCGGATATTCAGCGCACTGCGGTGATGACGCATGGCTTGGTCAAAGGTCAGACGGGTGCCGGAGCCTTGCTCCCGCAGGATCCATGCCTCATGGGTCAACTCTTCCATGGTGGCCACGCCGCGCTTGGCCAGGTGGTGCTGAGGCGCGCAAAACACCACCAGCTCATCTTCCACCCAAGTTTGCACCTCTATATCGGGGTGGCTGCAGTCGCCTTCGATTAGACCCAGATCAATTTCGTAGTGCGCAACCTGGTGCACGATATTGGCAGTGTTCTGCACATGCAGCTTCACTTGGCTTTCCGGGTGCTGCTGCATGAAGCTGCCGATCAGCAGGGTGGCCAGGTAATTGCCAATGGTCAGGGTAGCGCCGACCGCCAGGGAGCCGAAGCCGGACTTACCGTTGAGCAGGTCTTCGATCTCCTTGGCCTGGTCCAACAGCGCCACCGCTTGAGGCAACAGCTGATGGCCCAAAGCGTTGAGACTCAGGCGTTTACCGGCGCGGTCGAATAATTGGCAGCTGGATTGGCGCTCCAGCTCGGTAATCGAGGTGCTGGCGGCGGATTGAGATAAGGCCAGAAGGCCAGCAGCGCGGGAGACGCTTTCCTGCTGGGCGACGGCGACGAAGACTTGCAGTTGACGGAGAGTAAATCGCATATCGATATAACCGATAACCCTTATCTTAATAATCCAGTTAACAGATATTGTCGCCGCCATTAGAATGCTGTGCAATTGCGCACTTCATCTTTGGCGCAGACCCATTCCCAGGAGTCCCCCGTACATGAGCAACATGAACCACGAGCGTGTCCTCAGTGTTCATCACTGGAACGACACTCTGTTCAGCTTCAAGTGCACCCGCGATCCGGGCCTGCGCTTCGAGAACGGTCAGTTCGTGATGATCGGCCTGCAACAGCCCAACGGCCGCCCGCTCATGCGCGCTTACTCCATTGCCAGCCCAAACTGGGAAGAGCATCTGGAGTTCTTCAGCATCAAGGTGCCGGATGGCCCGCTGACTTCCCAATTGCAGCACTTGAAGGAAGGCGACGAGATCATCATCAGCAAGAAACCGACAGGCACCCTGGTGCTTGACGATCTGAAGCCGGGTAAACACCTGTACCTGCTCAGCACCGGTACCGGCCTTGCTCCGTTCATGAGCGTGATCCAGGACCCCGAAACCTACGAGCGTTTCGAAAAAGTGATCCTGTGCCACGGCGTGCGTTACGTCAACGAAGTCGCTTATCGCGAATTCATCACCGAGCACCTGCCGCAGAACGAGTTCTTCGGCGAGGCCCTGCGTGAAAAGTTGATCTACTACCCGACCGTGACCCGCGAGCCTTTCGAAAACGAAGGCCGCCTGACCGACCTGATGCGCAGCGGCAAGCTGTTCCGCGACATCGGCCTGCCACCGATCAACCCCGAGGACGACCGCGCCATGTTGTGCGGCAGCCCAAGCATGTTGGATGAGACCAGCGAAGTGCTGAACAGCTTCGGCCTGAAGGTTTCGCCACGCATGCGTGAGCCGGGTGATTACTTGATCGAACGCGCGTTCGTCGAGAAATAACTGCGGTAAAAAATATGGGAGGGGGCTTGCTCCCGATGGCAGTGGATCAGTCAACTTGTATATCGACTGACCCACCGCCATCGGGAGCAAGCCCCCTCCCACATTTGGTTTCGGTTTATCCCGCCGGAACCACTTCCAGCACACAAATCATCCCCGCCTCAGGATAGTGCCAGCGCACATCCACATCCCAGAACTGCGCCCCGTATTCGCGCTCCGGCCCAGGCGTCTGGTACGCCGGCCGCGGATCCTGTGCCAGACACTGATCGATCAACTCCACCAATGGCTCTCCAAGGCGCTGAGCGTGGCCTTGTGCCTGCTGCAGAGCCGTCTTCAGCCACTGCACGGGAATCAACTGCGGCGCTCCACTGGCGATGTTGTTGGTGGCCGTGTCGATGATGTCGGCGTAGGGCACATACGGCTTGATATCCAACACCGGTGTGCCATCGAGCAAATCGATCCCGGAAATCCACAGCCGCCCCGGCTCCACTTTGTCCAGCTTGACCACTGACTGGCCAATCCCGTTGGGCCGATGAGTCGCGCGGGTCGCAAACACGCCCATGGACGTGTTGCCGCCCAGGCGTGGCGGGCGCACTTTCAGACGAGGTTTATCTTCCAGGGCCTGGTGGAACAGGAACAACAGCCACACGTGGCTGACCTGTTCCAGGCCCTGTACCGCCTCACCCTGGTCGAACGGCGCCACCAACTCCAGCACGCCCCGCGCGGCAGGCGCCAGTTGCGGTTGGCGCGGGATGGCGAACTTTTCCTTGAAGCAGGAACGTACGAAACCGACGGGCGAGACCTGGTAACTCATGGCTTACGCACGAACCCGCAGCGTCAGGCCCTTGAGGAAGTTGCGCAGCAACTGGTCGCCACAGGTGCGGTAGTTGGTGTGGCCGAACTTGCGGAACAGTGCGCTCAGTTCAGGCTTGGACACCGGGAATTCGGCAGCCTTGAGGATGGCGTGCATGTCGTCTTCCTTCAGTTCGAAGGCCACGCGCAGCTTCTTGAGGATGATGTTGTTGGTTACCGGGGTTTCGATCGGCTGCGGCGGACGGCTTTCGTCCTTGCCGCGCTTGAAAATCACCAGGCCATCAAGGAAGTGGGCCATGACGTCATCCGGGCAGAACACAAAACCTTCTTCCTCATCTTTCTTGAGGTAAGTCAGCAGGTCTTCCTTGGTCACTTCCATGCCGCCGAGCTTGATCAGCTCGACCATCTTGTTGTCGCTGATGTCGAGCATGTAGCGCACGCTGCGCAGTACGTCGTTGTGAATCATGGTGGGCAATCCTGGTTTTCAACGGTGGGCGCCGCCGGGTGGGGCGGTGCCTGGAAAGGGGAGGCGGCTTAGAACTTCTCTTTGCCGGACAGGTAACGCCATTGGCCGACTGGCACTTTGCCGATGGACACGCCGCCGATGCGAATGCGGCGGATGGCAACGACTTTCAGGCCAACGGCTTCGCAGAACAGGGCGATCACGCCCGGTTGCGGGTTCTTCATCGCAAAGCGCAGGCGATTTTCGTTCTGCCAGCTGGCTTTCACGGCTGGCAGCTCTTTGCCTTTGTAGGTCAGGCCGTGGTTCAGGCGGTTGAGGCCGTGGGCAACCATGTCGCCTTCAACCTCCACCATGTATTCCTGCTCGATCTTGGCGGCATCGGCGGTCAACTTGCGCAGAATCTTCCAGTCCTGGGTAAACACCAACAGGCCGCTGGCCTTGGCTTGCAGGTCGGCGCTGGCGGTCAGGCGCAGGAAGTGGCCCTTGAGCGGACGCTTGCTGAAGCGGTGTTCTTCGGACAGGGTTTCGGCGCTGATCGAGGCCATTGCCGTCTCTGCATCTACACCGACCGGGGCGTGGAACAGGATGGTCACCGGCTCTGGCGCGGTGGCCTTGGCCTCTGGGTCCAGTTCGACCTTCTGGGTGGTGATCTTGAATTGCGGTTCGTCGATCACTTCACCGTCCACCGAGACCCAGCCGCCTTCGATAAACAGCTCAGCCTCCCGACGGGAGCAACCGACCAGTTCGATAAGGCGTTTGGAGAGGCGTATGGGGTCAGTCATGACAAGGGCCGTAACAAAAGGGGGCGGCTATTGTACCTGTGTGGGCGCGGTTAATCCCGGCCCCATTTCATTTAGCCCTGACGGGCCTTTTGTTGTTGCTGGCGCAGCCGCAGGTGCAGCAATGGATAAGGCTGCCCCAAGCCATCATGCTCGGTGCGCCCGATCACTTCGAAACCCTGCTTGAAATAGAACCCCAAGGCCTGGGGATTCTGCTCGTTAACGTCCAGTTCGTCGGCGTTCATGCTTTCGATTGCATAACGCAGCAACTGCCGGCCGAGGCCCTGCCCGCGGTATTGCGGGTCGATAAACAGCATCTCCACCTTACCGCACGCCACCCCGGCAAACCCGGTGATGCGTTGGCGCGGGTCACGGGTGCAGATCAGCATCACCGAATCCAGGTAGCGGGTCAGCACCAGGTTTTTCAGCAACTCGATGTAGCTGTCCGGTAAAAAATCATGGGTGGCCCGCACCGAGGCCTCCCAGATGCGCGTCAATTCTGCGTAGTCGCCGGTTTTAGGTGTGTGGATAACCGAATGCTGGCGCATGCCCGCTGCCCCTTGCCATGATGGGTGCCGATGGGCAAAACAATAGACCTAAAAAAGCCCCGCATCTTGTCCAGAGGCAGGGCTTTTCAAGTTTTTTTGATCAGTCGCGCTTTTCAGCCCACAGATCGTACTCATCAGCGTCGGTCACGGTGCACCAGACCTTGTCACCCGGCTTCAAGCCGCTGGCATCGTCGATAAACACATTACCGTCGATTTCCGGTGCATCGAAGAAGCAACGGCCGACTGCGCCTTGCTCGTCCACTTCGTCGATCAGTACTTCGATTTCCTTGCCGATACGCAGTTGCAGGCGCGCCGAGCTGATTGCCTGTTGGTGCGCCATGAAGCGCTCCCAACGGTCCTGCTTGACGTCATCCGGGACCACGGCCAGGTCCAGCAGGTTGGCCGGCGCACCTTCCACGGGCGAGTACTGGAAGCAACCCACGCGGTCCAGTTGCGCTTCGGTCAGCCAGTCCAGCAGGTACTGGAAGTCTTCTTCGGTTTCGCCGGGGAAGCCGACGATGAAGGTCGAACGGATGATCAGCTCGGGGCAGATCTCGCGCCAGTTCTTGATGCGCGCCAGGGTCTTGTCTTCGAAGGCCGGGCGTTTCATGGCCTTGAGCACTTTCGGGCTGGCGTGCTGGAACGGGATGTCCAGGTACGGCAGGATCTTGCCGGCGGCCATCAATGGGATCAGCTCGTCCACGTGCGGGTACGGGTAGACGTAGTGCAGGCGCACCCACACGCCCAGGCTGCTGAGGGCTTCGCAGAGTTCGGTCATGCGGGTTTTCACCGGCGCGCCGTTCCAGAAGCCGGTGCGGTATTTCACGTCGACGCCGTAGGCGCTGGTGTCCTGGGAGATCACCAGCAGCTCTTTGACGCCGGATTTGACCAGGCGCTGGGCCTCGTCGAGTACGTCACCCACCGGACGGCTGACCAGCTTGCCACGCATCGACGGGATGATGCAGAAACTGCAGCTGTGGTTGCAGCCTTCGGAAATCTTCAGGTACGCATAGTGACGCGGGGTCAGCTTGATGCCTTGGGGCGGCACCAGGTCGATCAGCGGGTTATGATCCTGGCGCGGCGGCACCGCGTCGTGCACGGCATTGACCACCTGCTCGTACTGCTGCGGGCCGGTCACGGCCAGCACGCTTGGGTGCACGTTGCGGATATTGCCTTCTTCCACACCCATGCAACCGGTCACGATGACCTTGCCGTTTTCCTTGATGGCTTCGCCGATCACTTCCAGGGACTCTGCCTTGGCCGAGTCGATAAAGCCGCAGGTGTTGACCACCACCACGTCGGCGTCCTGGTAAGTGGACACAACGTCATAGCCTTCCATACGCAGTTGCGTGAGGATGCGCTCGGAATCGACGAGAGCCTTCGGGCAACCCAGGGAAACAAAGCCAACCTTGGGGTTGGCTTTTGCGATGGTGGTGGACATGTCTAACCTCGGTATTGAATGACGCCGCCAGTCGGGCACGACAGGGCTGCGGACGGGCGCTTGCTGCGCCTCTGATCAAAAAGTGCGCAATTCTAGCGACGGGCAACGCACTTGACCAGCTTTATGCAGGGAAATGCGACGAGTGCTGCGCTATGCTTCGCGCCGTTGCGCACGGGTAAAACCCTTGGGTCAATAAAACGTCTGTTACGAGAAGTAAAACAGCGCATGCTAGGGTCAGCTTAGACGCGTTGTTTATAAGAGACCTCAGGTCAAAGGGCAGGAGTGGTTGATGGGTCAGGCAAGTAGTCAGGCAGCAGGTGCCGAGCATTCCAACGCAAAGCCGATCGGCATGCTGGTGGCAGCGGTCGGGGTGGTTTACGGCGATATCGGTACCAGCCCGCTCTATACCCTCAAAGAGGTGTTCAACGGTGGTTATGGGGTGCAGGTCAACCATGACGGCGTGCTGGGGATCCTGGCGCTGATCTTCTGGTCGTTGATCTGGGTGGTGTCGATCAAGTACATGCTGTTTGTGCTGCGCGCCGATAACCAGGGCGAAGGCGGCATCATGGCCCTGACCGCGTTGGCGCGAAGGGCGGCAGGGGAGCGCAAGAAGTTGCGCAGTTTCCTCGTGGTGTGCGGCCTGTGCGGTGCGGCGCTGTTCTATGGTGACAGCATGATCACGCCGGCGATTTCCGTGCTGTCGGCCATTGAAGGCCTGGAACTGGCGTTCGACGGCCTGGAAAAATGGGTGGTGCCGATCGCCTTGGTGGTGCTGGTGGCGCTGTTCCTGATCCAGAAGCACGGTACTGACCGCATCGGCAAGCTGTTCGGGCCGGTGATGGTGACTTGGTTCCTGGTGCTGGGTGGCCTCGGCGTGTATGGCATTACCCTGCACCCTGAAGTGCTCAATGCCCTGAACCCGATGTGGGGCGTGCGTTTCTTCGAGGCCCACCCTGGCATCGGCGTGGCGATCCTCGGTGCGGTCGTGCTGGCGTTGACCGGTGCCGAAGCGCTGTATGCCGACATGGGCCACTTCGGTCGCAAGCCCATCGCCCGCGCCTGGTTCATCCTGGTGTTGCCGGCGCTGGTGCTCAACTATTTCGGCCAGGGCGCCATGCTGCTGGGCGATCCGGAAGCCGCGCGCAACCCCTTCTACTTGCTGGCGCCGAGTTGGGCGCTGATCCCGCTGGTGGTGTTGTCCACCCTGGCCACGGTGATTGCGTCCCAGGCGGTGATTTCCGGTGCGTTCTCGTTGACGCGCCAGGCGATCCAGCTGGGTTATATCCCGCGCATGCATATCCAGCACACCTCAAGCGCCGAACAGGGCCAGATCTATATCGGTGCGGTGAACTGGTCGTTGATGGTCGGCGTGATCCTGCTGGTGCTGGGTTTCGAGTCCTCCAACGCGCTGGCGTCGGCCTACGGCGTGGCGGTGACGGGGACCATGCTGATGACCACTATCCTGGTGTCGGCAGTCATGCTGTTGCTGTGGAAATGGCCCCCGATTCTGGCCGTGCCGGTCCTGGTCTGCTGCCTGTTGGTGGACGGGCTGTACTTCGCGGCCAACGTGCCGAAGATCATCCAGGGCGGCGCCTTCCCGGTATTGGCGGGGATTGTGCTGTTCGTACTGATGACCACTTGGAAGCGCGGCAAGCAATTGCTGGTGGACCGCCTCGACGAAGGTGGCCTGCCGTTGCCGATCTTCATCAGCAGCATTCGCGTGCAGCCGCCGCATCGCGTGCAGGGCACGGCGGTGTTCCTCACCGCCCGCCCGGACGCCGTGCCCCACGCGCTGTTGCACAACCTGCTGCATAACCAGGTGCTGCATGAACAGGTAGTGTTGCTGACGGTGGTCTACGAAGACATCCCGCGTGTCCCGGCCTCACGGCGCTTCGAGGTGGACTCCTACGGCGAAGGGTTCTTCCGCGTGATCCTGCACTTCGGCTTTACCGATGAGCCGGACGTGCCCGAAGCCTTGAAGCTGTGCCATTTGGACGGCCTGGATTTCAGTCCGATGCGCAGCACCTACTTCCTCAGCCGTGAAACAGTCATCGCCTCGCGCATCAAGGGTATGGCCCGTTGGCGCGAAGCGTTGTTTGCGTTCATGCTCAAGAACGCCAACGGCAACCTGCGGTTCTTCAAGCTCCCGGTCAACCGGGTGATCGAGCTGGGCACCCAGGTCGAAATGTAAGCGCTGCGGTACGGGAGCCGGCAATCGGCTCCCGCTTTGCTTCTGAACCCTGTGCAATCCACTGTTGTCGACTAGGCTCTAAGCACTGTTGTGTAGGAGCGGGCTTGCCCGCGAAAAACGTTACGGTAACGCGTTAATCCTGGATAAACGCGGCGCCTATGAGACCTTCGCGAGCAAGCTCGCTCCTACAAAAGTGCCCAAAAGCCAAGAAGAGGTGCGCCATGAGTCAGCTGCTCGAACCCTATACCCTGCGCCAATTGACCCTGCTCAACCGCATCGCCGTGTCGCCAATGTGTCAGTACTCAAGTGTCGATGGCCTGGCCAACGACTGGCACCTGGTCCACCTCGGCAGCCGCGCGGTTGGCGGCGCCGGGTTGATATTCACCGAGGCCACTGCCGTGACCGCCGATGGCCGTATCACGGCCGAAGACCTGGGCCTGTGGAACGACGAACAGATCGCCCCCCTGCAACGCATCACCCGCTTTATCGCCGCCCAGGGCGCGGTGGCGGGCATCCAGCTGGCCCATGCCGGACGCAAGGCCAGCACCCACCGGCCGTGGATCGGCAAGCACGGCAGCGTCAAGCCGCAGGACGGTGGCTGGGTGCCGGTGGGGCCGTCGCCGATTGCCTTTGACCCGCAGCACACACAACCCAAGCCATTGGATGAGGCGCAGATCCAGCAGGTGATCGCCGACTTTGTCGCCGCCGCCAGGCGCGCCCTGACCGCCGGTTTTGAAGTGGTGGAAATCCACGCTGCTCATGGTTACCTGCTGCATCAATTCCTCTCGCCCATCAGCAACCAGCGTCAGGACCAATACGGCGGCTCCTTCGAGAACCGTATCCGCCTGGTGCTGCAAGTGACCGAAGCAGTGCGCGAAGTCTGGCCCCAGGAGCTGCCGCTGTTCGTGCGGGTGTCGGCCACCGATTGGGTGGAAGATGGCTGGAACCCCGATGAAACCGTGGAACTGGCGCGCCGTCTCAAAGACCTGGGCGTCGACCTGATCGACGTGTCCTCCGGTGGCACTGCCGCCAACGCCGAAATCCCCACCGGCCCTGGCTACCAGACGCGCTTTGCCGAGCGCGTGCGCAAGGAGTCGGGCATCGCCACCGGCACCGTCGGCATGATCACCGAACCGGCCCAGGCAGAGCACATCCTGCGTACCTGCCAGGCCGACATCATCTTCCTGGCCCGTGAACTGCTGCGTGATCCTTACTGGCCGTTGCACGCCGATGATGATCTGGGCGGGCGCAAGGCCATTTGGCCGGCTCAGTACCAAAGGGCGACCCATCGGGACCAGCCGATTCATGAGTCTGACTTGAGGGATTGATCCTGCATCGGCTCCATCGAAACCCACCTTGAATCGGTGGGTTTTTTTTGCCTGATGCTGTGGGATGAGGTTGTAGGTATTTGTTACCGAAGTGATTTTTTAAGTGAATACTCTAAAAAAATCCCACGCGTGACGAGATTGTTTCTACGCTTAGGTTAGGACTGATTTCTGGCCCAGGGAGTCAGTCTGTTTGTCCACGGGGGCATTGCGCTTCACGGGAAACGGTTTGTGGGCACAGGAGTATTTGATCGATATCAGGAGAAACAGTCCATGGCCAAGTCCTATGGTGTAGCGGGTGTGGTGGCGTCTTTTTTCACCCGCAGGGTGTCCTTGCGTGGCCGCAGGTTAAGTTCGGACGAAGCCGAATTACTGGCGCAGTATCGCGCCCTGACCGAGAGCGATCAGGTGGCGATGCGCTATCTGATTGGGGCGATGAAGAGTGTGTCGCGGTTCTGATGCCGTGCTGAAGGATCGTTCCCACGCAGGGCGTGGGAACGATCTGGATCAGGTGTACTTACGTTGGTCCGGTGCCGGCGGGAAGTACTGATACAACCAGGTTTCACTCAGGGTGCGGTCCTGGGTGCGGATAAACAGACGCAGTTCCACCGGCTCTACGCTGTCGCTGGTAGGGTACCAATCGAACAGAATGCGATAGCCCTTGATGTTGTCGAGCACCAGCACGCTGAAATCCTTCACTTCACCGTGGGAGCAGGTCACCACCGGCTCGATCCCGGTGCCGGCTGGCAGACGGTCCAGGCCGCCACCCTTGAAGTCCACGGCAAAGCGGCGTGCCCACACTTGCGGGTAGTGCTCGCCCGGCGCCCAGCCTTCGGTAAAGCCGCCCATGCCGGAACGGGTCGCGTCGACTTGCGCCAGTGGCGTGCTCACTGGTGGCAATGCGCTCCAGTACAGCTTGTAGCCATAGTTGAGTGAGTCGCCGGCCGCCACGGGTTTTTTCGGGGTCCAGAAGGCCACGATGTTGTCCAGGGTCTCGCCGGTGGTGGGGATTTCCAGCAGGTCGATCGAGCCTTCGCCCCACGCGGTGGTCGGTTCGACCCACAGGCTTGGGCGCTTGCTGTACCAGTCGACGGTGTCCTGATAGCTGGCGAATTCATGATCGGTCTGCACCAGGCCGAAACCTTTCGGGTCGGTGTCGGCGAACGCGTTGAACTGCAACTTGGCCGGGTTGTTCAACGGGCGGCAGATCCACTCGCCGTTGCCACGCCACATCGCCAGGCGGTCCGAATCGTGGATTTGCGGATGGATGGTGTCGCACATGCGCCGCTCATGGGTGCCGCAGCTGAACATGCTGGTCATGGCTGCAATGCCCAGCTGTTCGATGGCGGTGCGGGCATTGATGTTGGCGTCGATGGCCATCACCACCTGGTTGGCCTGGCAGTCGATATCGAAACGATAGGCACCGGTGGCGCTCGGCGAGTCGAGCAGGGCGTAGACCACAAAGCGGGTCGCGTTCTTGTCCGGGGTCTCGAACCAGAACTGCGTGAAGTCGGGGAACTCCTCGCGTTTTTTCGCGTAGGTATCAATCGCCAGGCCACGGGCGGAGAGGCCGTACTGGCCGGTGGAGTCCACCGCGCGGAAGTAGCTGGCGCCGAGAAACGACAGCACGTCATGGCGATCCAGCTCCGGCGCCTTGAACAACTTGAAGCCGGAGAAACCCAGGTCGCCGGTCAGCTGTTTGGTGTCGACAGTGGTTTTTTCATAGTTGAACAGCGAAGGACGGAAATGCACCTCACGGGCTTCACGGGTCTTGGGGTCGACGCTGTGCATGCGCACCGGCGTCTTGAAGCCCATGCCGACGTGGAAGAACTGCACGTCGAGTTGGCCGTTCAATTCCTTCCACAGCGAATGGTTGCCGTCGTAGCCGATGGCATTGAAATTCTGCGGGGTCATGGTCGCCAGTGTGGGCGGCAGCACCTGTTTGGTGTCTTTATACGCGGTGCCGGCGAGCTGCTTGGCTTGGGCCTTGAGCGTTTCAAAATCGAACGCCACGGCCTTGCCATCGGCGGCACGGTTACCGGCCCAGGCCTGCGCGGCAAGCAGGCCGCTGGCTGACAAACCGGTGTAGGCCGCAATGGCCATGGAGGCTTTGAGCAAATTCCTGCGGTGCATAGAGACAACCTGTCGTGAGCAAATCCCGCGCCGTTCCTGGCACGTGCTGGATCAGAAATTACGGTTCGGACATGCCTTCGGCCAAACACAACGGACATTAAACAGACGCCGGATAGCTTAAGCGGTTCGATGACGTAGGAAAATTGATTGATGGCTGGGTGATGGCATTGCATGTGAAACAAGACATTTCCAGCGCTGTGAGTGGACACATTACCTGGGAATTATGAAGATCGAAATGTGGGAGGGCGGATGGCGACGCCGTTGAGGAAGTCGCGGCGGGTGATGTCCATGGGGCCTGTAGGAGCGAGCAAGCTCGCTCCTACAATAAAGCGTTACGGCGCTTGGGGGGATCAGTGCTTGAACATCACATGGCGAACCGTGGTGTAGTCCTCCAAGCCGTACATGGACATGTCCTTGCCATACCCCGACAGTTTCTGACCACCGTGAGGCATTTCGCTGACGAGCATGAAATGGGTGTTTACCCAGGTGCAGCCGTATTGCAAGCGCGCGGCCAGGCGATGGGCACGTCCTACGTCGGCGGTCCACACGGACGACGCCAACCCGTAGTCCGAATCATTGGCCCAGCCCAATACCTGCGCCTCATCGGTGAACTTGGTCACCGACACCACCGGCCCGAACACCTCGCGGCGCACGATCTCGTCATCCTGCTGCGCGTCAGCCAGGACGGTCGGCTCAAAGAAGAAGCCATTGCCTTCCACCGCCTTGCCACCGGTGACCAGGCGGATATGCGGTTGTGCTACGGCGCGTTCGACAAACCCGGCGACACGGTCGCGGTGTTGCGCGGTGATCAGCGGGCCCAGCTCCGTCGCTGGGTCATCCTGCACGCCATATTTGATGCTGGCGACCGCCGCGCCGAGCTTTTCGACAAACGCATCGTAGATATCCGCTTGCGCATAAATCCGGCACGCAGCGGTGCAATCCTGGCCGGCGTTGTAGAAGCCGAAAGTGCGAATACCTTCCACGGCGGCATCGATATCCGCGTCGTTGAAGATGATCACGGGGGCCTTGCCGCCCAGCTCCATGTGCATGCGTTTCACGCTGTCGGCGGTGCTGGAGATGATATTCGCGCCAGTGGCGATGGAGCCGGTCAACGACACCATGCGCACTTTAGGGTGGTTTACCAGCGGACTGCCCACGGTGGGCCCACGGCCGAACACCAGGTTGAGGACGCCGGCCGGGAAGATCTCCGACGCCAGCTCGACCATGCGCAACGCGGTCAGCGGGGTTTGTTCCGATGGCTTGAGCACCACGGTATTACCCGCCGCCAGGGCTGGCGCAATTTTCCAGGCGACCATCATCAGCGGGTAGTTCCACGGCGCGATGGACGCGATCACGCCCACCGGGTCGCGCCGGATCATCGAGGTGTGGCCAGGCAAGTATTCACCACCGGCCGAACCGCTCATGCAACGGCTGGCGCCGGCGAAGAAGCGGAACACGTCGGCAATCGCCGGAATCTCGTCGTTCAGGGCGGCGCTGTAGGGCTTGCCGCAGTTGTCCGATTCCAGCTTGGCCAGCTCTGCGCCATGGGCTTCGATCACGTCGGCCAGTTTCAGCAGCAACAGCGAGCGATCCTTGGGCGCGGTTTGCGACCAGCCTTCGAAGGCCGCATCGGCGGCGCGCACGGCGGCGTCGACCTGGGCTTCGCTGGCTTCGTTGATTTCCACCAGCACACGGCCCAGTGCCGGGTTGAACACTGCTTGCGCCGGGCCTTCGCCTTCGACCAGGTGGCCGTTGATCAAGAGTTTGGTTTGCATGGTTCAGTCCTCCAAAAAGCGATCGTTATGTCACTGAATAAACCGGCTCTGAATGTGGGAGGGGGCTTGCTCCCGATGACAGTCGTTCAGTCACATCATCTACAACTGACACACTGCTATCGGGAGCAAGCCCCCTCCCACATTTGAGCTCGGTGTCTTCAACAAAAAATTATTTACCACCACTCCCGGCCACGCTTTCACCGCCGCGGGTCAGGTAATAGGCACCGAGGATCGGGAACATCGTCACCAGCATCACCAGCATCGCGACCACGTTGGTCACCGGCACATCCCGTGGCCGGCTCAACTGGTTGAGCAACCACAGCGGCAACGTACGTTCATGACCGGCGGTAAAGGTGGTGACGATGATTTCGTCGAACGACAGTGCAAACGCCAGCATGCCGCCGGCCAGCAGCGCCGAGCCGAGGTTGGGCATGATGATGTAACGGAAGGTCTGCCAGCCGTCGGCACCCAGGTCCATCGAGGCTTCGATCAGGCTGTGGGACGTGCGGCGCAGACGGGCGATCACGTTGTTGTAGACGATCACCACGCAGAACGTCGCGTGGCCGACGATGATGGTGAACATCCCCGGCTCGATGCCCAGGGTCTTGAAGGTCGCCAGCAACGCAATACCGGTGATGATCCCCGGCAGCGCGATCGGCAGGATCAACATCAACGACACGCCTTGCTTGCCAAAGAACTCGCGGCGATACAGCGCCGCCGAGGCCAGGGTGCCAAGCACCATGGCAATCAGGGTTGCGATGGCGGCGATCTGCAACGACAGCTTGATCGCTTCCAGTACGTCCGGCCGGGCGAAGGCCACGCTGAACCACTTCAGGGTAAAGCCCTGGGGCGGAAAGCTGAACGCGGCTTCTTCGGTGTTGAAGGCGTAGAGGAAGATGATCAGGATCGGGAAATGGAGAAAGACCAATCCACCCCAAGCAGCGATCTTCAGGCCAATAGACGATTTTTCAGAGTGCATCGAAGGCCCCCAGGCGTTTGACGATGGACAGGTAAACCGCGATCAGCACGATCGGCACCAGGGTGAACGCCGCCGCCATCGGCATATTGCCGATGGCACCTTGCTGGGCGTACACCATGCCGCCGACGAAATAGCCCGGCGGGCCCACCAGTTGCGGCACGATGAAGTCGCCCAGGGTCAGCGAAAACGTGAAGATCGAACCGGCGGCAATCCCCGGCACCGAGAGTGGCAGAATCACCTGCATGAAGGTCTGGCGCGGCTTGGCGCCCAGGTCGGCGGAGGCTTGCAGCAGTGACGGCGGCAAGCGCTCCAGGGACGCCTGGATCGGCAGGATCATGAAGGGCAGCCAGATATAGACGAACACCATGAACCGCCCCAGGTGCGAGGTGCTCAAGGTGCTGCCGCCCACGCCGGGAATGCCCAGCACGAATTGCAACACCGGCTCCAGGCCCAGATGCTGCACGAACCATTGCGCTACGCCGCCCTTGGCCAGCAGCAAGGTCCAGGCATACGCCTTGACGATATAGCTGGCCCACATCGGCATCATCACCGCGATATAGAAGAACGCCTTGGTCTTGCCCGTGGTGTAGCGCGCCATGTAGTAGGCAATCGGGAAGGCGACGATGGCGCTGGCGATCGACACCACGATCGCCATGCTCAAGGTGCGCAGGATGATGTCGAAGTTCGACGGCTGGAACAGCGCGGCGAAGTTGGCCAGGGTCAGGTCCGGCGTGACCGCCATGGTGAAGTCGTCAAAGGTATAGAAGCCCTGCCACAGCAGGGTCAGCAACGAACCCAGGTAGATCGCGCCGAACCAGATCAGCGGCGGTATCAGCAGCATCGCCAGGTATAGGTTGGGCTTGCGGTACAGCAGGTTGGAAAACCTGCGCATCGGCGGTTGGGAAAGGGCCAGGCTCATGTCACACCTCGCCTGCGCGGTCAGTCAGCGGCGTCATGGCTTCCCGTGCCCAACGGGCGGTGATGGACTGGCCGACCTGATGGCCGCTGCTGATGTCCAGCCACTGGCTGTTGGCCTGGCTGATATTCAGCGCCTGACCGTTTTCCAGTTTCAGTTCATAGCGGGTGGCGCTGCCCTGGTACTGGATGTCGTGCAGCAAGCCGCTGATTTCCACTTCGCCAGCACCCAGCGGTCCCTCGGCAAAACGCACGTGTTCCGGGCGAATCGAGAACGGCTGCGCACTGCCGCTGAGGCGCTGGGCCAACTCGCCGCGAATGACGTTGGAGGTGCCGACGAACTCGGCGACGAACGCGGTGGCCGGTTTCATATACAGGTTGCGCGGGGTGTCGACCTGTTCGATCCGGCCTTTGTTGAACACCGCCACACGGTCGGACATCGACAGCGCTTCGGTCTGGTCGTGGGTGACGAAGATAAAGGTAATGCCAAGCTGGCGTTGCAGCTTCTTCAGCTCGCTTTGCATTTGTTCGCGCAGCTTGAGGTCGAGGGCGCCCAACGGCTCGTCCAATAGCAACACACGCGGGCGATTGACCAGCGCGCGGGCCAGGGCCACCCGTTGGCGTTGGCCGCCGGAGAGCTGCACCGGCTTGCGCTCGCCATAGCCACCGAGGGCGACCATCCCTAAGGCTTCTTCGGCGCGGTTGCGGCGTTCGCTCTTGCCCACGCCCTTGACCTTGAGGCCATAGGCGACGTTGTCGCGCACATTCATATGGGGGAACAGCGCGTAGTCCTGGAACACAGTGTTTACATCACGCTGATACGGCGGCAAGCCGGCGGCTTCCTCGCCATGAATCCGGATCGAGCCTGCGCTGGGCTGCTCGAAACCGGCGATCAGGCGCAGACAGGTGGTCTTGCCCGAGCCGGATGGGCCGAGCATGGAAAAGAACTCGCCGTCCTGGATATCGATGGAAACCCGGTCAACGGCTTTCACTTCGCCGAACTGACGGGAGACGTGGGTGAATTGGACTGCAAGCGTCATGGTGCGGTGCTCCAAAAGGGCGCGGGTCGTCGCAGCGGCCCGGCCTGGACTTCTGAAAAGTCAAAACATCTGTGAATGCGGTCAATGTGGGAGGGGGCTTGCCCCCCTCCCACAGGGGATCTATGCCGTCTGCAGGGTTTTACCTGCCGCCCATGATCGCGATGTAATCCTGGGTCCAGCGGCTGTACGGCACGAATTTGCCGCCCTCAGCTTGCGGGGTTTTCCAGAAGGCGATCTTGTCGAACTGGTCGAAGCCGTTGGTCTTGCAACCCTCGGCGCCGAGCAGTTCGCTTTCCTTACAGGCTGCAGGCACCGCCGGCAGCGAGCCGAACCAGGCGGCGACATCGCCCTGGACCTTCGGCTGCAGCGACCAGTCCATCCACTTGTAGGCACAATTGGGGTGTTTGGCCTCGCTGTGCAACATGGTGGTGTCGGCCCAGCCGGTGGCGCCTTCCTTGGGAATGGTCGAGGCAATCGGCTGCTTCTCGTTTTGCAGGCCGTTGACCTGATACGGCCAGGCGCTGGAGGCCACCACGCCTTCGTTTTTGAAGTCACTCATTTGCACGGTGGTGTCATGCCAGTAGCGGTGGATCAACGGTTGCTGCGCGCGCAACAGCTCGAGCACGGCTTTGTACTGGGTCTCGGTCAGCTCGTACGGGCTCTGGATGCCCAGCTCAGGCTTGGTGGACTTGAGGTACAGCGCCGCATCGGCGATGTAGATCGGCCCGTCATAGGCCTGCACGCGTCCTTTGTTCGGCTTGCCGTCCGGCAGGTTTTGCGCATCGAACAGCACGTTCCAACTGGTCGGCGCGGTCTTGAACACGGTGGTGTTGTACATCAGCACGTTCGGGCCCCACTGGTACGGGGTGCCGTAGGTCTGCTGGCCCACCACATACCACGGCGCATCCTTGAGGCGCGGGTCGATGCTCTTCCAGTTGGGGATCAACGCCGTGTTGATCGGTTGCACACGCTTGCCGACGATCAACCGCAGCGACGCATCGCCCGACGCGGTGACCAGGTCATAACCGCCCTTGGCCATCAAACTGACCATTTCGTCAGAGGTGGCGGCGGTTTTCACGTTGACCTTGCAGCCGGTTTCCTTCTCGAAACCTGTGACCCAGTCGTAGGCCTTGTCGCTTTCGCCACGTTCGATATAGCCGGGCCAGGCGACGATATCCAACTGGCCTTCACCGGCGCCCACCGCCTTGAGCGGTTCGGCGGCCTGGATACTGACGCTGGCCAGCAGCGCGGTGGTCAGGGCACTGAGCAGTGCGGTCTTATGCGCAGACATGGGGGTTCCCTCTTCTTTAATTATGGTCGGGGCAGTGTGTGAAGCCGTAACGCATGAGCTTAGTTGTTGTTTTAAAGGTGCTGGCCGTGGCGGGCCATGATGTGGCGCACCACGCTGTAGTCCTGTAGAGAGTCGCTGGACAGATCTTTCCCATACCCCGAGCGCTTCAACCCGCCATGGGGCATTTCGCTGACCAGCATGAAATGGCTGTTGATCCAGGTGCAGCCGTATTGCAGGCGCGCGGCGACCTGCATGGCCTTGTCCAGGTTCTGGGTCCAGACGGAGGAGGCCAGGCCGTATTCGGAATCGTTGGCCCAGTCCACAGCCTGTTCAAGTGCGTCGAAGCGGGTCACGGTGACCACCGGGCCGAATACTTCGCGCTGGACGATTTCATCGTTTTGTTTGCAGCCGGCGAGCAGCGTCGGCTGGTAATAGAAGCCAGCCCCCGAATGCACGGCCGCACCGGTGACCCGCTCGATATGCGGTTGGCCGAGGGCGCGTTCGACAAAGCTGGCCACGCGGTCGCGCTGGCGTGTGCTGATCAGCGGGCCGAGTTCGTTATCGGCATCGCGCTTGCCGGCAAAGCGCAGGCTGCTGACCGCCGCGCCCAGTTCGGCGACCAATTTGTCGTGGATGCCCGCCTGAGCGTAGATGCGGCACGCCGCGGTGCAGTCCTGGCCGGCGTTGTAGTAGCCGTAGGCACGCACGCCTTCGACCACGGCTTGCAGGTCGGCGTCGTTGCACACGATCACCGGCGCCTTGCCGCCCAATTCCAGGTGTGTGCGTTTGAGTGTCTTGGAGGCGGCTTGCAGGATTTTCTGGCCGGTGACGATGTCGCCGGTCAGCGACACCATGCGCACCTTCGGGTGGCTGACCAAATGGCTGCCGACGCCTTCACCGCCGCCACACAGAATGTTGACGACCCCGTGTGGTAACAAGTCCTTCATGACCGGGGCCAATGCGAGGATCGACAGCGGCGTATGTTCCGACGGCTTGAACACCAGGGTATTACCGGCCGCCAGCGCCGGGGCGATCTTCCATGCGGCCATCATCAAGGGGTAGTTCCACGGCGCAATCGAGGCCACCACGCCAATTGGATCGCGGCGCACCATGCTGGTGTAGCCCGGCAGGTACTCGCCGCTGAGCTGGCCGGTCTGGCAGCGCACGGCGCCGGCGAAGAAGCGGAACACATCGACGGTGGCGCTCAAGTCATCCTGGCGCGCCAGGTGCAATGGCTTGCCGCAGTTCAGCGATTCCAGGCGGGCCAGGTAGTCGGCTTGTTTCTCGATGGCGTCGGCGATGCCCAGGAGGATGTTCGAGCGTTGTTGCGGCGTGGTCCGCGACCAACCGGCAAAGGCGCGGTGGGCGGCGAGGATGGCGCTTTCGACCTGCTCGGTGCTGGCTTCGGCGATCCGGGTGAGCACTTCGCCGGTGGCCGGGTTGAGGATCGGCTCGGCAATGCCCTGGCCCTGGACCAGTTCGCCGTCGATCAACAACGCAGTGAGCAGCGGGGTGGGGGCGCCGGACATTTTTCGCGATCTCTTTTCTTGTGTGGTCATGGGCGTTCTCCTACGAGGCGCCTCACCTTCTCTTATGGATAGAGAGAGACTAGAGGTCAGGCGCGAGGTCAACAAATACTAAATACTGAACGCAGCATTCGATTAAATAGATGGCTTGCGTGGGTGTGGCTGTTCCCGCGCTACGGTGAGGAACGGATCCACCAATGCCGGGCGTGCAGTGCCCCGGCGCCAAGCCAGGCCGACGTCCAGGGTCTGGCTGAGGTCGGCAATCGGTCGCGCTTCAATAATGTCGCCCTCCAGGGACCAGGGGCGGTAGGTCATGTCCGGTTGGATCGACACGCCCAGGCCTGCCGCCACCAGGCTGCGCACGGCCTCGGTGGAGGCGGTGCGCAGGGTCACGCGCGGTTGCAGGCCGGCACCGGCCCACATGCGCTGGGCGTTATGCCCCATTTCGTCGACGTTCAGCTGAATCAGCGGCTCGCTTGCCACGTCGGCGAGGTTGATGCTGTCGTGCTCCAGCAGCGGGTGTTGCGCCGGCAGCCACAGGCGGTGGGGCGAGTGGGTGAGGACCTCGGTCTGCAGGGCGTGGCGATCTTCCAGGTTGGAGAGGATCAGCACGCCCACGTCGATTTCACCGCTGACCAGCAAATGCTCGATATACGGGCGCTCGTCTTCCATCACGCGGATCTCCACGTTGGGATAGGCACGCTGGAAGCGGGTGAGCAAATCTGCCAGGTAATAGCCAGCGACCAGGCTGGTCACGCCGACGATCAACTGCCCGGCTACCTGATCGGTGCTCTGTTGCAGGCTGCGCTTGGCATTGTCGACGGTGGCGAGGATCAGGTGCGCCTGGCGCAAAAACTGATGGCCCTGATGCGTGAGGGTCATGCCCTTGGCATGGCGGTTGAACAGGTTGATGCCGATTTCCTGCTCCAGTTGCTGGATCGCCAGGGTCAGCGTGGACTGGGAAATGAACGCGGTCTGCGCGGCTGCGGAGATCGAGCCGGTCTCGGCCACGGCGATAAAATGCCGGATTTGACGCAAGGTCATCATGCTGGAATTACCGGTGGGGTGTTTTTATAGATTTGTCCGAGTGTATATCGGTTTTAGCGAACGGCAGCGAAAAGCTACAAGCGGCCAGCGCGGCGTTACATCTGGAAGCACTCTAGATCGCGGCTTTTTGGCACTTAGTTTTACGCTGAGGGCCTATTGGTCCTATGAACCCTAGTGTCTGGAGGCTACGAATGAATACCCGTGGATTGCTCGATCAGTTGCTCAAGTCCGGCCAGGACATGTTGCAGAACAAAACCGGCGGCCAGCGCAAGCAGGACGATAAAGGCGCCCTCGGTGGGCTGCTCGGCGGCGGCGGTCTGGGTAGCTTGCTCGGCGGTGCGGGCGGCGGCGCCCTGGCGGCGGGTGCCATGGGCCTGTTGCTGGGCAACAAGAAGGCGCGCAAGTTTGGCGGCAAGGCCCTGACCTACGGCGGGCTGGCCGCGTTGGGCGTGATTGCCTACAAAGCCTACGGCAACTGGCAGGCCAAGCAGGCCAACGTGCCTCAGGGCGAGCCGCAAACCATCGACCGCCTGCCACCGGCCCAGGTCGAGCAGCACAGCCAGGGGATCCTCAAGGCCCTGGTCGCTGCAGCCAAGGCCGACGGGCATGTGGATGAGCGTGAACGCGCACTGATCGAAGGTGAATTCACCAAGCTGGACGACGACCGCGAACTGCAAAGCTGGCTGCACGCCGAGTTGAACAAACCGCTGGACCCGACCGACGTCGCCCGCGCCGCCAGTACCCCGGAAATGGCCGCCGAGATGTACATCGCCAGCGTGATGCTGGTGGACGAGGAGAACTTTATGGAAAAGGCCTATCTGGACGAATTGGCCCGCCAACTGAAACTCGAGCCCGGCTTGAAGCTAGAGCTGGAAAAGCAGGTACGGCTTAGTCAATAACCACCGGGTGTACGCAAAACCATAGATGTGGGAGGTGGCTTGCCCCCTCCCACAGGTGTTTTTGCATTTATGTCGGCACAACACCAAAACCCATTGATAAATGAGGGCTTCTGCTCAGCTATACTCCCCTCCATTTGAATGGCCCTTCGAGGAAGTACTGTGAAGAATTGGACCTTGCGCCAGCGGATTTTGGCGAGCTTTGCGGTCATTATCGCGATCATGCTGCTGATGGTTGTGGTGTCCTACTCACGGTTGATGAAGATCGAAGCCAGTCAGGAAGCGGTGCGTGACGATGCGGTGCCGGGGGTTTATCTCAGTTCGATGATTCGCAGCGCGTGGGTCGACAGCTATTTGCAGACCATCGATATTATTGGCCTGCGCGAGGATAAAACCCTCACCAGTAGCGATAAGTCGGACTACAGGGCCTTCGAATCGCGTATCGAGCAGCAGATGGCCAACTACGAAACAACGGTCCATAGCCAGGCCGATCGCATGGAGTTCGATAACTTCAAGGCCGCTCACATCAACTACAACAAGGTGTTGGGCCAGGTGCTTGAGCGCGTCGAAGCTAATGACATGCCGGCCGCACGCGAGTTGTTGGAAGAGCAATTGACGCCGATCTGGACCGAAGGGCGCATGAAGCTCAACGACATCATCACCGAAAACAAGGCAGTGTCGGATAAAGCAACGGCGGCTATTGACGACGCGGTTGCCTCGGCCAAGGTCAGCATGTTCATGTCGCTGGCCGTGGCGATTCTTGCCGCTGGTCTGTGCGGCCTGCTGCTGATGCGCGCGATCATGGCGCCGATGCAGCGCATCGTCGACATCCTCGGCACCATGCGTGACGGTGACCTGAGCAAACGCCTGAACCTGGCGCGCAAGGACGAATTCAACGCGGTGGAAACCGGCTTCAACGACATGATGACCGAGCTTACGGCCCTGGTGTCCCAGGCCCAGCGTTCTTCGGTACAGGTCACCACCTCGGTCACCGAAATTGCCGCCACCTCCAAGCAGCAACAGGCCACTGCCACTGAAACTGCTGCGACTACCACCGAGATCGGTGCCACTTCGCGGGAGATCGCTGCCACTTCCAAGGATCTGGTCCGTACCATGACCGAAGTGTCCACCGCCGCCGACCAGGCCTCGGTGGCCGCCGGTTCCGGCCAACAAGGCCTGGCGCGGATGGAAGAAACCATGCATTCGGTGATGGGCGCCGCCGATCTGGTCAACGCCAAGCTGGCGATCCTCAATGAGAAGGCCGGCAATATCAACCAGGTAGTGGTGACCATCGTCAAGGTCGCCGACCAGACCAACCTGCTGTCCTTGAATGCCGCCATCGAAGCCGAAAAGGCCGGTGAATACGGGCGCGGTTTTGCCGTGGTCGCCACCGAAGTGCGCCGCCTGGCCGACCAGACTGCCGTGGCGACCTACGACATCGAGCAGATGGTGCGTGAGATTCAGTCGGCGGTTTCCGCTGGTGTCATGGGCATGGACAAGTTCTCCGAAGAAGTGCGCCGAGGCATGTTCGAAGTGCAACAAGTGGGCGAGCAGCTGTCGCAGATCATTCATCAGGTACAGGCGCTGGCGCCGCGGGTGTTGATGGTCAACGAAGGCATGCAGGCCCAGGCCACGGGCGCCGAGCAGATCAACCACGCCCTGGTGCAACTGGGTGATGCCAGCAGCCAGACGGTGGAGTCCCTGCGCCAGGCCAGCTTTGCCATCGATGAACTGAGCCAGGTTGCGGTGGGTCTGCGCAGCGGCGTGTCGCGTTTCAAAGTCTGATGAGCGACCTCGCGGCTAAACGCGGCGCCGTCCCGGCAGCGAAAAAAGCGTTGTTCCTGGTGTTCCACGTCGGCCAGGAGCGCTTTGCCCTCAAGGCTACGGAAGTGGCCGAGGTGCTGCCGCGCCTGCCCCTCAAGCCCATCGCCCATGCGCCGCAGTGGGTGGCGGGGATCTTCGCCCATCGTGGCCTGCTGGTGCCGGTCATCGACCTCAGCGCCCTGACCTTCGGCAAACCTGCCCAGGCCCGCACCAGCACGCGGCTGGTGCTGGTCAACTATCAACCCGAACCCTGGGTCGAAGCGCGCTGGCTGGGGCTGATCCTGGAGCAGGCCACCGACACCCTGCGTTGCGCGATTGAGGAATTCAAACCTTATGGCCTGGACAACCGTGAAGCCCCGTACCTGGGGCTGGTCCGTGAAGATGCGTTGGGCCTGATGCAGTGGATCGGCGTCGATGAATTGCTCACTGAGCCAGTGCGCACTCTGCTGTTCAGCGCCGAGCAGAGCCTATGAGCAGCGACCCGCGCTTCTTTGCCTTCCTGAAGGAACGCATCGGCCTGGATGTCGCCTCGGTCGGCGAGGCCATCATCGAACGTGCCGTACGCCAGCGGTGCCAAGCCATTCAGGCCGGCACCACGAATGACTACTGGCACCATCTGCAGCGTTCCCACGATGAGCAGCAAGCGCTGATCGAAGCGGTGATCGTCCCCGAAACCTGGTTTTTCCGTTACCCCGAATCTTTCGCGACCCTGGCCCGCCTGGCCAAGGCGCGCCTGCTCGAGATCAACCAGATGCGTGCGCTGCGTATCCTCAGCCTGCCCTGTTCCACCGGCGAAGAGCCTTATTCGATCGCAATGGCGCTGCTGGATGCCGGCCTCGCGCCGCACCAGTTCAAAGTGCAGGGCATCGACGTCAGCCCTCTGTCGGTGGAGCGTGCCCGGCGCGGGGTGTACGGCAAGAACTCGTTTCGCGGCGGTGACATCGCCTTTCGTGATCGCCACTTCGTCGAATATGGCGACGGCTTCCACATCGCCGAGCGGGTGCGCGAACAGGTGCGCCTGCAGGTGGGCAACCTGCTCGACCCCGCATTGCTGACCAACGAGGCGAGCTACGATTTTGTGTTTTGCCGCAACCTGCTGATCTACTTCGACCAGCCGACCCAGAAGCACGTCTTCGATGTGCTCAAAGGCCTGACCCACGTGGACGGCGTGCTGTTTATCGGCCCGGCCGAGGGCAGCCTGCTGGGCCGGCATGGCATGCGTTCGATCGGTGTGCCGCAGTCCTTTGCGTTCAGCCGACATGCCGAGCCGGTCAAGCCCGAGCCGGTTTTCATGCCGATGCCCATACCCCAGCGCAGCGCCGCACCGATTCCTGTCAAGCCGCGACCGTTCAGCACAGTCAGCGCCCAAGTGGTGCCGATCAAGGCGCCGGCGTCCGATGCGAGCGCCTTGCTCAGCCGGATCGCTACATTGGCCAATGAAGGCAAAAGCGTTGATGCCCGCGCCGCGTGCGAACAATATCTGAACAACCACCCGCCGGCCGCCCAGGTGTTCTACTGGCTGGGACTGCTCAGCGATGTGGCCGGCAGCGCCCTGGAAGCCCAGGGCTATTATCGAAAAGCCTTGTACCTGGAGCCCCAGCATTCGCAGGCTTTGATGCACCTGGCCGCCTTGCTCGAGTCCCAGGGAGACAGTGCGGGGGCGCGCCGGTTGCAGGCGCGGGCCGCGCGTAGCGAGCGAGCCGACAGTGAGCAAAAACCATGAGTAGCCCAGACGTGCTCGACACTACCGGCCTGGACTTGACCCTGGCCGACACGCAAGCCATCGACGACTGCTGGAACCGCATCGGTATTCATGGTGACAAATCCTGCCCGTTGCTGGCGGACCATATTCACTGCCGCAATTGCTCAGTGTATTCGGCGGCAGCCACGCGCCTGTTGGACCGCTATGCCCTGCAACAGGACGATCATCGCCCGCAGGCCGGCGTTGCGCGTGGCGAGGAGGTGGCCACCCGTTCATTGCTGATATTCCGCCTCGGCGAAGAATGGCTGGGTATCGCCACCCGTTGCCTGGTAGAGGTGGCAACCCTGCAACCGATCCACTCCTTGCCGCACCAGCGTTCACGGGCGTTGCTCGGCGTGGCCAATGTACGCGGCGCGCTGGTGGCATGCCTGTCGCTGGTGGGGCTGCTGGGCCTGGACACCACCGGCCATGGCGCCAGCGGTGGGCGGATCATGCCGCGGATGTTGATTATTGCCGCCCAGGACGGTCCGGTGGTGGTGCCGGTGGACGAAGTCGACGGTATCCATGCCATCGATGAGCGCACCTTGAAGGCGGCGTCGGCATCCGGTACCCAGGCCAGCGGCCGCTTTACCCAGGGCGTATTGCAGTGGAAGGGCCGCAGTCTGCGTTGGCTGGACGAGGCGCAATTGTT
Organism: Pseudomonas sp. B14(2022); assembly: GCF_012030485.1. NCBI lineage: Bacteria > Pseudomonadati > Pseudomonadota > Gammaproteobacteria > Pseudomonadales > Pseudomonadaceae > Pseudomonas > Pseudomonas sp. B14(2022). Next base: position 559,755 of record NZ_JAAUVM010000001.1, read on the forward strand.
GTCCGCCGTGACCCGGAGCCTCACATGACCCCCGACCAGATGCGTGATGCTTCGCTGCTGGAACTGTTCAGCCTGGAAGCCGATGCGCAGACTCAGGTATTGAGCGCGGGCCTGCTGGCCCTGGAACGCAACCCGACCCAGGCCGACCAGTTGGAAGCCTGCATGCGCGCCGCGCACTCGCTCAAGGGCGCGGCGCGAATCGTTGGGCTGGACGCCGGCGTCAGCGTGGCGCATGTCATGGAGGATTGCCTGGTCAGCGCCCAGGAAGGCCGCCTGTACCTGCAACCCGAACATATCGACGCGCTGCTGCAGGGCACCGACCTGCTGATGCGCATCGCCACCCCCGGCAACGACGTGGGGCCGGCGGACATCGAAGCCTACGTGGCGCTGATGGAGCGCCTGCTCGACCCGTCCCAGCCCGCTGCCAGGCTCGCGCCGCCACCCGAGCCGGCGCCTGCGCCTATCGTCGAAGAGCTGCCCGCAGAACCCGAGCCCGCGCCACCGGTCACCAGCGAGCCTGTGCGCCAGAACAAGCGCATGACCGAAGGCGGCGAACGCGTACTGCGGGTAACCGCGGAGCGCCTGAACAGCCTGCTGGACTTATCCAGTAAATCCCTGGTGGAGACCCAGCGCCTCAAGCCCTACCTCGCCAGCATGCAACGCCTCAAGCGGATCCAGAGCAACAGCGTGCGTGCCCTGGACAACCTGGACGGCCAGCTCAAGACCCTGAACTTGAATCTCGAAGCCCAGGAAGCGCTGGCCGATGCCCGACGCCTGCTGAGCGAAGCCCAGGCGTTGCTGGCGGAAAAGACCGCCGAGCTGGATGAATTCGGCTGGCAGGCCGGGCAACGCGCCCAGGTGCTCTACGACACCGCGCTGGCGTGTCGCATGCGCCCGTTTGCCGATGTGCTGGCCGGGCAGGTGCGCATGGTGCGCGACCTCGGCCGCAGCTTGGGCAAGCAAGTACGCCTGGAGATCGAGGGCGAAAAGACCCAGGTCGACCGCGACGTGCTGGAAAAGCTCGAAGCGCCACTCACCCATTTATTACGCAATGCCGTCGACCACGGCATCGAAATGCCCGACCAACGCCTGTTGGCAGGCAAACCGGCCGAAGGCTTGATCCGCCTGCGTGCGTCCCATCAGGCCGGTTTGCTGGTGCTGGAACTGAGTGACGACGGCAACGGCGTCGACCTGGAGCGCCTGCGCGGCACCATCGTCGACCGGCACCTGTCACCGCTGGAGACCGCCCTGCGCCTGAGCGAAGAGGAACTGCTGACGTTCCTGTTTCTGCCTGGCTTCAGCCTGCGCGACAAGGTTACCGAAGTGTCCGGGCGTGGTGTCGGCCTGGATGCGGTGCAACATATGGTCCGTCAACTGCGTGGCGCGGTGGTGCTGGAGCAGACGGCGGGGCAGGGCAGCCGCTTCCATCTGGAGGTGCCGCTGACCCTGTCGGTGGTCCGCAGCCTGGTGGTGGAGGTCGGCGAAGAAGCCTATGCGTTCCCGTTGGCCCATATCGAGCGTATGTGCGACCTGGCGCCTGACGATATCGTGCAGTTGGAAGGCCGCCAGCATTTCTGGCACGAGGGTCGGCATGTGGGCCTGGTCGCCGCCAGCCAGTTATTGCAGCGCCCGCCAGGGCAGAACAATGATGAAACCTTGAAGGTGGTGGTGATCCGCGAGCGCGATGCGGTTTACGGCATCGCCGTGGAGCGCTTTATCGGCGAGCGCACGCTGGTGGTGCTGCCGCTGGATGATCGCCTGGGCAAGGTCCAGGATATCTCCGCCGGCGCCTTGCTGGACGACGGCTCGGTGGTATTGATCGTCGATGTGGAAGACATGTTGCGCTCGGTGGACAAGCTGCTCAACACCGGGCGCCTGGAACGCATCGCCCGGCGCAGCCAGCAGGCCAACGAAGCACCGCGCAAGCGAGTACTGGTGGTGGACGACTCGCTCACCGTGCGGGAGTTGCAACGCAAATTGCTGCTTAATCGTGGGTACGAAGTGGCCGTCGCGGTCGACGGCATGGACGGCTGGAACGCCTTGCGCTCCGAAGACTTCGACCTGCTTATCACTGACATCGATATGCCTCGTATGGACGGTATTGAATTGGTCACACTCTTGCGCCGTGACAGTCGCCTGCAATCGTTGCCGGTGATGGTGGTGTCGTACAAAGACCGTGAAGAAGACCGCCGTCGCGGGCTGGACGCTGGCGCCGATTATTATCTGGCCAAAGCCAGCTTCCACGATGACGCGCTGCTGGATGCCGTGGTGGAACTGATTGGAGGCGCGCGGTCATGAGGATTGCGATCGTCAATGACATGCCCCTGGCCGTGGAGGCCCTGCGCCGGGCCTTGAGCTTCGAACCCGCGCACCAGGTGGTGTGGGTGGCCGGCAATGGCCTGGAGGCGGTGCAGCGCTGCGCTGAATTGACCCCGGACCTGATCCTGATGGACTTGATCATGCCGGTGATGGACGGCGTGGAGGCCACTCGGCAGATCATGGCCGAGACCCCGTGCGCGATCCTGCTGGTGACCGTTGACCGCCAGGCCAATATGAGTCGGGTGTTCGAAGCCATGGGTCACGGCGCCCTGGATGTGGTGGATACGCCGGCGCTCGGCGTGGGCAACCCCAAGGATGCGGCGGCGCCGTTGCTGCGCAAGATCCTCAACATCGGCTGGCTGATCGGCCAGCGCGGCAGCCGTGTGCGCGCCGAAACCACGCCGGAGCGCAGCACCGGCAAACGCCAGAGCCTGGTGGCGATCGGTTCTTCGGCGGGTGGCCCGGCTGCCCTGGAAATCCTGCTCAGGGGTTTGCCCCGGGACTTTGCCGCGGCCATTGTGCTGGTGCAGCATGTGGACCAGGTATTCGCCGCCGGCATGGCCGAGTGGCTGAGCAGTGCCTCCGGCCTGCCGGTACGCCTGGCCCGGGAAGGCGAGCCGCCGCAAAGCGGGGTGGTGCTGCTGGCCGGCACTAATCATCACATTCGTTTATTGAAGAATGGCACGCTAGCCTATACCGCAGAGCCGGTGAACGAGATTTACCGGCCTTCGATCGACGTGTTCTTCGAAAGCGTGGCCAGCCACTGGAATGGCGATGCCGTCGGCGTACTGCTCACCGGTATGGGCCGTGACGGGGCCCAGGGGCTCAAGTTAATGCGTGAACAAGGTTATTTGACCATCGCCCAGGATCAGCAAAGCTCGGCGGTGTATGGCATGCCCAAAGCGGCGGCGGCGATTGATGCTGCTGTTGAAATTCGCCCACTGGATAGAATTGCGCCCCGACTGCTGGAGGTCTTTGCAAAATGATCATGACCTTCCACGGTGCTGGCTTGCAGGCAGTAATTCAGGTGACTGCACATGAATGATTTACAGATCGACGGCATCAAGACCGACGAAAATGCCGCCATGGTGTTGCTGGTCGACGACCAGGCCATGATCGGCGAAGCCGTACGGCGCGGCCTGGCCCATGAAGAAAACATCGACTTCCACTTCTGCGCCGACCCGCACCAGGCGATTGCCCAGGCCATCCGTATCAAGCCCACGGTGATCCTGCAGGATCTGGTGATGCCCGGCCTCGACGGCCTGACCCTGGTGCGCGAATACCGCAACCACCCGGCCACGCAGAACATCCCGATCATCGTGCTTTCCACCAAGGAAGACCCGCTGATCAAGAGCGCGGCGTTCTCGGCGGGGGCCAACGATTACCTGGTCAAGCTGCCGGACAACATCGAGTTGGTGGCGCGCATCCGCTATCACTCGCGCTCCTACATGACCCTGTTGCAGCGCGATGCCGCTTACCGTGCGCTGCGGGTCAGCCAGCAACAGCTGCTGGACACCAACCTGGTGCTGCAACGGCTGATGAACTCCGATGGCCTGACCGGGCTGTCCAATCGCCGCCACTTCGACGAATACCTGGAGCTGGAATGGCGACGCGCCATGCGTGACCAGACCCAGCTGTCGTTGCTGATGATCGATGTGGACTTCTTCAAGACCTACAACGACAGCTTCGGCCACGTCGAGGGCGACGAAGCCCTGCGTAAAGTCGCCAACACCATCCGTGAAGCCAGCAGCCGTCCCTCGGACCTGCCGGCGCGCTACGGCGGCGAAGAGTTCGCGCTGGTGCTGCCGAACACCTCGCCGGGTGGCGCACGTCTGGTGGCGGAAAAGCTGCGCATGGCCGTTGCCGCGCTGAAAATCCCGCATATTGCCCCGGCTGAAGGCTCAAGCCTGACCATCAGCATCGGCCTGTCGACCATGACGCCGGTGCAGGGTACGGATTGCCGCCAGTTGATCATGGCGGCGGACAAGGGCTTGTATACGGCCAAGCACAACGGGCGCAATCTGGTCGGCATCGAGTGAGTCGAGGCCGCAACAGATCAGAATGTGGGAGGGGCTTGCCCCGATAGCGGTGGGTCAGTCACAACCTCATTGGCTGACAGGCTGCCATCGGGGGCAAGCCCCCTCCCACATTTGGATCTTCATGGGGCTTGGATTGTGTACAGATCCCGCCTTTTCGGCTCGGCGGACTGCCGTTTCCAGCTGTTTGCCGTTATACTCGCCGGCTTTCAAAAGTTCGCCAACGAGTGCTGCCCGCCATGGAAATCAACCCGATCCTTAACACCATCAAGGACCTGTCCGAGCGCTCCGAAACTATTCGGGGGTATCTTTGACTACGATCAAAAGCATGAGCGTCTGACCGAAGTCAATCGCGAGCTTGAAGATCCGAGTGTCTGGAACAAACCTGAATACGCCCAGGAACTGGGGCGCGAGCGCGCTGCGCTGGCGCAGATCGTCGACACCCTCGACGAGCTGAACACCGGCCTGGCCGACTGCCGCGACCTGCTGGACATGGCCGTCGAAGAAAACGACGAAGGCGCAGTGGGCGATGTCGTCGCCGAGCTGGCCCGTCTCGAGGAAAACCTCGCCAAGCTTGAATTCCGCCGCATGTTCAGCCACGAAATGGACCCGAACAACGCCTACCTGGACATCCAGGCCGGTTCCGGCGGCACCGAAGCCCAGGACTGGGCCAACATCCTGCTGCGCATGTACCTGCGCTGGGCCGACAAACGCGGTTTCGACGCCACCATCATGGAACTGTCGGCCGGTGAAGTCGCCGGCATCAAGGGCGCGACCGTGCACATCAAGGGTGAATACGCCTTTGGCTGGCTGCGTACCGAGATCGGCGTGCACCGCCTGGTGCGCAAGAGCCCGTTCGACTCCGGCAACCGTCGTCACACCTCGTTCTCTGCGGTGTTCGTCTCGCCCGAGATCGATGACAAGGTGGAAATCGAGATCAACCCGGCCGACCTGCGGATCGACACCTATCGCTCCTCCGGTGCCGGTGGCCAGCACGTAAACACCACCGACTCGGCCGTCCGTATTACCCACGTACCGACCAACACCGTGGTGAGCTGCCAGAACGAACGTTCCCAGCACGCGAACAAGGACACCGCCATGAAAATGCTGCGGGCCAAGTTGTACGAGCAGGAAATGCAGAAACGCAACGCGGCTTCCCAGGCGCTGGAAGACACCAAGTCGGATATCGGCTGGGGTCACCAGATCCGCTCTTATGTGCTCGATGCGTCGCGGATCAAGGATCTGCGCACTAACATCGAACGCAGCGACTGCGACAAGGTACTCGACGGTGACATCGACGAATACCTGGAAGCCAGCCTGAAGTCCGGCTTGTAATAAAGATTGTAGGAGCCGGCATGCCGGCGATCCCCGGCCTACGCCTGGGACAACGAACCTGATGGAAAATTTAAAGACATGAGCGACCAACAACTCGACCCGCAAGTCCTGCAACAGGAAGAAAACTCCCTGATCGCCCTGCGCAAGGAAAAGCTGGCTGCCGAGCGCGCCAAGGGCAATGCCTTCCCCAACGACTTCCGCCGCGAAAACTACTGCGATGCCTTGCAGAAGCAGTACGCGGACAAGACCAAGGAAGAGCTGGCAGAGGCTGCGATCCCGGTCAAGGTAGCAGGTCGCATCATGCTCAACCGTGGCTCGTTCATGGTGATCCAGGACATGACCGGGCGTATCCAGGTCTACGTCAACCGCAAGACCTTGCCTGAAGAAACCCTGGCCTCTGTGAAAACCTGGGACATGGGCGACATCATCGCCGCCGAAGGTACCCTGGCCCGTTCCGGCAAGGGCGACCTGTACGTGGAAATGACCAGTGTGCGTCTGCTGACCAAGTCCCTGCGCCCGCTGCCGGACAAGCACCACGGCCTGACCGATACCGAGCAGCGCTACCGCCAGCGTTATGTCGACCTGATCGTCAACGAAGAGGTGCGCCAGACGTTCCGCGTGCGTTCGCAAGTCATCGCGCACATCCGCAGCTTCCTGATGCAGCGTGACTTCCTGGAAGTGGAAACCCCGATGCTGCAGACCATCCCGGGTGGTGCTGCAGCCAAGCCGTTCGAAACCCACCACAACGCACTGGACCTGGAAATGTTCCTGCGTATCGCGCCTGAGCTGTACCTCAAGCGTCTTGTTGTCGGCGGCTTTGAGAAGGTGTTCGAGATCAACCGCAACTTCCGTAACGAAGGCGTCTCGACCCGTCACAACCCGGAATTCACCATGTTGGAGTTCTACCAGGCCTACGCCGACTACGAAGACAACATGGACCTGACCGAAGAACTGTTCCGCGAACTGGCGCAACTGGTCCTGGGCAGCACTGACGTGCCGTACGGAGACAAGGTGTTCCACTTCGGCGAGCCGTTCGTGCGCCTGTCGGTGTTCGACTCGATCCTCAAGTACAACCCTGAGCTGACCGCCGACGACCTCAATGACATCGACAAGGCACGCGCCATCGCCAAGAAAGCTGGTGCCAAGGTGCTGGGCTTCGAAGGCCTGGGCAAACTGCAGGTGATGATTTTCGAAGAGCTGGTGGAGCACAAGCTGGAACAGCCGCACTTCATTACCCAGTACCCGTTCGAAGTGTCGCCTCTGGCCCGTCGTAACGACGACAACCCGAACGTCACCGACCGTTTCGAGCTGTTCATCGGTGGCCGCGAAATCGCCAACGCCTACTCCGAGCTTAACGACGCGGAAGACCAGGCCGAGCGCTTCATGGCCCAGGTGGCCGACAAGGACGCCGGCGACGACGAAGCCATGCACTACGACGCCGACTTCGTACGTGCCTTGGAATACGGCATGCCGCCAACGGCCGGTGAAGGTATCGGCATCGACCGCCTGGTGATGTTGTTGACCAACTCGCCGTCGATCCGCGATGTGATCTTGTTCCCGCACATGCGGCCACAAGCGTAAGCGTAGCGAAATCCGAAGCCGCCTTTTATAAGGCGGCTTTTTTATGTGGCATTAATAAGCGTCAAACAAACAGCGCCATGGGATCGTTCCCGCGCTCTGCGTGGGAATACACACCGTGACGCCCCGCGTCACCTGATAAGGAAGATCCGTCGTGAACCGCGTAACCGCTCAAGAAGGCGCCGCCGGCATTGCCGCTGCCGTGGCTGAAAGCGTCCAGTACCAGGGCCGTAAGGCCAGCCGTCGGGGCAGCGAGCAACGCAGGCAAGACATTCTCGATGCGGCCATGCGCATTGTGGTGCGCGATGGCGTGCGGGCCGTGCGCCATCGGGCCGTGGCGGCCGAGGCCGGCGTGCCGTTGTCGGCTACCACCTATTACTTCAAAGATATCGACGATTTGCTCACCGACACGTTCGCCCAGTACGTCGAGCGCAGCGCTGCGTTCATGGGCAAGCTATGGGTGCGTAACGAAGGCTTGCTGCGTGAGATGGTCGCCTATGGCGATGGCAGCCCGGAATCGCGTTCGCAACTGGCCGATGACATCGCGCGGTTGACCGCCGACTATGTGCTGCGCCAACTGACCAACCGCCGCGAACACCTGATGGCCGAGCAGGCCTTTCGCCAGGAAGCCTTGCTCAACCCGCGCCTGGCGCAATTGGTGCGTTCCCACCAGCAGATTCTGTTGCAGGGCACGGGACAGTTTTTCCAGGTATTGGGCTCCCGCGAGCCGCAACAGGACGCCAAGGTGTTGACGGCGATTATCAGTCGGATGGAATATCAGGGCCTGCTGGGCGGCGCAGAGCCTCTGACCGGTGAAGAGATGCTTGAGATCCTCAAGCGTTACATGCATTTGGTGTTGGCCTCGGTCTGACACCGGGGAGTCCAATGAAAACCTGGCGTGTGGCGATAATCGCCTTGTCGTTCCTGTTGCTCAGCGGTTGCCTGGTAACGTTCAAGGACCCGTTGCCCGCCCATGAGGCGGCGCCGGATGAATTGCTGGGCCATTGGACCAGCAGGAATGCCTGGGGCGAACCGCTCAACCTGCACATCAGCCGTATCGGTGAGCGCCGCTATAAGGCGGTGAGCTACCCTAAAGCCACGCCGGCCCAGCGCGATGAGTACCTGTTTACGGTTTCGCGTCATGGCAGCCGCTGGTACCTGTCGGCACCGTTGCCGGCCCGGTTCGGAGGGCATTACTTCCTGGCGGGGTTCGAGTTCGACGATAAGCACGAATTGGTGGTCTATAACCTCGACCTCGAACAGATTCACCAGGCCATCGGGCAACAGGTGTTGCAGGGCAGCAGCGTGGATACCGTCGAAGGCACCGGGGTACGGGTCGACAGTTCCATGAGCCAGGTGTTTGCCTATCTGGATGATCCGGCCAATGCCGATGTGTTCGTTGAAGCCGTGCGCTACCGGCGTGCGGGCAAATAACGTTTAAAGAGGAAGCACCGGGTGGACGATTACCAGCAGACGATACGCACCTTGTCCGATCGCATTGTGCTGGCGCAAACACCGATTCGCGTCCTCGACGCTGTGAAGTGGGACGACAACATTCGCCAGGGGTTCCTCAAGGCCAAGGGCAAGGCAATGCCGGCCGTGGACCGCGACTATTACCTGAACCGGCCGCTGTCGTTCGACTCCAGTGCTGTTAAGCTCGAATTCCAGAACATCGAACGCGACATCACTCGCCGCCTCGGCCAGTTCAGCCCGGTGGGGCAGATCATGCGTCGCATGTGCCGTGAATACCGCATGGTGGTGCGGATGCTCGAAGCGCGCGGCACCGAGGATTTTGGCCTGATTTCCCAGGAACTGTACGGCGCGGCTTCCGATGCCTTCCACGCCGGCGACCCGACCCTGGCTGACCTGGGCCTGATGCTCTCCGACTACCTGAACAATATCGACGGCCGTGGCGACCTCAAGGACGAAGCCAAGACCCTTACCGCCAAGGACGCCGTGGCCCTGCTGCAAACCCGCCTGAACAAGGTGTTTGGCGAGGCGGAAGAGACCATTCGGGTGTTTGAGTCCGACGGCATCGTCGCCGATGCCGCAGCGGGCGCCGACTACATCAAGATCCGCGCCGACGCGATGTTCAACGACCGCGACGTGCGTGCGCTGGAAGTCCACGAAGGCCTGGTGCATGTCGGTACCACGCTCAACGGTCAGAACCAGCCGATCTGCACGTTCCTGTCCAAGGGCCCTCCGTCGTCCACCGTGACCCAGGAAGGCCTGGCGATCCTGATGGAGATCATCACGTTCGCCTCCTACCCGAGCCGCTTGCGCAAACTGACCAACCGCACCCGTGCCATCCACATGGTGGAAGAGGGCGCCGACTTCCTGCAGGTGTTCGAGTTCTTCCGCGAACAAGGCTTTGAAATGGCCGAAAGCTATGGCAATGCCAGCCGGGTATTCCGTGGCTCGGTGCCGGACGGCCTGCCGTTTACCAAGGATTTGTCCTACCTCAAGGGCTTTATCATGGTTTACAACTACATCCAGCTGGCCGTGCGCAAAGGCAAGCTGGAGCAAGTGCCGCTGCTGTTCTGCGGCAAGACCACCCTGGAAGACATGCGCACCTTGCGCCAACTGGTCGACGAAGGCCTGGTGGTGCCACCCAAGTACCTGCCCGAACAGTTCCGCGACATGAACGCACTGGCGGCATGGATGTGCTTCTCCAACTTCCTCAACCACTTGAGCCTGGACCGGATCGAGGCGGATTACTCCAATATCCTTTAAACGCTGTTATTCACGAGGCTTCAACGGATGAGAATCCTCGGCATTCTATGCCTGCTACTCACATTGAACGGTTGCAGCTCGTTGCTGTTCTACCCCGAACCCGGCCTGCCGTTCACGCCCGAAAAAGCGCACTTGCAATACCGCGATGTCACCCTCACCACCGCCGACGGTGTGAAGCTGCATGCATGGTGGCTGCCGGCGAAGGCCGGAGTGCCCGTCAAAGGTACGGTACTGCACCTGCACGGCAACGGCGGCAACCTGGCCTGGCACCTGGGGGGCAGTTGGTGGTTGCCGGAGCAAGGTTACCAGGTCCTGCTGCTGGACTATCGCGGTTATGGGCTGTCGGAAGGCAAGCCCTCATTGCCGGCGATTTATCAGGATGTGGATGCGGCTTTCAGTTGGCTCGACAAGGCCCCCGAAACCCAGGGCCAACCGTTGATCGTCCTCGGCCAAAGCCTCGGCGGCGCGCTGGCGGTGCATTATTTGGCGGAACACCCACAGCGTCATTCCCAACTCAAAGCCCTGGTACTGGACGGTGTGCCCGCCAGTTATCGTGACGTAGGACAATTCGCCCTGAGCACCTCCTGGTTAACATGGCCATTCCAGGTGCCTTTGTCTTGGTTGGTGCCCGACGCCGACAGCGCGATCAACGCCATGCCGCAGCTGACCGGCGTGCCGAAATTGCTGTTCCACAGTCTGGATGACCCGGTCGTGCCCGTGGCCAACGGTATCCGCCTGTATCAGGCCGCGCCACCGCCACGAGTGTTGCAGTTGACCCGAGGTGGCCATGTGCAAACCTTTGCCGACAAAACCTGGCAAACCGTGATGCTGCGCTATCTGGACGACCCGCAGCACTTTAACGGCCTGCGCCGCCTGGGCGAAATTCCGAACTATCCGACTCCTAAAGTTGACCCATCAGAGAGCCCGCAATGAGCGAAGAACGCAACATGATCCCGCTGATCCTCACCGGCATCGGCACCATCATCGGTACTGTCGGTTGTCTGTGGTACTACGGCTACCTGCACTTCGCCAAGCCGGAAGATGCTCTGCTGCTCAGTGACTTCACCATGCTCAAGACTGTGCCTGGTGAGGATTACAAGATCTCCCTTACCCCGGCCGCGCAAGTGGCGCAGTGTGTTGATGGTGTACTGGTAATGTTCGACACCGAGCAGAAAGGCCTGAGTGGTGTGCTGGTAAACAACAAGAAGCAGGCTGTGCGTTGCATGGGGCAGGAAACGCCGCAATTGCAGCAGTAAGCTATCGCATCACCGCCGTGGGAAAACGCGATGAAACCTGGCGATTAGTCCTTCGATGCACCTGCGATCCTCATACGACTGGAACCATCTCAATTTGCCAACCACAGATTATGGGCCGATTGGTATTACTGATCGGTCCTTTTTATTAGTTAATGTGGAGTCGATGTTTATGGCAGGTATCAACGGAGTATCGGGTGCTGGGAGTGTGGGCAATATTGGTAACGCTGGCGGCGGGGCTCAAGGCGGCCTTGAACAGCAGATTCAGGACTTACAAAGTAAAATTAAGCAACAGCAGTCGCAAGGTTCCCAAGGTGGGCAGGGTAGCGGCGGTGCCGGAGGTGAAGAAAGCCTTGAGGAACTGTTGAAGAAGCTGGAAAAACTGCTTGCACAAACGAACCAAGGTGCACAGGCCGGTCAGGGTGCGCAGGACGGTCAGAGTCAGCAAGGCAGTCAAGATGGCGCACAGAACGGTGCGCAAATCCAGACGCCGGACTACCAGGGGTCAGGCAGGGTTGGCAGCTGATTGGCCGCCTGAGAAAACCCGCCGGTCATAGGCGGTTTTTTTATAGTGCATGGGACGATCAGTCGGCGACGGGTTTATTTGGAACCATGTCGCGTAAGAAGCCACAGAAAGCGGGGTAACTTACACAGATCAGGGCCGAGAAAGTGGCGACAATTGCAAATCCTTTACCTCCTGTACATCCGGCAAGTTCTGAAAGTCAGGCATTTCGCAACCTGCTGAATATGTGCAGGTGTCATGGGGATCTGGAACGGCGGGCCCAACAGGAGCGTAAACCAAAAATTGAGCTGCCAGCGGAGGACACGCACCGTTCTATCCAGTTCGGCGAACCGAAAAAAAACCCACCGTGAGGTGGGTTTTTTTATCCAGCATCAATCAATCAGTTCGCCATGGACGAACGTGGCTTGACGGGCTGGTTGTCGTTGGAGATGGTCACTTCAACACGGCGGTTCATGGCACGGCCCGAGACGCTGCCGTTATCGGCAACCGGGTATTCCTTGCCATAACCCTGGGTCACGATGCGCGAAATATCCACGCCTTGCTGAGCCAGTGCGCGTTGTACCGATGCCGCGCGGCGCTCCGACAGGCTCTGGTTGTACGAGTCGGAACCGGTGCTGTCGGTGTAGCCTTCGACGATCACCTTACGATCCGGATTGTCACGCAGGAACTGCGCAAGCTTGGTGATGTTAACCAGGCCGCTGGATTTCAGGTCGGACTTGTTGGTAGCGAACAGCACGTCGCCGAACGTCACCAGCGTACCGCGTTCGGTTTGCTTGGCATTCAAGCTGTCCTGCAACTGCTTGATCTGCGCATCACGGGCTTCAAGCAGTGCACGGGCACGTTCGTCGCCGGCGTTTTTCAGCTTGGCTTCGGATTCGCGCAGCACGATGGTGTCTTTGGCCACTTCAACACGCTGGTTGGTCAGGTAGGCCAGTTGGTCAACTTTCTTCTGGTCTTCCTTGTCGCGGTAAGCCTTGTCGGCCTTGTCCAGCCATTCGCTGGCGTCCTTGGTTTCCAGCGCGGCAAGCTTGGTGGCTTGCGGGTTGGTTTGCAGGGACGAGAAGTTGGTCCGTGCGTTTTCCAGGTTCGCGTTGGGCGGGGTGGAGCAGGCCGCCAGGGCAACGCTCATCGCCAGCAGGGCAGGGATCATCAATTGTTTACGCATAGTCGTGTCGTCCTTTCAATTCGATATCGGGTGCAGTGCAATCAGGCGCGGCGGTTTATTGCTGCTGGATAGCAGCCGGGCGCATACCTTCCTGACGCAGCTCCTGAACAGCTTTCTGGGAATCCTTCACAGCCTGTTCGGCCTTGGCGGCCTGGGACTTGCGCTCTGCAACGCGAGCATCCCATTCGGCTTGTTCGGCCAGGCGACGCGCCTCGTCATAGTTCTTGTCGTGCATGGCGATTTCGGCTTGCTTGAGCTTGTCCTGGGCCGACTTCATTTCTACGGCCGCGTACTCGGTACCGCCCGCGCTGACTGCGCTGTTGACCGCAGATTGAGTCACCGCGTATTGCTCTGTAGGCGGGTTGCCGGCGCAGCCAGCCAAAACGAAGCTGGTGCCGATTGCCAGCGCGGCCAATTTAAGCCCGCGCAGGTGGTTAAACGTGGATTTGGCAGTGCTGGTCTTCATCGTCTTCAACTCCATTGGATAACTCCTGAAAAACATCAAAATCCATCTCAGTCGGTGAGCGGCTGGGGCGCGGCGGTAAAGCACGACGGGCCCTTTCAAACGGCCGTTCCAAGTGATGGCTTACTGGTTGTGACCGGAGGCTTTTTTTAAAAGTTCAGAGAAGATGGCGATTTGCCTAAAAAAACATCTGACTGAGTGGTCAGCGTATTGATTGTGGAACTTTTGCAATGCTCAGCGGTACCGCCGGGCCTGTGAAAGGCCCGGGATACTGGGGGGGGCGGGATTTTTCCGCGATGCTGTCAGTGTTTTTGTTCGTCGGTACTGGCCGACATATCATGCAAGTAGCGCCGCGACAGGGTCAGAAAACGCGGGGTAGGGCCGACGTCCTCGTACAGCGGGTCACCCTCCTCATCGGTGGCAATCACCTGCTGCCCCTTGATGTACGGAAAGCTGGCTTCCAGCTCTTCCAGGGCCGCCCCGATCAGTTCGCCGAGCAGTTCTTCGGTGTGGCGCTTGGGGTACATCTCGGCAATGGCCGCCAACCGCGCAGCGGCCTCTACATCCAGATGGATGGCGTACTCGGTCTTGGTCAAGCGACCCTTGGCATTCTCTTCCCAATGCTGGGCCAGTTCTCGAATTTTCATGGCAACCTCAATAGAACCCGCGATGGCAGGCGGTGATGAGTGACCAGTCGCTCGCCTGGATAACGCGGCGACTCACAGTTGAGACTAGCTGCAAGTCACAAGGTTTAAAGTCTTGTCATAAAACGATGCTGGCGGCACTCTGGCAGACCTGCGCGTCCCGGATTTCTGGCTGGAGATTGGCTGATGAGTGATATCGATGCACGCTTGCGTGAGGATGTTCACCTCCTGGGTGAGCTGTTGGGCAACACCATTCGAGAGCAGTACGGCGATGATTTCCTCGACAAGATCGAGCAGATCCGCAAAGGCGCCAAGGCCGACCGCCGCGGAGCCGCCCCGGACAAAGCCGCTGGTGATGAACTGAGCGCCAGCCTCAATCAATTGCAGGAAGACGAACTGCTGCCCGTGGCCCGGGCCTTCAACCAGTTCCTTAACCTGGCCAATATCGCTGAGCAGTACCAGTTGATTCACCGGCGCGATGAGTCGCAACCGGCACCGTTCGAGTCCCGTGTTTTGCCGGAGTTGCTGGCCCGTCTGCAAGGCGAAGGCCACAGCAACGAGTCCCTGGCCCGTCAGTTGGGCCGCCTGGAAATCGAACTGGTCCTCACCGCCCACCCCACCGAAGTGGCGCGTCGCACCCTGATCCAGAAATACGACGCTATCGCCGCGCAACTGGCGCTGCAGGATCACCGTGACCTCACCACCGCTGAGCGCGAGCAGATCCGCCAGCGCCTGCAACGCTTGATCGCTGAAGCCTGGCACACCGAAGAAATCCGTCGAACCCGGCCTACCCCGGTGGATGAAGCCAAGTGGGGCTTCGCGGTGATCGAGCATTCGTTGTGGCACGCCATCCCCAATTACCTGCGCAAGGCCGACCAGGCATTACACGCTGCGACGGGCCTGCGTTTGCCCCTGGAAGCCGCGCCGATCCGCTTTGCGTCGTGGATGGGCGGCGACCGTGACGGCAACCCGAATGTCACCGCGCCGGTCACCCGCGAGGTGTTGCTGCTGGCGCGCTGGATGGCTGCCGACCTGTACCTGCGCGACATTGACCACCTGGCCTCCGAGCTGTCGATGCAAAAGGCCAGCCCGGCGTTGCAGGCCAAGGTCGGCGACAGCGTCGAACCCTATCGTGCCCTGCTCAAGCAGCTGCGCGAACGCCTGCGCGCCACGCGCCAATGGGCCCATACCGCGTTGAGCAGCAGCACGCCGGCGCCTGCCGAGGTCTTGCAGAACAACCGCGACCTGCTCGAGCCACTGGAGCTTTGCTATCAGTCGCTGCACGAATGCGGCATGGGCGTGATCGCCGACGGCCCGCTGCTCGATTGCCTGCGCCGGGCCGTAACCTTTGGTCTGTTCCTGGTGCGCCTGGATGTACGCCAGGACTCCAGTCGCCATTCGGCGGCCATGACCGAAATCACCGATTATCTGGGCCTGGGCCGGTACGAAGACTGGAACGAAGACATGCGCATCAGCTTCCTGATGAAGGAGCTGGCCAACCGTCGACCGCTGTTGCCGGGCTATTTCAAGCCGTCGGCGGATACGGCCGAAGTGCTCAACACCTGCAAGGAAGTGGCCGCCGCACCTGCCGCATCGTTAGGCTCGTATGTCATCTCCATGGCCGGTGCCGCCTCGGATGTATTGGCGGTGCAGCTGCTGCTTAAAGAGTCGGGCGTTCAACGGCCGATGCGTGTGGTACCGCTGTTCGAAACCCTGGCCGACCTGGATAACGCCGGTCCCGTGATCGAGCAACTGTTGCTGCTGCCGGGCTACCGTGCACGCTTGCAGGGCCCGCAGGAAGTGATGATCGGCTATTCCGACTCGGCCAAGGACGCCGGCACCACCGCCGCCGCCTGGGCGCAGTACCGCGCCCAGGAGCGGTTGGTGGATATTTGCCGGGAGCAACAGGTGGAATTGCTGCTGTTCCATGGCCGTGGTGGGACCGTCGGGCGTGGCGGCGGCCCGGCCCATGCGGCGATCCTGTCGCAACCGCCGGGTTCGGTGGCGGGGCGTTTCCGTACCACCGAGCAAGGCGAGATGATTCGCTTCAAATTCGGCTTGCCGGACATTGCTGAACAGAACCTCAATCTCTATTTGGCTGCCGTGTTGGAAGCGACGTTGCTGCCACCGCCGCCACCGGAGCCGGCGTGGCGGCATTTGATGGATGAGTTGGCGGCCGACGGTGTCAGCGCTTACCGCGCAGTGGTGCGGGAAAATCCGCAATTCGTCGAGTATTTTCGCCAATCCACCCCCGAGCAGGAGCTGGGCCGTCTACCCTTGGGCAGTCGCCCCGCCAAGCGGCGTGCCGGTGGTATAGAAAGCCTGCGCGCCATTCCGTGGATCTTCGGCTGGACCCAGACTCGCCTGATGCTGCCGGCCTGGCTGGGTTGGGAAGCTGCGTTGAGCAAGGCCCTGGAACGCGGTGAAGGCGAACTGCTGGGGCAGATGCGCGAACAGTGGCCGTTCTTCCGCACCCGCATCGATATGCTGGAAATGGTCCTTGCCAAGGCCGACGCCGATATTGCGCGCCTGTATGACGAGCGCCTGGTGCAGCCGGACCTGTTGCCATTGGGGGCGCACTTACGCGACCTATTGTCGCAGGCATGCGGCGTGGTGCTTGGCCTGACCGGCCAGTCGCAACTGCTGGCCCATAGTCCTGACACCCTGGAGTTCATCCGCCTGCGTAACACCTATCTTGACCCCCTGCACCTGTTGCAGGCCGAGTTGCTGGCGCGCTCGCGTCGCCAGGAAGCCGCGCAAGACAGCCCTCTGGAACAGGCGCTGCTGGTGTCCGTGGCCGGTATTGCGGCCGGCCTGCGCAACACCGGCTGAGGTTTTTTGCGTGTTCTCAAAGGCTTGCGAATAAACCACGACGGCCGCCCTGAAAGGGGTGGTCGGCGTTTACAGCGCTGGTTGCACTCAGGCACACCCTACCTATGACGTACGCGTGGCGCGGGTTCCTGCGACTTTTGGCGGCTTGTGTGGTTAGGGCCTGCTGTGTATCTTGATCAGCCTTTGGCCGTTTGGGCGGCTTGGGCCCATATTTTTATGAGCCACATATTTTTACGAGATTGGCCCCACGCGGCGAATCCGAGCGTCATCTCTATAAAAAATTGAGGAGCACATCGATGCGCGTCATTCTGCTGGGAGCTCCCGGGGCCGGTAAAGGTACTCAGGCAAAGTTCATCACTGAAAAATTCGGCATTCCACAAATCTCCACCGGTGACATGCTGCGCGCAGCCGTCAAGGCCGGCACCGAGCTGGGCCTGATCGCCAAGAGCGTGATGGACAGTGGCGGCCTGGTCTCCGATGACCTGATCATCAACCTGGTCAAGGAACGCATCAGCCAGGAAGACTGCAAGAACGGTTTCCTGTTCGACGGCTTCCCACGCACCATTCCCCAGGCTGAAGCCCTGGTGAAAGCCGGCGTCGAGCTGGACGCCGTGGTCGAAATCGCGGTTGAGGATGAGGAAATCGTCCAGCGTATTGCCGGTCGTCGCGTTCACGAAGCCTCTGGCCGCGTGTACCACACCGTCTACAACCCGCCTAAAGTCGAAGGCAAGGACGATGTCACCGGTGAAGACCTGGTGCAGCGTAAAGACGACACCGAAGAAACCGTGCGTCATCGCCTGTCGGTCTACCATTCCCAGACCAAGCCGCTGGTGGATTTCTACCAGAAGCTGTCCGCAGCCCAGGGCAAGCCGAAGTACAGCCATATCCCTGGCGTCGGCTCGGTGGAAGCCATCACCGCCAAGGTGCTGCAAGCACTGAGCTGATCCTTCATCGGCTCGATACACAACGGCCCGCTTGCGGGCCGTTGTTGTTTATACTGGCGCACTTTTTTTCGACTTGGACACCCACACCGATGAGCACCCTGCTGGCCCTGGACACCGCGACTGAAGCTTGCTCCGTTGCCTTGCTGCATGATGGCAAAGTCACAAGCCACTACGAGGTGATCCCGCGCCTGCACGCGCAGAAGCTGTTGCCGATGATCAAGCAGTTGCTCGAAGACGCTGGCATCACGCTGTCTGCCGTGGACGCCATTGCCTTTGGCCGCGGCCCGGGGGCGTTTACTGGTGTGCGTATCGCCATTGGTGTGGTTCAGGGCTTGGCCTTTGCGTTGGAGCGCCCGGTGCTGCCGGTCTCCAACCTTGCCGTACTGGCTCAGCGTGCCTTGCGCGAACAGGGGGCCCGGCAGGTGGCGGCGGCTATCGATGCACGTATGGACGAAGTGTATTGGGGCTGCTACCGCGAAACGGCTGGCGAAATGCGCCTTGTCGGCGTGGAAGCCGTGCAGCCACCGGAATCGGCGGTATTGCCCGCCGATGCCAGCGGTGACTGGTTCGGCGCTGGCACCGGCTGGGGTTATGGCGAGCGTATCGGCGTTCAACCTGCTGGCCAGGACGCCACCCTGTTGCCTCACGCCGAGGATCTGCTGACCCTGGCGCGCTTTGCGTTCGAACGTGGCGAGGCGATTCCTGCGGATCAGGCTGCACCGGTTTACCTGCGCGATAAAGTGGCGCAGACCAAGGCGGAAAGAGGGATTAGTTGACGCCAAAAATGATGGCAATTTGAGGCAAAAGTCGCCAATCGTCAGAATTTGCCCTCGTTTTTAAACCTTTTTCAAATTATGTGTTCTAGTTATCACCAGAGCATTTGCGCGCGACGGACAGTGCTGCCAAAATGCCATTACTGATAGCGAGTTCGCGCCTATGCGTATTGATGGATTTTCCTCACAGTCGTACCCAATCAAGCGCAAGCCGCGTAAGGCAAACGCTACGGTGGACGACTCCGTCGAGGATTCGCCGGATTTCATCGAGGTCCAATCCGATGCGCAGGCCAGTTCACAAGCCCGCATCAGCGGCGTTCCCGCCCGCCAGCAAGACATGGTCTTCCCGCGCTCCATGAGCAAAAGCGTCGCCACCGCCCTGGCCAGCTACCTGACCACCGCCGGATTTGTCGAATGGGATATGGAAGTGCTGGGCCTCGACATTCACATCTGATGCGGCTGCCTTACTACCTCGGTTGCCCGTCCTGGAGTGAAAACGCCTGGCGCGAGTACCTGTACCCAGTCGACGCCCGCTCCGGCGATTACCTTGCCCTTTATTCCCAGGTCTTCAACGCCGTTGAAGGCAATACCACGTTCTACGCTCGGCCCTCGGTCGCTACCGTGCAGCGCTGGGCCGACATCATGCCTGAAGATTTTCGCTTCACAGCCAAGTTCCCCGGTGACATCAGTCACGGTGGTGACTTGCGCGAGCAATTGCCGGCAGCGGAAAGTTTTGTCGGTTTGATGAGCCCGCTCGGTGAACGTGTTTCACCGCTATGGCTGCAACTGTCGGCGAGTTTTTCGCCGCAACGCCTGGCTGAACTGGCCGGCTTTATTGATGGCCTGGAACGCCCGATGGCGGTGGAAGTACGCCACCCTGAGTTCTTCGCCAGGGGGGATGCCGAACGTACGCTCAACCGCTTGCTGCGTGATCGAGGTGTCGAGCGCATCTGTCTCGATCCGCGCGCGTTGTTCAGTTGCACGTCATCTTCGGCGGCGGTGCTGCATGCACAATCGAAAAAGCCCAAGGTGCCGCCCCGTCCGGCAGCGTTGACCCAGTTCCCCCAAGTGCGTTTTATCGGTCATCCGGAGCTTGAGGCCAATGACCCGTTCCTGGTCCCGTGGGTGGAAAAAATCGCTGGTTGGATCGAAGAAGGCCGTACGCCCTACGTATTCCTGCACACCTCGGACAACCGCCTGGCCGCACAACTGGCCCTGCGTTTCCACGCCAAGTTGATGGTGCGCCTGCCCGGCCTTCCGGCACTGCCGACGTTAGATCGGCAACCCGAAGCGGAACAACTGGGGTTACTCTAGGGCTCTTTTCCCGCCAGGAGTCAGTCATGGATGCCCAAACCCTTCGCGCCGAAACCTTCAAGGCCCTGCATGAACGCGACCGCGCCTTCGTGATGCCTAACCCTTGGGATGCCGGCTCTGCGGTAATGCTCGCCAGCCTTGGCTTTGAAGCCCTGGCCACGACCAGTGCAGGTTATGCGTTCAGCCTGGGGCGCCCGGACGCGGAAGGGGCATTGTCCCTGGAAGACACCTTGCGCAATGCCACCATGATCGCCAAGGCTACCGCGCTGCCGGTGGCGGCCGACCTGGAAAACGGTTTCAGCGACACCCCCGAAGGGTGTGCACAGGCCATACTGAGTGCCGCCGGCAGCGGCATCGTCGGTGGCTCTATCGAGGATGCCACCGGCATTGCCGTCGACCCAATCTATCCCTTCGACCTCTCCGTAGAGCGCGTGGAAGCTGCCGTGGCCGCTGCCCGCAGCTTGCCATTCCCCTTCACACTGACCGCTCGCGCGGAAAACCTCCTGCATGGTCGCGTGGATCTGCCCGACACCATTCGCCGCCTGCAGGCCTACGCCGAAGCCGGTGCCGACGTGCTCTATGCGCCGGGCCTGCGCAGTGCCGAGGACGTGCTCGCGGTGGTCAAGGCCGTGGCGCCAAAACCGGTGAACGTGTTGATGTCCGGCGGCCTGAAACTCAACGTGGCGCAATTGAGCGCGATGGGGGTAAAACGTATCAGCGTGGGCTCGGCCATGGCACTGGCGGCCTATGGTGAATTCTACCGAGCGGCCCAGGAAGTGTATGAGCTGGGCACCTTCAGCTTTACCGAGCGCTCGATGCCCTTCAGCAAGGCCAATCAGTTCTTCAAGGACTGAGCCGTGCGTTTTTTCAGGGTGCTGGGTGCGCTGCTGGTGCTCGGCGGTGCATTTGTCGTGGGTGTATGGCGTGGCTGGCTGCCATTGCCGGCTGAATGGAACCCCTGGTCGCCGCTGGATGTACGGTCCAGCCCTAACCTGTTGACCCGCTACAAGTTGGGACGCCTGCAGGACGACCCCGCGCTGTGCGACCAGGTGCTGAAAACCGCTGGCCTGCGTGTCAGCCATCAGGCTGACACGCCCGCCGACGCTGCCTGTCCGCTGCGCAATACCTTGCGCGTGCAGGGGGCAGACGTGGCATTAAGCAGCAGCTTTCTGGCCAGCTGTCCGTTGGCCGTGGCGTTCGCGCTGTTCGAGCGTCATAGCCTGCAGCCGGCGGCCCAGGCGGTGTTCGGCCAAGCCGTGACGCGGGTCGATCACCTGGGCAGCTTTGCCTGTCGCAACATGTATAACCGTGCCGAAGGGCGGCTCAGCCAGCATGCGTCGGCCAATGCCTTGGATATCGCCGGGTTTCGCCTGGCGGACGGGCGCAGTATCAGCGTGCTCAAGGATTGGTCGGGGGAGGGTGACAGTGCGCGGTTCCTGCGCCAGGTGCGCGATGGCGCCTGTGATGATTTCAATGTGGTGTTGAGCCCGGACTACAACGCCGCGCACCGCAACCATTTCCATCTGGACATGGGCCGTTGGTGGGTGTGTCGCTAGGCCGCCAGGCGCAGGTTGTGGGTGATCAGTGGGCGTGCCCAGTGGTAATCGAAGTCCAGCGCCTTTTGTTGTGCCAGCAGTTCTTCGGTTGGGTAAGGCGTGGCAGGTGGTGGCAACAGGTCCAGTTCGAACTCGGCAATCGGCAAGTGCAGAGGGCGTGGTTCCGGCGCCGGGCCGGGCTCAGGCAGCGGCTGGCCGGCAGTCAGGACGATGGGGCGAACCCAAGTGCTTTCGAAATTCTGCTGGCGTTGTTGAGCGACGATTTCTTCCTGCGGGAATGGCGTGGCGGCTGGTGGCAGCAACTCGGTTTCGAATTCGGCGATGGGCAGGAACAGCGGCTCAGGTGGGGCGATCTCGGTGTCTTTGACGTCGCACTCACGCTGGGTGAGGATCTGCGACAACAGGTCGGCGCCGGCGCTGGGCTCTACTGCCGGGTCCGCCGGTGCCGGCGCCTTGGCGGCGAGCGCGTCCGGCGTTTCACCGAGCTGCTCGGCCAGCGCCCGGGCGAAGAAGTCCTGCCACACATGACTCACCCCGGCCAGCGCTTGAGTATTGCGCAGGCCGTAGTGGTTGTGGGTCGGCAGTACACCGATGGTTAGGGGGAGAATGTCTGACATTTTTCTCGGTCGACGCTCAGCTCTGGCAAAATACCTGACTGTTATTTTTATCGGCCGTTGTTTGCCGATCCTTAATATTTTTGAGCGTAGCGATTGATGAGCGAACAACCAGCGGCCAGCCGCATCCAGGTCGAGGCCTTGGGCGAAGGTTTCCAGGCCCGGGCCGAGCAGTGGGCTGAACAGCTCGGCTTGCCTTTACAGCTCGCGGAGGCGGATTTTTCCCTGCAGGTAGGGGAGCACGGCCTGCAACTGCAGCAGCTTGGGCCTGACGCGCCGGGTCCGGTGCGGGTGGACTTTGTCGAAGGCGGCGCGGCTCACCGGCGGCTATATGGTGGCGGCAGCGGGCAGATGATTGCCAAGGCCGTGGGCATTGCCCAAGGCGTGCGCCCTTGTGTATTGGATGCCACGGCCGGTCTGGGCAAGGACGCGTTCGTGCTGGCCAGCCTGGGCTGCGAGATGAGCCTGATCGAGCGCCAACCGCTGATCGGTGCCTTGCTCGAAGATGGCCTGGCGCGCGGCGCGCAGGATTTTGAGGTGGCGCCCATCGTCGCGCGCATGAAGCTGCTCAAGGGCAACTCCATTGACGTGATGCTCAATTGGCAAGGGGAGCCGCCCCAGGTGATTTACCTCGACCCGATGTTCCCTCACCGGGAGAAAACCGCCCTGGTGAAGAAAGAAATGCGCCTGTTCCGCCCGCTGGTGGGCGATGACCCGGACGCACCGGCCTTGCTGGCCGCCGCCCTGGCCCTGGCCAGCCACCGCGTGGTGGTGAAGCGCCCGCGCAAGGCGCCCTGCATCGAGGGGCCCAAGCCGAGCCATGCGCTGGATGGCAAGTCCAGCCGGTATGACATTTATCCCAAGAAAGCACTCAAGCCTTAAAAGGTACGCAAGAACTTGTAGCGAGCCCGCTCAAGGCCTATAGGCCCGCATAAACAACCCCACCACCTCCTGCACATGGGCTTCGGCGGCTTCTTCACTCAGTCGCCCCCCACAGCCATAAAGCAGGCAAAAGTTCGCCGTGCCCTTGAGCAGGCAGAAGAAGTGCTCGGCCGCGGTAAGCGGTCTGTCGATGCTCAGGGCGCCGCTCTGGTCAATCTTGCCGAGCAGGCGTTCCATGCCCTGGAGCATGCGCATGGGTCCGGCTTCAAAGAAGATTTGGGAGAGTTTCACGTCCTGATTGCCGGTGGTCATCATCAGGCGATGCAGGTTCACCGACTCTTCACTGTTGATCAGCCGATGGAACCCCCGCCCGATATTCAACAATACCGTTTCCACCGGCATGCCTTCGGGCAGTTCGAAGTACATCACCGGCAACTGTTCCTCGCACTTGGCCACCACGGCGGCGGTGAACAAGGTTTCTTTGTCGGTGAAGTGACTGTAGACGGTCAGTTTCGACACGCCGGCCTCAAGGGCCACGGCATCCATGCTGGTGTTGGCGTAGCCATTGCTCAAGAACAGGGTTTTCGCTGCCGAGAGGATAGCCTGGCGTTTTGCCATGTCCTTGGGACGCCCAGGGCTATTGGTGTTTACACGATTGTCGGACATTTTCACCTTTAATACTGGACTGGTGAGTTTGGTATTAATAACATACCGGCCAGTATAATTATTCCTAGCTTCATTTGCGAAAGGTCCTTCAGCATGCGCAGCACTTTCCTGCCCTTTGCGTTGCCTGTCTGCCTGGTCGTCCTGTTGGCCGCTTGCGGCCATGAAGACCCGATCCAGACTACCGTCCGCCCGGCCATGGTGGTGCAGCCGCAGCCCTCGGCTCAGGCGACGGACAGCTACCCGGGTGAAGTACGCGCTCGTTATGAGCCGGACCTGGCCTTTCGCATCGGCGGCAAAGTCAGCAAGCGTCTGGTGGAGGAGGGCGAGCGGGTCAAGGCCAACCAGGCGCTGGCGGAACTGGATCCTCAGGATGTGCGCCTGCAACTGGAGGCCGCCCGTGCCCAGGTGGCCGCTGCCGAGGCCAACCTGAGCCTGGTGCGCGCCGAGCGTGATCGCTACAAGACCCTGATGGACCGTCAGATGGTCAGCCGTTCCCAGTACGACAATTCCGAAAACCTTTACCGTTCCGGCGAAGCGCGTCTCAAGCAGATCAAGGCCGAGTTCGACGTGGCCAGTAACCAGGCCGGTTACTCCGTCCTGCGCGCCCCCCAGGATGGCGTCGTCGCCAAGCGCGCGGTGGAAGTCGGCCAAGTGGTGTCCGCTGGCCAGACCGTGTTCACCCTGGCCACCGATGGCGAGCGTGAAGTGCTCATCAGCCTGCCTGAGCAAGGGTTTGGGCGTTTCAAGATCGGTCAGCCGGTAGCCGTGGAATTGTGGAGCCAACCGGACCAGCGTTTCACCGGGCGCATTCGTGAACTGTCGCCTGCGGCTGACCCAAAATCGCGCACTTTCGCCGCTCGCGTTGCCTTCACCGGCGGCAAAGTCCCGGCGGAACTGGGTCAAAGCGCGCGCGTATTCATACAGTCTGATGGCGTTGTTCCGTTGTCGGTGCCGCTGTCTGCCCTGAGTGCGGAGAACGGTGCGTCCTACGTCTGGCGTGTACAGCCGGACAACACCCTCAAGCGCACACCGGTACGCATCGGTGCCTTCGGCGAAAAAACCGTACCAGTGCTGGAAGGCTTGACCCCCACCGACTGGGTGGTCGCAGCAGGCGTGCATGTACTCCATGAGGGCCAGCAAGTGCGCCCGGTGGATGGCTCCAACCGTATAGTGAACCTGGCGGCCAAGGAGTAGTCCCCGATGGCTTTCAATCTTTCCGAATGGGCGTTGCGTAACCGCCAGATCGTACTGTTCCTGATGATCCTGCTGGCTGTGGTCGGTACCTTGTCCTATACCAAGCTGGGGCAAAGCGAAGACCCACCGTTCACCTTCAAAGCCATGGTGATCAAGACCAACTGGCCCGGCGCTACGGCCCAGGAAGTCTCGCGCCAGGTCACCGAGCGCATCGAGAAAAAACTGATGGAGACCGGCGAATACGAGCGCATCGTCTCCTTCTCTCGCCCAGGAGAGTCCACCGTTACCTTCATTGCGCGCGACTCCATGCACTCCGTGAAGATTCCTGAGCTGTGGTACCAGGTGCGCAAGAAGATCAGCGACATCCGGCAAACCTTGCCGCCGGATATCCAGGGGCCGTTTTTCAACGACGAGTTCGGCACCACCTTCGGCAATATCTACGCCCTGACCGGCGACGGCTTCGACTATGCCGTACTTAAGGACTACGCCGACCGCATCCAGATTCAGCTGCAACGGGTGGCGGATGTGGGCAAGGTCGAGTTACTTGGCCTACAGGATGAGAAGATCTGGATCGAGCTGTCCAACCTCAAGCTCGCCACCCTCGGCCTGCCGTTGGCCGCTGTACAGCAGGCGTTGCAGGAGCAGAACGCGGTGTCCACTGCCGGCTTCTTTGAAACCCCGAGCGAGCGTGTGCAACTGCGTGTGTCGGGTAACTTCAAGACGGTGGAAGAGATCCGCAACTTTCCTATTCGTGTCGGTGATCGAACCTTCCGCATCGGCGATGTTGCCGACATTCACCGCGGTTTCAACGATCCACCGGCGCCGCGCATGCGTTACATGGGGGCGGATGCTATCGGACTGGCCGTGGCCATGCGGGATGGCGGCGATATTCTGGTGCTGGGCAAGGCTCTTGAACGCGAATTCGCACGCTTGCAAAAGAACCTTCCGGCGGGCATGGAGCTGCGCAAGGTGTCAGACCAACCGGCAGCGGTGAAAACCGGCGTCGGCGAATTCGTGCAGGTGTTGGCCGAGGCGTTGGCGATTGTCTTGCTGGTGAGCTTCTTCTCCCTCGGCGTACGCACTGGCATGGTCGTAGCCCTGGCGATTCCGCTGGTGCTGGCAATGACCTTTGCCACCATGTATTACCTCGGCATCGGCCTGCACAAGATCTCCCTCGGTGCGTTGGTGCTGGCCCTCGGCTTGCTGGTGGATGACGCGATCATCGCCGTGGAAATGATGGCAATCAAAATGGAGCAGGGCTACGACCGGCTCAAAGCTGCCAGTTTTGCCTGGACCAGCACCGCCTTCCCGATGCTCACCGGCACGCTGATCACGGCGGCCGGCTTCCTGCCGATTGCTACTGCGCAGTCGAGCACAGGTGAATACACGCGCTCGATTTTCCAGGTGGTGACCATCGCGTTGCTCGCCTCATGGGTCGCCGCCGTGGTGTTTGTGCCGTACCTGGGGGAAAAACTCCTGCCGGACCTGGCAAAGATTCACGCGGCCAAACACGGCACCGATGGTCCGGATCCCTACGGCACGCCGTTCTACCAACGTGTAAGACGCTTGGTGGAGTGGTGCGTGCGTCGGCGCAAAACCGTGATTGTGCTGACGTTGCTGCTGTTTATCGGCTCGGTGGCGTTGTTTCGCTTCGTGCCACAACAGTTCTTCCCGGCCTCGGGCCGCCTGGAACTGATGGTCGACCTGAAACTGGCTGAAGGCGCTTCCCTGAGCAACACTGCCGACCAGGTCAAGCGCCTGGAAGCCTTGCTCAAGGAGCACGCCGGCATTGATAACTATGTGGCCTACGTCGGCACCGGTTCGCCGCGTTTCTACCTGCCACTGGACCAGCAACTGCCAGCGGCCAGTTTTGCGCAGTTCGTGGTGTTGGCTAAAACTATCGAGGGACGCGAAAGCCTGCGTACCTGGCTGATTGAAACGCTTAACGAACAATTTCCCGACCTGCGCTCCCGTGTCACCCGCCTGGAGAACGGCCCGCCCGTGGGCTATCCGGTGCAGTTCCGCGTAACCGGCGAACATATCGAGGAAGTCCGTGCCCTTGCGCGGAAAGTCGCGGCCAAGGTTCGTGAAAATACCCACGTGGTCAACGTGCACCTGGACTGGGAAGAGCCGAGCAAGATCGTCTACCTCAATATCGACCAGGACCGCGCCCGCGCACTCGGCGTCAGTACCGCCAACCTGTCGAAATTCCTGCAAAGCTCACTGACCGGCTCCAGCGTCAGTCAATACCGAGAGGACAACGAGTTGATCGAAATCCTCCTGCGCGGCACCGTCCACGAACGCACCGAGTTGTCGCTGTTGCCAAGCCTGGCGGTGCCGACTGACAACGGCAAAAGCGTGGCCCTGTCGCAGATCGCCACTCTCGAATACGGCTTTGAAGAGGGCATTATCTGGCACCGCAACCGTCTGCCGACGGTGACCGTGCGCGCCGATATCTACGGCAAGGAACAACCGGCGACCCTGGTGCAGCAGATCCTGCCAACCCTTGAAGGCGTGCGCGCCGAACTGCCGGATGGCTACCTGCTGGACGTCGGTGGCACCGTCGAAGACTCCGCTCGCGGGCAGAACTCGGTGAAGGCCGGTGTGCCGCTGTTTATCGTGGTGGTGCTGACCTTGCTGATGCTGCAACTGCGCAGCTTCTCACGCTCCGCGATGGTTTTTCTGACCGCGCCGTTGGGCCTGATTGGTGTGACGCTGTTCCTGCTGGTGTTCCGCCAGCCCTTCGGCTTCGTGGCCATGCTCGGGACCATCGCGCTGTCTGGGATGATCATGCGCAATTCGGTGATCCTGGTGGACCAGATCGAGCAGGATATCAAGGCCGGCCTGGCGCCGTGGCAGGCGATTATCGAAGCTACCGTGCGGCGTTTCCGCCCGATTGTGCTGACCGCCCTCGCAGCGGTGCTGGCGATGATCCCGCTGTCACGCAGCGTGTTCTTCGGGCCGATGGCGGTGGCGATCATGGGCGGGCTGATTGTGGCGACGGCGTTGACGCTGCTGTTCTTGCCGGCGTTGTACGCGGCGTGGTTCCGGGTGAGGAAGGGTGTTGTGTAAGCCTTGGAGTAACTTGGCGCGCTGATGGGGAACCTTTTTCTCACGCGTGCCACATAAGGTTACCTGTCAGGCAGGTACTTTATTCGGTCGGTTTGATCGCCAGAATAAAGATTCCATGACATTCATAGAGGCGGAAATAAGATGCTACAGGCATTGGGCAGCATGTACATGGCGTTTGGTGCATTGTTGGGTGGCAGTCAACCATCGCAAACGTGCAACGATTGCAACTCAGGTCGAAATAAGCGTGATCTGGAGGAAAGGGTATCGAATATGGAAAGAAATTCGATTAACTTCAGGCCAGTACAACCCACAAGCGGTATCACGATTCAGAATAGCAACACAAACACCCTCATCAGCCACTGAATGCGTTGATTGGCAGCGTGCGTCTTTTCGCACACTGCAATTGCAAGAGCCCCGAATGCCACGGGGCGTTTGCTTTTTTCACGATAAATAACGGCCTCTGTGATACAACGCCCCAACACTTTATTCGCCAGGTTGGCAGCCGTAAGGGCTATCGGTGAAAAGACGATTGTTCATGACCCACTGAGGATAATGTTCATGTTGGGTACCGTTTTAGCACTCGTGTTGCTATTGGTTGTGCCCGGGCCGACAAACACCCTGTTGCTGCGCGCCGGTGTGCTGCTCGGCTTTCGGGCGTCGTGGAAGCTGGCCTACGTCGAGTGCGTGGCCTACGTGCTGCAGGTGTCACTGTGGGGCGTGGCGCTGGTTTATCTGGCAACGTATTCGCCTTGGGCATTGAAGGCTACGCAAATGGCCGCGGCCTGTTACTTGCTGTACGTGTCCTATCAGTTATGGCAGCGCAAAGAGCAGGCTGTTGCGCCAGGCAAGGATCGGTTCTCCGGGCTGTATTTCTTCTGGCTGACGGTGATGAACCCCAAGGGCTTGTTGATCGTTTCGTTTATCGCGCCAGCGCATACATTTACCGCGTTGCTGGACTACACCGTATTCATGGCCACGCTTGCGCTGGTCGTGATACCCGTGGGCTCGGCCTGGATTATTCTGGGGAGTCAATTCGAGGGTATTCGAAGGACCTGGCTGACGCCCTTGAAGATCAATCGTGCGACTTCTGTGGCTATCTGCTGTTTTGCCACGCTAATGATGGGGCGCCTGGCCGACTCGCTCTTTTATTGAGCCTGAGACAAAAAACGCCAGGTATCGGATGACCGACCCTGGCGTTGTGAGGGGTGTCGAGGCACCCAGTGCGGAGTTTTCGGTTACAGCGCGCCAAACACTTTCTTCGCCAGGCTGGTAGCCGCAGCCGCCGGGTTCTTGCGAATCGTCTCTTCCTGCTGCGCAATCATCTTGAACAAACCATCCAGCGCCTGTTCGGTCACGTAGTTTTCGACGTTGGCGCTCTTGGCATCCACGGCGCCAAACGCGGCGGCCTTACCTGCGAGGGCGTTGTACTGCTGGGCCACGCCCACCTTGTCGGTAGCGGCCTTGACGATCGGCAGGAACTTGGCGCGGATCTGTTCGCGACTGCTCTTGTTCAAGTACTGGGTGGCGGAGTCCTGGCCGCCGCTGAGGATGCCCTTGGCGTCGGTCACGCTCATGTTTTTCACCGCGTTGACCAGGATCGGCTGGGCCTGGGTCACGGCGGTTTCAGCAGCTTTGTTCATGCTGTCTTCCAACTGCGTGACCTGGTCACCCATGCCGAACATTTTCAGTTTTTCGGCGACTTTGCCCAGCTTGCCCGGCAGGCCGATCTTCACTTCAGGGTTGTTGCTGAAACCGCCGGGTACACCGAGTTGTTTTACGGCGATCTGTGCGCCCTGGGTCAAGGCGTCCTTGAGGCCGCCGCTGGCGTCGCCCTGGGACAGGCTACTGAGGTCCAGAGCCATGGCATTGGTGCCGAGCAGCAGGCCGGCAAACAGGGCAGTGAGGCGAAGGGAGTTGCGGAGCATGGACGCTTCCTTATGTTCGAAGTCAGGGTGCTACGGCGTTCACGCGCACGCGCAGCGGCTGTGGATCCTGGCCGTTGAGCTGCACTGTGTGCCGTTCGGTGGTGATAAACAGTAGCTTGCCATCCAGTTCGATGCGAGCGCTCACCGAATAACTGTGGCCCGGCTTGATCTGTGCGGGGTCGTAGGTCAAGTGAAACGGCAGCGGCACCTGGCCTTTGACCGGGCCTTTCTGCTCGGCCAGCGTCACAGCGGGCGTATCCGCCAGGGACACGTCCTGGAGGCTGACACTCAAGGTGGCGGCGGGCGGCAGGGCGATGCGTTGCAGGTAGAACACTTCGCCGTCGAGGCTGGCCTTGGGGGCGGGATGCATGGATTGGCAGGCTCCCAGCAGGGCGGTTAGGCCCAGGAGAATGATTTTTTTCATGGTGCAGCTCCTTTTCAACGGCGCCAGCATCCAACTGGCGCCTTGTTCAATCTAGCGTGTTTCTTCTGCTTCCACCGGCGCTTCCGCCGCGCCATCCACACGGTGCAAGGCCACCTGGCGGATCGACAGGCGAATCTCCGCGGGCAACACGCGTTTGGCCGCGCCTTCGGCCAGTTCGCCGAGCAGATCGTGGTAGCTCAACTTGCCGGCCTCGTCGCGGCGCAGCACATCTTGCTCCAGCAAGGTCTGGATGAAATGTCGGAAAAGGCTCTTGTCGAAGAATTCCGGGGCGTTGAGGCCATGCAGGATCGACAGGCGCTGGGCCATGATCGTGCACAGGTCTTCCAGTTCTTCGGCGCTGATGCTGTTCTGGCCGCTGTTGAGCAGCAGCGAGATCGCCATGTAGAAGCGTTGCAGGGTCTGTGCGATGGTTTTGGACAGTAGCGTCAGCAACACGAAGTGTCGCGAGCTCGGTGCCGGGCGCAGGTACACGTTGTTTTCGAAGCGCAGCAGGCCTTGTTCGACGAACGCGTCCAGCCATTGATCGACCACGGTATCCAACTCGTCCAGTGACCAGCGAATAAACAGTTCCGATTGCAGGTACGGGTACAGCGCATGGGTATAGCGCAGGATCTGTTCGCGGCTCATCCGCGAGCTGCTCTGGAAGAAGCTGGCCAGCAGCGCCGGCAGGGCGAAGATGTGCAGCACGTTGTTGCGGTAGTAGGTCATCAGGACGGCGTTCTGCTCGTCCAGGTACAGAATCTTGCCCAAGGCATCGCTCTGTTCCGACAGCAGGTTCATGTCCTTGACGTGCTTGATCAGCGCCAGGCCGTCGCCTTCGGGCAAGGTGGTATGGGGCGAATAAGGCACGCGGCGCAGCAGCGCCAGGTACAGGTCCAACTGGCGGGCCATGGCCTGTTCATCCAGGGCCAGGCGTGTGGTGGACAACAGCGCCAGGGCGACCAGGTTCACCGGGTTCACCGCGGCGGCTTCGTTCAAGTGGCGGGCCACCTGCTCGCCGAGGCGGTTGGTGGTTTCGTTGAGCCAGGCCGGTTTGTAGTTCGGGCCCAGTTCCTGGGCGCGCCAGTCCGGTTGCTCGGCGTCGAGGAATTCCGCCAGCTTGATCGGCTCGCCGAAGTTGACCGCGACCTGGCCAAAGCGCTGCTTGAGCGCGCCGACCACTTTGAAAATATCGAAGATCGACTCTTTCTTCTTGCTCGCCCCACGCAGCTCGCCGAGATACGTACGGCCTTCGAGCACGCGCTCATAGCCGATATACACCGGCACGAACACGATCGGCATGCGTGAGGAACGCAGGAAGCTGCGCAGGGTGATGGCCAGCATCCCGGTCTTCGGCTGCAACATGCGCCCGGTGCGCGAGCGTCCGCCTTCGACGAAGTACTCCACCGGGAAGCCCTTGGTGAACAGGGTATGCAGGTATTCGTTGAACACCGAGGTGTACAGCGGGTTGCCCTTGAAGGTGCGGCGCATGAAAAACGCACCGCCGCGGCGCAACAGGCTGCCGATCACCGGCATGTTCAGGTTGATGCCGGCGGCGATATGCGGCGGGGTCAGGCCGTTCTTGAACAGCAGGTAGGACAGCAGCAGGTAGTCGATATGGCTGCGGTGGCAAGGCACATAAATCACCTCGTAGCCCTGGGCAACCTTTTGCACGCCCTCAATGTTATTGACCTTGATGCCGTCGTAGATTTTGTTCCAGAACCAGCTCAGCACCACTTCCAGGAAGCGGATCGCGGTGTAGGTGTAGTCCGAGGCGATCTCATTGCCGTAGCGCAGGGCCAGGGCCTTGGCTTTTTCCGGACTGATTTTTTCCCGCTCGGCTTCGTCAAGGATGGCCTGGCGCACCAGCGGCATGTTGACCAGGCCTTTCACCAGATTGCGCCGGTGGGACAAATCGGGGCCAATCACCGCAGTCTTCAGGTTACGAAAGTGCACGCGCAGGATGCGTTGGGCCATGCGAACGGTGCGTTCGTGGCCTTTATTGTGCTCGATCAATTCACGCAGGTTGATGGGCGCGGAGAATTGCACGCGGGTCTTGCGTCCCAGGATCAGGATGCTCAACAACCGGCGTAGACGCCCGGTGACCGCCCAGCTGTCGGCAAACAGCAGTTTCCACGGGCTGGACTCGCTGGCAGGGGTTTGCCCCCAGAACACGCTG
Source organism: Pseudomonas sp. B14(2022) (assembly GCF_012030485.1). NCBI lineage: Bacteria > Pseudomonadati > Pseudomonadota > Gammaproteobacteria > Pseudomonadales > Pseudomonadaceae > Pseudomonas > Pseudomonas sp. B14(2022). The sequence continues at coordinate 592,179 of NZ_JAAUVM010000001.1, forward strand.
ACCGGAATGATTTGTGCATTCTCTTCGGCGTGTTCGCTGAGGGTGTTGACCAGTCGGGTCAGGGTCGGCGGGGCGCCGCGCTTGTCCTGACGCCCCAGCCAGTCCGGCTCGGGCGTGAGGTAAAAGAACGCCGCGGGTTCCATCAACGGGCCTACCGATACCGGCAGCACCGGGCGCGGCAGGCCTGCCTTGGTGCACTCGGCATCGACCACGGCCAATTCGGTGAGGGAGGGCGATTGCAGGACGTAAAACACCGGCCGGCTGCGGTCGAGGTTAAGGGTTAGGGACGACTGGTTGATCGTCTCCGAGCGAACCCAGAGGTACAACAGTCGGCGCAAGGTGCCAAATACCAGACGGCGGAACGGGGAGCGGGTCATAGGCGAGCTGCTTCAAGTGGGAAAAACCGAGCAGGCGCTCGGGCGGGTAGTGTGCCGTATTCGCCGAAAATCGGCAAAAAAGCAGCGATGTAAACTTGAGTTGATCGTTTTTGAGCCTGTCTTATACTCGGCAGTTCAACGCGACCGGCTCAACAATAACAATCAAGTGGGAGTGAACAGATGGCAACGCGCGAGACAGGCAATGTGAAGTGGTTCAACGACGCCAAGGGCTATGGCTTTATCCAGCGTGAAGATGGCAAGGATGTGTTTGTGCACTACCGCGCCATTCGCGGCGATGGCCACCGTTCGTTGGCCGAGGGCCAGCAGGTGGAATATGCCGTGGTGACTGGCGAGAAGGGGTTGCAGGCGGAGGATGTGGTCGGCCTGTAAGTTCACCACTGAACCCATGTGGGAGGGGGCTTGCTCCCGATGGCAGAGTGTCAGTCACTGAATACATTGGCTGATACACCGCTATCGGGGGCAAGCCCCCTCCCACATGTTGATTGTGGTTTCCCGCTCAGGCTCAGGCAGTTTTCCAGGTGATCTGCTCTTCACCGTCTGCGCTGATGCGTATCCAGGTGTCGGCGCTTTCCTCACCTTCCTCCTCGACCCAGCTTCCCGGCGCGCAGCGCACTTCCACGTTCAGTGCAGCAAACGCAGCGCGGGCGCAGGCAATGTCGTCTTCCCACGGCGTCTGGTCACTTTCCAGGTACAGGCTGTTCCACTTGCCTACGGCTTTCGGCAGCCAGGTGACCGGCACATTGCCGGCCTTGCATTTGTAGGTCTGGCCACGTTGGACCCAGTCGCTGCAAGGGCCCAGGGCGGTGCCCAGCCAAGCGGCGATGGCCTTGTAGTCGACGTCGGCGTCCTTCAGGTAAATCTCGATATCGGGTTGGCGCATGGATATTCCTCGTTGCGGGATTCGAAAATCCATTCGCGGATGTTTAAAAGTCGGTTATTGAAGCACGAAATAATCGTAGCGCATCGATACCGTGACCAGCAGCGGTTCGGCCGCCTCGATCACCTCGGCACGGCGTTCGGCACTGGCGCGCCAGCCGTGAGGGGTCATGGCCAGCAGGTTGGCGCGGTCCTGGGGCTCGGCCAGGCTCAACGTGAATTCCAGGGTTTCGCTGTGCGCCAGGCTCATGCCGTCCGGCACCAGGGCCAGGTGCTTGTCGTCGGTGTACTCGCGCACTTCGTCGTACAGGCGCTCGCGCAGTTCCATCAGATGGCCGCTGGTAGGGCCGACCTTCATCAGGCCGCCGCCCGGGCTGAGCAGGCGCTTGGCCTCTTGCCAGTCCAACGGGCTGAACACACTGGCGAGGAACTGGCAGCTGGCGTCGGCCAACGGCACGCGGGCCATACTGGCGATCAACCAGGTCAGCGCCGGGTTGCGCTTGCACGCGCGCTTGACCGCTTCCTTGGAAATGTCCAGCGCGTAGCCATCGGCATGGGGCAGGGCCGCGGCGATTTGCGCGGTGTAGTAACCCTCGCCACAACCGATGTCCACCCAGCGCTGCGGTGCACGTTCGGCGGCCAGCTCGGCCAGGCGCTTGGCTACCGGGGCGTAGTGCCCGGCGTTGAGAAAGTCACGACGCGCCTCGACCATGGCCAGGTTGTCGCCCGGGTCGCGGCTGTTCTTGTGCTGCACCGGCAACAGGTTCAGGTAACCCTGGCGCGCGCGGTCGAAACGATGCCCGGCCGGGCACGCCACGCCATTGTCCACCGCATTGAGCGGTGCGTTGCAAATGGGGCAGGCCAGCATCAGGCGAGCAACTTGATCAGGGTCTGGTAATAGATTTCGGTCAGCACATCGAGGTCGCTGGCCAGGATCCGCTCGTTGACCTGGTGGATCGTCGCATTCACCGGGCCCAACTCCACCACCTGGGTGCCGAGGGTCGCAATGAAGCGCCCGTCGGAAGTGCCGCCACTGGTGGAGGCCTGGGTCTCACGCCCGGTGATCGCCTTGATGCTGGCCGACACCGCATCGAGCAACGCGCCCGGCTCGGTGAGGAACGGCAGGCCCGACAGCGCCCACTCCACATGCCAGTCCAGGCCATGCTTGTCGAGAATCGCCGCAACCCGCTGTTGCAGGCCTTCGACAGTGGATTCGGTGGAAAAACGGAAGTTGAACACCGCCGTCAGGTCACCCGGAATCACGTTGGTGGCGCCGGTGCCAGAGTTGAGGTTGGAGATCTGGAAGCTGGTCGGCGGGAAGAAGGCGTTGCCGTTGTCCCAGTGTTCGGCGGCCAGTTCGGCCAGGGCCGGTGCGGCCAGGTGGATCGGGTTCTTCGCCAGGTGCGGGTAGGCCACATGGCCCTGCACACCGCGCACGGTCAGGGTGGCGCCGAGGGAGCCGCGACGGCCGTTCTTGACCACATCGCCCACCAGGGTGGTGCTCGACGGTTCGCCTACGACGCACCAGTCCAGGCGCTCCTTGCGCGCCGCCAGGCGTTCAATCACGGCCTTGGTGCCGTGGTGCGCCGGGCCTTCCTCATCGCTGGTGATCAGGAACGCGACCGAGCCCTTGTGGTCCGGGTAGTCGCTGACGAAGCGCTCCGCCGCCACCAGCATCGCGGCCAGGCTGCCCTTCATGTCCGCTGCGCCACGCCCGCAGAGCATGCCGTTTTCGTCGATCAATGCGTCGAACGGGTCGTTCTGCCAGGCGTGCACCGGACCGGTGGGGACCACGTCGGTGTGGCCGGCGAAGCACAGCACCGGACCCTCGTGCTTGCCATGGGTGGCCCAGAAGTTGTCCACATCCTCGATACGCATCGGCTCCAGCGCAAAACCGGCGTCGCCCAGGCGCTGCATCATCAGCTTCTGGCAATCGGCGTCGATCGGCGTGACCGAGGGACGACGGATCAGGTCGATGGCAAGTTGAAGGGTCGGCGAAAGGTCGGCATGGGCCGTCATGGGAAAACTCCGGAAAGCATGTTTGGAAGAGCAGGGCGGGCAGACAAAACGGCCGTTATCTTATAGCAAAACGGCGGCCAGAGGCCGCCGTTTAGTGCATTGCGCAAGTTTTTAAGCCGCAGGTGCAGGCTCAGGTGCCACGGCCGGTTTTGGCAGCGACGACAGGAACGCCATGATCAATGCCGCCACATACGGCAGCGATTGCACCAGCAGCATCACCACCCAGAAACGTATGTCATTGCTCGGCAGGCCTTGCACCAGGTAGATCCCCAGCGCCGCGCCCCACAGCAGCAGCATGATGAACATTTCTTCGCGGGCTTCGGAAATTGCTACCCAGAAGCCGTGGTTATCCGCGTTTTTCGGTGTACGAAAGAACGGAATGCTGGTGGTGAAGAAGCCATACAGCACCGCCTTGGCGATGGTGTGGGACAGCGCCAGGCCAGCCAGGGCGGCGCAGAACGCGTCCTTGAGGTTCACGCCCACCGCACGGCGGTACAGGAAGATGATCTTGCCCACCTTGAACACGAACAACGCCAACGGCGGGATCGCGAAAATCAGCAGCGGCGGGTCGACCCGGGTCGGCACGATGATCATCGCCGCCGACCACAACAGCGCGCCGACGGTGAAGAAGATGTTCATGCCGTCCGCCACCCACGGCAACCAGCCCGCGAGGAAGTGGTAGCGCTGGCCACGGGTCAGCTCGGTGTCTTTGCCGCGCAGCAGGCTGGCGGTGTGACGCTTGATGATCTGGATCGCGCCATAGGCCCAGCGGAAACGCTGTTTCTTGAAGTCGATAAAGGTATCCGGCATCAGGCCCTTGCCGTAGCTGTCGTGGTAGTACGCCGCCGACAGGCCTTTCTCGAATACCCGCAGGCCCAGTTCGGCGTCTTCGCAGATGCACCAGTCGGCCCAGCCCAGCTCCTCGAGCACCGAGCGACGGGTCATGGTCATGGTGCCGTGCTGGATGATCGCGTCGCGGTCGTTACGGGTGACCATGCCGATATGGAAGAAGCCTTTGTATTCGGCGTAGCAGAGCTTCTTGAAGGTGCTTTCGTTCTGGTCGCGGTAGTCCTGCGGCGACTGCACCACGGCGATTTTCGGGTCGGCGAAGTGCGGCACCATGTGCTTGAGCCAGTTCGGCGACACGCAGTAGTCCGAGTCGATCACCGCGATCACTTCGGCATCCTTGGCGGTGTGCGGGATCAGGTAGTTCAGTGCACCGCCCTTGAAACCGGCCAGGGGTGCGACGTGGAAGAACTTGAAGCGCGGGCCGAGGGTGTCGCAGTAGTCGCGCACCGGTTCCCATACCGCCGGGTCCTTGGTGTTGTTGTCGATGATCAGGACTTCGTAGTCCGGGTAATCGAGCGCGGCCAGAGCGTCGAGGGTCTGTTTGACCATCTCTGGCGGCTCGTTGTAGCACGGCACATGGATCGACACTTTCGGGCGGTAGTCTGATTCCCCTTCCACCGGCAGGAATTCACGCCGGCGCTTGTGGGTCCAGACCGCTTCCGCCAGTTCGTGGGCTTCGGTCAGCAACACGATGAATACGCCGAGGGCGCCCAGGGCCAACAAAATGCCGACGGTCACGCTGAACCACGTGCTGTATTGCTGGCTGTAGTCGTAGCCGATCCACACCAGTACCGAACCGCAGAGGAACGCGATAAAGGTCAGGAAGGTGCGGCCACGCTGGCGCAGGGATGAGCCGTCAATCATCAGCAGGGTCAGGGACAGCAATGCGAGCACCACCGATCCGATCGCCAGGACGCGCCATTGCGGGATGGCAACGACGGGCCCCTCGAAGTTGAACTTCTGCTGGCGCGCGGCGTTATACACGCCCCAATAAGCGCCGGCCGAGCCTTCGTCGCTGACTTTCCACGGCTGGTCGAACGCCTCGATCACGAAGTAGTTGTAGCCCTGGCGGTTCAGCTTGTTCACCAGCGTACGCAGGTAAATCGCCTGGTCTGCCGGGGACGTTTCATTGCCACCGCGCATACGACCGTTGCTTGGCCAGCCAACTTCCGACAGCAGCAGCGGCTTTTTCGGGAACAGTTTCTTCAGATCCTTGGCGCGGTCGAGGACATACTGGCCGGCCTTGTCCATCGGGATGTATTCCCAGAACGGCAGGATGTGCGCGGCGATCAGGTCGACGTGCTTGGCCAGTTGCGGGTTCTTTTCCCAGATATGCCATTGCTCGGAGGTCGTCACCGGGACTTTCACGGCGGCGCGCACCCGGTCCAGCAGCACAATCAGCGCTTCAGGGGTGATCTCTTCACGGAACAGGGCCTCGTTACCGACGACAACCCGCACGACACTGCGCGAGCTGTTGGCGATCTCGATGGCGCGCTGGACTTCGCGCTCGTTACGCTCCAGATCCGGGCTGATCCAGATCCCCAGCGTTACGCGCAGGCCGAACTCTTCGGCGAGCTTGGGAATGTCCCCCAATGTGCCGTCGACCGAGTAAGTACGGATGTTGTCCGTCAGCTTGCTCATGATCTCCAGATCGCGACGCATCTGTTCGTCGGTGGGGTACTGGTCTTTCTGCGGGAACTGGCCTTGCTGGAACGGCGAGTAGGAAAAACCGGAGATCTGCTCGGGCCAGTTGGGAGCAGTGACCGGGCGGTTGATCAGCGCCCAGAAGCCGGTGAACAGCGCGGCAATTGCCAGCACTACCACCAGGTTGAGTCCAAATTTACGCGATGACATGGCTATTTCGGGTTCCAAAGGGTGCGGAACGAAAAGAGGTGTCGGCCTGCGCCGAACGGCGCGCATCCTACACCGGCCGCTCCCTGAGCGTATAGCAGACAGAGAAAAGCCGGACGTTAGTCAGCGAAACACCCTCTAAGTTCTTTACTTGTAGCTTGTGGCTTCGAACTTGTCGCTACGTAGTCCATAATGCGCGCCGGTTTTTGGGGTAATGGTCATGAGCACAGAAGATCCGCGGTTTGCAGGCGTCGCCCGTTTGTATGGCATTGAAGGCCTGGAACGCTTGAAAGCGGCCCATGTGGCGATCGTCGGTGTCGGCGGCGTGGGCTCGTGGGCGGCGGAAGCCATGGCCCGCTGCGGGGTGGGCGAGATTTCGCTGTTCGACCTGGACGACGTCTGCGTCAGCAACAGCAACCGCCAGCTGCACGCCCTGGACAGCACCGTGGGCAAGCCCAAGGTCGAGGTGATGGCCGAGCGTTTGCGCGGCATCAATCCGGACTGCACGGTGCATGCGGTGGCAGATTTCGTGACCCGCGAGACCATGGCCGAATACATCACGCCCAACATCGATTGCGTGATCGACTGCATCGATGCCGTCAACGCCAAGGCCGCGCTGATCGCCTGGTGCAAGCGCCGCAAGATCCAGATCATCACCACCGGCGGCGCCGGCGGGCAGATCGACCCGACGCTGATCCAAGTGTGCGACCTGAACCGCACCTTCAATGACCCGTTGGCGTCGAAAGTGCGCTCCACCTTACGCCGTGACTACGGCTTTTCCCGCACCGTGACCCGTCATTACAGCGTGCCGTGTGTGTTTTCCACCGAGCAACTGCGTTATCCCAAGCCGGATGGCAGCATCTGTTTGCAGAAGAGTTTTGTCGGTGATGGGGTGAAGCTCGACTGCGCCGGCGGGTTTGGCGCGGTGATGATGGTGACGGCGACCTTCGGCATGGTCGCGGCGACCAAGGCGGTGGATAAGATTGTGGCCGGGGTGCGCAGGCCTTCCGAGCGGGTCAAACCCGCCTGAATCGCACCGCCCCTCCCACCTTTAGTCCTGTGTATGGCTTAGCGTTCGCATGCGCTGCAGGACTGCATTCAAGCCATTGCTGCGCGATGGCGACAGTTGGCGGGAAAGCCCGAGTTGATTGAACCAGTCAGGCAAGTCGACCGCCTGCAACTCGTCCGCCGACAACCCATTGACCCGCGCCAGCAGCAATGCCACCAAGCCACGAATCATCCGCGCATCGCTGCTCGCGGCGAATTGCCAATGACCGTGCTCGAAGCGCCCCACCAACCACACCAGGCTCTCACAGCCCTGCACCAGGTTGGCATCGACCTTCTCCTCATCCGCCAATACGGGCAGACGTTCACCCCACTGCATCAGCATTCGCGCGCGTTGCTCCCAGCTGCCCACCGACTGAAAGGCCTCCAGCGCGGCAACTGCATCCACCGGCAGGCTCATCGCAGCATATCCAGCGCCTGGTCCAGCGCTTCGAAGAAGCGCTCCAGATCATCGGAGTCGTTATACAGCGCCAGGGATACGCGGATCGCACCCGACAAGTGCATCGCCTTGAGCAGCGGCATCGCGCAATGATGCCCGGCACGTACGGCAATGCCTTGCTCGGTCAGCAGGTGCGCAAGGTCGGCGTTGTGCACGCCCTCGACCACAAAGCTGACCAGCGCCGCCTGCGGCGAACCCAGCACACGGACACCCTTGCGCGCTTGCAGCCCGCGCAACAGGTAGTCATGCAGGGCCGCTTCATGGGTGAGAATCGCCTTTGGGTCCAGCGAACTCAGGTAGTCCAGCGTCGCGCCCAGGCCGATCACGCCGGCAATCGGTGGGGTGCCGGCCTCGAACCCCAGCGGTGCCGGGCGGAAGCTGGCGCTGTGGTAGTCGGCCTGTTGCACCATCTCGCCACCGAATTGCCAATGGCGCAGGTGATGCAGGGCCTCGTTGCGGCCATATAGCACGCCGACGCCGTCGGGGCCGTACAGCTTGTGGCTGGAAAACACATAGAAGTCGCAGCCCAGGGCCTGCACGTCGTGACGGCCGTGGACGATGCCTTGGGCGCCATCGACCACGGTCAGGGCGCCATGGGTCTGGGCCAACGCCAGCAAGGCTTGCAGCGGCTGCCAGGTGCCGAGGACGTTGGACAGTTGGCTTACCGCCAGCAGGCGCGTACGCGGGCCGATCAACTCGGCGGCGGCTTGCAGGTCGATCACGCCGTCATCGTCGAGCGGCAATAGCACCAGTGTGAGCGCGCGACGCTTGGCCAGTTGCTGCCACGGCAATAGGTTGGCGTGGTGTTCCAGGGCGCTGATGACAAGCTCATCGCCCGCATTGAATAAGTGCTCAAGGCCATAAGCCAAGAGGTTCAGCGCTGACGTCGCGCCGTGGGTAAACACGATTTGCCCGCTGTCACCTGCATTCAACCACTGCGCAACCTTGCTGCGACTGTCCTCGAAGGCTTGGGTCGCATGGGCTCCCGGCAAATGCTGGGCACGGTGCACATTGGCGGCGCCATTGGCGTAGTAATGGCTGATGGCATCCAGCAAGGCTTGGGGTTTTTGCGTGGTGGCGGCGTTGTCCAGGTAGGTCTGGTCTTGCCGTTGCAGGGTGGCGATGGCCGGAAAGTCGGCGCGCCAGGGGGAGGGCACTAGCATGGTGTTCAAGACTCGTATAAGCGGGCCCCAGGGTCGGGGCCCGCTAGTGGCATCGAGTGGCTGCTTAGTTGTGAGCGTGCAGCGCTTCGTTCAGTTCGATGGCCGATTTGTGGGTTTTGCACTCCACGGCACCGGTCTCGGAGTTGCGGCGGAACAGCAGGTCCGGTTGGCCGGCCAGCTCGCGCGCCTTGACCACCTTGACCAGTTGGTTCGACTCGTCCAGCAATGCAACCTTGGTGCCGGCGGTCACGTACAGGCCCGACTCCACGGTGTTGCGGTCGCCCAACGGGATACCGATACCGGCATTGGCGCCGATCAGGCAGCCTTCTCCGACCTTGATCACGATGTTGCCGCCGCCCGACAGGGTGCCCATGGTCGAGCAACCGCCGCCCAGGTCCGAACCCTTGCCGACGAACACGCCAGCCGATACACGGCCTTCGATCATGCCCGGGCCTTCGGTGCCGGCGTTGAAGTTGACGAAACCTTCGTGCATCACGGTGGTGCCTTCGCCCACATAGGCACCCAGGCGGATACGCGCGGCATCAGCGATACGCACGCCGCTCGGTACCACGTAGTCGGTCATTTTCGGGAACTTGTCCACCGAGAACACTTCCAGCAACTCGCCACGCAGGCGTGCTTCCAGTTGGCGTTCGGCCAGCTCATTGATGTCGATTGCGCCCTGGCTGGTCCAGGCCACGTTCGGCAACTGCGGGAACACACCGGCGAGGCTCAGGCCGTGTGGCTTGACCAGGCGATGGGACAGCAGGTGCAGCTTGAGGTAGGCCTCTGGGGTGGACGTCAGTGCGGCGTCTTCGGCCAGCAAGGTCGCAACCAGCGGCGTGTGGCTTTCAGCCAGACGGCTCAGCAGAGCGGCTTGGGTGGCGTCGACGCCCTTGAGCGCGTCAGCCAGTTGCAGGGCCTGGGCGACGGTGAAGGTGATCGCCTGGTTGCCTTCGCTGTAGCCGAGGATCGGCGCGATGGCGGCAACGATTTCAGCCGATGGGTTGAGCAAGGGTTGTGCGTAAAACACTTCCAGCCAAGCACCTTGGCGGTTCTGAGTGCCGACGCCGAAGCCCAGGCTGAACAGGGAATTGGACATGCTGTTACCTCTACAAAAATGGAAGGGCTGGCCTACTTGAGGGCCGCCGAATAACTATCTGGCTTGAAGCCAATCAGGGTTCTGTCACCGAGATCAAGCACCGGACGCTTGATCATCGAGGGTTGTGCGAGCATCAATTCAATGGCTTTCGACTGATCGAGATCGGCTTTGCGTTCGTCTTCGAGTTTGCGAAAGGTGGTGCCCGCACGGTTCAAAACCACCTGCCAACCGTGCTCGTTGCACCATTGGGTCAAGTGTTCACGGTCGATACCGGCCGTTTTGTAGTCGTGGAACTCATAGCTCACCGCGTGCTCATCGAGCCACGTGCGCGCCTTTTTCATGGTGTCGCAGGCTTTGATGCCGAAAAGGTGCAACGTTTTGCTTGAAGCGGTCAAGGAATTGCCCCCCCTGCTTTACTGATGTCAGTGCCAATGAAAATGAAAGATCACGGATTATGCCACGACCAGCGGGTTTGGGTGCCGCTCGTCAGCATCGTGCGACCTTTGTGCAAAAGCCAGCGCTTAACATAGCCGGGTAATATGGCACTTCAACGGCTGGTTGTTGCCTGATGTGTCGTTGCAAGTCGATTGTCCGGGAAACCGCGTTATGCAAACCGCCTACACCGTTCTTATCCTGCTGATGCTGGTCAGCGTTTCGCGTCTGGTCGGGCGTGTCATCCCCCTGCCGTTACCCCTGGTGCAGATTGCCGCTGGCGCCTTGCTGGCCTGGCCCACACTGGGGCTGCATGTGGCGCTGGACCCGGAGCTGTTCCTGTTTCTATTCCTGCCACCGCTGCTGTTCTCCGATGGCTGGCGCATGCCCAAGCGCGAATTGTGGCGCCTGCGTGGGCCGATCCTGACGCTGGCCGTCGGCCTGGTGCTTTTCACCGTGGTCGGTGCTGGCTACTTCATTCATTGGCTATTGCCGACGATCCCGCTGCCGGTGGCCTTCGCCCTCGCTGCCGTGTTGTCGCCGACAGATGCCGTGGCCGTGTCGGCGATTGCCCAGAACCGCTTGCCGACACCGCTGATGCATATGCTCCAGGGCGAAGCGTTGATGAATGATGCCTCGGGCCTGGTGACCTTCAAGTTCGCCTTGGCCGCAGCATTGACCGGCGTGTTCTCTCTGGCCGATGCCAGCCTGACCTTTGTTTTGGTGGCCGTGGGCGGCCTGGCGGTCGGGGTGGCGCTGAGCTGGCTGGTCGGCCGCCTGCGTGCCTGGATGATTGCTCGAGGTTGGGATGACCCGGCAACGCACGTGGTGTTCATGTTGCTGCTGCCGTTTGCGGCCTACGTGCTGGCCGAACGCCTCGGCGCCTCGGGCATCTTGTCGGCGGTCGCGGCGGGCATGATGCAAAGCTGGCTCGACCTGTTGCCTCGCCAGACCAGCACGCGTTTGCTCAATCGCAGTGTCTGGTCATTGCTGGAGTTTGCTTTCAATGGCCTGATCTTCCTGCTGCTGGGCCTGCAACTGCCGGACATCATCAAGGCCGTGGTCAGTCATGAGCCGACGCTGTGGCCCGCCTTGTTGTATCGCTGCCTGGATGTGATTGCGATCTTTCTGGTGCTGGTGGTGTTGCGCTTTATCTGGGTACAGAGCATCTGGCGCCTGTCGGGTTTACTCCGGCGGCTACGTGTGAAAAGTGAGTTGACCCTGGTGCCGACCGCGCGTTCCTGTTGGCTGTTGACCGTGGGCGGAGTGCGCGGTGCGGTGACCCTGGCCGGTGTAATGTCGGTGCCATTGTTGCTGGTGCCGGGCCAGAGTTTCCCCGAGCGAGACCTGCTGATCTTTATCGCGGCCGGTGTGATCCTGCTGTCACTGATCGCCGCATGCATCGCCCTGCCGCTGCTCTTGCGCGGCGTTGAAAAGAGTCCGGATGAAAAGCGCCATAACGAAGTGCGCGAGGCCTGGAAAAAAACCGCCGTGGCGGCGATCCATGCCTTGGAGGCAGAGGAGCCCGTTGACATCGCAACCCAGGACGCCGCCCAGGCCGCGTTGGCCACTGAACTCAAGGCACGCCTGATGTCGGAATATCGCCATCAGTTGGAAGTGTTCAATGACTCGGCCGAAGCCCAGGCATTGGCACAGCAGATGGACCAACTAGAGCGAAAGTTGCGTCTCAAGGCGCTGCGCGCGCAGCGGTTGGAGCTCTACAGCTTGAGCCGTCATCACCAGATTGGTGATGACGTGTTGCGAGAGGTGCTGGCAGAGCTGGATATGAGTGAGGCGAACTTGGGGCCCGTGAAGTAGAGGAGGTATTACACAGTTGGAGGGCGATCAGTTTTGATTAACACCTTCATCAACGTATAAATCAGTTGCCCCGCAGGCGTGCTGTCCTGCGGATAAAGCGATTGAATAAAACCCTTATCGCCGTCCGACAGTTGCAACGGTTTAGGGATTTCGTTTGGACTTTTCAATCGGGGCTTGGAAAAACTGTAATGCATGATTGATTGTTCATCGTAAGGTGAAGTTTTCACGGTGCTGCGGTGTGATTTCTTGAGGACGTCGTGGTAAGCGTCACCTCTTGTTTTATTTCGGGATTCGTAATCTTTGTAAACTTCATCCTCATCAAATACCAATGTCCGATCCGGATGCTGGTGTTCATGCCTTAAACCCAGCGCATGACCAAACTCATGTAGCACCTGCGCCTCAATACGTTCCGGCGAACTGCCGAAGCCAATGCTCATCGTCGGTTCAGAGGGGGAGATATTTTTTGCGTCCGTTCCAATGTACGACCAGCCTGCAGTGCTCGTGTTATTTGCGGTAATTCTGATATCGCCATGCGCTGTATCGACGAACTTGAAGTGCAGGTTGGTGTGAGGCGTCCATTTTCTTATATTGGCTTTTACCAGCGTCTTCTGCGCGTCCGTCATATCCAGCAAAGCTATCTTCAGGACTGAATGCTGTGGCCAGAGTTTGTCGGGGGTGGCGATGCCACGTTTATGCCGGGTGGGATTTGATTCGGGCGTCGTAAAGGCGGCTGTGTTGTATGAGGAAGTAGGGGGAGGCAAGTTGCAGACGGTCATGTCTTCTCTCCATCAAAAGTAAAAGGCCAGGCCGCCATGAACGGCATGGGCTGCCATTGGCATCATTGTTGGCTACTACTTTTGGTGGGTGAGAAACGCGGGCGTGTTCCCATTCAAAGGGTTGCTTGATCTTTCTTTGAGTTGGCCGCTCCGGAACGCGCGAGCGGCCCTTGGGATCAGCGGTGACGCTGAATGAAGTCCCGAATTCGCTCAGCCGCTTCCACGCACTCGGCAAGCGGTGCAACCAGCGCCAGGCGCACACGGCCAGCCCCAGGGTTGACGCCATCCACTTCCCGGGACAGGTACGAACCCGGCACCACGGTCACGTGTTCCTCGACGAACAAATCGCGGCAGAACGCGGCATCATCGCCTTGTACATTCGGCCACAGGTAGAACCCGCCGTCCGGGGCCTGTACGTCCAGCACCGGCTTGAGGATCGCCAGCACGGCATCAAACTTCTCGCGGTACAAGTCCCGGTTGGCCTGCACATGGGCCTCGTCCTGCCAGGCCGCGATACTTGCCAGCTGGGTTTGTACCGGCATCGCACAACCATGGTAAGTGCGGTACAGCAGGAAGCCCTTGAGGATCTCGGCATCGCCCGCGACAAAACCGGAACGCAGGCCTGGCAGGTTGGAGCGCTTGGACAGGCTGTGGAACACCACGCAGCGCTTGAAGTCCTGGCGGCCCAGTTCGACACACGCGCTGAGCAGGCCCGGCGGTGGGGTTTGTTCGTCGAAGTAGAGTTCGCTGTAGCACTCGTCGGCGGCGATCACGAAGTCATGTTCGTCGGCCAGGGCGATGAGTTTTTTCAGGGTGTCGACCGGGATCAGTGCACCCGTCGGGTTGCCCGGGGAGCAGAGGAACAGGATCTGGCAGCGTTTCCAGATGTCTGGCGACACGGCGTCGAAATCCGGGTTGAAGCCGTTTTCATCCAGGCAGGGCAGGTAATGTGGCTTGGCCCCGGCCAGGAACGCCGCGCCTTCGTAGATCTGGTAGAACGGATTCGGGCTGACCACCAGCGCGTCGTCACCACGGTTGACCACGGTCTGGGTGAAGGCAAACAGCGCTTCACGGGTGCCGTTGACCGGCAGGATATTGCGCGCCGGATCCAGCCAGCCCTTGGGTACGTCGAAGCGGCGCTCGCACCAGGCGCCAATGGCCTCGCGCAAAGCCGGGATGCCCAGGGTGGTGGGGTACACCGCCATCTGGTCGAGGTTGTTGGCCAGGGCATCGGCAACGAACTGCGGCGACTTGTGCTTGGGCTCGCCGATGGACAACGCGATCGGGCGCTTGTCCGGGTTCGGTGTGACGCTGCCCAGCAGGGCGCGTAGCTTTTCGAACGGGTAGGGCTGGAGCTGATTCAGGGCGTTGTTCATCGGTGGATCTCGTGCAAGGCGTTAAAAACTGGGAGGGGAGCGGTGGGCCGCTCCTGGTATCAAATCGTCAGGCGCGTCAGTTCGACACCGGGTTCCTGGGGCACGCTCAACTGCTGCACGATCGCCGCCTGTAAGCGCAGGCACAGCTCCGGGTCGGACAGCGGCTGGTTGTCGGCGTCGGTAATAAAGAACACGTCTTCCACTCGCTCGCCGAGGGTTGCAATCTTGGCGTTCTGCAACGACAGGTCGAACTCCAGAAAAATCCCGCCGATCCTTGCCAGCAGCCCCGGGCGATCCGGCGCGCTGAGTTCCAGCACCGTGACCGGGCGTTGGGCGTCGTTGGAAATGGTCACCTGGGGCGCAAAGGCAAAGTGCTTGAGCTGGCGCGGTACCCGGCGCTGGATGATGGTCGGGTAGTCATCGGGGTTGCGCAGCGCTTCGGTCAGGCCTTCGCGGATCTTTTTCACCCGCGCCGGGTTATCGCCGATGGACTCGCCTTCGGTATCCAGCACGATATAGGTATCGAGGGTGAACTGGCTGCTGGAGGTGATGACCCGGGCGTCATGGATGTTCAGGTTGAGCTGATCCATGGCCGCCACGGTCACGGCGAAGAAGTCGTGCTGGTCGGGCGCATAGATGAAGATCTGCGTGCCGCCTTCGAATTCGCGCTGGGTGGTTTCCTTGATCAGCACCAGCGGGCCGCCATCGGCAGGCTGCTGCAGGATCGCGTCACTGTGCCAGGCCACATCGCCGGCGGTGTGGCGCAGGAAGTAGTCGTCACCCAGTTGCGACCACAACTGCTCGACGTCGTCCGGGTCGTTGCCACCGCGCACCAGGATGTCCAGGGCGGCGCTTTGGGTGCGGCGGATCTGCTCTTCGCGGTCCACCGGGTTTTCCAGGCCACGACGCAGCGCGCGCTTGGTTTCGGTGTACAGCTGGCGCAACAGACTGGCGCGCCAGGAGTTCCACAGGGTCGGATTGGTGGCGTTGATGTCGGAAACGGTCAGCACGTACAGGTAGTCGAGGTGGGTTTCATCGCCGACGATCCCGGCGAAGTCGTGGATCACCTGCGGGTCGGACAAGTCCTTGCGCTGGGCGGTGGTCGACATCAGCAGATGGTTCTGCACCAGCCACACGATCAGGCGGCTGTCCCACAGCGGCAGCTGGTGGCGCTGGCAGAACGCCTCGGCATCGACCGCGCCGATTTCCGAGTGGTCGCCATGTCGGCCCTTGCCAATGTCGTGGTACAGGCCGGCAAGGTAGATCAACTCCGGCTTGGGCAGTTTGGCCATGAGCTTGCTGGCCAGCGGGAATTTCTCTGACACTTGGGTGTACTGCAACTTACGCAAGTGCTTGATCAGGTTCAGGGTGTGGGCGTCTACGGTATAGATGTGGAACAGATCGTGCTGCATCTGCCCGACGATGAAACCGAACTCCGGCAGGTAACGCCCGAGGATGCCATAGCGGTTCATGCGGCGCAGGTTGCGATGGATGCCGATCTTGCACTTGAACAGCTCGATAAACAGGCTGGTGTTGCGAATGTCGTTGCGAAAGTCATCGTCGATCAGGTGACGGTTTTCCCGCAGCAGGCGGATGGTATCGGCGCGTACGCCCTTGATTTCCGGCTGCTGGGCCATCAGCACGAAGATCTCCAGCATGGCGAACGGGGTGCGGCGGAACACGTTGTCGTTGCGTGCCTCGATATAGCCGTCGTGCAGCTGGAAGCGCGAGTTGATCGGCTGCGGCGGTGCTTCGTCTTCCGGGGCCAGGATCACTTCTTCGAAATGCTGGATGATCAGGTCGCTGAGCTGGGCAATGCTCATGACCACCCGGTAGTACTGCTGCATGAAGCTTTCGATGCTGGTCTTCGCGTCTTCGCCTTCAAACCCCAGCAGGGTTGCGATGCAGCGCTGGTGGTCGAACAGCAGGCGATCTTCGGAGCGCCCGGCGAGCATGTGCAGGGCGTAGCGCACTTTCCACAGGAATTCCTGGGACGACGCCAGCAGGGCGTTTTCGCTCTCCACCAGGAAGCCTTCGCCGGCCAGGGCGCGCAGGTTCAGCGTGCCGTATTGGCGACGCGCTACCCACAGAATCGTCTGGATGTCGCGCAGCCCGCCCGGAGAACCTTTGACGTTGGGTTCCAGGTTGTATTCGGTGTCGTTGTACTTGTGGTGCCGGGCCTTCTGCTCGGCGCGCTTGGCCAGGAAGAAGTCCTTGCTCGGCCACATGTGCGCGGTGCTGGTGACTTCGAGCATGCGCTGGCGCAGGCGCTCGGGGCCGGCGATGGTGCGGCTTTCCATCAGGTTGGTGATGACGGTGAGGTCGGCGCGGGCCTCTTCGGCGCATTCATCGACCGAGCGCACGCTCTGGCCGACTTCCAGGCCGATATCCCACAGCAGCGTGAGAAAACGCTCGATGGAATCGCGAAAGATCTCATGATCGGCGCTGTCCAGCAGGATCAGCAGGTCGATGTCGGAGTAGGGGTGCAGCTCGCCACGACCGTATCCGCCGACCGCCACCAGGGCAATATCGGCGTCTTCGCTCCAGCTGAACTGTTCCCAGGCCTTTTGCAGGATGTTATCGACGAACCAGGCGCGGTCCTCGATCAGCCGGCGGATGTCCCGGCCGCTGCGAAAGCGCTCGTCGAGTACCTCGCGGGCCTGGCGGATCGCCTTTTTGAACGCGGCGATGGGGCTCGCTTTCAGAGCCAGCTCGGCCTGGAACTGGCCACGGTCGAAGAGTTCGGGATCCACCTGGGGCATTGATCGGCTTTCCTTTCTATCTATCAGTCAGTCACAACACAGTTTGGGAAAACCTTGGCAGCCTTTACGCCGAAACGCGTGGGATCGTGTCGTCGGCGCGCAGGGTGAAGATCTCGTAGCCGGTCTCGGTGACCAGCAGGGTGTGTTCCCACTGGGCCGAGAGCTTGCGGTCTTTGGTGATGGCGGTCCAGCCGTCGCCCAGCACCTTGGTATCGGCCTTGCCCTGGTTGATCATCGGCTCGATGGTAAAGGTCATGCCTGCCTTG
Source organism: Pseudomonas sp. B14(2022) (assembly GCF_012030485.1). Taxonomy (NCBI): domain Bacteria; kingdom Pseudomonadati; phylum Pseudomonadota; class Gammaproteobacteria; order Pseudomonadales; family Pseudomonadaceae; genus Pseudomonas; species Pseudomonas sp. B14(2022). Next base: position 609,368 of record NZ_JAAUVM010000001.1, read on the forward strand.
AGCTCCATGCCGGTGCCGGCGCGGCCGTAGTGCAGGATCTGCGGTTCTTCGTGGAAGACCGTGCCGATACCGTGGCCGCAGAATTCGCGCACCACCGAGAAACCGTTCTTTTCGGCGTGCTTCTGGATCACTTCACCGATGTCGCCCAGGCGGCAGCCAGGCTTGACGATCTCGATGGCTTTGTACATGCATTCCTGGGTGACCTGGGACAGGCGCTCGGCCCAGACCGGCACGTTGCCGACGTGGAACATGCGGCTGGTGTCACCGAAGTAGCGGTCCTTGATCACGGTGACGTCGATGTTCAGGGTGTCGCCGTCCTTCAACGGCTTGTCGCCCGGAATCCCGTGGCAGACCACGTGGTTGACCGACGTGCAGATCGACTTGGGGAAGCCCTTGTAGTTCAGCGGCGCAGGAATAGCGCCCTGCACATTGACTATATAGTCATGGCAGATTTGGTTCAGGGTTTCCGTGGTAACGCCGGGCTTGACGTGCTCGGCAATCATTTCCAGCACGTCGGCAGCCAGTTTGCCGGCAATGCGCATGCCGGCGATGTCTTCGGCGGTTTTCAAACTAACGGTCATACAGGCTCTCTCTAGCGCGATGCGCTGAAATCAATACGGTTTACGGGCGTGCGACAAAAGGTTGCAGAATTCGCACAAGCGCCAAAAAACGCGATTCTAACAGACGCGGGCGTCAAATCATGAGCCCCTGACGATCGCTTCTCTCTATCAGGTGGGGTTATATCGGGTCTATTCAAAGGGTTGCGTACAAGTCGCTCAGGCCAAATGTGATTGCGTGTTTCGTTTTCGCCCTTCGTGTGGTATAAAATGCGCCGCTTTCCGGGGATACCCCGCAAAGCTTAAATCCACACACGTGTCGACACGATGACCTGGGTGCCGGAGGCCTTGATGCCGCTGGTTGGTCATTGGGATACGTGGAGGCCAAACCCGACTTATTAAGGAACTATCATGTCCCAAGTCAATATGCGCGATATGCTGAAGGCCGGTGTGCACTTCGGTCACCAGACCCGTTACTGGAACCCGAAAATGGGTAAATACATTTTCGGCGCGCGTAACAAGATCCACATCATCAACCTTGAAAAAACCCTGCCAATGTTCAACGAAGCTCTGACTTTCGTAGAGCGCCTGGCTCAGGGCAAAAACAAGATCCTGTTCGTCGGCACCAAGCGTTCCGCTGGCAAGATCGTTGCTGAAGAAGCAGCACGTTGCGGTTCGCCGTACGTCGATCACCGCTGGTTGGGCGGCATGCTGACCAACTTCAAAACCATCCGTGCTTCCATCAAGCGTCTGCGTGACCTTGAAGTGCAAGCCGAAGACGGTACTTTCGCCAAGCTGACCAAGAAAGAAGCGCTGATGCGCACTCGTGACCTGGAAAAGCTCGATCGTTCCCTGGGTGGTATCAAGGACATGGGCGGTCTGCCTGACGCACTGTTCGTTATCGACGTTGATCACGAGCGCATCGCGATCACCGAAGCCAACAAGCTGGGCATCCCTGTTATCGGCGTAGTCGATACCAACAGCAGCCCGGAAGGCGTTGACTACATCATCCCAGGCAACGATGACGCCATCCGCGCTATCCAGCTGTACATGGGTTCGATGGCTGACGCTGTAATCCGTGGTCGCAACCACGTTGCTGGTGGTACTGAGCAGTTCGTTGAAGAAGCTCCGGTAGCCGCAGCTGAGTAATTGACGCCCTGGCGTTGACTCAGTAAGCAAAAAGGGGGCTTGGCCCCCTTTTTGCCACCTCGAAAACCATTTGTGAGCAGCGCAGCTACATCACCTGTAACGTGCAGCGGCTAACAAGGGTGGTTCGGGAAGAATTGATCCCCCGTTCGATCGGGTGGAATGGTTGAAAACCTATCCAAGAGGAATTTGAAAATGGCAGCAATTACTGCAGCGTTGGTTAAAGAACTGCGTGAGCGTACCGGCGAAGGCATGATGGATTGCAAGAAAGCCCTGGAAAAGGCTGACGGCGACATCGAAAAAGCCATTGATGACATGCGTGCTTCCGGCGCCATCAAGGCTGCCAAGAAAGCAGGCAACGTGGCTGCTGAAGGCGCTATCGCTCTGAAAGAAGACGGCAAATCTGCTGTTCTGCTGGAAGTGAACTCTCAGACCGACTTCCTGGCCCTGCAGGACGACTTCAAGGCCTTTGTTGCTGCCAGCGTTGAAAAAGCGTTCGCCGACAAGCTGACTGACGTCGCTCCGCTGATCGCCGCTCAAGAAGCTGATCGCCTGGTACTGGTCGGCAAGGTTGGCGAAAACGTCAACATCCGTCGCCTGGTGCGCGTTGAAGGTGATGTAGTTGGTGGTTACCTGCACGGCAACAAGATCGGCGTTGCAGTTGTCCTGAAGGGCGGCAATGTTGAGCTGGCCAAGGACATCGCTATGCACGTAGCGGCCAGCAACCCTGAGTTCCTGCTGCCTTCGGAAGTTTCTGCCGAAGCGATCGAGCGTGAAAAAGCTGTGTTCCTGCAGCTGAACGAAGAAAAAATCAAAGGCAAGCCAGAAAACATTGTTGAGAATATGGTCAAGGGCCGTATCAGCAAGTTCCTGGCCGAAGCAAGCCTGGTTGAGCAGGCGTTCGTCAAGAACCCTGAAGTCAAGGTTGGCGAATTGGCCAAGAAAGCCGGTGCTGAAATCGTTTCCTTCACTTACTTCAAGGTAGGCGAAGGCATCGAGAAGCCGGTCGACAACTTCGCTGAAGAAGTTGCTGCCCAGCTGGCTGCCGCCAAGCAATAAGACAGTTTTTAACTGTCGCCCGAAAGAGGCTGCCCGCTCACGCGCGCAGCCTCTTTTCAAATGGGCAGGCCGATTTTATTTGGCTTACCCTCGGAACTGGCTTACAAAGCCGTGTTCCGATGGCGCTGTGAGAGCGTCCAGCTAGAGTGAACGCAAGCCGTAAATGGCTCGCCAAGAATTTTTTAAAAATACGCCGCAGGAGAGATTCGCAATGGCTCAGCAGGGCAGTGGTTATCAGGCTCGCTATAAACGCATTCTACTCAAGCTTAGCGGCGAGGCCCTGATGGGCTCGGAAGAGTTCGGGATCGATCCCAAGGTTCTCGACCGCATGGCGCTGGAAGTCGGCCAGTTGGTCGGCATCGGCGTACAAGTCGGCCTGGTGATCGGCGGGGGCAATCTGTTCCGCGGTGCGGCACTGAGTGCGGCCGGTATGGATCGGGTCACTGGCGACCACATGGGCATGCTGGCCACTGTGATGAACGCCCTGGCCATGCGTGACGCCCTGGAGCGTGCCAATATTTCGGCTATCGTGATGTCGGCTATTTCCATGGTGGGCGTGACCGATCACTATGATCGTCGCAAAGCCATGCGCCACCTGAACGCCAAAGAGGTGGTGATCTTTGCTGCCGGTACCGGCAACCCGTTCTTCACCACGGACTCGGCTGCCTGCCTGCGCGCCATCGAGATCGATGCTGACGTAGTGCTCAAGGCGACCAAGGTAGATGGCGTGTACACCGCAGACCCGTTCAAAGACCCGCATGCCGAGAAGTTCGATCATCTGACCTACGATGAAGTGCTGGATCGCAAGCTGGGCGTGATGGACCTGACGGCTATTTGCCTGTGTCGCGACCATAAGATGCCACTGCGCGTATTTAACATGAACAAGCCCGGTGCCCTGCTGAATATCGTACACGGCGGCGCGGAAGGGACTCTGATCGAGGAAGGCCAACAATGATCAATGAAATCAAGAAAGACGCCCAAGCGCGTATGCAGAAATCCCTGGAGTCTCTGAGCCACGCATTCGGCCAGATTCGTACCGGCAAGGCGCACCCGAGCATTCTGGGCAGCGTGATGGTGCCTTATTACGGCGCTGATACCCCGCTGAGCGGCGTGGCCAACGTTACCGTAAAAGATTCGCGCACCCTGCAAGTCGTGGCCTTCGAGCGCAACATGCTCGCCGCAGTCGACAAAGCCATCCAGAGCGCCGGCCTGAACCTCAATCCGACCAACCTGGGCGAGTTGCTGCTGATCTCCATGCCGGCCCTGACTGAAGAAACCCGCAAGGGCTTCACCAAGCAGGCCCGCAGCGCCGCTGAAGATGCGCGTGTTGCCGTGCGCAACATCCGTCGCGATGCCTTGGGTGACTTGAAGAAACTGGTCAAGGACAAGGAAATCAGCGAAGACGAAGAGCGTCGTGCCGTCGCCGATATCGATAAGCTGACCAAGGATGCCGAGGCCCAGATCACCAAGGCCACGGAAGAAAAAGAAAAGGACCTGATGGCCGTATAAGGGGTCAGGACGCCTTCATGGAAAAGACCAAGCAGACTGTGCCCTCTGTGGTGCCGCGCCATGTCGCGATCATCATGGATGGGAATAATCGCTGGGCGAAGAAACGCTTTATGCCGGGTGTTGCCGGGCATAAAGCGGGTGTCGATGCGGTACGGGCTGTGATCGAGGTATGCGCCGAGGCCAAGGTCGAGGTATTGACCTTGTTCGCGTTCTCCAGTGAAAACTGGCAGCGGCCCGCCGAAGAAGTCAGTGCCTTGATGGATCTGTTCTTCAAGGCACTGCGTCGCGAGGCCAAGCGCCTGAATGACAACAACATCAGCCTGCGCATCATCGGCGACCGCTCGCGCTTCCATCCGGAACTGCAGGCGGCCATGCGTGAAGCCGAGGCGATCACTGCTGGCACTGACCGCTTTGTGCTGCAAATCGCGGCCAACTACGGTGGTCAGTGGGATATTGCCCAGGCTGCGCAGCGACTGGCCCGTGAAGTGCAGGCCGGTCATCTGCGGCCGGACGACATCTCGCCTGAACTGTTACAAACCTGTCTGGTGACCGGTGACCTGCCGTTGCCTGACTTATGTATCCGTACCGGTGGTGAGCATCGCATCAGCAATTTCCTCTTATGGCAGTTGGCCTATACCGAGCTGTACTTCTCCGACCTGTTCTGGCCGGACTTCAAACACGATGCCATGCGCACTGCGCTGGCCGATTTCGCTTCCCGTCAGCGTCGCTTCGGTAAAACGAGTGAGCAGATCGAAGCTGGAGCCCGGGTTTAAATGCTTAAACAACGAATCATCACAGCACTGATACTGTTGCCGATTGCCTTGTGCGGGTTCTTCCTGCTGGATGGCTCCGGCTTTGCACTGTTTATCGGCCTGGTGGTAACCCTGGGTGCCTGGGAATGGGCACGATTGGCAGGCTTCAACGCGCAGTTGCCGCGTGTGGTGTACGCCCTTGTGGTGGCGGTGCTGCTGTTTCTGATGCATACCCTGTCGAGCATCATCGTGCCTTGGGTGTTGGGGGCTGCGGTGTTGTGGTGGGCGCTTGCGACCTACCTGGTGCTGACTTTTCCGCGCAGCAGTGGCCAGTGGTCCAGTGTCGCCAGCAAGTTGGTGATTGGCTTGTTGATTCTGTTGCCCGCCTGGCAAGGGCTGGTGGAGATCAAGAATTCGCCGATGGGTAACTGGCTGATCATGGCAGTGATGGTGCTGGTCTGGGGTGCAGACATCGGCGCCTACTTCTCTGGTCGTGCATTCGGCAAGCGCAAGCTGGCGCCGGCGGTCAGTCCGGGCAAGAGCTGGGAAGGTGTGTACGGCGGCCTGGCGTTGACGCTGTTGATCACGCTTGTGGTGGGTGTGTTACGCGACTGGTCGGTGATGGACATCTTCCTGGCACTGCTCGGTACGGCCATCGTCGTATTCATTTCGGTGGTGGGTGACCTCACTGAAAGCATGTTCAAGCGCCAGGCCGGGATCAAGGACAGCAGCAACCTGCTGCCGGGACATGGCGGGGTGCTGGATCGTATCGATAGCCTTACCGCTGCCATCCCGATCTTTGCCGTGCTGTTGTGGATGACCGCTTCGTGAGTCGCCTGCAACAAGTGACCGTACTGGGTGCAACCGGTTCGGTAGGGTTGAGCGCCCTGGATGTGATCGCTCGTCATCCTGACCGCTATCAAGTGTTTGCCTTGACCGGGTTCACCCGTCTCAGCGAACTGCTGGCACTGTGCGTGCGCCACGTGCCGCGCTTTGCTGTTGTGCCCGGGCGTTCGGCGGCGCGGAGCCTGCAGGATGATCTGCGGGCTGCCGGGCTGGCCACTCAGGTGCTGGTGGGGGAGGAGGGGTTGTGCCAGGTCTCGGCCGATGCCGAGGTGGATACGGTGGTAGCCGCTATCGTCGGTGCCGCCGGCTTGCGTCCGACCTTGGCCGCCGTGGACGCGGGCAAGAAAATTCTGCTGGCCAACAAAGAAGCGCTGGTGATGTCCGGCGCGCTCTTCATGCAGGCTGTGCGCAAGAGCGGTGCCGTACTGCTGCCCCTCGACAGTGAGCACAATGCTATCTTCCAATGCATGCCTGGTGACTTTGCTCGCGGTCTCAGTCAGGTGGGGGTGCGTCGGATTTTGCTGACCGCTTCGGGTGGTCCTTTTCGGCAAACTCCCTTGGCGGAGTTGGAGCATGTGTCTCCGGACCAGGCGTGCGCTCATCCTAACTGGTCTATGGGGCGCAAAATCTCCGTAGACTCAGCAAGCATGATGAATAAAGGCCTGGAGTTGATCGAGGCCTGCTGGTTGTTCGATGCGCAACCGGATCAAGTCGAGGTGGTGATTCACCCGCAAAGTGTGATTCATTCACTGGTCGACTATGTGGATGGCTCGGTATTGGCCCAATTGGGCAATCCCGATATGCGTACTCCGATCGCCAATGCCCTGGCTTGGCCGGAGCGAATTGATTCCGGTGTGGCGCCACTGGATCTGTTTGCCATTGCCCGCTTGGACTTCGAGGCACCGGACGAACAACGTTTTCCTTGTCTGCGCCTGGCGCGTGAGGCGGCGGAGGCGGGTAACAGCGCGCCGGCGATGCTCAATGCGGCGAATGAGGTGGCGGTGGCGGCGTTTCTCGAACGGCGCATCCGCTTTCCGCAGATCGCGAGTATCATCGAGGACGTCCTGGGTCTTGAGCCTGTGGTGGCGGTGAACGACCTCGGCGCGGTATTCGAGGCGGACACCAAGGCACGCGTCTTGGCCGAACAATGGTTGAACCGCAACGCGCGTTAGGTTGTGGGCGCGATTGAGCCTTGGGGCACTGGATTGGAATGCGGAGAAATTAGATGAGTGCGCTTTACATGATTGTCGGCACCCTGGTTGCTCTGGGCGTGCTGGTCACCTTCCACGAATTCGGCCACTTTTGGGTGGCGCGTCGTTGCGGCGTCAAGGTACTGCGCTTTTCCGTCGGCTTCGGCATGCCGTTGGTTCGCTGGCACGACCGACGCGGCACCGAGTTCGTGATCGCGGCCATTCCGTTGGGTGGCTACGTCAAGATGCTCGATGAGCGTGAAGGCGAAGTGCCGGCCGATCAGCTGGACCAATCTTTCAATCGCAAGACCGTTCGTCAGCGTATCGCCATTGTTGCCGCCGGTCCGATTGCCAACTTTCTGTTGGCGATGCTGTTCTTCTGGGTCTTGGCCATGCTCGGCAGCGAGCAGGTGCGTCCTGTCATCGGCGCGGTCGAGGCTGACAGTATCGCGGCCAAGGCAGGTCTGGTCGCGGGACAGGAAATTGTTTCCATTGATGGTGAGCCGACGACGGGTTGGGGCGCGGTCAATTTGCAATTGGTACGTCGTTTGGGTGAAAGCGGCACGGTCAACGTCGTGGTACGTGAGCAGGATTCCAGTGCCGAGACCCCTCGCGCGTTGGCTCTGGACCATTGGCTCAAGGGCGCTGATGAGCCTGATCCGATCAAGTCCCTGGGCATCCGTCCATGGCGTCCTGCGCTGCCGCCGGTACTGGCTGAGCTGGACCCGAAAGGTCCGGCCCAGGCCGCTGGCCTGAAAACCGGCGATCGCTTGCTGGCCCTCGATGGCCAGGTGTTGGGTGAGTGGCAGCAGGTGGTCGATCTGGTCCGGGTACGCCCTGATACCAAAATTGTGCTGAAAGTTGAACGCGACGGTGCTCAAATCGACGTCCCCGTGACCCTGGCGGTACGTGGGGAAGCCAAGGCGGCCACGGGGTACCTGGGCGCTGGCGTCAAGAGTCCGGAGTGGCCGCCATCGATGGTGCGTGAGGTCAGTTTCGGGCCGTTGGCGGCAATTGGGGAGGGTGCAAGACGCACTTGGACCATGAGTGTGCTGACCCTCGAATCCCTCAAGAAAATGTTGTTCGGCGAGCTCTCGGTAAAAAACTTGAGTGGACCGATAACCATTGCTAAAGTGGCGGGCGCTTCTGCCCAGTCGGGTGTCGCGGATTTCCTGAATTTCCTGGCTTATCTGAGTATTAGCCTGGGTGTTCTGAATTTGCTGCCCATTCCAGTATTGGATGGGGGGCATCTGTTGTTTTATCTGGTCGAGTGGGTGCGTGGTCGCCCCTTGTCGGATCGGGTGCAGGGTTGGGGGATACAGATCGGTATCAGCTTGGTGGTTGGGGTGATGTTATTAGCCCTGGTCAACGATCTGGGTCGACTGTAACGCTTCGCTGAATTGCGAATCTGCCGCATTTTGCGGCAGTTTGTTTATTGCCAGTTGGAATAAGAAAGGACTTCATGAAACGTCTGCTGCTAACTGCGGTTCTCACCGTATTGATGATCGCCGAAGTTCACGCCGAGTCCTTCACCATCTCCGATATTCGCGTCAACGGCCTCCAGCGGGTTTCCGCGGGTAGCGTCTTTGGTGCCTTGCCGTTGAACGTCGGGGAACAGGCTGATGACCGTCGCCTGGTGGAATCCACTCGTGCGCTGTTCAAAACCGGGTTCTTTCAAGACATCCAACTGGGTCGCGAAGGTAACGTCCTGGTCATCACCGTCGTCGAGCGACCTTCCGTCGCCAGTATCGAGATCGAAGGCAACAAGGCGATCTCCACTGAAGACCTGATGAAAGGCCTGAAGCAATCTGGCCTGGCCGAGGGCGAGATCTTCCAGCGCGCCACCCTTGAAGGTGTTCGTAACGAACTGCAACGCCAGTACGTTGCCCAGGGCCGCTACTCTGCGACCGTGGAAACGGAAGTGGTGCCGCAGCCTCGTAACCGTGTCGGCCTCAAGGTCAACATCAACGAAGGTACCGTGGCGGCCATTCAGCACATCAACGTGGTGGGTAACACCAAGTTCGCTGATGAAGACCTGATCGACCTGTTCGAGCTGAAGACCACCAACTGGTTGTCGTTCTTCAAGAACGATGACAAGTACGCCCGCGAAAAACTCTCCGGTGACCTGGAACGCCTGCGTTCCTACTACCTGGACCGTGGCTATATCAACATGGATATCGCTTCGACCCAGGTGTCCATCACCCCGGACAAGAAACACGTCTACATCACTGTCAACGTCAACGAAGGCGAGAAGTACAAGGTTCGTGACGTGAAGCTCAGCGGCGACTTGAAAGTGCCTGAAGACCAGGTCAGGGCCCTGTTGCTGGTGCAGAAAGACCAGGTGTTCTCGCGCAAGCTGATGACCACCACGTCCGAACTGATCACCCGTCGCCTGGGTAACGAAGGCTATACCTTCGCCAACGTCAACGGCGTGCCTACCCCGCACGATGAAGACCACACCGTGGACATCACCTTTGTCGTCGACCCAGGTAAGCGTGCCTACGTGAACCGCATCAACTTCCGTGGCAACACCAAGTCTGCGGACGAAGTGCTGCGCCGCGAAATGCGCCAGATGGAAGGTGGCTGGGCGTCGACTTACCTGATCGACCAGTCCAAGACCCGTCTTGAACGCCTGGGCTTCTTCAAGGAAGTGAACGTCGAAACGCCTGCCGTACCGGGTGTGGATGACCAGGTTGACGTGAACTACGCCGTGGAAGAGCAAGCGTCGGGTTCGATCACCGCCAGTGTCGGTTTCGCGCAGAGCGCCGGTCTGATCCTCGGTGGTTCCATCACCCAGAACAACTTCCTCGGTACCGGTAACCGAGTATCCATCGGCCTGACCCGAAGCGAATACCAGAGCCGATATAACTTCGGTTATACCGACCCCTACTGGACTGCTGACGGCGTGAGCCTGGGCTACAACGCCTTCTACCGCACCACTGACTACAAAGACCTTGATGTTGACGTAGCGAGCTATGCGATCGACAGTCTCGGTGCCGGTGTCAACGTGGGTTACCCGATCAGTGAGACTTCGCGCCTGACGTTCGGCCTGACCGCGCAACAGGATGAGATCAAGACCGGTGTGTACACCGTGGACGAGATCTTCGACTTCACTCGCAAGGAAGGCGACAAGTTCCTGAACTTCAAGGCGTCCGCCGGCTGGTCCGAGTCGACCCTGAACAAAGGCGTGCTTGCCACCCGTGGCCACTCCCAGAGCCTGACTCTGGAAGCAACGACGCCGGGCAGCGACCTGTCGTTCTTCAAGCTCGATTACCGTGGCCAGTTGTTCCAGCCGCTGAGCGATAACTACACCATGCGCCTTCACACTGAGTTGGGTTATGGCGACGGTTATGGCTCCACCAATGGGCTGCCGTTCTACGAGAACTACTACGCGGGTGGCTTCAACTCCGTGCGGGGCTTCAAGGACAGCACCCTGGGCCCACGTGGTACACCGAGCCGTGGTGTTGGTGTGACCGGTAACCAGGGCACCGTAGCTGACTCCGACAACGACCCGCTGCCATTCGGTGGTAACGTGTTGATCCAGGGTGGGGCGGAAATCCTGTTCCCGCTGCCGTTCGTCAAAGATCAGCGGTCCCTGCGTACTTCTGTCTTCTGGGATGTGGGTAACGTGTTCGACTCCAAGTGTGAACAGATCACCAACCCAAGCGGCGTGAAGTCCAGTACTGAGTGCAACGACGTGAGCCTAAGCAACTTGGCGAGCTCGGTGGGTGTAGGTGTGACCTGGGTGACTGCGCTTGGCCCGTTGAGCTTTGCTCTGGCCATGCCGATCAAGAAACCGGATAACGCTGAAACCCAGATTTTCCAATTCTCCCTCGGCCAGACGTTCTAAGCGTCTGACCCAAGATAACGACAACGGATTCTGTAGGAGTACATCGTGCGTAAGTTGACTCAATTGGTTCTGCTGGCCACCGTGCTGGTAACCACCCCGGCCTTCGCCGAAATGAAAATCGCCGTCCTGAACTATCAGATGGCTCTGCTGGAATCCGACGCGGCCAAGAAATACGCAGTGGATGCCGAGAAGAAGTTCGGTCCGCAACTGACTAAGCTCAAGACGTTGGAAAGCAGCGCCAAGGGTATCCAGGACCGTCTGGTAGCGGGTGGCGACAAGATGCAGCAAGGCGAGCGCGAGCGTCTGGAGCTTGAGTTCAAGCAAAAGGCTCGTGACTACCAGTTCCAATCCAAGGAGCTGAACGAAGCCAAGGCTGTTGCCGACCGTGAAATGCTGAAGCAGCTCAAGCCTAAACTCGACAGCGCAGTGGAAGAAGTCATCAAGAAAGGTGCCTTTGACCTGGTGTTCGAGCGTGGCGCAGTGATCGACGTCAAGCCTCAATACGACATCACCCGTCAGGTGATCGAGCGCATGAACCAGCTGAAGTAAGCCATGACCGCGACTATCAAGCTCGGCGAGTTGGCCGAGTTCCTGGGAGCCACCTTGCGTGGTTCCCAGGAGAAGGAAATCACTGGGCTAGCCACCTTGCAGGAGGCTGGCCCAGCTCAGTTGAGCTTCCTTGCAAACCCTCAATACCGTAAATACCTCGTCGACAGCCAGGCTGCAGCCGTGTTGTTGAAGGCAGCTGATGCAGAAGGGTTTGCCGGGGATGCGCTGGTGGTACCCGACCCATACCTGGCCTATGCGCGGGTGTCACACCTGTTCGATCCGAAACCCAAGGCAGCCGGCGGTATTCATGCGTCGGCGGTGATCGCCGATGATGCCCAGGTTGATCCTGCGGCAAGCATTGGCGCCTTTGCGGTGATCGAGAGTGGCGCGCGCATTGGCGCAGGTGTGACGGTCGGTGCCCATTGTTTTATCGGTGCGCGCTGCGAGATCGGTGCCGATGGTTGGTTGGCGCCTCGCGTGACCCTGTACCACGATGTGCGTATCGGGGAGCGTGTAGTGATTCAATCGGGTGCCGTGATCGGTGGTGAAGGCTTTGGCTTTGCCAACTCGAAAGGCGTCTGGCACAAGATTGCCCAGGTCGGCGGTGTATTGATCGGCGACGACGTGGAAATCGGTGTCAACACGGCTGTCGATCGCGGAGCCCTGGCCGATACCGTGATTGGTAACGGCGTGAAGCTCGACAACCAGATCCAGATCGCTCACAACGTGCAGATTGGCGATCACACCGCCATGGCCGCCTGTGTAGGCATTTCCGGCAGCACCAGGATCGGCAAGCATTGCATGCTCGCCGGTGGCGTAGGGCTGGTGGGGCATATCGATATTTGCGACAACGTTTTCATCACCGGCATGACCATGGTGACCCACTCGATTACCGAACCGGGGGCCTACTCATCTGGTACCGCCATGCAGCCCGCAGCTGAATGGCGCAAGAGTGCAGCACGTTTGAGGCAGCTCGACGACATGGCTCGACGTCTCAAACAGCTGGAAAAGCGTGTTGGGGACGTGACCCCTGGCGGTAATGCTTCATCTGAAGGCTGATACCATTTCCATATCAAGTGTGCACAGCCGCTAGACTGCCTCCTTGATTTGCTAGCGGGGCGTGCGTTTAGTCGCCCGCCCCCAATCTTTATTACAGGCTTCCCCCCGAAATGATGGACATCAACGAGATTCGCGAATACCTGCCTCACCGTTACCCGTTCCTGCTGGTGGACCGCGTAGTGGACCTCAATGTTGAGGAAAAGCGCATTCGTGCCTACAAGAATGTCAGCATCAACGAACCGTTCTTCAACGGTCACTTCCCCGCGCATCCCATTATGCCGGGCGTATTGATCATCGAAGCAATGGCCCAGGCTGCCGGTATCCTTGGTTTCAAAATGCTCGACCTCAAGCCTGCCGACGGCACGCTTTACTATTTCGTGGGCTCCGACAAGTTGCGCTTTCGCAACCCGGTTACTCCGGGTGACCAGTTGATCCTGGAAGCCAAGTTCATCAGCTGCAAGCGCCAGATCTGGAAGTTCGAATGCCAGGCCTCGGTAGACGGCAAGCCGGTGTGCTCGGCCGAGATCATCTGTGCGGAACGCAAACTATGAGTTTGATTGACCCTCGCGCAATCATCGATCCGTCGGCCGTACTGGCCGCCGACGTTGAGGTCGGCCCCTGGTCGATCATCGGCGCAGGTGTGGAAATCGGCGAGGGGACTGTCATCGGGCCGCACGTGATCCTCAAAGGTCCGACCCGCATTGGCAAACACAACCGCATCTACCAGTTTTCCTCGGTAGGCGAAGACACCCCGGACATGAAGTACAAGGGTGAGGAGACGCGCCTGGTAATCGGTGATCACAACATCATCCGTGAAGGCGTGACCATTCACCGTGGCACCGTGCAGGATCGTGCAGAGACCACGCTGGGTGATCACAACCTGGTCATGGCCTATGCCCATATCGGCCATGACAGCGTGATCGGCAACCACTGCATCCTGGTCAACAACACGGCGTTGGCTGGCCATGTACACGTTGACGATTGGGCGATCCTGTCCGGCTTTACCTTGGTGCATCAGTATTGCCATATCGGCGCCCACAGTTTTTCCGGCATGGGCACCGCCATCGGCAAGGACGTTCCAGCGTTCGTCACGGTGTTCGGCAACCCGGCCGAAGCCCGCAGCATGAACTTCGAAGGCATGCGCCGTCGTGGGTTCAGCGAAGACGCGATTCACGCCCTGCGCCGTGCCTACAAGGTGGTCTACCGTCAGGGGCTGACGGTAGACCAGGCGTTGATCCAACTGGCCGAGCCAGCAGCGTTGTTTCCGGAAGTCGCGGTGTTCCGTGACTCGATCCAGGCTTCGACCCGCGGCATCACCCGCTGATCATGGCTACTCTGCGTATCGCGCTCGTGGCCGGAGAAGCTTCCGGCGACATTTTGGGCGCAGGTCTTATGCGGGCGCTCAAGGCCCGGCACCCTGCGGTGGAATTTATCGGTGTCGGCGGCCCGCTGATGCAGGCCGAAGGCCTCACGTCATACTTCCCCATGGAGCGTCTGTCGGTCATGGGCCTGGTCGAGGTGCTGGGTCGCTTGCGTGAGCTTCTGGCTCGTCGCAAGCTGCTGATCCAGACGCTGATCGAAGAAAAGCCCGATGTCTTTATCGGAATCGATGCGCCGGACTTCACCCTCAATATCGAACTCAAGTTGCGTCAGGCCGGGATCAAGACCGTGCACTACGTCAGCCCCTCTGTGTGGGCGTGGCGGCAGAAGCGTGTGTTGAAGATCCGCGAAGGCTGCGACCTGATGTTGACCCTGTTGCCGTTCGAAGCCAGGTTCTACGAGGAGAAGGGCGTGCCGGTACGGTTTGTCGGGCATACCCTGGCTGACAGTATTCCTTTGCAGGCTGATCGTGCGGCTGCCCGTGCCGAACTTGGCCTGCCCGAAGGGCCGCTCGTCGCGCTGATGCCGGGCAGTCGAGGCGGCGAAGTGGGCCGTCTTGCCAGCGTGTTTTTCGATGCTGCCGAGCGCCTTCAAGCCTTGAAGCCCGGGGTACGTTTCGTGTTGCCCTGCGCCAGCCCGCAACGGCGTGCACAAATCGAGACACTGCTGGTCGGTCGCAATCTCCCATTGACCCTGCTCGACGGTCGGTCGCACCTGGCCTTGGCGGCCTGTGATGCCGTGCTGATCGCGTCGGGTACCGCGACCTTGGAGGCGCTGCTGTACAAGCGCCCGATGGTCGTGGCCTATCGCCTGGCACCGCTGACGTTCTGGATTCTCAAGCGCATGGTCAAAAGTCCTTACATCTCCCTGCCCAACTTGCTGGCCCAGCGCCTGTTGGTGCCGGAGTTGTTGCAGGACGATGCAACGCCCGAAGCCCTCGCGCAAACCCTACTACCCTTGATCGACGGCGGCGAAGAACAGACCCGTGGTTTTGACGACATCCACCGCACCCTGCGCCGTGATGCATCGAACCAGGCGGCGGACGCCGTATTGACCTTGATCGGCCAAAAACAGGAAGCTTTATGAGCACGCAAATAGGCCTGGATTTCAGCCTGGTTGCCCAAACCCACGAACTGGTGGCCGGTGTTGACGAAGTGGGGCGCGGCCCGCTGTGTGGCGCGGTGGTTACGGCGGCCGTGATCCTTGATCCGAACCGTCCGATCCTGGGCCTCAACGACTCGAAAAAACTCACTGAAGCGCGTCGTGAGAAACTCTACGACGAAATCTGTGAAAAGGCCCTGAGCTGGCATATCGCCCGGGCTGAAGTCGAAGAAATCGACGAATTGAACATTCTGCACGCCACAATGCTGGCCATGCAGCGTGCCGTTGAAGGTCTGCATATCACCCCAAAACTGGCGATGATCGACGGCAACCGTTGCCCGAAGCTGGCGATGCCGGCTGAAGCGGTGGTCAAGGGCGATAGCAAGGTGCCCGCCATTGCAGCGGCGTCGATCCTTGCCAAGGTCAGCCGAGACCGTGAAATGGCGGCGTTCGAATTGATCTACCCCGGCTACGGCATCGGAGGGCACAAGGGCTATCCGACGCCCGTTCATCTGGAAGCCCTGGCCCGTCTCGGCCCAACGCCGATCCACCGGCGCTCGTTTGCCCCGGTGCGCCAGGCTTATGAGCTGCGCGAGAACCTCAGCGAGGTTTAGTCGCAAGGCTGATGTTTTTGCCAAGGCCCGGTACAATCCCGGGCCTTGTTGTTTCTAAGTTTCTGGACAGGATCACTATGCCGGCTTCATTCGTTCACCTGCGCCTGCACACTGAATACTCCCTGGTCGACGGCCTGGTACGGATCAAACCGCTGGTCAAGACCCTGGTGGGCATGAACATGCCTGCGGTCGCGGTTACCGATCAAAACAACATGTGCTCCCTGGTCAAGTTCTACAAGAACGCCATGGGCGCCGGCATCAAGCCGATCTGCGGCGCCGACCTGTGGCTGTCCAACAAAGACCCGGATAACCCCCTGAGCCGCATCAGCCTCCTGGCGATGAATGGCGTGGGTTATCGCAACCTCACCGAATTGATTTCCCGTGGATTTATCGACGGTCAGCGCAACGGCTCGATCATCATCGAGCGCGAATGGGTCGCCGAGGCCAGCGAAGGCCTGATCATGCTGTCGGCCGCCAAAGAGGGCGAGATCGGTATCGCGCTGCTGGGCGGTAATCCCCATGAAGCCGAAGTGCTGGCGAGGGAGTGGATGCAGGTCTTCCCCGACCGTTTCTACCTGGAAGTCCAGCGCACCAATCGTCCCAACGATGAAGAGCATCTGCACGCCGCCGTGGCCCTGGCCGACAAGCTGGGCGCGCCGTTGGTGGCGACCAACGATGTGCGCTTTATCAAGAAGGAAGATTTCGAGGCCCACGAAACCCGCGTGTGCATCGGCGAAGGCCGGGCCCTGGATGACCCGCGCCGCTCCAAGAACTACAGCGAAGAGCAGTACCTAAAGAGCGCGGAGGAGATGGCCGAGCTGTTCAGCGACCTGCCCGAGGCCCTGGAAAACTCCGTTGAGATCGCCAAACGCTGCAATATCGAAGTGAAGCTGGGCAAACACTTTTTGCCCAACTTCCCGATTCCCGATGGCATGACCATCGATGAGTATTTCCGCAAGGTGTCGTTTGATGGTCTGGAGGAGCGTCTGTCCGTCCTGCTGCCCAAGGACACCACCGAAGATTACGAGGCCAAGCGCCAGGTCTACGTCGACCGGCTGAATTTCGAGCTGGATATCATCATCCAGATGGGGTTCCCCGGTTACTTCCTGATCGTGATGGACTTTATCCAGTGGGCCAAGAGCAACGGCGTACCGGTAGGTCCGGGCCGGGGGTCGGGTGCTGGCTCGCTGGTCGCCTATGTTCAGAAGATCACCGACCTCGATCCACTGGAATACGACCTGCTGTTCGAACGGTTCCTGAACCCGGAACGGGTCTCCATGCCCGACTTCGACGTCGACTTCTGCATGGACGGCCGGGACCGCGTGATCGAATACGTGGCCGAGAAATACGGCCGCAACGCTGTGAGCCAGATCATCACCTTCGGTTCCATGGCGGCCAAGGCGGTAATCCGTGACGTGGCGCGGGTGCAGGGCAAGTCCTACGGCCTGGCGGACCGCCTGTCGAAGATGATCCCGTTCGAAGTCGGCATGACCCTGGAAAAAGCCTACGAGCAGGAAGAGATCCTGCGCGACTTCATCAAGGTCGATGAAGAAGCCGCCGAAATCTGGGACATGGCGCGCAAGCTCGAAGGCGTGGTGCGTAACGTCGGTAAACACGCCGGTGGCGTGGTTATCGCGCCGACCAAGCTGACCGACTTCTCTCCGATCTATTGCGATGAAGAGGGCGGCGGCCTGGTTACCCAGTTCGACAAGGACGATGTGGAGGCGGCCGGCCTGGTGAAGTTCGACTTCCTCGGCCTGCGGACCCTGACGATCATCGACTGGGCGCTCAAGACCATCAACCGCGACCGCGCCAAGGTCAACGAAGAACCACTGGATATCGCGTTTATCCCGCTGGACGACAAGCCGACCTACACCTTGCTGCAAAAAGCCGAAACCACGGCGGTGTTCCAGCTTGAATCCCGCGGCATGAAAGAGCTGATCAAAAAGCTCAAGCCCGACTGCCTGGAAGACTTGATCGCACTGGTGGCGCTGTTCCGTCCGGGCCCGCTGCAATCGGGCATGGTGGATGACTTCATCAACCGTAAGCACGGCCGCGCCGAGTTGGCGTACCCGCACTCCGATTACCAGTACGAAGGCCTCAAGCCGGTATTGGCGCCGACCTACGGCATCATCCTGTACCAGGAACAGGTGATGCAGATCGCCCAGGTGATGGCCGGCTACACCCTCGGTGGCGCGGACATGCTGCGGCGTGCCATGGGTAAGAAAAAGCCCGAGGAAATGGCCAAGCAGCGCGGCGGTTTCATTGAAGGGTGCGCCACCAACAATATTGACGCCGACCTCGCCGGTAACATTTTCGACCTGGTAGAAAAATTCGCCGGTTATGGCTTCAACAAATCCCACTCCGCCGCCTACGGCCTGGTGTCGTACCAGACCGCCTGGCTGAAAGCCCACTACCCGGCGCCGTTCATGGCTGCGGTACTCTCGGCGGATATGCACAACACCGACAAGGTCGTGACCTTGATCGAGGAAGTGCGCACCATGAAGCTGCGCCTCGACGCACCGGACGTGAACGCCTCGGAGTTCAAGTTCACGGTGAACGACGAAGGTCGCATCATCTATGGCCTGGGCGCGATCAAGGGCGTGGGCGAAGGCCCGGTGGAAGCCATCACCGAAGCGCGCCAGGACGGGCCGTTCAAGGATTTGTTCGACTTCTGCGCGCGGGTTGACCTCAAGCGCATCAACAAACGCACCCTCGATGGCCTGATCCGCAGCGGCGCACTCGACCGTCTTGGACCGTATTTCCATGATGAGCCGAAGGCTTACCAGGCGAATATCGACCGCAACCGCGCGGTGCTGCTCACCGCCATGGAAGAAGCGATCAAGGCCGCCGAACAGACCGCTCGGACCCACGACAGCGGTCACGCCGACCTGTTTGGCGGGTTGTTCGTCGAAGAAGATGCCGATGTGTACGCCAACCATCGCAAGGCCAAGGAGCTGACCCTCAAGGAACGCCTCAAGGGTGAGAAAGACACCTTGGGCCTCTACCTCACCGGCCACCCGATTGACGAATATGAAGGCGAAATCCGCCGCTTCGCCCGTCAGCGCATCATCGACCTGAAACCGGCGCGGGATACCCAGACCGTCGCCGGCATGATCATCGCCCTGCGGGTGATGAAAAACAAAAAAGGCGACAAGATGGGCTTTATCACCCTCGACGACCGCTCGGGCCGGATCGAAGCGTCGCTGTTTGCCGACGCCTTTCACTCTGCGCAGTCGCTGCTGCAGACCGACGCCATGGTGGTGGTGGAAGGGGAGGTCAGCAACGATGACTTCTCCGGCGGCCTGCGTCTGCGGATCAAGCGGGTGATGAGCATGGAAGATGCACGCACCAACCTGGCCGAAAGCCTGCGCCTGAAGGTGAAAACCGAAGCCCTCAAGGGCGATCAGCTACGCTGGTTGGGTGACCTGCTCAAGCGCCATCGCGGCGCCTGCCCGGTGACCATGGAGTACACCGGCAACGACGCCAAGGCGATGTTGCAGTTTGGCGAGAGCTGGCGAATTGATCCTGCTGACGGCTTGATTCAAGCTTTGCGTGACCAGTTCGGCCGTGACAACGTCTTCCTCCAATACCGTTGACGGTCAGAGCGCCTGACCTCGGCTGAACATTTAATCTCGACCTAAACGCGCCTCTCCCTTAAGGTAGGGCGCGAATAGACAACCGGCTGGCCAGGCAACCCTTGGCCGTCGACCCAAGACGGACGCTTATGAACCCGAATTTTCTTGATTTCGAACAGCCGATCGCTGACCTGCAAGCCAAGATCGAAGAACTGCGCTTGGTCGGCAATGACAATTCGCTGAATATCGGCGATGAGATCGCTCGCCTGCAAGACAAGAGCAGCACGCTCACCGAAGACATCTTCGGCAAGCTGACCAGCTGGCAGATCGCGCGCCTGGCCCGCCACCCGCGCCGTCCGTACACCCTGGACTACATTCAGCACATCTTCACCGAGTTCGACGAGCTGCACGGCGATCGCCACTTCTCCGACGACGCGGCCATCGTGGGCGGTATCGCTCGCCTGGACGACCAGCCGGTCATGGTCATCGGTCACCAGAAAGGCCGTGAAGTGCGCGAGAAAGTGCGCCGCAACTTCGGCATGCCGCGTCCGGAAGGCTACCGTAAGGCCTGCCGTTTGATGGAAATGGCCGAGCGCTTCAAGATGCCGATCCTGACCTTTATCGATACGCCGGGTGCTTACCCAGGTATCGACGCCGAAGAACGCAACCAGAGCGAAGCCATTGCTTGGAACCTGCGCGTCATGTCTCGTCTGAAAACCCCAATCATTGCCACCGTGATCGGTGAGGGTGGTTCTGGCGGTGCACTGGCCATCGGTGTCTGTGACCAGTTGAACATGCTGCAATATTCGACCTACGCGGTGATCTCGCCGGAAGGTTGCGCCTCGATCCTTTGGAAAACCGCAGAAAAGGCGCCGGACGCTGCCGAAGCCATGGGCATCACTGCCGATCGCCTCAAGGGCCTGGGTATCGTCGACAAAGTGATCGCCGAGCCATTGGGCGGCGCCCACCGCGACCCGGCCGCCGCCGCCGCCACTATCCGTGCCGAGTTGGGGTCGCAACTGGCGATGCTCAAGAAGCTGGATAACGAAGCGCTGCTGGCCCGTCGCTACGAGCGCCTGATGAGCTACGGCCTGTAAGCCGACGCCGTAATTTAATGTGGGAGGGGGCTTGCCCCCGATTGCAGGGTATCAGTCACCACATCTCGTGACTGACCCACCGCTATCGGGAGCAAGCCCCCTCCCACATTTGCTTTGTGTATGCTTGGTCAACGTATTCCAGATTTGCGGCGGTAACGTTTGATGAAACCAACCTTGCCCGCCAAGCTCCTGCAAGCCCTGTCCCCCTGGCGCAACGCCCCGGCCTGGCATATCGCTTTCTCGGGTGGGCTTGATTCCACTGTCCTTTTGCATCTCCTGGCCATCCTGGCAAAATCCGAAACATTACCGCCCCTCAGCGCTGTCCATGTCCACCATGGTCTGCAGGCTGTTGCCGACGCCTGGCCAAGCCATTGCCAGTCGGTGTGCGACAGCCTGGGCGTACCCTTGCGGGTTATGCACGTGCACGTGCCGCCCGGCGCCAGCCTTGAGCGTGCCGCCCGTGAGGCGCGTTACCAGGCGTTTACCGAAGTGGCCAGGGATGGGGAAGCAGTGCTCACTGGCCAACATCGTGATGATCAAGCCGAAACGCTGCTATTCCGTCTGGTGCGCGGTGCTGGGGTGCGCGGGCTCGCCGCAATGCCTGCGCATCGTCCGTTGGCGGGTGGTTTTCTGGTGCGGCCGTTGCTGGATGTCTCGCGCGCCGAGTTGGAAGCCTATGCGGGTGATCATCAACTCAAGTGGATTGAAGATCCTTCCAACGCCGATCCACGCTTCTCCCGTAATTACCTGCGGCACCGCGTGATCCCGACGTTGACGGAGCGTTGGCCCCAAGCCGTCTCCAGCCTGGCCCGCACTGCCGAGCACCTCGGTGAGGCCGAGGCGTTGCTGGGCGAGTTAGCCTGCATGGACCTGCAAGCCGCCGATCAACCTTCACGGTTTCCTTGGCTGCTTTTGCCATCATTGGCCCTCGTTCCACTGCGCGAACTTTCCGATGCTCGCCAGCGCAACGCCCTGCGCCATTGGCTGGCTCCGCTGACCCGGTTACCCGACAGCGACCATTGGGCTGGCTGGTATTCCCTACGTGATGCCAAGGGGGACGCACAGCCCTTATGGCGTCTTGCCGATGGGGAATTGCACCGTTGCGGCGAGCGCATCTGGTGGCTGCCTGGCGTCTGGTCGGAATTTTCCCACGGGTCGGTGAGCTGGCCTGATCCGCGAAACCCACTAGAGTTACCCGGCAATGGCCTGCTGAAGATAATCGGCAAGGCGCCCGAAGGCCCTTTGGAAGTCCGTTATCGCCAGGGCGGTGAAATGCTCGATGTGCCAGGCCGAGGCCGGCGCGACTTGAAGCGTCTGCTTAATGAATGTGGAGTGCCAGTGTTCGTCCGTGGCAGATTGCCGCTGCTCTATCAGGGCGAGCAATTGCTCGGCGTGCCTCACCTCACTGGACTCCGGGGAGCACCGCGCGAAGGCTGGCAATTAGATTGGATACCACAGACCTGCGATCAAGGTTTGAGCTGATAGCGCCTTTCCGGTAGACTACGCTCCCTTCTTGATACAACTTCTGTGGATTCGCCTGAATCGCAGCAGTTGCCGATTACCAAGCAGTCTTTGCTGGGCGATTCCAAAAAATGTGTAGCGATCAACGTACCGGTGTTTCATTGCTGGTCTGTCACAACGCGGCGGTTTTTTTGAAAGGTGCACTGTGATTAATGCAGGTGATCGGGGGCTTCGGCCTCTCTTCGCTTTCCCCGGCGGCTCGGACCGCTTTAACGCAGACTTCTAGGGTTTTTCATGACGCGCTACATATTCGTCACGGGCGGTGTTGTTTCTTCATTGGGGAAAGGCATTGCCTCCGCTTCATTGGCGGCCATCCTGGAGGCGCGGGGGCTTAAAGTCACCATGCTCAAGCTGGACCCGTACATCAACGTCGACCCGGGCACCATGAGCCCGTTCCAGCACGGTGAAGTGTTCGTCACACACGACGGCGCCGAGACCGACCTGGACCTGGGCCACTACGAGCGGTTCATCCGCACGACCATGACCCAGAACAACAACTTCACCACCGGCCGTGTCTACGAGCACGTGCTGCGCAAAGAGCGCCGTGGTGACTACCTGGGTGCAACCATCCAGGTGATCCCGCACATCACCGACGAAATCAAGCGCCGCATCATCAAGGGTGCAGGCGATGCCGACGTGGCGATGGTCGAGATCGGTGGCACCGTGGGTGACATCGAATCCCAACCGTTCCTCGAAGCTATCCGCCAGCTGCGTTTCGAAGTCGGCGCCAAGCGCGCGATGCTGATGCACCTCACGTTGGTGCCGTACATCGCCACCGCCGGCGAGACCAAAACCAAGCCTACCCAGCACTCGGTCAAGGAACTGCGTTCCATCGGCCTGCAGCCGGACGTGCTGGTCTGCCGCTCCGATCACCCGATCGACATTTCCTCGCGTCGCAAGATCGCGCAGTTCACCAACGTTGAAGAACGTGCGGTGATCGCCCTGGAAGACGCCGACACCATCTACAAGATCCCGGGCATCCTGCATTCCCAGGGCCTGGATGATTTTGTGGTCGAGCGTTTCGGCCTGCAGTGCAACGGCGCGGACCTGTCCGAGTGGGAAGCGGTGGTTGACGCCAAGCTCAACCCTGAGCACGAAGTCACCATCGCCATGGTCGGCAAGTACATGGAACTGCTGGACGCGTACAAGTCGCTGATCGAAGCGATGAGCCACGCGGGCATCAGTAACCGTACCAAGGTCAACCTGCGCTACATCGATTCCGAAGACATCGAGAACCAGGGCACCGCCTTGCTCGAGGGTGTCGATGCGATCCTCGTTCCAGGCGGTTTCGGCCTGCGTGGCGTGGAAGGCAAGATCACCGCCGTGCAATACGCTCGTGAGAACAAGGTGCCGTACCTGGGCATCTGCCTGGGCATGCAAGTGGCCGTTATCGAATTCGCCCGTAACGTGATGGGCTGGAAAGACGCCAACTCCACCGAGTTCGACAGCAAGAGCGGCCACCCGGTCGTGGGCTTGATCACCGAGTGGGAAGACGCCACCGGCGCCGTCGAAACCCGTACCGAAAGCTCCGACCTGGGCGGTACCATGCGCCTTGGCGCGCAAGACTGCCTGCTGGAGCCGGGTTCCCTGGTTCACGACTGCTACGGCAAGGACGTGATCGTCGAGCGTCACCGTCACCGCTACGAAGTGAACAACAACCTGCTGCCGCAAATCAAAGAGGCTGGCTTGAAAATCTCCGGTCGCTCCGGTGATGGCGCGCTGGTTGAAGTGGTCGAGGCCCCGGATCATCCGTGGTTCGTCGCTTGCCAGTTCCACCCAGAGTTCACCTCGACTCCACGCGACGGTCACCCGTTGTTCAGCGGTTTCGTCAAGGCTGCACTGACGCAACACCAGAAGAAGGCGTAAACCTGATGGCCCAGAAGATCATTCGCGTAGGCGACATCGAGATTGCCAACGACAAGCCCATGGTGCTGTTCGGCGGCATGAACGTGCTGGAAAGCCGTGACATGGCGATGCAGGTCTGTGAAGAGTACGTCAAGGTCACCGAAAAACTGGGTATCCCTTACGTGTTCAAGGCCAGCTTCGACAAGGCCAACCGTTCGTCCGTGACCTCCTATCGCGGCCCGGGCCTTGAAGAAGGCATGCGGATCTTCCAGGACATCAAGCAAGCCTTCGGCGTGCCGATCATCACCGACGTCCACGAGCCTGAACAGGCTGCCGTGGTCGCCGAGGTGTGCGACATCATCCAACTGCCGGCCTTCCTGTCGCGCCAGACCGACCTGGTCGTTGCGATGGCCAAGACCGGTGCTGTGATCAATATCAAGAAAGCCCAGTTCCTCGCACCCCAGGAAATGAAACACATCCTGAACAAGTGCGTGGAAGCGGGTAACGACCAGTTGATTCTCTGCGAGCGTGGTTCGAGCTTCGGCTACAACAACCTCGTGGTGGACATGCTCGGTTTCGGCATCATGAAACAGTTCGAATACCCGGTGTTCTTCGACGTGACCCACGCGCTGCAAATGCCCGGTGGTCGCGCCGACTCCGCCGGTGGGCGCCGTGCCCAGGTACTGGACCTGGCCAAGGCCGGCATCAGCCAGTCCCTGGCTGGCCTGTTCCTGGAAGCCCACCCGGACCCGGACAACGCCAAATGCGACGGCCCATGTGCCCTGCGCCTGGACAAGCTGGAACCATTCCTGGCCCAGCTCAAGCAGTTGGACGAACTGGTCAAGAGTTTTCCGACGGTAGAGACCGCGTAAGCGTTGATTCTCCGGTAGACTTTCCCACGCTTTACGCTCAGGCCTACGGGCCTGAGCCTTGTCGCCTGCAAGCCTGCCCCGTTGTTCCACCCTTGCGGTCGGTCAAAAGATTTCCTTCAGCTGCGTCGTTTTCGTCAACTTTGGAGTGTTTACAACAATGGCAAAAATCGTCGACATCAAAGGTCGTGAAGTTCTCGACTCCCGTGGCAACCCCACCGTCGAAGCCGACGTGCTTCTCGATAACGGCATCATCGGCAGCGCCTGCGCGCCGTCCGGTGCTTCCACAGGTTCGCGCGAAGCGCTGGAACTGCGTGATGGCGACAAGAGCCGTTACCTGGGTAAGGGTGTCCTCAAGGCTGTAGCCAACATTAACGGCCCGATCCGTGACCTGCTGCTGGGCAAAGACCCGCTGGACCAGAAAGCCCTGGACCACGCGATGATCAAGCTCGACGGCACTGAAAACAAAGGCAGCCTCGGCGCCAACGCCATTCTCGCCGTGTCCCTGGCTGCTGCCAAGGCCGCCGCCCAGGACCAGGACCTGCCGCTGTACGCCCACATCGCCAACCTGAACGGTACCCCGGGTGTCTACTCGATGCCGGTTCCGATGATGAACATCATCAACGGTGGCGAGCATGCCGATAACAACGTCGACATCCAGGAATTCATGGTGCAGCCGGTCGGCGCCAAGACCTTCTCCGAAGGCCTGCGCATGGGCACCGAGATTTTCCATCACCTCAAAGCCGTACTGAAAGCCCGTGGCCTGAGCACTGCCGTAGGTGACGAAGGTGGTTTCGCACCGAACCTGGCGTCCAACGAAGATGCACTGAAAGTGATCTCCGAAGCCGTGGCCAACGCCGGCTACACGCTGGGCACCGACGTGACCCTGGCCCTGGACTGCGCCGCCAGCGAATTCTACGAAGATGGCAAATACAACCTGTCCGGCGAAGGCCAGGTGTTCAACTCCGAAGGCTTTGCCGACTACCTGAAGGGCCTGACCCAGCGCTACCCGATCATCTCGATCGAAGACGGCCTGGACGAGTCCGACTGGGATGGCTGGAAAATCCTCACCGACAAGATCGGCGAAAAAGTCCAGTTGGTGGGTGACGACCTGTTCGTGACCAACACCAAGATCCTGAAAGAAGGCATCGACAAAAAGATCGCCAACTCGATCCTGATCAAGTTCAACCAGATCGGTACCCTGACCGAAACCCTGGAAGCCATCCAGATGGCCAAGGCTGCGGGCTACACCGCTGTGATCTCGCACCGCTCCGGCGAAACCGAAGACTCGACCATCGCCGACCTGGCCGTGGGCACTTCGGCGGGCCAGATCAAGACCGGCTCCCTGTGCCGCTCTGACCGTGTGTCCAAGTACAACCAATTGCTGCGTATCGAAGAGCAACTGGCCGGCAAAGCCAAGTACAACGGTCGCGGCGAGTTTCGCGGCTGATCGGTAGATGGTAAAAAGTCGGCAGATTGCGTCGGAAAATTCACGATAGTGAACATTTCGGCGTTAATCTGATGGCTATCAAGCACAAGCCTGGTTCTTCCAGGCTTCGTGCTATCAGTTGCTGTAAAAGTTTTGCATGGCGTGTTTTTTCACTGGATACCCGATATTCGATGCGCAGTCCCAATTGGTTGTTCCTCGTCTTGCTCTTGTTGCTGGCTGGCCTGCAATACCGCCTATGGGTAGGTAATGGCAGCTTTGCGCAAGTAAAAGACCTGACCCAGCAAATTGCCGACCAGCACGCCGAGAACGAACGCCTGCTGGAGCGCAACCGCGTCCTCTATGCCGAAGTGCTTGAGCTGAAAAAAGGTACCGAGACCGTTGAAGAGCGGGCTCGTCATGAGTTGGGCATGGTCAAGGAGGGCGAAACCCTCTACCAGTTGGCCCAATGAGCCACCGTTTGCCGGCCTTCTGGGCCGTGATACCTGCCGCGGGCGTCGGTGCCCGTATGGCTGCGGACCGTCCCAAGCAATACTTGCAGTTGGGCGGACGTACTATTCTCGAACACAGCCTTGGCTGTTTTCTCGACCATCCCAGCCTCAAGGGGTTGGTGGTCAGTCTTGCTGCTGATGATCCGTATTGGCCCAGCCTGGCGTGTGCCGCGGACCCTCGTATCCAACGTGCGGACGGTGGTTCGGAGCGCTCGGGCTCGGTGCTCAATGCCCTGCTGCAGCTCAATGCCCTGGGCGCCAGCGATGACGATTGGGTGTTGGTGCATGATGCGGCGCGGCCTAACCTGAGCCGTGATGACCTCGACAAGTTGCTGGCCGAGTTGGCGGACGATCCGGTAGGCGGCCTGCTGGCTGTGCCGGCCCGCGACACCCTCAAACGCGTCGACAAGCAGGGCCGGGTGGTGGAAACCGTCGACCGCAGCTTGATCTGGCAGGCCTACACGCCGCAGATGTTCCGCCTGGGGGCCTTGCATCGCGCGTTGGCTGACAGCCTGGTGGCCGATGCGCTGATCACCGATGAAGCCTCAGCCATGGAATGGTCCGGGCAGGCGCCGCGTTTGATCGAAGGGCGGTCGGACAATATCAAGGTGACCCGGCCGGAAGACCTGGAGTGGCTGCGGTTGCGGTGGGCCAATCGACGGTAGTCAGTTGCACCAGGTCGACTTCATCGCAGGCAAGCCAGCTCCCACATTCGATCACCTTCTCTCCAGACAGCTCGGTCAAATGTGGGAGCCGGGCTTGCCCGCGATGAGGCCCGCTTAGACACCCAATACTCAACCGCCGTACTCCGGCCGCTCGGCCAACCCCTCTTTCAAGAAATCCACCAACTTCCTGACCTTCGGCGACAAGTGCCGTTGTTGCGGATACAGCGCCCACACCGCCGTATTCGGCGGCTGATGCGCCTCCAGCAGCGACACCAATGCGCCGCTGTGCAGGTGCTCCAGCACGTAATAGTCGGGCAGTTGGCACAGCCCCACCCCTTGCAGCGCCGCATCCAAAACCGCTTGCCCACTGTTGCAGCGCCAGTTGCCCTGTACCCGTTGGGAAAATTCCCGCCCGTCCTGGGCCAATTGCCAAATGTCCGAGCTGCCGATCAGGCAGTTATGCCGACTCAATTCCGACAAGCTGTGTGGGCGTCCGTACCGGGCCAGGTAGGACGGCGACGCGCACAGGTACATGCGTCGGGGTGCGAGGCGGCTGGCGACCATGCGCGAATCCTGCAAGCGTCCCAGGCGAATCGCCAGGTCGAGGCCTTCGTGCACCAGATCCAGTTGGCGGTTGCTCAGTTCGATATCCACCCGCAATTGCGGGTACAGGCCCATGAACCGCGTCACCAGTGGCACGATGAAACGCTCGCCATAAGCCACCGCGCAGGTCATGCGCAACATCCCTTTCGGTTCGCTGGTGAGGTCACCCACGGCGCGCAGGGCTTCTTCGCGGCCATCCTGTAAGCGCTGGCAATGTTGCAGAAATGTCTGACCCGCTTCAGTCAGGGTCACCTTCCGGGTACTGCGATACAGCAACCGTGTTTGCAGGCGCTCTTCCAGGCGTGCCACCTGGCGGCTGATGTGGGACGAAGACACACCCAGCCGCTCGGCAGCCGCCGTAAATTGGCTGCATTCGGCGACGGCAACGAATTCATCGATGCCTTCCCAGCGGTTCTCCAGCATGTTGATTGTCCCTGTACAGCAATAAAGTTTTGCTTTTGCCTGGATTATTAATCATGGAGGCATGTTTTACACTCTCTCCATCAGTTTTTAACTCCCTGGAGAAACCTGGATGATCAAGTCCCGCGCTGCCGTTGCCTTTGAAGCCAAGAAACCCCTCGAGATCGTGGAAGTCGATGTGGCCATGCCCAAGGCGGGCGAAGTGCTGTTGCGTGTGGTCGCCTCCGGGGTTTGCCACACTGACGCCTACACCCTTTCCGGCGCTGACCCGGAAGGCATCTTCCCGTCCATCCTTGGCCATGAAGGCGGTGCGGTGGTCGAAGCCATCGGCGAAGGCGTGACTTCGGTGGCGGTCGGCGACCATGTGATCCCGCTGTACACCCCGGAATGTGGCAAGTGCAAATTCTGCCTGTCGGGTAAGACCAACCTGTGCCAGGCCATTCGTTCCACCCAAGGCAAAGGCCTGATGCCGGATGGCACCACGCGTTTCTCCTACAAGGGTCAGCCGATTTTCCACTACATGGGCACCTCGACGTTCTCCGAGTACACCGTGCTGCCGGAAATTTCCGTCGCCAAGATTCCTAAAGAAGCACCGCTGGAGAAGGTCTGCCTGCTTGGCTGCGGCGTCACCACCGGCATCGGTGCGGTGATCAATACCGCCAAGGTCAAGCCGGGCGACACCGTGGCCATCTTCGGTCTCGGCGGTATCGGCCTGTCAGCCGTGATTGGTGCGGTCAAGGCCAAGGCCGGCCGTATCATTGCGATTGACATCAACCCGGCCAAGTTCGAGATCGCCAAGCAACTGGGCGCCACCGACTGCATCAATCCGAAAGACTATGACCGCCCGATTCAGGACGTGATTGTCGATTTGACTGATGGCGGCGTGGACTTTTCCTTCGAGTGCATCGGCAACGTGCAACTGATGCGTGCCGCGCTCGAGTGCTGCCACAAGGGTTGGGGCGAGTCGGTGATCATCGGCGTTGCCGGTGCTGGCCAGGAAATCTCCACGCGTCCATTCCAACTGGTGACCGGTCGCGTCTGGCGTGGCTCGGCGTTCGGTGGCGTACGCGGCCGTACTGAATTGCCAAGCTACGTGGAAATGGCCCAGACCGGCGAGATTCCGCTGGACACGTTCATCACACACACGATGGGCCTGGAAGACATCAACAAAGCGTTTGACCTGATGCATGAAGGCAAGAGCATTCGTACCGTCATCCACTTCTGAGGTCGGCCATGAGTCTGGAAAACCTGTCGTGCCAGAAGAGCTTCGGCGGCTGGCATAAACGCTACAAGCATCACTCGGATGTGCTCGGCTGCGACATGACCTTTGCCGTCTACCTGCCGCCGCAAGCGGAGCAGGGTGGCAAGCTGCCGGTGCTGTACTGGCTGTCCGGCCTGACCTGCACCGATGAGAACTTCATGCAGAAAGCCGGTGCCCAGCGCATGGCTGCGGAACTGGGGTTGATCATCGTGGCGCCGGACACCAGCCCGCGTGGGCCAGGTGTACCGGGCGACCCGGATAACGCCTGGGATTTCGGCCTGGGCGCAGGGTTTTACCTGAATGCCACGCAGGAGCCGTGGGCCAAGCACTATCGGATGCATGACTACGTGGTGCAGGAATTGCCGGCATTGGTTGAAGCGCATTTCCCGGCTTCGGACAAACGCGGCATCAGTGGCCACTCCATGGGCGGCCACGGTGCGTTGGTGTGTGCCTTGCGCAACCCCGGGCGTTACCTGTCGGTGTCGGCGTTTTCGCCGATCAACAACCCGATGGATTGCCCGTGGGGCCAGAAAGCCTTCTCCCGTTATCTGGGAGAAGAACGCTCGAAATGGCGCGAATGGGATGCCTGTGTGCTGATCGGCGAAGCCTCGGAAAAGCTGCCACTGCTGGTGGATCAGGGCGACCGCGACGATTTCCTCGCGGTGCAGCTCAAGCCCGAAGCCTTGGCGCAAGCGGCCAAGGCGGCGAACCATCCACTGGAACTGCGCCTGCAGCCTGGCTACGACCACAGCTACTTCTTTATCGCCAGCTTCATCGAAGACCATTTGCGACATCATGGTCGTGCTTTGCTCGGTTAATGTGAGGCAAAAGTAGGTAGAATCACGCCCTGAATTAAATCGGGGCGTTTTTTTATGCGTATTGGCCACGGCTACGATGTGCACCGTTTCGCTGAAGGCGATTTCATCACCCTGGGCGGCGTGCGCATTGCGCACCACCATGGGTTGCTGGCTCATTCCGACGGCGACGTTGTATTGCATGCCTTGAGCGATGCCTTGCTCGGCGCGGCGGCGCTGGGCGATATCGGCAAGCACTTTCCGGATACCGATCCCACCTTCAAGGGCGCGGACAGCCGTGCCTTGCTGCGCCATGTGGTCGGCCTGATCCACGCCAAGGGCTGGAAGGTCGGTAACGTCGATAACACCATCGTGGCCCAGGCGCCGAAAATGGCCCCGCATATCGAATCCATGCGTGCACTGATTGCCGCAGACCTGCAAATTGAATTGGATCAAGTCAACGTGAAAGCCACCACCACCGAAAAGCTCGGGTTCACCGGTCGTGAAGAGGGCATCGCGGTGCACTCCGTCGCCTTGTTGCTGCGCGCATGAACGACCTGCAACTGCTAGGCCCGCGTGCCTATGGCGAGGCCCTGGGCAGCGCGGTTCTGAAGGCCACGGCTGAAGATTTCCAGGTCGACGAGGTGCTCGAAATTCCGCTCAGCGGCGAAGGCGAGCACCTGTGGTTGTGGGTTGAGAAACGCGGGCTCAATACTGAGGAAGCCGCGCGGCGTATCGCTAAGGCGGCTGGCGTGCCGTTGCGCACCGTCAGCTATGCCGGGCTCAAGGATCGCCAGGCGTTGACCCGCCAGTGGTTCAGCGTACAACTGCCGGGCAAGGCCGATCCGGACATGAGCGGTGCGGAAAACGACACCCTCAATATCCTGAAAACCGCCCGCCACAAGCGCAAGCTGCAGCGTGGCGCGCACTCGGCCAACGGCTTTACCTTGCGCCTGACCCAATTGGCCGGTGATACCGCCGCCATCGACGCGCGGCTGAAATTGATTGCCCAGTACGGCATTCCCAACTATTTCGGCACCCAGCGTTTTGGCCACAACGGTGGCAATGTCGTCGACGCGCGGGAATGGGCGGCGCGCAAGGCTCTCCCGGAGCAGCGCAATGTGCGTTCGCGGTTGTTGTCCACCGCGCGTAGCTTCCTGTTCAACAAAGTGCTGGCGGCGCGCGTCGCCGACGGTTCCTGGCAGCGCGCGCAAGTGGGCGATCTGTTGGCGTTCACCGACAGCCGCAGCTTTTTTCCGGCGGGGGAGGCTGAGTGCAGCGACCCGCGCCTGGCGATCCTGGACCTTCACCCCACCGGCCCGCAGTGGGGCGAGGGTGATTCTCCGGCGACGGGCGCCACGTTTGAGTTGGAACAGGCGGTTGCCGCCGGTGAAGCCGACCTGCGTGATTGGCTGGTGAAAGCCGGCATGAGCCAGGAACGTCGCATTCTGCGACTGCCCATTGGCGGGTTGACGTGGCATTATCTCGGGCCTGACATTCTGCAATTGGAATTCGTCCTGCCGGCCGGATGCTTCGCCACTGTCTTGGTGCGCGAGCTTGTTGATCTGGTGCCGGTGGGGCAGACGGACAGCCCATGCGTATTCTGATATCAAACGATGACGGTGCCACCGCACCCGGTCTTGCCGCGCTCTATGGTGCGCTGGAAGGTTACGCCGAGTGCGTGGTGGTTGCCCCCGACCAGGACAAGAGCGGCGCCAGCAGTTCGCTGACGCTCGACCGTCCGCTGCACCCGCAGGTTCTGGCCAATGGCTTTATCAGTGTGAACGGCACCCCCACCGACTGCGTGCACCTGGCGATCAACAGCCTGTTGGATCACGAGCCGGACCTGGTGGTGTCGGGTATCAACCTCGGAGCCAACCTGGGCGACGACGTGCTGTATTCCGGTACCGTGGCGGCGGCGCTTGAAGGGCGCTTCCTTGGCCGGACCTCGTTTGCATTTTCGTTGGCATCGCGCCAACTGGACAACCTGCCCACCGCCGCCTATTTCGCACGCAAGCTGGTGGAGGCCCATGGCTCCCTGGACCTGCCGCCGCGCACGGTGCTCAACGTCAACATTCCCAATTTGCCCCTCGACCATATTCGCGGCATCCAGCTTACGCGCCTGGGCCATCGCGCCCGTGCGGCAGCACCGTTGAAGGTGGTCGACCCGCGTGGCAAGGAAGGCTATTGGATCGCGGCAGCGGGCGATGCCGAAGACGGTGGCCCAGGCACGGACTTTCACGCGGTGATGCAAGGCTATGTGTCGATTACCCCGTTGCAACTTGATCGCACCTTCAGTGATGCCTTCAGTAGTCTCGATGGCTGGCTGGAGGGGCTGCGCTGATGGCTCGTGAACAAGACGACCTGCTGCGCCGGGGCATCGGGATGACCTCCCAGCGTACCCGTGAGCGTTTGATCCAGCGCCTGTACGAAGAGGGGCTTTCCAACGCCCAGGTGTTGGAAGTGATCCGGCGTACGCCTCGGCACCTCTTTGTCGATGAAGCCTTGGCCCATCGTGCCTATGAAGACACGGCATTGCCCATCGGCCATAACCAGACCATCTCCCAGCCTTATATGGTTGCGCGCATGAGTGAGTTGCTGCTGGCGGCGGGGCCGTTGGACAAGGTGCTGGAGATCGGCACCGGTTCCGGCTACCAGACGGCCGTGCTGTCGCAACTGGTGGAGCGGGTATTCTCGGTGGAGCGCATCAAGGTGCTGCAGGATCGCGCCAAGGAACGCCTGGTGGAGCTGAACCTGCGCAACGTGGTATTCCGCTGGGGCGATGGTTGGGAAGGGTGGCCGGCACTGGCGCCGTACAACGGGATTATCGTCACCGCCGTGGCCACTGATGTTCCGCAAGCGTTGCTCGACCAACTGGCCCCGGGCGGGCGCCTGGTCATCCCGGTGGGGGCCGGTGAAGTGCAACAATTGATGCTTATTGTCCGTGAAGAGAATGGCTTTTCCCGACATGTATTGGGGGCCGTACGATTTGTTCCGTTACTCAACGGCCCGCTGGCCTGATCATTTCACGCTGGCAGTGAATTCTGTCGGTGAGGATGTGTCTTACGGCGGGGTCTATCAAATCAACATGATGGGCAGATCGATTCAACGCACTGAATGATTCGTTTCAGTCGCGTGACGGTAAAACTTCAATGCCCAGTTATACTTGCGTCATATTTCAAGCCTGATACAGGCGTTCATGTTCAGCCACCACAAAGGGAGCGGCGGGTGAGTCTCACAGGTCTTGCGCAGCGTATGAGTAAAACAAGTTTTCAGCGACTGGTGCTTGGCCTTGTCTTTGGTTCCCTTCTGGTAGGGTGCTCCAGCTCGCCAAGCAGCGGTGCGCGGGTCGTTGACCGCAATAACGCCGCGCCGCAAAAGCCGACGGTAACGACCGGGCAATATGTGGTGCGCAAGGGCGACACGCTGTTCTCGATCGCCTTCCGATATGGCTGGGACTACAAGGCGCTCGCAGCCCGTAACAATATTCCCGTGCCTTACACGATACATCCGGGTCAGACGATTCGCTTTGACGGTCGCACCGGTTCTACCCCTACGGCAGTTGTGACACGCACCGGATCTTCGCCGTCGTCTTCGAGCAAAACCACCATCATCACCCGGCCTGCCGGTACCGCTTCGCCGAGTGTTGCGAACAAGCCGGCACCCGCGCCGTCGCCCCCTGCAGGGCCTGCGCCGACCGGTTGGGGATGGCCCTCAAATGGAGTGTTAATTGGGAAATTCTCTTCAAACGGCAGTTTGAATAAAGGCATTGATATTGCCGGGGATTTGGGACAGCCTGTTTTAGCTGCGTCTGATGGGACGGTGGTGTACGCCGGGAGTGGTTTGCGGGGCTACGGCGAACTGGTCATCATCAAACACAGCGATACCTACGTCAGTGCTTACGGCCACAACCGTAGGCTGTTGGTTCGGGAGGGGCAGCAAGTCAAAGTCGGACAGACAATTGCCGAAATGGGGTCAACTGGTACAGACCGGGTGAAACTGCACTTTGAGATTCGCCGTCAAGGGAAGCCTGTAGATCCGCTGCAATTCCTACCCCGTCGTTGATGTGTTGCACAGCCTGTTCCTCGCGTAGAAGGAACAGGCTCCAGCGTTGCCAAGGATAAAGGCGTCGCTTGAGCTTGAGGTCGAACTCACCAAAGGACTATAACAATGGCTCTCAGTAAAGAAGCGCCGGAGTTTGACATCGACGATGAGGTTCTCCTTATGGAGACCGGTATCGCTACGGAATCGATGTCGAATGAGGGACCTGCTGTACCTTCAGTTCGCACCAAATCCAAGAACTCCACCGCGTTAAAGCAACACAAATACATTGATTACACGCGGGCGCTCGATGCGACCCAGTTGTACCTCAATGAGATCGGCTTTTCCCCTTTGCTTACCCCTGAAGAAGAAGTCCATTTTGCGCGCTTATCGCAAAAGGGTGATCCGGCTGGGCGCAAGCGCATGATTGAAAGCAACCTGCGCCTGGTGGTGAAAATCGCCCGACGCTACGTCAATCGTGGGCTGTCCTTGTTGGACCTGATCGAGGAGGGCAACCTGGGCTTGATCCGGGCGGTGGAGAAGTTCGACCCTGAGCGGGGCTTTCGCTTCTCGACCTATGCTACCTGGTGGATTCGCCAGACCATCGAACGGGCGATCATGAATCAGACCCGCACGATCCGGTTACCGATCCATGTGGTCAAGGAGCTCAACGTCTACCTGCGGGCAGCGCGCGAGCTCACTCAAAAACTCGATCATGAACCCTCGCCCGAAGAAATCGCCAACTTGCTGGAAAAACCGGTAGGGGAGGTCAAGCGCATGCTTGGTCTTAACGAGCGGGTGTCTTCGGTCGACGTCTCGCTGGGTCCGGACTCGGATAAAACCCTGCTGGACACCCTGACGGATGATCGTCCTACGGATCCTTGCGAGCTGCTGCAGGACGTTGATCTTTCCCAAAGCATTGACCAGTGGCTGTCGGAACTCACTGACAAGCAGCGTGAGGTGGTGATTCGCCGCTTTGGCCTGCGTGGGCATGAGAGCAGCACGCTGGAGGACGTAGGCCTGGAGATCGGCCTGACCCGTGAGCGGGTGCGGCAAATCCAGGTGGAAGGGCTCAAGCGCCTGCGCGAGATTCTGGAGAAAAATGGCCTGTCGAGTGAGTCGTTGTTTCAATAACGACACAGCTTGAATGCTTGAATGTGGGAGGGGGCTTGCCCCCGATAGCAGTGTGTCAGTCAATGCATGTATCGACTGCTACGCCGCCATCGGGAGCAGGCCACCTCCCACATTTTTTATGTCAGGTATCAAGTGGGTGTTAATACCAAATTCCAGGCATAAAAAAACCCCGCTTTTAAGGGCGGGGTCTTTTCGACTAAGTCAGTACAAGTTAGATAACTTGAACTTCTTCAGCTTGCATGCCTTTCTGACCGCGGGTAGCGATGAAAGAAACCTGTTGGCCTTCTTTCAGGCTTTTGAAGCCGTCGGATTGGATAGCTTTGAAGTGAACGAACAGGTCGTCACCGGATTGTGGAGTGATGAAGCCGAAGCCTTTTTCATCGTTGAACCACTTAACGGTACCAGTTTGGCGATTAGACATGGTGTATCTCCTTGGACAAAGTTAACTGCGACTCAGGAAAAGCCCTGGCCGAGACTGAGTGCAAAGAGCAGGAAAAATTCTTGGAGATGGTTGGATCGAAATTCAACATATCGTGTAGAGATTCTCAGTGACACAAGCAGCACAGTGGCGCCACCTTAACCCTTTTTCCGGGACGTGCCAATGGTATTTCCGAAGGTTTCTCTATTTTCGTGACTGGCGGTGGTATTTACAGGCGCCGGTTGCGGCAATACGGGGCCCGGCCCCGCTGGCTGAACCTTATAGCTGCCGGCACATTCATCAAGAAAAGATCCACGCCCTTTGAACCCCAACGCCGGCCCCGGTAAGATGCCACACAGATTTTTTCCACCTCGCTATTCAGGACACCCGCCATGAGCATCAAATCGGACAAGTGGATTCGCCGCATGGCGCAAGAGCACGGCATGATCGAGCCCTTCGTTGAGCGCCAGATTCGTGGCGAAGGCGATGACCGCGTGATCTCGTACGGCGTTTCCAGCTACGGCTACGATGTGCGTTGCGCCGATGAGTTCAAGGTGTTCACCAACATCAACTCGGCGATCGTCGATCCGAAGAACTTTGACGAAAAGAGCTTCGTCGACGTGAAAAGCGACGTGTGCATTATCCCGCCAAACTCCTTTGCCCTGGCACGCACCGTGGAGTTCTTCCGTATCCCCCGCGATGTGCTGACCATTTGCCTGGGTAAAAGCACCTACGCGCGCTGCGGCATTATCGTCAACGTGACGCCGCTTGAGCCTGAGTGGGAAGGTCACGTGACCCTGGAGTTCTCCAACACCACCACCCTGCCTGCGAAGATCTACGCCAACGAAGGCGTGGCGCAGATGCTGTTCCTGCAGTCTGACGAGGCCTGTGAAGTGTCCTACAAAGACCGGGCCGGCAAGTACCAGGGCCAGCGCGGCGTCACCTTGCCACGCGCTTGATCGAAAGGTCCTACGCGTAAAGGGAATTAGTCCGCAGAAAGTGACTCTATTGGGTGTACTGCCTCGGTGCGTGCGAAACGCGCCGAGCCACGCTTGAGGAGTGCCTTATGAAGATTGACCCGCGAATCAGCGCAGAACTTGCCCGGCTTGAACCCAACCAGATTGGCGTTCTGGCCTGGTCCCTGATGGCCGACCCCGCCTATGCGGGCGGTATCCCCGGCCAACCTGATGAAGACTGGCCCCAGCAGCCCACCGAGCCCGGTGAGCCAACCCTTCCGGATGAACCGCCTCCCGCGCCGGTCGCCTGAGGCACGGAAGGCGGGTCAGCGAATCTGCCACACCTGGTGATCGC
This sequence comes from Pseudomonas sp. B14(2022), assembly GCF_012030485.1. Lineage (NCBI taxonomy): Bacteria > Pseudomonadati > Pseudomonadota > Gammaproteobacteria > Pseudomonadales > Pseudomonadaceae > Pseudomonas > Pseudomonas sp. B14(2022). Next base: position 646,475 of record NZ_JAAUVM010000001.1, read on the forward strand.
CGATGACAAAGATTCGGTGGTCATTGTCCTGATCGACTGCATACCCCCCGGTAAACGCCCCAAACGCCGGTAGCAGGCTGACGCGCGTGCCGAACTGAAAGCACGGCAGGCGCAGGCTCTGCCGGCCCTTGCCGCGCAAGCGATACACCGGGTGCACATGCCCCGCCAGCACATGGTGGCTGGCATGGGCGTGCGGTTCGTGTTGCAGGGCGAAAGGCCCCATCAGCAGTGGCTCCGGCACCACGTCGATCCTCAAGTCAGCCGGTGGGTCGCCCGCGCGTTCATCGTGATTACCGCGAATCAAGGTCATCGACAGGTCGCAATGACGTGCTCGCCAGGCCCTCAAGGCGCTGAGGGTGCCGCTGGCGTGGGAGCCGGGCCCGTGCAGGAAGTCGCCGAGAAAGATCACCTGGGCGCACGGCACGGCCGCCAACAGCCGATCCAGGCGCTGCAGGTTCTCGGTGGTGGTGCCTTGCGGTACCGGCTGGCCCAGGCTGCGGTAGGCCGATGCCTTGCCAAAGTGTGCATCGGCGATCAGCAGGCACTCGCGCCCCGGCCAGTAGAGCGCCTTATCCGCCAACAGCCACAATTCTTCGCCCTCCAGCGTGACTGAGCACACCATCAGCGTTTGCCGTTATCGGCGACTTTTTCCAAGTCCTTGACCATCCGCGCAATGCGCTCCGAGAGTTTTTCCGAACTCATGCTTTCGCGCATCCGTTCTACCAGCAGCGGGAAGGCCAGGGGTGTAGGACGTTCAATTACATGTAAGTCCAGTGTCAGCGCCGAGAGGCGAAGCAAGGTCTCTTCCAGCCGACGAATATCCAACTCATCGCGCAGGACTTCTTCACCCGCCTGGGCCAGCAACAGGTTCTGCGGGTCATATTGCTTGAACACCTCAAAGAACAGCCCGCTGGAAGCTTGCACTTGGCGCGTGCTTTTCGGCGCGCCGGGGTAACCGGCAAACACCAGCCCGGCGATACGCGCAATCTCGCGAAAGCGGCGCAGGGCCAGTTCTCCGGCGTTCAGGCTGGCTGCCACGTCTGCCAACAACTGCTTCGGGCTCAATAGCGCCTCATTCAGTAAGCGTGGCCAATCCACCTCGGTGGCGCTGAGCAACTCCAAGCCGTAGTCGTTGACGGCAATCGAGAATGTCACAGGCTGCTGCTGGCTGACCCGCCACGCCAACAGGCTCGCCAGCCCCAGGTGCACCTGGCGGCCGGCAAACGGGTAGAGGAACAGGTGCCAGCCCTCCCGCGATTTCAAGGCTTCGGCCAGCAAGTGTGCGCGCGTCGGCAAGCCGGACCAGCGCAACTGCGTCTGCAGCAGCGGTTGCACCGCCTGCATTTCCGGGCCCTCGTAGAGCCCGTGCGCCGCCGCATCGAAGCGCTCCACCACGGCTTGGGCCAGCTCATTGGAAAGGGGCATGCGCCCGCCATTCCAGCGCGGTACCGCGGCTTTTTTGGCGCTGCTGCGGCGCACATAGGCGGTCATGTTTTCCACTCGCACCAATTCCAGCAGGCGGCCGGCAAACAAGAAACCATCACCCGGCTTGAGCCGTGCAATAAAGCCTTCTTCAACACTGCCCAGGTTCTTGCCGCCGCCGCCCTTGCTCCAGAATTTCAGCTGGATGCTGGCGTCGCTGACAATGGTACCCACGCTCATGCGATGGCGGCGCGCAAGCCGGGCATCGGGCACACGCCAGATGCCATGCTCGTCCGGCTCCACGCGGCGGTAATCCGGGTAAGCGGTCAGCGATAAGCCGCCATGCCGTACAAAGCCCAGGGCCCAGGCCCAATCGGCCTCTTTGAGGTCCCGATAGGCCCAGGCGCCACGGACCTCAGCCAGCAATGCCTGCGGCGTAAAGCCACCGCCGAGGGCCATGCTCACCAAATGTTGTACGAGCACATCCAACGGCTTGTGGGGCGATTCGCGGGCTTCGATACGCCGCTCTGCAATGGCGTCCTGGGCCGCAGCGGCTTCCACCAGTTCCAGGCTGTGGGTCGGCACCAGGGTCACCCGCGACGGCCGTCCGGGTGCATGACCCGAGCGCCCGGCGCGTTGCATCAGTCGCGCCACGCCTTTGGCCGAGCCGATTTGCAGCACGCGCTCCACCGGCAAAAAATCCACCCCCAGGTCCAGGCTGGATGTGCACACCACTGCCTTGAGCTGACCGTCTTTCAACGCCCGCTCCACCCAGTCGCGGGTCTCGCGGGACAGCGAGCCATGGTGCAGGGCAATCACCCCCGCCCAATCGGGCCGCGTCTCCAGCAACGCCTGATACCAGATTTCCGACTGCGCCCGCGTGTTGGTAAACACCAGGCAACTGCTGCTGGCGTCGACTTCGGCGACCACCTGCGGCAGCATCTTCAAGCCGATATGCCCGGCCCACGGAAACCGCTCGGCGATGGGCGGCAGCAAGGTGTCGACGTGCAACTGCTTGGTCGTTTGCCCCTGTACATTAATCCCGTCCCCTTGTGGGATCAGCACTTCCAAGGCGTGGGACTGGTTACCGAGGGTGGCCGAAATGCCCCACACCATCAGTTCGGGGTGCCAGCGCCGCAGCCGCGCCAACGCCAGTTGCAACTGCACGCCGCGCTTGTTGCCGATCAGCTCATGCCATTCATCCACCACCACCATGCGCAGGTGCGCCAGGCTCGTTTCGCTGTCGGCGCGGGCGAGCATCAGGGTCAGGCTTTCCGGGGTGGTGACCAGCGCGGTGGGCTGGCGTCGGGTTTGCCGGGCGCGTTCGCTGCTGCTGGTGTCGCCGGTGCGCAGGCCGACGCTCCAGGGAATCTGCAAGGCCTCGAGCGGCGCTTCGAGGGCGCGTGCGGTGTCGGCGGCCAACGCACGCATGGGCGTGATCCACAGAACGGTGAGCGGCTCTGCCGGTGGTTTACGTTTACCGGAGGCCGGCGGGCGGGTTGTGGCGAAACGATTGAGGGCGGCAAACCACAGGGCGTAGGTTTTGCCGGCGCCGGTGCTGGCGTGCAGCAAGCCCGACTGGCCGTCCTTGACCGCCGTCCATACGTCTTTCTGGAAGGCGAACGGCTTCCAGCCTTTGGCGGCAAACCACGTTTTGGCGAAGTCGAGGGGTTTTGCCATGCGGCAGCGAACGCTCTGGAGGGTCTATTCCACAGACCCTCCAGGCGTCGCAAAGGTTTACTTCAAATTGCCGCTCAGGAACTGTTGCAGGCGCTCGCTCTTGGGATTGCCCAGCACATCCTCTGGCGCGCCTTGCTCTTCCACCAGGCCCTTGTGCAGGAACAGCACCTGGCTGGACACCTTGCGCGCAAAGCTCATTTCGTGGGTCACCATGATCATGGTGCGGCCTTCCTCGGCCAGGCCTTGGATCACCTTCAACACTTCACCCACCAGTTCCGGGTCGAGGGCCGAGGTGGGTTCGTCGAACAGCATCACTTCCGGCTCCATGGCCAGGGCGCGGGCGATGGCCACCCGTTGCTGCTGGCCACCGGACAGGAACGCCGGGTATTGGTCCGCTACCCGTCCCGGTAAACCCACCTTGTCCAGGTAGCGACGGGCGCGGTCTTCGGCGTCCTTCTTGCTGCAACCCAGCACCCGGCGCGGGGCCATGGTGATGTTTTCCAGCACGCTCATATGGCTCCACAGGTTGAAATGCTGGAACACCATCGCCAGCCGCGTGCGCAGGCGCTGCAGTTCGGCATCGTCGGCCACGCGCATGCCATGGCGGTCGCTGACCATGCGGATCGGCTGGCCGTCGAGGGTCATGGCGCCGTCGTTGGGGGTTTCCAGGAAGTTGATACAGCGCAAAAAGGTGCTTTTGCCCGAGCCGCTGGCGCCGATCAGGCTGATCACATCACCGGTCTTGGCCTTGAGCGAGACACCTTTGAGCACCTCATTGTCGCCATAGCTTTTATGCAGGCCTTCAACGGTCAATTTGTACATGGGGCGTGCATCCTCAAGGCGAAAGTAGATAGCCGCTGCGGTAGGCCTCGGTGCCTGCGACATGGCCGATGACCATCCCGGCAGTGGCCATACGGCGCAGCGAACGGGCGTAAAGCAGTCCGGCCTTCTGGCAGTGCACGGGCGTTACGCGGTCGGTAATGGGGTCGATGATTTCGGCGATCAGTTGCCCGGCTTCCAGGTATTCACCGGGCAGGGCGCTGAACACCAGCAAGCCGCCCACCGGTGTCGCCACGGGTTCGACACCGGCCAGGGGCGTAGCGGGGTAGGGCAGTGCCGGCAGCGGCGCTGCGTCACCGGCAATCGCGCCGAAGTGGATCAGGTAGTCGATGATTGCCTGGCAGTCGAGGGCGGCCAACCCATGGTTGACGTCGCCCTGGCCGCGCAGCTCGACGGTCACCGAAAAGCTGCCCATGGGGATCGGGAAGCGCGTGCCGAAACGTTGCTGCAACTGCCACCACACCAGGGTGAAACACTCATCGAAGGACTGCCCGCCGGAGTCGGTGGCGAGCAAATTGGCCTCCGAGCCGAGATAGCGCGCCAGCGGTTCCACCTGCGGCCAGGCTTCGGGCGTGGTGTAGAGGTGCGCCACGGCTTCGAAGTCGCAATGCAGGTCCAGCACGATGTCGGCGTCGCAGGCCAGGCGTTGCAACACCAGGCGTTGGGAGTGCAACTGGGTCTCCGCGATTTGCATGGCCAGGGCAGCGCTCAACGCGGCGCGAATCAGTTCGACGTTTTTTTGCGGGTTATCGCCGAGCGAGCCCTCGACCTGATCGCCGACGGTATCGCTGAGGTCGACAAACAGGCGATTGAAGTTCTGCCCGCTTTCCAACTCGTAGCGGCCCAGCGGGATATCCATCAACACCTGTTCCAGGCCCACCGGGTTGGCGATGGGCACCAGCACGATTTCGCTGCGCAAGCGCCCGGCGGCGGCCAACTCGGCCAGGCGCACCTTCAAGTGCCAGGCCACCAGCATGCCCGGCAGTTCATCGGCATGCAGCGACGACTGGATATAGACCTTGCCTTCGGCGTGTTCGGGGCCGAAGTGGAAACTGTGAATCTGCCGCGCCGTGCCGGGCACCGGCGCGATCAGATCGTGTACCTGATGACGCATGAAGGCTCCTTAATGGCTTGGCCCGAGAAACGCCAGCCAGCGGCGCTCCGCCAGACGAAACAAACCGACCAGGGCAAAGGTCACGGTCAGGTAGATCAGCGCGGCGATGCCGAATGATTGGAACGTCATGAACGTGGCCGAGTTGGCGTCCCGCGCCACCTTGAGGATGTCTGGAATCGTCGCGGTAAACGCTACCGTGGTCGAGTGCAGCATCAAGATCACTTCGTTGCTGTAGTAGGGCAACGAGCGGCGCAACGCCGACGGCATGATCACGTAGGCGTACAGCTTCCAGCCGCTCAAGCCATAGGCCTTGGCGGCCTCGACTTCGCCGTGGGCCATGCTGCGGATGGAACCGGCGAAAATCTCGGTGGTGTAGGCGCAGGTGTTGAGCGCGAAGGCCAGGATCGTGCAGTTCATCGCATCGCGAAAGAACGCATCCAGCACCGGTTGTTCACGCACGGCGGCAATGCTGTAGATGCCGGTGTAGCAGATCAGCAACTGGATATAGAGCGGCGTGCCACGGAACAGGTAGGTGTAGAACTGCACCGGCCAGCGTACCAGCGGGTTGCGCGATACACGGGCGATGGACAGCGGGATCGACACCACAAAGCCGATGACCAGAGCGGCGCTGAGCAACCACATGGTCATCGCCAGGCCGGTGATGTGCTGGCCGTCGCTATAAAGGAAGGGGCGCCAGTATTCCTGCAAGAGTTCGATCATCGCACCGCCTCCCGTGAGCCTGCGGAGTAGCGACGTTCAAGACGACGCAGGACGAAGTTGGACGCGCTGGTGATCAACAGGTAGATCAGTGCGGCGAGCACCAGGAAGTAGAACAGCTGGTAGGTGCTTTTGCCGGCATCCTGGGCGGCCTTGACCACGTCCGCCAGGCCGATGATCGACACCAGGGCCGTGGCCTTGAGCATCACCATCCAGTTGTTGCCGATACCCGGCAGGGCAAAGCGCATCATCTGCGGGAAGGTCACGAAGCGGAAGCGTTGCCCGCGCTTGAGGCCATAGGCCGTGGCGGCTTCCAGCTGGCCACGGGGGACGGCGAGGATCGCGCCGCGAAACGTCTCGGTGAAATAAGCACCGTAGATAAAGCCCAGGGTGATCACCCCGGCGCTGAATGGGTCGATCTCGATATATTCCCATTCCATGAAGTCGGTCAGGCTGGTGAGCCAGGTTTGCAGGCTGTAGAAAATCAGTAGCATCAGCACCAGGTCCGGTACACCGCGAATCAGTGTGGTGTAGAGCTGGGCGGGGATGCGCAGGAAGGGCAGGCTGGAAAGCTTGGCGCTGGCGCCGAGCAGGCCCAGCAATACGCTGACGGCCAGGGACAGCACCGACAACTTGATGGTCATCCAGGTGCCTTGCAGCAACAACGGGCCGAAACCCTTCAAGCTGAGTGCGCTCAGCCCGAGGGTTTGCAACAGTTCTTCGAACATAAATCAGGACCTATGGCGATAAAAAAGCGCCCCTTGAGAGAAGGGGCGCCCCAGGCATTATTTGCCGCTGTACAGGTTCAGATCGCCGAAGTGTTTCTTCTGGATGGTGGCGTAGGTGCCATCATCGTGTAACGCTTTGATACCTTTATCCAAAAGGGCCTTCAGTTCAGTGTTACCTTTTTTGATACCGATGGCGGTTTTCGATGGCAGCAATGGGTCATCGATGGCGGCGCTGACTTCGTAGCCGACACCGGCCGGGGACTTCAAGAAGCCCAGTTCGGCTTGCAGCATGTCCTGCACCGAAGCGTCGAGACGACCGGAAGTCAGGTCGGCATAAACCTGGTCCTGGTTGGCGTAGGCCTTGGTGGTTACACCGGCTTTATCCAACACGGCCTTGGCGTAGGCTTCCTGGATGGTGCCTTGCTCGTAGCCCACGGATTTGCCCTTGAGGGACTCTGGCGTCGAGTAACCCGCGCCTTTCTTGAACACCAGCGAAGTCGGGCCGGAGAACAGTTCGCTGGAGAAGTCGATGGCCTTCTCACGCACCGGGGTCACGGTCATGGACGAAATCACACCGTCGAACTTGTTGGCTTTGAGGCCTGGAATCATCCCGTCGAAGTCACTTTCGACCCACTTGCACTTCACTTTCAGTTCGGCGCAGATCGCATTGCCCAGGTCGATATCGAAGCCCACCAGGCTGCCGTCGGCTGCCTTGGATTCGAACGGAGCGTAGGACGGATCGACACCAAAACGCAGTTCCTTGTATTCCTTGGCCAGCGCGGTACCGGCGGCCATGCACAGAGCCAGTGCAGAAAGGGTCAGCAATGCTTTTTTCATTATGTAATCCCTGGAAACCAAGATAAGCGCTTGTGGCGCGTTTAGGACTGTTACTGAACGGTGTCAGACGGATCACGAGTAGCAATTTCTGCACCATAGTTCCGAATGAGCGTTTTAAAAGGTGGGACAAGGGAGTCATGAGTGTAGGAGATGCCCGAAAATGGGCGTTGAAAATTGATCGCACCATTTCAGGTCATAAGGACATTCAAATGTGGGAGGGGTGGTGAATTTATGTCAGGCCAGAAGATCTTGCAGGGTGGCCAGGCTGTCGGCCTCCTCTATCGTCTTGTCCTGCCGCCAACGCAACATCCGTGGGAAGCGCACCGCAATCCCGCTCTTATGCCGCTTGGACAGGGCAATGCCTTCAAACCCCAACTCGAACACCATGCTTGGCGTCACGCTGCTGACCGGGCCGAACTTCTCCACGGTGGTCTTGCGCACGATGGCGTCGACCTTGCGCATCTCTTCGTCGGTCAGCCCCGAATAGGCCTTGGCGAAGGGCACAAGGGTTCGCTCGCTGCCGGGCGGGCCATCCCAAACGGCAAAGGTGTAATCGCTGTAGAGGCTGGCGCGTCGGCCATGGCCGCGTTGGGCATAGATCAACACCGCATCGACACTGAAGGGGTCGACTTTCCACTTCCACCACAGGCCCATGTCTTTGGTTCGGCCCACGCCGTACAGGCCGTCGCGTGCCTTGAGCATCATGCCCTCCACGCCGAGGCTGCGGGAGGCTTCGCGTTGTTGTGCCAGGTCCTGCCATGTGGCGCCCGTCAGCAGTGGCGAGGGCATCAGCACAGGTTGGTTGCACTGGGCAATCACCTGTTCCAGTTGGGCACGGCGTTCAGCCTGGGTGTGGTTGCGCCAGTCGTCGCCCTGATGTTCCAGCAGGTCATAGGCCAGGACGGCGACCGGTGCATCGTCGAGCACCTTTTTGCTCAGGGTCTTGCGGCCAATGCGTTGTTGCAGCAGGGCAAAGGGCTGCACCGCGTCCTTCCAGACCACGATCTCGCCATCGATCACCGTGCCATCGGGCAGCCCACTGACCAGGCTGTGCAGTTCGGGGAAGCGTTCGGTCACCAGCTCTTCGCCCCGCGACCAGATCCACAGCCGGCCTTCGCGCTTGACCAGTTGCGCGCGAATGCCGTCCCACTTCCATTCCACCTGCCAGTCGGCGGGGGAGCCGAGCAAGGCGTCGAATTGCTCCACCGGTTGCGCCAGCCCATGGGCGAGAAAAAACGGATAGGGCTGTCCGCCCCGTTGTGCATGTTCGTCGGATGATTCGGCGGCGATCAGCTTGAGGTAGCCTTCGGCTGTCGGTCGGTTGGATAAATCGGTGTAGCCCACCAGCCGCTGTGCCACGCGCTTGCTGTCGAGGTCGGCCATGGCTGCGAGCGCGCGGGTGACCAGCAATTTAGACACGCCGACGCGAAAGCTGCCGGTGATCAACTTGATGCACACCATCAGGCTTGGCTGGTCCAGTTGCGCCCATAACGCCGGCAACCGTTCGGCCAGGTCCAGGGGCGACAGGCCACGCAGCGGCAGGAGTTTTTCTTCCAGCCATACGGCCAGGCCGTCCTCGGAGGTGTAGGTGGATTCCGGCAGGAGCAGGGAAATCGTCTCGGCCAGGTCGCCTACAGACTGGTAGCTTTCTTCGAACAGCCACGGTTCGATGCCGGACGCTTCGGTGGCCATGTCCCGCAGCAGGCGCGTGGGCACCAATTGCCGGGGGCGCCCGCCAGACAGGAAATACACGGCCCATGCGGCGTCTTCCGGCGGCGCTTGCAGGAAGTAGGTTTGCAGGGCTGCGAGCTTGGCATTGCTGGAGGTGGTGGCGTCGAGGTTGGCGTACAGCTCGGCGAAGGCTTTCATGCCGTGGCCTCTTCTTCGTCATCGCCGTATTCAGTGGTGAAGCCCTGGGCATCCAGGCCTTTTTCCCGCAGGTGGCGTACCAATACGCCGACAGAACCGTGGGTGACCATCACCCGTTCGGCGCCGGTTTGTTCGATGGCCCACAGCAGCCCGGGCCAGTCGGCGTGGTCCGACAGCACGAACCCCCGGTCCACCCCGCGCCGCCGCCGGGTACCGCGCAGGCGCATCCAGCCGCTGGCAAAGGCATCGCTGTAGTCGCCAAAGCGCTTGATCCAACTGCTACCGCCAGCGGACGGCGGTGCGATGATCAGGGCCTGGCGCAGCAACGGGTCGGTCTTTTTGAAATCTCCGGCGTAGAGGGTTTCGGGGATGTAGATTCCGGCTTCGCGGTACACCCGGTTCAAGGGCTCGACTGCACCGTGGCTGAGGATCGGGCCGATGCTGGCATCAATGCCATGCAGGATGCGCTGGGCTTTGCCGAAGGAATAACAGAACAACACGCTGGCTTTGCCGGCGGCGATATTGGCCTGCCACCAGTCGTTGATCCCGGCAAAGATCTGCGCCTGGGGCTGCCAGCGGTAGATCGGCAGGCCGAAGGTGGATTCGGTGATAAAGGTGTGGCAACGCACCGGTTCGAAAGGCGCACAGGTGCCATCGGGTTCCACTTTGTAGTCGCCTGAAGCCACCCAGACTTCGCCTTGGTATTCCAGGCGCACCTGGGCCGAGCCGAGTACATGCCCGGCTGGGTGAAAACTCAGGGTCACGCCGTGGTGCACGAGTTGTTCGCCATAGGCCAGGGTTTGCAGGTTGATGTCCTGGCCCAGGCGCGAGCGCAGGATGCCTTCGCCGGGGGCGGCGGCCAGGTAGTGCTGGTTGCCGCTGCGAGCGTGGTCGCCGTGGGCGTGGGTGATGACAGAGCGTTCCACCGGGCGCCAGGGATCGATGTAGAAATCTCCGGCGGGGCAGTAGAGGCCTTCGGGCCGGGCGATGACAAGATCCATGGGCTGACCGGGGCGATGGGCTTATCAGGTATGAGGCGGGGGCGAGCGCAGAAGTTCTATCTGAATGCATGTGGGCCAAATGTGGGAGGGGCAAGCCCCTCTCACATCTGGATCCGGTTTCGTCAGGTGGAAGTCAGGTCACTTGCCTGGGGTCAGGGTCAACCTGGCCTTGCCATACACCTTCTCGAAGTTCTGCGGCTGCATCGGGAAGCTCAGGTATTGCGCCTTGAGCGATGGGTCGATGCCATTGGCGTAGTTCGGGCTCGCCGGGTTGCCGGATTGGCCGATACCACCTTGGCCCATCATCGGTTCCAGCTGGCCGAAGTCGACGATCATGCGCAGCGCCGGCACCTGGGTGGTGTTGAAGTCCTGGCCCCAGTTGTACGGCGCCGGGTTCAAGGTGTTGTGGTCGCCACCGGACGCCAGTGGGCCGCGAATCACTTGGCCGCTGGTGTTTTTCCAGGTGGTGCTGTGCAGCTTGCCCCACTGCCAGGCCTTGTGGTCAGCGCCCAGTTGGCTGTCGCCGGCGCTGATCGCTGCGGCCAGGCTGCGGGCGAGGATGGCGGGTTTGTCTTCTTTTTGCGCGGTGCGCACGTCGTCCCAGAACGGGCTGTCTTCGCGGCCCAGCAGGTGGTCGGCCTGGGCGGCATAGGACAGGTTGGCGTTGCTGACAAAAGCTTTCCAGCTGGCGCTGTTTTCCGGGCCCAGCTCGTCAAGGAAGATCTGCCGGGTGCTTTCCTGCAGGAACAGCTCGTAGAGCGCGGCGTCTGCGGAGGTGGACACCAGGCGCCCATCGAACGCCATCAGGCGCTTCAGCGCTTCCCGTGCCTTGGCCTGCTCGGCGGCTGGCAGCGCATCAATCGCCTGTTTCAGCGGTTGGGCCATGCCCGGTGCCTGGAACATGGTCTTGAGCTTTGCGGCGAAAGTGGTGGTCTGGTCGTACTGCATGGCGATCATGCTGCGGCTGTCGTGCTTGCCGGCATTGGCCAGTTGCGCCAGGCGCTCGCTGCGCTCCGGTGCATCCCAGGAGTTGGACAACTGCATGCCGTAGCCACGCGGCGCGGTGCGCTGGTTGGCGGTGCCGATCCAGCCTTGAGCCGGGTCCTGGTCATAGGGGTGCAGCATCGCGTCGGCGTAACCGTCCCAGTCAAAGCGCGTATCCCAGCCGGGCGAGGGCAGCAGGCCTTCGCCTTCGCGCCGGTTGGGGAAGCGGCCGGTGACCTGCCAGCCAATGCTGCTGGCGTCGGCGAAGATCATGTTCAAGGCAATGGCGCGAATGTTCCGGGTTGCGTCCGAGGCCTTGCCGGCGTTTTGCGCGCGGGAGAGGTCGAAGAACGCGTCGAGGCTCTTGTCATCCTTGAAGTCGGCGGTTTGCAGGGCCAGGCCCAAGCCGCTGGTCAGGGCCTGGCTGCTGTTGAGCAGGGCGCCGTGGCGGGTTTCGTATACCACTTCGCGAATCGAGCGTTGGCCCTTGACGAAGAAGGTTTCGTTACGTACCGCTGCCGGCAGCCATTTTCCGTTGTTCTCGTAGTACAACGCGCTGCCCTGGCGTTTGACCTTTTCCAGGAACAGGTCCTGGGTATCGCCCTTGACCGTGCTCATGCTCCACGCCACGTTGCCGTTGAAACCGGACAACAGGGTCGGCAGGCCGGCAATCGAGGCGCCGACGGCCTGGTATTTCGGTGCGCGAATCTGCACGTAGTTCCACGGTGACGGCGCCTGCGGCTGGGCGGCGAGGTCGCCTGCCAGCAGGCTTTTGCCGCTGCGGCTGCGTTGCGGGCCGATGGCCCAGTTACTCGACGTGGTAACGCCCAGCGAGTTGAGGCTGCTCAATTGCTGGCTGACGGTGTCCAGCCCGGCCAGGCCGGTGATCTGGCTGAGGTTCACGCCCTTGAGTTTCTCGGCCTCGGCCAGAGGGATCGGCTCATCCGGCGCGCTCGGCGTCAGCCAGGCGAGTTTGTCCGCACCGACTTTTTGTGCCAGCAGCAACGACGCCAGCTCTTCCTGCAGGTTGGCCGACTCGCTGAAATTCAACAGGCAGAACAGCAGCGCCGAATCTTCCGGCTTCCAGTATTCCGGCTTGTAGCCGGTCTGGGCCAGGTCCGGCGGCAGCTTGTCGCGGTAGCGGAACAGGTAGGCGTTGACGCCACGGGCATACACTTCGAAGAAGCGCTTGAGGCGCGGCGACGAGGCGTTATACAGCTCGCCGGCGCTTTTTTTCAGATTGACCGCACGCATGAAACGGTCCACATCCAGCACCTCAGGCCCGGACATCTCCGCCAGGCGGCCCTGGGCCAGCAGGCGCAGGGTGACCATCTGGGTGATGCGGTCACTGGCGTGCACATAACCGAGGCTGAACAGCGCGTCGTGGAAGGTGTTGCTTTCGATCAGCGGCATGCCCTGGGCGTTGCGGCGTATCGAAACATTCTGTGCGAGGCCCTTGATCGGCTGTACGCCGGCAACGGGGGGCAGGGTGTCCTGGGTGCTCTGGAGCTGGCAACCGGCCAGGCTTAATGCACTGGCCACTGCCGCGGCAACGCCGAACCGGGGAAGAAAATGTGAGAGGGCTGGCGAGGCCATGGCAAAGCTCCTGCGGGGGGTAGCGTCAGTAAAGGCGCTACGTTAGTGAGCGCGGTGAAACGACGCAAGCAGGAGTTGTGTAAACACATGAGTACTTAAACTTAAGCCTGGCGCAGATCGGTGTGGGAGGGGGCTTGTGCCCTCCCACCTTGGCCTTCAGCGCAACTTACGCGCCGTGGCACTTCTTGAATTTCTTCTCACTGCCGCACGGGCAAGGGTCGTTGCGGCCAACGTCCTTCAACGCATTGCGCACCGGCTCCTGGTGAGCGTGGCCGCAGTTCGGGCCGTGGACATGGCCGTGGTCGTGATCATGGTGATCGTGATCGTGGTTGCAGTCAGGACCATGGACATGGGGTTGCTGAGTCATCGATGTCGCTCCGGGATAAAATCGCCGGGGATTATCTCGCCATTGTGGTTCACCTGCACGTCATAACCGATGAATAATCCGGTTTTCAGTTCCCCCTCCAGACGATACGGCACAGGCTTGTCGGGTTTTTTCAGCATCTGCACCACATCGCGGATCTGCGGCCAGAGGTTGGTGCGCACCGACACCTTGAAAAATGCATGGCCCTTGGGCGGTACAGTCAGCCATTCATTGGACTCGCCTTCGGTGAGCACAAAATCATCCAGGGTGACCTTGTAGATCAGCCCACGCACGGTCAGGTCCGAGTCGTCGCGGTTATCCACGCGAAAGTACAGCTTGAATTTCTGCTCCAGCAGCTTGGCCCGCACCACTTCGACTTTCACCAGGGAGACGTGGGGTGGGGGCGAATTGTCTTCGAACCAGGAGACGCAACCGGTCAGGCCAAAGATTAACGCCAGCATCAAGCTGTAGATCCGAAGCATGGCGTTGGTCCTGTGGTAGGGAATTAGAGGTAGCTGGAACAACACTTCTTGAATTTCTGCCCACTGCCGCACAGGCACGCATCGTTGCGTCCGGCTTTGACTTCCACCGTGGGATCGATGAAGTACCAACGCCCATCATTCTGTACGAAAGAAGACTGCTCGCGGTGGCTATGTTCACCGGTGCTGTCATGCCAGCGTGCGGTAAAGGTCACGAAGGCGTGTTCCGGCTGGCCGCCGAACACCTCGGAACTTTCAACCTCCAGGCCGAGCCAGGTGCTCTGGGCGCTCCAGGCTCCGATGGTCTCACGGTCCAGGCCAGCCTGTTGCGCGGGCAAAGTGGTGGCGACCAGGTAGTCCACCAGGCCCAGCACATAGGCGCTGTAGCGTGAACGCATCAGGGCGCTGGCGCAGGGGGCCGGGTGCCCGGCGTGATAATGGCCGCAGCAGGCATCCAGCAGGTTGCCACTGCCGCAGGGGCAAATGGATGTACTCATTTGATCAGGTACTCTGCTAACAGTTATATGTGTTTTATTTTTCATAAATCAGTCGCTGACCTAAATTAACTTGTTTCGCTTACCCCAAGCGCGTGTTGCAAATTAGCGACCGCCATCTGCCTCATTGCAGGTCTACGGCAAGCCTCTCATCAAGCGTTCGTCATAGGTGAAGGTTAGTCTATGAGGTCATGCTATACGCGCAAACAAGTATGAGCGCATAACCGATGTTTGAATCGCCCCGGGTTTTGTAGGCGCCTCTTTGCCTTAAGCAGTGGTGGGGGCCCCCTTTCCTGCTTCGACAATAAAATAAATACCTTGGATTTCAATGGGTTGAATGCCAGATGCGAGTCTCGCTCCAGTTCGTCACTGCAGGCACTCACTAAGGTCTGTAGCCTGTCGATTCAGCAGAACCATGTTTCTGCTCGAAGTCCTGAAATAGCTAACCGCCAATCACTCCAGCCATAACATGGCCGGGATGATTGGCGGTTTTGCGTTTTTATCGCTTTCCAAACTTCGAAACCAGCACCGCTCCCAGTCTGGGAATCGGGGCGTCGCTATGCCTGTCGATCCTTGTTCCGCCCGCTGCCTCTGTCCGTTAGGCAGGTAAGGCCGCGCGCCGCAGCAAGGTGCTTGCTCGGCGCGCGGAGCGGTAGATCACCAGTTGAAGTTCACCGAGGTCAGCAGGGTGCGCTCGTCACCGTAGTGACAGGTGGAGAAACTGCACTCCGCGTAGCGCTTGTCGGTCAGGTTGCTGGCGTTGACGGTCACGTCCCAGTGTTCGTCGATCTGGTAGCGCGCCATGGCGTCGAACAGGGTATAGGCTGGCATGGCGGAATCCATGCCCGAGGCCTGTATTGTACCCATGTAGCGAGCGCCGGCGCCCACGCTCAGCTGCGGGATGCCCCAGTTGACGAAGTCGTAGCGGGTCCACAGGGCTGCCTGATGGTAGGGCGTTTCGTCGGTACGTTGACCCACTTCGGCGGCGATAGCGCTCTTGGTGGTGCGTGCATCGGTATAGGCGTAGGTGGCGATCACGCTGAGTGCCGGGGTGACATCCGCCTTGGCTTCCAGCTCCAGACCGCGGGAACGTACCTCGCCGGTTTGGCGGTACTCGTCGGTAGCTGGATCCTGCTTGAGCACGTTGGTCTGGGTCAGCTCATAGACTGCTGCGCTGAGCAGCATATTGCTGTCCTTGGGCTGATAGCGCACGCCTACTTCGTACTGTTTGCCTTCGGTGGGGGTGAAGGTCTGGCCGGTGACTTCCGCAACGGAAACCGGGAAGAACGACTCGCTATAGCTGATATAGGGCGCCAGGCCGTTGTCCGCCAGGTAGACCAGGCCCGCACGCCAGGTGGTGGCTTCGTCGCTTTGGCTGGCCTTGGCGCCATTGCGATGCGCCGTCTGCTGCTGGTCAGCCCAGTCGTGGCGGCCACCTACCTGCAGGACCCACTTGTCGCCGAACTTGATCTGATCCTGGAAATAGGCACCTTTTTGCAGCATATCCAGCTGCGAGCCACGGTCCAGGGCGGGGCTTCTGTTGACCACTACGGGCTGACCATAGTTGTAGCGACTCAGGTCCAGGCTGGGGGCTACGCCTCGGAAGTTATGGGAGTCGTAGGAAGTGTCATAGCCGTCGAAACCGACCAGAACGGTGTGCTCGACGCTACCGAGCTGCCATTTCGATTCGATATTGGTATCGCTGCCCAGGGTTCGAGCACGCTCACGGCGATCACTGTATTGCCTTTGCAGAATGCCGGTCGTGGCGGCCTGATTGATCACCGCGGCAGTGACTGCCGGATTACCGGTTCTGACCTGCAGGTATTTCCACTTCACATCGGACTCGGAGTAACGCAGCTTGTGATTAAGCGTGAAGTGCTCGTTGAAGTGGTGGGTGAATTCGTACCCCAGGGCCGACATCTCGCCATTCATGTCGTCGTAGCCCGGCTCGCCGATAAAGTCGTGGCGGCCGATCTTGAAGGCGCCGTCACCCACACCTTTGACCAACTGATAGGGCAGGGGCGCGGGGAAACGCGTATCGGTCTTCTGGTAGAAGGACAACAGGGTCAGCGATGTGTCTTCCTCAGGGCGCCAGGTCAGCGCCGGGGCGATGTAGATCTTGTCGTCGTTGAGATGATCCTGCTGGGTGTCGCTGTTGCGGCTGAGCAGGGTCAGGCGATAGCTCAGGGTGTCGCTACCGGGCAGAGCACCGCTGAAATCGGCGGCGAGCTGCTTGCGGTCATTGGAGCCCGCCTGCAGTTGCAGCTCATGAAGCGGCGTTTCGGTTGGGCGCTTGCTGACGCCATTTACCATGCCGCCGGGCGAGAGCTGGCCGTAGAGCACCGAGGCAGCGCCACGGATGACCTCGACGCGCTCCAGGCCATAAGGTTCCTGAATGCCGTCGTAGGAGTTGTTCTGCAGGCGCAGGCCGTCTCGCAGCGAGCCGCCGGTGGCGGATTCGACCGAGAAGCCGCGGATGCGGAAGCGGTCCGCAGTGCGGTTGAAAGAGGTCGCACTGGCGGTGAACCCTGGCGTGTAGCTCAACACCTGGGCCAACGTTTCCGCCTGGCGGTCGCGGATCTCGTCGCTCGTCACCACAGACAGCGACTGCGGCGTCTCGGTGATCGGCGTATCGGTCTTGGAAGCGCTCATGTTGCGTTTGGCTACATAGCCGACCACATGCTCGGTGGGCTGTTCAACGCTTTGCCCGGTAACGTTGATGGCATCAATCTCCACGGACGCAGCCGTGGGTGCCTGGTTAGTCTCAGCGGCATGCAGGCTGCCCGTGCCCAGGCTGGCCATGGCCAGTGTGAGTGCGGTAAGGCTGAAGGCTGGGCGTCGGGCGAAACGTTCGGGGCTTAGGTGCGTAACCTGGCGCATGGCGAAGGAACATCCTCTGGTCTTCTTGTATGTGTGCGCAATGCGGAGGACATTCTGTGATCCTTCACGCCAGTGCGCCGTGGCAGTCAGCTGTAGCGCGCGAACTCTACATCTAAATGAGAAAGATTTGTACTAGCTCACAATTTATTGTCATCACTAAGATATTACTGCAAGCTACTACGTATAAATATTCAAGGCCTGGACGCTGCCTGATAGGCAATGCCCGCCCTGAGCTGGATGAGATTCGCGGTGAACCCGCATGCCTGGCAAGCTGCGCGGGCTCTGAGCCAGGCGGGCGCTGGCGCAGTGGTTCGAATTCGAGTGTGTATGCATGTTGAAAGCAATGGGGCTTCAGCTTCAATTCGACGGATTGAAGGTGCTGAATGACATCAGTCTGACCATTCCCGAGGGCTGCTTTACCGCATTGATCGGTGCCAATGGTTGTGGCAAGACCACCTTGCTGAACGTGCTGGCGCGCATGCTACGACCAGCCAGCGGCGACGTACTGCTGCAGGGTAAGCCCCACGTTCAGCTCTCGCGACGTGATCTGGCCAGGCAAATAGCGCTGTTGCCGCAACGCACCGCTTCGCCTGCCGGGATAACCGTGCGCGAGCTGGTCATGCAGGGGCGCTACCCCTGGCAAAGCTGGTGGCAGCAGTGGAGTGACGCCGATCAGCAGGCGATCGACCGCGCCGTGGCACTGGCCGACGTCGGCATGCTGCTGGACCGCACCCTGACCAGCCTGTCCGGGGGGCAGTTACAGCGCTGCTGGATTGCCATGACTCTCGCGCAGGAGACCCCGGTCATCCTGCTCGACGAGCCCACCACCTTTCTCGACATCGCTCATCAGATCGCCTTGCTCGAACTGCTCGCCGAGCTATGTGACCAAGGGCGCACTGTCGTCGCGGTTCTGCATGACCTCAACCAGGCCGCGCGCTATGCCGATCAACTGGTGATGTTGCGCCAGGGCAAGGTGCACGCCCAGGGCACGCCTGCCGAGGTCTTCACTCCGGCCAACCTCAAGGCTGTGTTCGATCTGGATGCGCACATTCTCATCGATCCGCATTCCGGTGATCCTCTGTGCGTGCCGGCTTCGCCTGCTCGCCTGCGCGCGCTCGACAGCCAGGTAGCCCGATGACGGGTGGGTGGCGCTGGCCGATCTGGTTATCGATCTTGATCGGCATCGGCCTGGCGTCGACGCTGCACCTGGCAGTGGGGGCCAAGTCGATCCCCTGGAGCGATGTCTGGCAGGCGCTGCTGGCGTATGACCCGAGTAATTCTGATCACAGCGTCATCCGCGGTTCGCGCCTGCCGCGCCTGTGGGTGGCGATGACTGTGGGCGCCTGCCTGGGGCTGGCCGGCACGGTGATGCAGGCCGTGGGCGACAATCCGTTGGCAGACCCGGGCATCCTCGGCATCAACAGCGGTGCGGCCTTGTTCGTGGTCATTGGCTTGCTGGTGCTACCCGGCAACGACATGACCATGATTCCCCTGTTTGCCTTCAGCGGCGCTCTGGTGGCCGCCATCGGCGTCATGCTGCTGGCCGGGCGCACGCCCAATCCGGTACGCCTGACGCTTTCCGGGGCGATGATGGCCGCGCTGTTCGGCGCTATCACCGCGATTCTGCTGCTGCTCGATCAGCAGGGCCTGGACAGCCTGCGCCGCTGGCTGACCGGCTCGCTGGGTATCAGCGGGGCAAACCTGCCAAGCTGGCTCTGGCCCTACCTGATCGTCGGCATGTTGCTTTGCCTGATCAATGTGCGGGCGTTGAATGCCTATCGGCTGGGCGCGCAGGTGGCCTCCAGCATGGGCGTCAACCTGTTGCGGATGCGGCTGCTGAGTTTGGCGGCCGTGGTGCTGCTGTCCGGTTGCGCAGTGGCGTTGGCTGGCCCCATCGGTTTTGTCGGGCTGGTAGTACCGCATGCGGCGCGGCTGCTGGTTGGCCACGACCTGCGGCAGCTGCTGCTGGCTACGCCGCTGCTGGGTGGCTTGCTGCTGGTGCTGGCCGATGTAGTGGCGCGCACCCTGGTGAGCCCTTACGAACTCAACACCGGCATCGTCACCGCGCTGATCGGCGGCCCGGTATTCGTCGCGCTGGTGCTGAGGAAGCTCAAGTGAGTCGCTGGCTGACCACGCCAAGGCGTTGCCCCGGGTTGCCCTGGGTCGGCCGACCCATCGATGTGTTGGCGGCGTCTGTGCTGCTCTTGTTGCTGACGGGCCTGACGCTGTACGCGGCGGGCGTAGGTAGCTACACGATGGGCATGGCTCAGCTCTGGCAGGGCCTGTTCGCCGATGAGAAGGCGCTGTCGGCCAACGTGCTGTGGGAGTTGCGCCTGCCGCGCATCCTGCTGGCGATACTCGGGGGCGCGGCGATGGCTCTGGCTGGCGTGTTGATGCAGTCACTGACGCGCAACCCACTGGCTGCCCCGGGATTGGTCGGGGTGGAGGCGGGCGCCAGCGTCACCATGTTGCTGATCCTGGTGCAGTGGCCGGAGGCCTTGCCGCTGCCGCTCTATCCTCTGGCAGCGTTGCTCGGCGGTCTGGCGGTGGCGCTGTTTATCGTCGCGCTATCCTGGCGCGGTGGCATTGCCCCGCTGCGCCTGATTCTGGTTGGCGTGGGGCTGACGGCCATGCTCGGTGCCGTCGCCGATCTGCTGATCACCTACGGCAATATCGATCGGGTCGAATCGGCGCTGATGTGGCTTGGCGGCAGCCTGCATCGCAGTGGTTGGCCGCAGGTGCAGAGCCTGCTGATCTGGCTGCTGGTGGCGGGCATGCCCCTGTTGTTCTGTCATCGCCAGCTCAATCTCCTGCAACTGGGCGAGAGCGTGGCGCTCAGCCGCGGCCTGAATGCACCGCTGATAATGCTCTTGCTGTTGCTGTGCAGCGTCACGTTGACCGCAGCAACGGTGGCCAATATCGGCGTTATGACCTTCGTTGGCCTGGTCGCGCCGCACCTGGCGCGGCAGTTGTGCGGTGACCGGCATGGCGCGTTGTTGCCGCTGTCGGCCCTGTTCGGGGCCGTACTGGTTCTGTTGGGTGACACTCTGGGGCGCGCCTTGCTGCCGCCGTTGCAACTGCCGGCCGGTCTGGTGGTGGCGATTATCGGTGCACCTTATCTGTTGGTTTTGCTGGCGCGGCAACGCAACCGTTGACGCGTCGTCACTGAAGGACATGTCGAAGATGATGGTGAAGTTCAAAGCCCTTTCCCTGATAGCCTGTGTACTGCTGGGCCTGAGTTCGATGCAGGCTGTCGCCGCCGACACCCGTGTGTTCGAGAACCGTTTCGGCCGTGTCGAAGTGCCGGTCGCACCGCGTTGCGTGGTATCCCTGCATGACCTCAGCCTGACCACCCAACTGCTCGAGCTGGGCATAACCCCTTGCGGGTCCACGGGGCGCAAGAAGCTGTTCTCGGACGTGTTATTCCGTGGCGCTCAGCAGCGCTTCGATGTCTCCGGCATTCGCTATGTCGGTTCGCACCAGTCGCCCGATCTCGAGGCCATCGCGGCGCTCAAGCCTGACCTGATCGTCGGGCTGTCCTATCACCAGGACCTGAAAGAGCGCCTCAGCAGCATTGCCCCGGTGGTGCTGCTGCCGGCGCGCGAGGCCGACATCAAGACTTACGCCAAGGAGCTGGCCGAACTGGTAGGCAAGCAGCAGCGCTACCAGAAGCTGCTGAACGAATACCAATGGATCGTCGGCGAATTCGCCAAGCGGGTGAAGGAGCCGGGGCGTATCACGGTAACCACCCTGGAGGTCTATCCGGATGGTTTTCAACTGATCGGCCGTTCCGGCATGGATGACGTGATCGCCGACTTCGGCCTCGGGCGCGTGTCGGCCTTCAAGGAGGCGCGTCAGAACGTGCCTTACAGCCTGGAGCGCATTGGCGACTTCGACAGTGATTTCATCATCGATACCTATGAGGAAATGCTCGGTTCGGAGGCTGGCACCGAGGCCTTCCGCCGTTCGCCGCAGTGGCAGAACCTGTTCGCGGTGAAGAACCATCAGTTCCTATATTTCAACCGCAGTCGTTTTGCCGACACCATGCAGGGCATGATCGGCTCTGCCTACCTGCTGCTGTCGCATATCGGCGAACGCGATTACAACCTGCAGGAAAAGTGAGCCAGCCAGCCTGGGTAAGCGGCTACGGCCGCCCAGGTGATGGCTAAATAATGCCTCGGGCTCTGCTGCTTCGCGGCTTGTGTGCAGCAGTAAGTGCCCGAGATTTCAAGTTTAAATAATATTAATTCCTGTTTGATAATGAGTCAGCTTTGCGATAATTTTGTGCGTCTCGTCAGTAGCACCAAGGAACGCAGATGCTTACCGATTTGCTCAACCGTGCAAACCATTCACTCGATGAGGTTCAGGCGGGTGTCGAGGGACCGCTGCCCTTCGTGTTGCGCGCCCCAGTGCCCGGCGACTCCTGGCGTGATCACGCAGAGCTGATCCGGCGTGCCGCCGACAGCGACCTGCAGACCACCGGTGGCATCCTCTTTCGCGATTTCTCCTTCCGTGACGCCAACGACTTCGAGGATTTCACCCGCAGTTTCGGTCACGAGCTGCTGACCTACGACTATGCCTCCACGCCACGCACCAAGCTCAACAGCCGCGTCTATACCTCGACCGAATACCCCGCTCACCAGGTCATTCCGCTGCACAACGAACAGTCCTACTCGTTGAACTGGCCGATGAAAATCTGGTTTCACTGCATCCAGGCCGCGCCGGTCGGCGGTGAGACGCCCATCGCCGACAGTCGCCTGATCTATCAGCGCATCGATCCCGCCATCCGCCAGCGTTTTGCCGACAAGCGCCTGATGTACGTGCGCAACTACGGCAATGGTCTGGATCTCTCCTGGCAGCAGGCGTTCAGCACCGAGGACCGCAGCGAGGTCGAGCGCTTTTGTCGGCTCAGCCACATCGACTTCGAGTGGAAGGACGACGGCGAGCTGCGTACGCGCCAGGTCTGCCAGGCCGTCGCGCAGCACCCAGTCACCGGGGAGTGGGTCTGGTTCAACCAAGCGCATCTGTTCCACATCTCCAACCTCCCGGCAGCGCTACGCGAAACCCTGGTGTCGATCGTCGGCGAGGAGGGCGTGCCGCGTAACGTCTTCTACGGTGATGGCTCGCCCATCGAGCTGGAGGCGCTGGAGCATGTGCGCGATGTTCTGCAGCGCACCCAGATCAGCTTCCCCTGGCAGGCGGGCGATGCGCTGATGCTCGACAACATGCTGGTCGCCCATGGTCGCTCCACCTTTCAGGGGGAACGCAAGGTGGTGGTGGCCATGGCCGAGCCCGCCTCGGCCGTCTGACGCTGAATAATCCTCGAAGCCACTGCCAGGTTGGCTGACCTCGAATCCTCACGATGAAGGACGACACATGTTCGATCGCCTGATGCATGACTGCTGGCTGCGCGGTATCCGCATGTCCGCGAGCGAAGGCTGCCTGATGATTTCCACTGGCTTGCCTGAGGCCCTGAGTACCGAGCTGGAGCGTGAGCTGCAAGCGCGCAGTGCGGAAATCCTGGCCTGGTTGGCGCGCCACCCGGACTACTTCCAGGCGCGCCCGCTCAACGATAACGAGCAGGCCCTATGGTTCCTGCAGCGTATGGAGCCCGGCAGTTGCGCCTACAACATCGCCCTGGCCGGGCGTATCAGGCCGCAGTACCTCTGGGCGGATCTGCCGCATCGTCTGGAGCGGGCCTGGCAGACGGTGCAGCAGCGTTATCCGCACCTGTGCAGTGCCTATGTCGAGCGTGATGGCGAGTTGCTGCAGTGGGACAGCCGCCCGCAGCCCACCTCACTGCAATGCGAAATCTGGCAGGACGCGGATGCGGCCAGTGTGCAGCAACGTGTCATCGAGCTGGCCGACAAACCCTTCGATCTGGCTGCCGGTGAGATCAGCCGGCTGGTGCTGTTGAGCAACCAGTTGGGCGACCGTGTCGAGCACACGGTGCTGCTGGGCATCCACCATATCGCCTCCGACCTGACCACCTTCGACGTGCTGTTCAGTGAGCTGTTCTCCCTGGTCGATGGCGACGTGCTTACCTATGTCGACCCCGAGGCCTATCGCAACTGGTGCAGCGCGTTGTACCTGCGCAGCGAGGCGATCGAGGCCGAGGAACTGACCTGGTGGCAGGCGCAGCTGGCCGATGCGCCGACGTTGGAGCTGCCCACCGACTTCGCCCATGGCAGCACCCAGGGCTTCGAGGGCGGAGAGCTGTCGTTCCATTTTGGCGCGGACAACAGCGAGCGGCTGCTGGCGGTCGCCAAAAGCCTGGGAGTGACGCCCTACGTCTATTGGTTCTCACTGTTCCAGCAATTTCTCGGGGTGCTGTCCGGGCAGGATGATTTCGTTCTCGGTACGCCCAGTGGCTGGCGCCTGAAGCGCCAGCAGGCTGAACTGCCGGGCTATCTGGTCAACCCGTTGCCGGTGCGCTGCCGTTTGCGTCGTGACCTGTCCAGTGCTGAGTGGGCCAAGCAGGTGGCTGCCACTGTCCGGCAGACCTTGCGCCATCGTCACTATCCCTTCGCGCGCCTGGCCAAGCATCTGGATCTGCCGCGGCAGAGGGGCCGGGCACCGGTGTTCCAGCACATGTTCACGCTGAACAAGGAGCGTGACGTGCCGTTCGAGCGCTACATCGAGCGCATGATTGGCGAGCAGCGTGGTGCGGCCCACGAATTGAACCTGGTGATCATCGATGACCTGCCCGAATTCATCGGGCGCTGGCGTTACAGCAAGGCGCTGTATCGGCGCGAGAGCGTCGAGCGTTTTCAGGCGCAGTTCATTGCCCTGGTCATGGCGGCCATGGAGCAGCCGGACGTGCCGTTTGCCGAATTGGACTGGCTGCCTCTCGAGCAGCGTTCGCAATTGTCTGGCGAACGCCTGCCGGTACCGGAAGAGAGCGCCTGGAAGGCTTTTGCCAAACACTGCATGGAGAAGCCCCAGGCCATCGCGCTGGAGGATCAGCAGGGGCAATTGAGCTATGCCGAACTGGCCAGGGCCGTGGTCGCCCGTGGCGAGCGCCTGCACGGTTCGCTGAGTGCGAGCGGTGATAGGGTTGCCCTTTGCCTGCCGCGCAGCCGCGAACTGGTGATGCATATGCTCGCCGCCTGGCAGTGCGGCGCGACCTATCTGGCCCTCGACCCGCAGTGGCCCGAGTCGCGTCTGCAGGACATCTGCCTGGATGCAACGCCCAGGGTCTATGTGGGTGAGGGCGAACGGCCAAACTGGTTACCGACGCAGGTGCAGTGGCTGGCCGTGCCGGTCGAGGCGCTGTTCAGCGATGCGCCGCTGCGCACCAGCGTGCCGGCGGACTTGCCGGCCTACGTGGTCTACACCTCCGGCTCCAGCGGACGGCCCAAGGGCGTGGAGGTGACCCAGGGCAACCTTATTCACTATGCCAGCGCCTGCCTGGCACGCCTGCGCTTGAGCGCCGACGCCAGCCTGACGAGTCTGGCCAGTTGCGCCACGGATCTGGGCCACACCGCCTTGTTCGGCGCGCTGCTCAGCGGCCGGCGCTTGTGCCTGCTGGACGAAGCGCTGGCCTTCGATGCCGAGGCGCTGGCGGCGCTGCTCGGGCAGCAGCCCGTGGACATGCTGAAGATCGTGCCCTCGCACCTCAACGCCCTGCTGGTGGCCAGCGAGCCGCAGCGCCTGTTGCCGCGCCAGTGCCTGGTACTCGGTGGCGAAGCCCCGGGCGCCGATCTGCTGGCGCGGGTGCGCGCCCTAAGCCCGCAGCTGCGCATCGTCAACCACTACGGGCCCAGCGAAACCACGGTGGGCGTGCTGACCCACGACCTCGAAGGTGAGGGTGACGCACCGCTCGGACGCCCCCTGGGCAACGTGCGAGTCAGCGTGCGCGGGCCGGATGGCGCAGTGCTGCCGGCTGGCGTCAGCGGCGAGTTGTATATCGAGGGCGCGACCGTGGCGCGTGGCTACCTGAGTGCCAGCGAGGCCGATCGGGCGCGCTTCGGTGCACTGGGTTACCGCACGGGTGACCGGGTACGCCTCGATCATCTGGGGCGGGTGCTGTTCCTCGGGCGCCTGGACGAGCAAGTGAAGATTCGCGGCTACCGCGTCGAGCCTTCGGAAGTGGCAGCGCAATTGCGTGCACTGCCCCAGGTCGATGACGTGCGCGTGCTCAACGCACCGACGTCATTGACCGGCAACCGCCTGGTGGCCTTCCTGGTCGCCGCGCCGAGCGCACTGGCGGACATTCAGGCCGCGTTGCAGGCGCGCCTGCCGGACTACATGCAACCGGCGCAGTGGCATTGCCTGGAGGCGATGCCACTGCTGGCCAATGGCAAGGTCGATCGTCAGGCGTTGTTGAACCTGGCCGAGCAAGCGCCGCGTAATCTCGAAGCGCGTACCGAACAGCCGTTGAATGCACTGGAAAGCGCCTTGCTGGCGATCTGGCGTGAACTGCTGGGCAACCCGAACATCGGCCCGGACGACAACTTCTTCGCCCATGGCGGCGATTCGATTCTCGGCCTGCAGATCATTGCCCGCGCGCGCCAGCAACAGATCACCCTCACCCCCAAGCAACTGTTCGCGGAGCCAAGCGTGCGGGCGCTGGCGCGGGTGGCGCAGACGCCACAGCGCGCCAGGGTCGAGCGGCTGTTGGTGATTGCCCGGGAGATTCTGGAAAAGCCCGATCTGCAAGCCGACGACAACTTCTTCGCGGTCGGTGGCGACTCGATCCTCAGCCTGCAGATTATCGCCCGTGCCAAGCAGCAGGGCCTGCAGCTCAAGCCCAAGCAGGTCTTCGAGTTCCCTTCGGTCAGCGGCTGGGCCGAGCAGGCTGTGGACCTCGCCAGTGTGGCCGAGCACGCCAAGGTCGATAACGCCGAGCCGAGCGCCGCTTTCGCCCTGACGCCGATCCAGGCCTGGTTCTTCGACCAGCGGCAGACCACGCCACAGTATTGGAACCAGTCCCTGTTGCTGGCCGTTCACCAGCCGCTGGAACCGGCGCGTTTGGCCCAGGCACTGGCGATCCTGTTGCAGCGTCACAGCAGCCTGCGGTTGATCTTCGAGCAGAGCGGGCAGGGCTGGCAGCAACGCTATCAGCCGCTGTCGGCGGCGATGGCCGACACGCTGCTGCAGGTGGTCGAACAGCCGCTGGACGACGCGCTGCTGCAGCAGTGGCAGCAGGGATGGCAACTGGATCGAGCCCCTTTGATCCGCTGGGTGTATTTCACCGGCAGCGAGCATCTGCTGTGCACGGCGCACCACCTGCTGGTCGATGCGGTGTCCTGGCAGGTGCTGCTTGAGGAGCTGGAAAGCCTGTACCACGACCCGCAGGCTTCGTTGCCGGTGGTTTCCACCCGCTTTGATCGCTGGAGCGAGGCCTTGCAGCGTCATCGCCAGGCCCCCGAGGTGCTGGCCCAGCGCGACTACTGGCAGACGCAGTTGGCCGAGGAGGGCGAGGTAGCCCGAGATGTCAGCCTGTATGGCGAAAGCCGCACGCTGGAAACGAAACTGTCCCTCGAGAAAACCGAATTGTTGCTGGGCGACTGCCATGGGGCCTACAGCACCCAGGTGCAGGATCTGCTGGTCGCGGCACTGGCTGGCGCGATCGGCCAATGGCTGGGGCGCGAGCAGGTCACCCTGGAGATGGAGAGCCACGGTCGCAGTGGCTGGGAGCAGGGCCCGGATCTGTCGCGGTCGGTGGGTTGGCACACCAGCCGCTACCCGTTGGCCGTGCGTGCCGCCGAACAGCCGGAGGAGGCGATCATCGCCGCCAAGGAGGCATTGCGCCGCGTACCGGAGCAGGGCATCGGCTACGGCCTGCTGCGCCTCGATCCACAGCACGGGCTTGGTGCCGCTTCGCTGCTTACCTTCAACTACCTGGGACGGGTCGACCAGTGGCTGGGTGGTTCGCGCCTGTGGCGCCTGGCGCAGCCGCTGTGCCCGGCCATGCGCGCCCCCGACACCCGCCGCACCCATCTGCTCGACGTGACTGCCCTGGTCGACCAAGGCCAGTTGCACATCGAATGGCGCTACGCCCCGCACGTGCATGACCAGGCCCTGATCGGCGCACTGGCGCAGCAGTTCCAGCAGGGTATCGAAGCCCTGCTCGAACACTGCCTGGCCCCCGAGGTTGGTCGCGCCACCGCTGCCGACTTCGCCGACTCGGGGCTTTCCGACGACGAATTCCTCGGTCTGCTCGAGCAACTGCAATGAGCACCCCCGGCGCCCCTACATCCCCAGCCCATGGCAAGGAGACCCTCGGCATGAACGATAAGGTCAAAGCACTTTCCCGCAATATCGAGGCCATCTATCCCCTGGCTCCCATGCAGCAGGGGTTGCTGTTTCACAGCCTGATGCACCCGGGCAAGGGCATGTACCTGTTGCAGTACCGCCATGTGATGGTGCTGCCGCAACTCGATCTGCAGGCGTTCCGCCAGGCCTGGGCACAGGTGGTGGAGCGCCACGAGCTGCTGCGCACCTCCTTCGTCTGGAAGCAGCAGAAGCGGCCGATGCAGGTGGTGCACAAGCAGGTCGAACTGCCGATCAGCTATGAGGACTGGTCGGATATCGACGAGGCCGAGCAGCAGGCGCGTCTGGAGCATCTGCTGGCCGAGGAGCGTCGCGAGGGGCTGGATTTCACCCAGGCACCGCTGATGCGTGTGCGCCTGTTCAAGCTGGCCCCGGACACCTACCAGTTCGTGCGCAGCTATCACCACATCCTCATGGATGCCTGGTGCTTCTCCATCATCATGATGGACTTTCTCGACGGTTACCGCGCCGCGCGTGAAGGGCGGCGTCTGGAGCTGCCCAAGCCACGCCCGTACCGCGACTTCATCCGCTGGCTGGAGCAGCAGAAGCCTGAGGATCATCAGACCTTCTGGCAGCAGCGCCTGGCCGGCTTCGACACCCCCACCGAGTTCGGTTTCGGCCACCCTGGCCGCGTGATCGATGCGCCGGAGCCGGTGGAGGATTGCGTCGAGCACCTCAGCGTCGAGCAGACGCAGGGCCTGCAGCAGGCCGCCAGCGGTCTGGGCATCACCCTCAACACCCTGGTGCAGGGTGCCTGGGCCTTGGTGCTGGCGCGCTACAGCGGCAATCGTGACCTGCTGTTCGGCGTCACCGTGGCCGGGCGCCCGGTGCACATGCAGGGCATGGAGAGCATCGTCGGGCTGTTTATCAACAGCCTGCCGCTGCGCTGGAGCTGGCAACCGCAGCAGTCCCTCGGTGCCTGGCTCAAGGCCTTGCAGGCCGAGAACCTGAGCCTGCGCGAACATGAAAGCGTGTCGCTGGCGCAGATCCAGAGCTGGAGTGAGGTACAGCGCCAGGATCTGTTCCAGAGCCTGTTCGTCTTCGAGAACGCGCCGATCTCCGCCAGCCTGCGCCAGGGCCAGTTGGACTACCTGATCAGCGACATGGCCAACCGCACCCACACCAACTATCCGGTTACCGTGGTGATCGTGCCCGGCGAGCGCCTGCACCTGCAATTGACCTACCAGACCGACTGGTTCCTGCGCGAGGAAGTCGAGCAGATGCTGCGCCACTTCCGCACGCTGCTGCTGAACATGGGCGACAGCCTGGTCAGCGAGGCGGATATCCCGCTGCAACGCATCGCCATGCTCGATGCGGCGGAGATCGCCCAACAGCATGCCTGGGCCAGCGGTGACCTGGCGCCGGACGCGGCGCAACTGCAGCCGCTGTACGTCGAGCGCCTGCAACAGCAGGTGCGTCGCACCCCCGAGCGAATCGCCGTGGTGCATGGCGAGCGCAGCCTGAGCTTCGATCAGTTGAACCGGGAGGCCAACCGACTGGCCCGTCATCTGCGCGCCAATGGCGTGCAGGACGGCGACCTGCTGGCGTTGCTCGATGAGCGTGGCCTCGACCTGGTGGTGATGATCCTCGCCACACTCAAGGCTGGCGCCGGCTGGCTGCCACTGGACCCGCGCAATCCGTCGCAACGCCTGGCCCAAGTGCTCACCCAGAGCCGTTCGCCGCTGCTGCTGCATGGCGTGGAGCAGGGTGAGCTGGCACAGCAGGCGCTGCAGCAGATGGCGCAGCCGCCGGCGGCGATCCGCTACGAGCCAGCGGCCCTGAGCGGCTACAGCGATGCTGACCTGGACATTCCCGTGCATGGCCTGTCGCTGGCCTACTGCATCTTCACCTCGGGCTCCACCGGCACGCCCAAGGGGGCGATGGTGGCCCACGCCGGCATGCTCAACAACATGCTTGGCAAGTTGCCGGGCCTGGGCCTGAATGAAGATGACGTGATCGCCCAGAGCGCGCCGCAGTGCTTCGACATCTCCGTCTGGCAGACCCTCGCCGGCCTGGTGCTGGGGGCGCGCACGGTGATTCTCGGCGACTGCGTGATGCAGAACCCCGAGGCCCTGGCCGAGGCCATCGCTCGCCATGGCGTGAGCATTCTCGAAGCGGTGCCGTCGCTGATGCAGAGCCTGCTCGAGGCAGGCCTGGAGCGCACCGCACTGCGCTGGGTATTGGCCACTGGCGAGGCGCTGCCACCGGCGCTGGCGCGGCGCTGGTTCGAGCGCTACCCCGGCATCCCGCTGATGAACGCCTACGGGCCGGCCGAATGCTCCGACGACGTGGCCTTCCATCCGCTCACCGAGCGCCTGGCCCAGGCGCGCAGCAGTGTGCCGATTGGTCGCGCCACTCTGAACAACCGTCTGTACCTGCTCGATACTGAATTGCAACCGGTGCCGCGCGGTGCGGTGGGTGAAATCTTCGTCGCCGGCGTGGGGGTTGGCCGTGGCTATATGGCCGACCCGGCACGCACTGCGGCGGTGTTTTTGCCCGACCCCATCGCCAACGACGGCAGCCGCCTGTATCGCACCGGCGATCTGGCCCGTTTCCTGGCCAATGGCGAGCTGGAGTACGTCGGTCGTACCGACCACCAGGTGAAGATTCGCGGCCACCGTATCGAGCTGGACGAGATCGAAGCCTGCCTGACCCGTTACCCCGGCGTGCGTGAAGCGGTGCTGCTGGCCCGTGACGACCAGCAGCGCGCCAAGGTGCTGGTCGCCTACCTGGTGGCCGAGCCGCAGCCCTCCATTGAGGCGCTGCGCGAGTTCGTTGCCGCCAACCTGCCGCCCTACATGTTGCCCAGCGCTTTCATGCTGCTCGAGCGCATGCCGCTCAACGCCAACGGCAAGATCGACCGCAAGGCCCTGCCGGCGCCCGACTTCGCCGCGCAGAGCGAGGCGCGCTACGTGGCGCCACGCAGTGAGCTGCAAGCGCAGTTGGCCGAAGCCTGGCAGGGCGTGCTGGGGCTCGCGCGGGTCGGCATTCATGATCACTTCTTCGAGCTGGGCGGGCATTCGCTGCTGGCCACGCAACTGATCGGCCAGATCGGCAAGCTTAGCGGCAAGGAACTGCCCCTACGCGTGGTCTTCGAGCGCCCGACCATCGCCACCATGGCCGAGTGGCTGGAGCAACAACAGACCGGCGAGAAAACCACGCCGATGCGCCTGCCGCGCCCGCAGACCCTGCCGCTGTCGTTCGCCCAGCAGCGCCTGTGGTTCCTCCAGCAACTGCAGCCGCAAAGCCCGGCCTACAACCTGGCCGGCGCGGTGCGCCTGAGCGGCGACCTGCATGTCGCTGACCTGCAGGCAGCTTTGCAGGCCCTGGTCGATCAGCACGAAGTCCTGCGTACCCGTTTCGTCAGCGACGGCGGTGAGCCGTCGCAGCTCATTCTCGCCAAGGCCGAGCTGGCCTTGCCGCTGATCGAGGTGGCCAGTGAGGCGCAGCTGCACGACCTGCTGCGCCAGGACGCGATGACTCCGTTTGCCCTGGACAGCGCGCCGCTGCTGCGTGCCTGCCTGTATCGCCTCGGGCCGCAGGCGCACGTGCTGGCGCTCAATTGCCACCATATCGTCGCCGATGGCTGGTCGCTGCAACTGATCATCGACGGTCTTTGCAGCCATTACCGCGAGCTGCGCCAGGGGCGTAAACCGGCGTTGGCCGAGGCGCCGATGCAGTACGCCGACTATGCCCTGTGGCAACGCCAGTGGATGGACAGCGCCGCCTGCCAGGACGAGCTTGCCTACTGGCGCGAGCAGTTGTCCGGCGAATTGCCGGTGCTTGAACTGGCCGCGGACTTCCCCCGGCCGGCCCATGCCAGCCAGGCCGGCGGGCGCGTCGAGCAACGCCTGCCGGATGCGCTGGCGGCGCGCCTGCGGGCATTCAGCGCGAGCCACGGCTGGAGCAACTTCATCCCCATGCTCTGCGCCTTCCAGCTGCTGCTGCGCAGCCGCAGCGGCGAGCACGACATCCTCGTCGGGGTGCCGGCCGCCAACCGCCATCACGCGGCGTTGCAGCCGCTGGTGGGCTGCTTCGTCAATACACTGGTCTATCGCCAGAAGCTCTCCGGCACGACCAGCCTGCTGCAACTGATGCGCGAGTTACAGGCGCTGTCCGTGGCGGTGCAGTCGCATCAGGACCTGCCTTTCGACTACCTGATCGAACAGCTCGGCGTGGCCCGCCAGGTCAGCTACAACCCGTTGTTCCAGGCCATGTTCAACTACTTCCCGGGCCATGCCCTGGAGCGTTTCGAGCTGACCGAGCTGATCGCCGAGCCGCTCGACAATCGCCCGGACAGCGCCCTGTGCGACCTGCATCTGGACGTGCGCGACAGCGAACACGGCATCGCCCTGAGCCTGCAGTACAGCAGCGAGCTGTTCCGCGAGCAGACCGCGCAGGCCATGCTCGAGCAGTATCTGGCGCTGCTCGATGCCGTGCTCGAACAACCGCAGCAGGTACTGGGCGAACTCGCCTGGCAGCCCGAGCAGCGCGCGCTGGCGCGCTTGCACGGTGAGACTGTGGAGGGCCGGGAAGACATCCTGCAGGCCTTTGCACGGCAGGTCGCCGGGCAGCCTGAAGCCATCGC
The DNA here is from genome assembly GCF_012030485.1 of Pseudomonas sp. B14(2022). Taxonomy (NCBI): domain Bacteria; kingdom Pseudomonadati; phylum Pseudomonadota; class Gammaproteobacteria; order Pseudomonadales; family Pseudomonadaceae; genus Pseudomonas; species Pseudomonas sp. B14(2022). Next base: position 678,346 of record NZ_JAAUVM010000001.1, read on the forward strand.
CGTGCAGGCCGGCGAACGGCACCTGAGCTATGCCGAACTGAACCAGGCGGCCGAACGCCTGGCCGCTGCCTTGCAGGCCCGTGGCGTCGGCGCCGAGGATCGTGTGGCCCTGCGCCTGCCGCGCGATGCGCGGCTGCCCATGGCCATGCTAGCCATTCTCAAGGCTGGCGCCGCCTACGTGCCGCTGGCCGAGGATACCCCTGCCGAGCGCGGCCGTTACATCCTTGCCCATGCGCAGCCGCGGTTGTGCCTGACCAATGCCGAGTCCCTGGCGGAACTGGCCGAGTGGGGCAGTGCCGGCGAACTGCTGGATATCGATGCGCTGACCACCCCCGAGCCCTACCGCGCACCGAGCGTGCATCCTGCCCAGCTCGCCTACGTGCTCTATACCTCGGGTTCCACCGGCCAGCCCAAGGGCGTGGCCATCGCCCGTGGCAACCTGATGAACCTCATGCTCGGCGTGCAGCAGGTGCTGCCATTGACGGCGCAGGACAGGGTGCTGGCGCTGACCACAGCGACCTTCGATATCGCCATCGTCGAGCTGCTGCTGCCGCTGAGTCGCGGGGCCAGCATCTTGCTCGCCGACCGTGAGCAGGCACGCGACCCGCAAGTCCTCGACCGCCTGATCAAGGCCGGCCAGCCGACGGTGATGCAGGCCACCCCTGCCACCTGGCGCATGTTGGTGGCGCACACCGGGGGCAGTTGGCAGGGCGTGCGCGCCATTTCCGGTGGCGAGGCCCTGCCGTGCGCGCTGGCCGAGGCCATGGAGCAGCGTGGTGCCCAGGTGATCAACGGTTATGGGCCGACCGAGGCCACCGTCTACAGCACCTTCGAGCCGCGTCAGGGCGAGAGCGGCGGGGTGGAGGTGCCGATCGGCCGGCCGGTGGTCAATACCGCCGCCTATGTGCTGGACGCCGACTTGCAACCCGTGGCGCCGGGCGTTTCCGGCGAGCTGTACCTGGCGGGTGCCAACCTGGGACGTGGCTATTTCGCCGCACCTGCCCTGAGCGCGGCGAGCTTCCTGCCCGATCCTTTCGTGCCGGGGGCGCGCATGTACCGCACCGGCGACCGCGTGCGGCGCAACGCCCAAGGCAGCCTGGACTACCAGGGGCGCCTGGATTTCCAGGTCAAGCTGCGTGGCTTCCGTATCGAGCTGGGCGAGATCGAAGCCCTGCTGGCGCGGCTTACCGGGGTGCGGGAAGCGGCCGTGGTGCTGCTCGGCAGCGGCGACAGCGCGCGCCTGGTGGCTTACTACTCGGTCACGCAGGCGGCGGGTGCTGACCTGGGCGACGCCGCGCTACGCGTGCAACTGGCGCAGCACCTGCCGGATTATATGCTGCCGAGCCAGTTCGTGCGTCTCGACAGCTTGCCGCTGAGCCCCAGTGGCAAGGTCGAGCGCAAGGCGCTGCCGGCTCCAATCCAACATGAAGGTCAGCGCGACGGCGAGTTGAGCAAACCCTGGGAGGCGCAACTGGCCGAACTGTGGTGCGAGCTGCTCGGTTGCAACGCGGTTGGCGCAGGCGACAATTTCTTCGCCCTCGGCGGCCATTCGCTGCTGGCGGCACGGCTGGTGGCGCGCATCGCCGAGCGCTACGAGCGGCAACTGCCGCTGCGCAGCGTGTTCGAGTGCCCGACCCTGGGTGAACTGGCGGCCAGCCTGGCCACTGCCGAGGGCGCAGGCGAGAGCATCCTGCGGCCATTCGGCGAGGCGCCGGCGCCGCTGCACTTCACCCAGCAGCGGCTGTGGTTCCTCGACCGCTTGCAGGGCGACACCCAGGCCTACCACCTGTCACTGGCCATGCACCTGCACGGTACTCTGCAAGCCGATGTACTGGAACGCGCTCTGGCACAACTGGTGGAGCGCCAGCACAGCCTGCGTAGCGTGTTCAGCGAGACGCAAGCAGGCGCGCGGCAGCAAGTCGTGCAGTTGCACGGCACGCTGCTCAGCGTCGAGCCCTTGCAGCAGGATGTACATTCGCCGGCCTTCGCCCGCACCTTGAGCGAGGAAGCGCAGCGCGCCTTCGACCTGAGCGCGACGCCGCTGTGGCGGGTGCGGCTGTATCAGGGCGAAGGGCAGAGCGTGCTGCAGGCCACCTTGCACCACATCATCGCTGACGCCCGCTCGCTGGAGATATTCTTCGATGAACTGCAACGTCTTTACCAGGCCGAGCTGAGCGCCACCCAGGCGGCGTTGGCGCCGCTGCCGCTGCAGTTCGGCGATGTCGCCGCCAGTTGGCAGACCCCTGCCGGGCAGGCACGTATCGAAGCGCAGTTGGACTATTGGCGGCAGGCCCTGGCCGGCGAACCGCCGGTGCTGGACCTGCCCACCGACCTGCCACGTCCTGCCGAGCAGGGCTACCACGGGCGGCGCCTGCGTTTCGAGCTGCCCGTCGAGTTGGTCGAACGCCTGCGTAGCACCGCGCAGCGCCATGGCCTGACCGTCTTCGCGCCCCTGCTGGCAGCATGGAAAGTGCTGCTGGCCAGGCATTCGGGGCAGCGCGAGCTGTGGATCGGCCTGCCGGTGGCGCAGCGTCAGCAGGCGCACACCGACAACCTCATCGGTTATTTCGCCAGCACCCAGGTGCTGCGCAGCCTGATCGACCCACTGCAATCTGTGGCGTCGTTCTGGCAGGCGTTGCAAGCCACCCACCTGACCGCGCAGCAGCACGGCGACGTGCCTTTCGAGCGGCTGGTGGAGGCTTTGCAGGTACGCCGCGATCTCAGCCATACGCCGCTGTTCCAGGCGCTGTTCAACCTGATCCAGCGCGATGACGTGGCGGCGGTCGGCCAGGGTTTTGCCGGCCTGCCGGCGCAGCGCCTGAATGTCGAGAGCGACAGCGCCCTGGTCGACATCGGCCTGCATATCGAGCAGCACGGCAGCGCCTGGCACTGCGTGCTGGAGTACAACACCGAGCTGTTCGTCGCCAGCACCATGCAACGCTACGCCGACGAGTACTGTCACCTGCTCGACGGCATGCTGGCGCGGCCCGAGGCGCGGCTGTGGGATATCGACCTGGCGAATGCCGATCATGCCCTGACACGTCGCACGTGGAACCTGCCAGCGCATGCGCTGAGCGAGACACAGGATCTGATCGCGCGCTTCGAGCGCCAGGCCCTGCGCACCCCGGATGCGCTGGCCGTGGATTGCCAGGAGCAACGCTACAGCTATGCCCAGCTCAATGCCCTGAGCAACCGCCTGGCCCACTGGCTGCGTGCCCAGGGTGTCGGCTGCGACGATCTGGTCGCGCTGTGCATGACCCGTGGCCCCTGGCTGCTGCCCAGCATCCTGGCGATCCACAAGGCGGGCGCGGCCTACTTGCCGCTGGATCCGCAGCAACCGGGCGAACGGCTGCGCTTCATCATCGAGCATGCGCGGCCGCAACTGGTGCTCAGCGAGCAGGCCTGCGCCGACGTGCTCGGCAGTGTCGACAGCCTGGCCGTCGACCACCTGCCGCTGGACGAACAGCCGGCGCACGACCTTGCATTACCGGTGGCGCCGCTGCAGCGGGCCTACGTGATCTACACCTCGGGCTCCACCGGCACGCCGAAGGGCGTACAGGTTACCCGCGGCAATCTGAGCAACCTGCTTGCCGGCCTCGACCGCCAGTTGCCGTTGACGGCCGAGGACGTCTGGCTGGCCAGCACCACCTACGCCTTCGATATGTGCAAGCCGGAGCTGTTCCTGCCGCTGCTCAAGGGCGCGGCCATTCTCCTGGCGCGTCGCGAGCAGGTGGTCGATGGCCACCGCCTGTTCGATCTGCTGCGCCGTGCCACGGTGTTCCAGGCCACCCCAGCCGGCTGGCAGATCCTGCTGGAAACCGGGCGTGACGACTGGCCGGCCCTGCGCGGCCTGATCGGAGGCGAAGCTGTGCCGGCCGAACTGGTGAGTGTGCTGCAGGCCAAGGGGGTGAGGCTGATCAACGCCTATGGGCCGACGGAAACCACCGTCTGGTCGACCACCCAAGCGCTGCGCGAAGTGCCGGCCGGCGTGGCCGATATCGGCCTGCCGCTGCTCAACACCCGTTGTTACGTGCTCGACGAATGCCTGCGGCCAGTGCCGCTGGGCAGCACCGGCGAGCTGTATCTCGCCGGCAGCGGGGTGACCCGTGGTTACCAGCGGGCGCCGGCGATCACCGCAGCGGCGTACCTGCCCGATCCGTTCGCCAGCGAGCCTGGCAGCCGCATGTACCGCACCGGCGACCTGGTGCGCCGACGCAGCGATGGGCGCCTGGCCTACGTCGGCCGTGCCGATTTCCAGGTCAAGGTGCGTGGTTTCCGCATCGAGCCGGGGGAGATCGAATCGCTGCTGCGTCGTTACCCCGGCGTGGAAGAGGCGGTGGTCATGGTCGATGCGCGCAGCTACAGCCTGTTCGCCTGGCTGCAGGCCGCGAGCCCGGTCGACGAGGTGGCGCTGCGCCGTCATCTGGAAAGCCTGCTGCCGGCCTACATGGTGCCGGCCGGCTTCATCCAGGTGCAGCGTTTCGCCCTTAATGCCAACGGCAAGATCGACCGCAAGGCCCTGCCGGCGCCGCAAGCGCAGGCCGAGCAAGGCGTGGCGCCGCGTACGGCTCTGGAGTGCGAACTGGCCGAGCTGTGGCAGGAGCTACTCGATCTGCCGCAGGTCGGCGTGCTCACCAGCTTCTTCGAACTCGGTGGCCATTCGCTGCTGGCGATGCGCCTGATGACCCGGGTGGAGAGCCGCTTCGGCGTCAAGGTCGAGCTGCGCAGCCTGTTCCACAACCCGACCATTGCCGGCCTGGCCGAACAGATCGAAAACCCGCAGCGGCCTTCGACCGACCAGGCACTGGATGAGATGCAGCGTTTGCTGGCAGAGATGGAAGACTGAAGATGAATGCGACCAACCAACAGGCCTTTGTCGAGATCGCCCAGCGCCTGGCCTCACTGCCGGCGGACAAGAAGCAGCTGTTCCGCCAGCGCCTGGCCGAGAAGGGCATCGATAGCTGGCGCCTGCCCATCGTCCCGGCCGCTGGCAGGGAGGGTGCAGCGGTGCCGCTGGCCCATGCGCAACTGCGTTTTCTCTCGGCCGAGGCCCTGAGCAGCCGTGCGCTGTACAACCTCTGCTCGGTGCTGCGCTTCGACGGCCGTCTGGACCTGGCGTGCCTGCAGCAGGCCATGCAGCAACTGGTGGAGCGGCACACGATCCTGCGCACTCGCTACGTGGCCGATGCCCGAGGCCGCTTGCAGGCGCACTGCGAGCCCTGGACGGCGGGCCTGCCGGCGGTCGAGCCGCTACCCCGCGAGGCGCTTGCCGACCCGCAGCAATGGTGCGCCGACGAGTACGCCCGGCAACTGGCCGAGCCCTTCGACCTGAGCCGCGAGGTGCCCTGGCGCTGGCGCGCGTTCAGCGATGCCGAGCAGGGCAGCACCTGGCTGTTCTTCACCATCCACCACGTCGCCTACGACGCCTGGTCGGCCCAGCAACTGACCCGCGAGTTGGCCGAGGGCTACCGTGCCCTGAGCCTGGGCGCGCCAGCCCAGTTGCCGCCGCTCGACATCCAGTACGCCGACTATGCCGCCTGGGAGCACGAGTGGCTGACCAGCGACGCCTGCGGCCAGCAGCTCGATTACTGGCGCAGCCAGTTGGCTGATGCGCCCGGGCCGCTGGCCTTGCCCTGCGATCATCCGCGTCCGACCGCCAACCAGCGCCGCCATAGCGGCGCGGTACGGGTGCGCGAATTGCCGGCTGACTTGTCGGCGCAGGTGGATGGGGCCATCCGCGAGCAGGGCGTGACCCTGTACATCTTTGGCCTGACCGCCTTTGCCTGCCTGCTGGCGCGTTACAGCGGCGAGCGTGACCTGTGCCTGGGTACTTCGGTGGCGCAACGCGATCGCCCCGAACTGGCGCCGCTGATCGGGCCGCTGCTCAACACCCTGGTGATTCGCCAGCGCCTGGAGGACGACCCGGACTTTCGCAGCGCCCTGCTGCGCACCCGCGACAGCGTGGCGGCGGCGTTCGACCAGCAGACCCTGCCGTATGAAAAGATCCTCGAAGCCCTCGATCGGCCGCGTTCCAGCCCGTTGTTTCAGGCCATGTTCGTGCAGGTCGAATTACCGGAAAGCCGCACCCTGAGCCTGCCGGGGGTAAGCGTCGAGGTGCTCGACCCGCCGCAGCGTCATGCCCGTTTCGATCTCACTCTGCGTCTGCTGCGTTGCGCCGACCAGCGCCTGCGCTGCGAGCTGGAATACAGCGACGAGCTGTTCGAGGCGGCCACCATCGAGCAACTGCTCGACGATCTGCAGGCCATCCTGCAGGAGGCATCAGTCAATCCCGGGCAGCGGTTGTCGGCACTGCGCCTGGCCTCGCCGGGCAGCGAACTGCATGGCCCCGCGCTGGGCGCCAGCCCTGAGCCGCTGGATCGACAGGTGCAGCAGTGGGCCGCGCGCACGCCGCAAGCGCCCGCCCTGTGCGATACGCGGCAGTCGCTGGCCTACGGCGATCTGGCCAATGCCGTGCAGGCACTGGCGCTGCGCCTGGCCGAGCAGAGCGTCGGCCCCGGTCAGGTAGTCGCCCTATGCATGCCGCGCAGCGCCGAGCAGGTGCTGGCGATGTTGGCCTGCTGGCAACGTGGTGCGACCTGCCTGTTCCTCGACCCGGCGCAGCCCGTGCAGCGCTTGCAGCAACTGCTTGAAAGCAGCGCGGCGAGCCTGCTGCTGACCCTGGCCGAGGCGCCAGCGCTGAACGGCGCGGTCGCGCGTCTGCAACTGAGCGCCGCTGATCTCGCCGCACCCGCACCGTGCCAGCCTGTGCCCAGCCTTAGCCAGCCCGAGCAGGCCGCGTACCTGATCTACACCTCGGGCTCCACCGGCCAGCCCAAGGGCGTGCTGGTCAGCCATGCCAACCTGGCGCATTACGCCGCCGCCGTCAGTCAGCGCCTGCAGGCCAGCGCCAGCAGCCGTTGGGCGACCCTGGCCACGGTCGCCGCCGACCTCGGCCTGACCTGCGTCTTCGCCGCCTTGCACTCAGGTGATTCGCTGATCCTGCCGGAGGCCGCCCTGGCCTTCGATCCACCAGGCTGGGCCGATTTCCTGGCCCAACATCCCGTGGACTGCCTGAAGATCGCCCCCTCGCATTTGCGTGGCCTGCTGGCGCTGGACGATGCCCGGCGGGTACTGCCGCGGCAGTTGCTGATCCTGGGCGGTGAGGGCTTCGATGCGGCGCTGTTTGCCCGCATCCGCGAACTGGCGCCGGAGCTGCGCGTGTTCAACCACTACGGCCCGTCGGAAACCACCGTCGGTGTGGTCTGTGGCGAGGTGACGGAGGCCGGGCAGGGCGCTTACCTGCCGCTGGGCCAGCCATTGGCCGGTGCCGAGCTGCGTATCGTCGATGCGGCGGGCCAGCCCGTGCCGCGCGGCGTGGCGGGCGAGTTGCTGATCGGCGGCCCCCAGGTCGCGCTGGGCTACCTTGGCCAGCCGCAAGCCACTGCCGTCGCCTTTATCGATGACGCAGGGCGGCGTTTCTACCGCAGCGGTGATCGGGTACGCCTGGATCACCATGGGCGTCTGGCGTTCCTCGGGCGCCAGGACGATCAGGTGAAGATTCGCGGTTTCCGCGTCGAGCCCGGTGAGGTCAGTACCTGGCTGAGCGGGCAATCGCTGGTACGCGAAGCCGCTGTGCTGGCACGCGAGATTCAGGGGCGCATGCAACTGGTGGCCTATCTCGCGCCGCGCCTGACCCCGGACGAACTGAGCGCCATTCAGGCGCAGGCCCGGGCGCAACTGCCCGAACCGCTGCAGCCGGCGTACTGGTCGAGCCTGGACGCCTTGCCGCTGACCGCCAATGGCAAGCTCGATCGCCGCGCCTTGCCTGAGCCTGAAACTAACGTGGCGGTGGACGAGGGCGGACAGGCGCCCCAGAGCGTCAGCGAGCAATTGCTGGCCCGGCTGTGGTGCCAGGTGCTCGGCTGCGCCGCGGTCACTCGCCAGGACGATTTCTTCGCCCTCGGCGGCGATTCGATTCTCAGCTTGCAACTGATCGGCCTGGCCGCGCGCGAAGGGCTCCGGCTGCAGCCGCGCGACGTGCTGGAACAGCCGACCCTGGCGGCCATGGCAGCAAGTGCCGACTGCCGCGCGCAGCCGCGTCTGGCCAGTATTCTGGCGGCCTTCCGAGAACTGCTGGGCCAGCCGCAACTGGGGCTGGACGATGACTTCTTCGCCGCTGGTGGCGATTCGATTCTCAGCCTGCAACTGATCGCCCGGCTGCGCCAGGCCGACCTGCGTCTGATGCCGCGCCAGTTGCTGGAAAACCCCACGCCGCGGCAACTGGCGGCCGCGCTGGAGCCGGCGCCTGCCACCCGCAGCGAGCGGGCAGAGGCGTCGCCAGCGTTGGCCCGCGCGGTGGCGCGGCTGTCCCATGCCCAGGAGCGGCTGTGGTTCATGCAGCAGCTCGAACCCGACACCACCGCCTACAACGTCACGCAACTGCTGGTCTTGCAGGGTGAACTGCACGTGCCACGACTGCGCAGCGCCTGCCTGAGCCTGATCGAACGTCACGAAGCCCTGCGCTGCCGTTTCTTCGAGGACAACGGGCAGGTGCGTCAGCGCCTGGTGGAGGCGCCCGAGGCCAGCTTCGCCCTGCACGATCTGCGCGCATCGCCGGCAGATGCGCGGGAGACAGCGATTGCCCTGGCCGCGCAGCGGGTTTTCGACCTGGCCCATGGGCCGCTGGTGGCCATCGACCTGTTCCAGTTCGCTGAAGACGACTATCGCCTGCTGTTCAACGCCCACCATATCGCCGTGGACGGCTGGTCCATGGGGCTGCTGGTGCAGGATCTGGCCGCTCTCTACGAGGGCCGTCAGCCCGCGCCCAGAACGGGCCTTTTGCAAGTGATCGAAGCGCAGCGCAAGGCGCTGGAAGGGGATGTCGGCCAGGTACTGCTCGATTACTGGCAGCAGCGCCTGCAGGGCTTGAGTGACGAGCCGCTGGCCCTCAGCGAAAGCCCGCGCCCGGCACTGCAGGCGTATGCCGGCGCGCGAGAGCAGTTCCCGTTACCAGGCGAGCTGACCTCGGCAATCGCGGCCCGTGCCAAGCAGCTTGGGGTCACCCCCTTCGTGCTGTATTTCGCCGCGCAGCAACTGCTGCTCTGGAAACACGCCGGGCGCCGCGATTTCGCCATCGGCCTGCCGGTGTCCGGGCGTGAGGCTGCGGACAGCCAGGCGCTGGTCGGTCTGTTCGTCAACACCCTGGCCTACCGCGTGCAGCTTGATGAGCTGGAAAGCCTGGAGCATTTTCTGCAGCGCCTTGGCCAGCGCCTGGCGGATGATCGGGCCCATGAGCAATTGCCGTTCGAGCGCCTGCTCGACGTGCTCGAGGTCGAGCGCAGCCTCGACCGCACGCCATTGTTCCAGGCCATGTTCAACTACCAGGTCGATCACCTCGGCGAGCGCAATCTGCAACTGCCCGGCGTCACGGTAGCGCCCCTGGCATTGCCGCAGGGGGCGATCAGCGCCAAGTTCGACCTGACCTTCAACCTGTTCAGCCAGGGCCGCGGCGATGAGGCCAGCAGCCAACTGATAGTCGAGTACGCCACCGCGCTGTTCGACCCGGCCCGCATCCAGTGCCTGGTGGACGACTACCTGGGCGTGCTGGCCAGCTTGGCGCATCTCGATCTGCAGCAGCCGCTGCTGGCGCTGCCACTGCCCTCGGTACAACGCCTGCACAGCGCGGGCGAAGCTGCCGAGCTGGACATCGAGGCGGATTTCGTGACCCGCTTCGAGGTTCAGGCCGCCTTGCATCCCGAGCGCACCGCGGTGTTCTGCCGCGATCGACAACTGAGCTACGGGCAGTTGCAGGCACAGGCCAACCAGCTTGCGCACTGGTTGTTGGCGCAAGGTGTGACGGCGGAGTCCACGATCGCCTTCTGCCTGCCGCGCGACGAGCGCCTGCTGGTCTGCCTGCTGGGCATCCAGAAGGCCGGGGCGCAGTACCTGCCGCTCGATCCGAGCCATCCGCCTGCGCGGCAGGCGGCCATCGTGCAGCGGGCACGGCCGCATCTGCTGCTGTGCGACCTTCAGGATGAGCGTTTCCCAGCCACGGTGCGCTGCCAGCTCTGGCAGGACCTGGCGTTACAGGCGCAGCCGGCCGATGCACCGGCGCTGCCGAGGCACCTGCAGCAACTGGCCTACACGCTCTACACCTCCGGCTCCACCGGGCAGCCCAAGGGCGTGCAGATCAGCCGGGGCAACTTTGCCAACTTCCTGCTGGCGATGGAGCGCGCCTTGCCGCTGGACGGCGTGCAGCGCTACCTGGCGCTGACCACCGTGACCTTCGATATCAGCGGCCTGGAACTGTGCCTGCCGTTGGTGCGCGGTGGTAGCGTGGTGCTCGCCGATGACGAGCAACGCCAGGACCCGCTGCTGCTGGCGCAGTTGATCCGTGAGCGGGCGGTGGAGCTGATCCAGGCCACCCCGGCGACCTGGGCCATGCTGTTGCAGGGCGATCGCCAGGTGCTGGCCGGGCGGGTCGCCCTGGCCGGCGGCGAGGCCCTGGCGGCGGAAATGGCCAGCGAGCTGAAGCAGCTCGTCGGCTGCCTGATCAACGTCTACGGGCCGACCGAAACCAGCGTCTGGTCGACCCAGACGTCGGTGGAGGAGCTGCATCAGCCGGTGGTGCCGATTGGCCGGCCGCTGCTCAACACGCGCTGCCATGTGCTCGACGAGTTTCTCTGTGAGGTTCCGCCAGGCCGTGCCGGCGAGTTGTATATCGCAGGCCTTGGGCTGGCCCGTGGTTATGCCGGGCAGCCGGCGCTGAGCGCCGAGCGTTTCATCGCCGACCCGTTCGGCGGCGCTGGCGGGCGCCTGTACCGCACCGGCGATGTGGCCCGCTGGCAGGCCGATGGGCAGTTGTATTACCTGGGCCGCAGCGACGATCAGATCAAGCTGCGCGGCTTCCGTATCGAGCTGGGCGAGATCGAGGCGGCGCTGCTCGGTCACCCGGGGGTCGCCCAGGCGGTGGTGGCGGTGCAGGGTGAGCACCTGGCCGCGTTCTGGGTTGCCAGTCTGGCTGGCGAGCCGAGCGCAGACGAGCTGCGTGAACATCTGCAGGCACGTCTGCCGGTGTATATGCTGCCAACTCACCTGCAAGCGCTGCCGGCATTGCCGCTCAACAGCAACGGCAAGGTGGATCGTCAGCAATTGCCGCAGTTGCGCAACCAGCAGCAGGCGGCAGCAGGCAGCGCGCAGCGGCCAATGAGCGCCAGCGAGGCCCTGCTGAGCGAGATCTGGGGCCAGGTGCTGCAACTTGAGCAGGTGCCGCTCGATGGGCATTTCTTCCAGCTCGGCGGGCACTCGCTGATGGCCGCGCAGGTGCGTTCGCGGCTGCGCGAGCAGGGCTTCGAGGTGCCGCTGCGCTGGCTGTTCGAGACGCCTTTGCTGACGGAGCTGGCGGCGCGCCTGGACACCCAGGCCACCGCCATCGACCCGGCTGGATTGAGCATCGCGCGGGTCGATCAGCACATCGACCAGCCGCTGTCGCCTGCGCAGCAACGGGTCTGGCTGATGCAGCAACTGCAGCCGAGCGACAGCAGCTTCAACATGAGCAGCAACGTGCGCCTGCGTGGCGCCCTTGATACCCAGGCGTTGCAGCGGGCCTTGCAGCGTGTGATACGGCGCCATGCGATCCTGCGCACCACCTACCATCAGCAGCAGGGCGAGGCGCGCCAGCGCATCCAGGCGGATTCTGCGTTGACGCTGCAACTGGCGACCCTGAGCCAGGCGCAGTGGGCACAGGCTGAACATGAAATGGCCGCGCGCCCGTTCGACCTGAGCGTTGAGGCGCCGCTGCGCGCGGTGCTGTATCGCCTGGGCGAGCAGGAGCATGTGCTGCAACTGGTGCTGCACCATATCGCCTCCGACGGCTGGTCCGGCTCGGTGCTGATCGGTGAGCTGGTCGAAGGCTACGAGGCCTACAGCCAGGGCCGGCTGCCCGTGGAGCGCGAACTGGCGATCCAGTACGTCGACTATGCCGCCTGGCAGGTTTCAGCGGCGCTGCGCGCCCGTCAGCGCCAGGGCCAGCAGTTCTGGCAACGTACCCTGGCCGGCGTACCGAGCCAGGTGCCGTTGCCGTTCGACTTCCCACGCGGCGAGCGCGATAGCGGTGGTGGTGCGGCCTTGGACTTCCAGTTGCCAGCGGCGACGCTGGCACGCCTGGAGGCCTTGCAGCGTGACAGCGGCTTGTCGCTGTTCATGTTGCTGCTGACCGTCTATGCCGCCGTGCTGCAGCGCGAAACCCAGGGCCGCGACTTGGTCATCGGCACCGACGTGGCCAACCGCGAACACCCGGCTACCGAGGCACTGATCGGCTTCTTCGTCAACCTGCTGGCGTTGCGCATTCGCCTGCAACCGGAGCTGAGCTTCCGTGAGCAGGCGGCATTGGTGCGCGATGTCTGCCTGGATGCCTTCGCCTGGCAGGACACACCGTTCGAGCAGGTGGTGGAATGTCTCGACCTGCCGCGTGGGGCCAACCAGCATCCGCTGCTGCAGACCCTTTTCGTACTGGACAACACGCCGCGTCAGCCGCGCCGCCTCGGCAACCTCGAGGTCACGCCGGTGAGCCGTGAACAACAACACTCCAAGTTCGACATGGCGCTGTTCGCCACCCCCGACGGCGATGCCCTCAGCCTGCGCTGGGTGTACCGCACCAGCCTGTTCCGCCCAGCCACCATCGAGCGTTTGCGCGACAGCTTCCTGGCGCTGCTCGATGCTGCGCTGGGTGCGCCGGACAGCCCCATCGATGCCTTACCTCTGCCTTCCAAGGGAGCCGCTGCCATGTCCACCACCACGGACAACCCGCTGCAACGCAAGATGAGCAAGCTCGGCAAGCTGCGCCAGAATGGCCCGGCTGCCGCGGCCACACCGATCGAAACCCGGCCGCTGCGTGCCGGCTCCAGCTTCCCCCTGCTGGTGCAACTGCGCGAGCGCGAGCTGGCCCCCGCCGTGTGGGCCGAGAGCAATCGCGAGCAGGTGGAAGGCTGGCTGCGCGAGCACGGCGGGATTATCTTCCGTGGTTTCGATCTGCCGACCCCGGCGGACTTCGAGCAGTTCTGCCAGGCGCTGTGCCCGGAGCTGTACGGCCAGTACGGCGATCTGCCGAAGATGGAGGGCGGCAACAAGATCTACAAGTCCACGCCCTATCCGAAGGACCGCATGATCATGTTCCACAACGAGAGCGCTCACCAGCATCGCTGGCCGCGCCGGCAGTGGTTCTATTGCGAGACGCCGGCCACCAGCGGCGGGGCCACGCCCATCGTCGACAGCCGTGAGGTGTACCGCGAGCTGCCGGCCTGGCTGCAGGTCAAGCTGCGTCGCAAGCAACTGATGTACGTGCGCAATTTCAGCGCCAGCCTGGATGTCAGCTGGCAGCACTTCTTCCAGACTGAGGAGCGTGCCGAGGCCGAGCGCATCTGCCATGAGGGCGGGATCGAGTTCGAGTGGCGCGGCGCCAACGAATTGCATACGCGTCAGGTGTGCCCGGCGGTGATCCTCCACCCGCTGACCGGCGATGCCAGCTTCTTCAACCAGATCCAGCTCTACCATCCGGCGTTTCTCGATGCCGATATCCGTGAGCAGTTCCTCAAGGGGCGCGATAGCGTCATGCCCCGGCAGGTGTTCTACGGTGATGGCAGCGAACTGGAAGAGGCCGCCATCGAGGCGATCAGTGCCGCTTACGAGCGTTGTGCGGTGCGCTTCGACTGGCAGCGCGGCGATGTGGTGATGCTCGACAACATGCTCGCCGCCCATGCCCGCGACCCCTTCGAGGGCGAGCGGCGCATCGTCGTCGCCATGGGCGACATCTATCGCCGCGATCAGGTCGCGGCCGCACCGGCTACGGCTGAGGAAAACGCTCTGGAGATGACCTCATGATGGATCTTGGCCTGCCTCTTTCCCCGGCCCAGAAGCAATTGGCCGAGGCCAACCCGCAGGCGTACCGCTGGGTGCGCATGACGCTCGCCGGCGTTGCTCCAGAGCGGGTCGAACAGCGCCTGCGTGACGCCTTGGGCCAACACGATGCGCTGCGCCTGCGCTATCAGCGCCCGCTCGGCGCCACTGGCCTGCGCCAGCGTGTGGCCGAGCCGGGCGAGTTGCGCCTGGACTGGCACCAGGCGGGTGCCGGCACCGATGCGGCGGCCTGGCAGCGCGACGCCCAGGCCCAGTGCCAGGCGCAGCAGCCCGACCTGCTGGCCTGGTGGCGCGACGAGCAGCTATGGCTGGCGCTGCCGGCCTGCTCGCTGGATCTGCACAGCCTCGAGCAACTGCGCCGTGAGCTGCTGGGGCAGGGCGCGGCACTGGAGGCCGAGCCGATGCAGTACAGCGACTACGCCGAGTGGATCGCCGGCCTGCAACTGGACGAGGACGCCGAGCAGGGCGCGCAGTTCTGGCGCAACCTGGCCCTGCAGGAGGTGCCGGGGCTGCGCCTGATCGAACGCTATGGAATGGCCAGCGGTGCCCGTGGCTGCGTGCAGCAGGCGCTCGAACCTGCACTGTGCAGTGCCGTGCAGGCACTGGCCGGGAGCGAGGCTTTGGCCATCGAACCACTCGCCCTGGCAGCCTGGGGCGCCTTGCTCGGCCGCCTGAACGGTCAGCGCCATGCGCAGTTGGGCCTGCAGCACGACCCGCGTGACGACTATGAGGAGCTGCAGGGCGCCTACGGGCTGTTCGAGCAAACGCTGCCCATGCAGGTGCATTTGTCCGAGCACGCCAGTTGGGTCAGCCTGGCCCGGCAACTGGCCCGGCAACTGGAAAGCGCCGTGCTCTGGCAGGAGTACCTCGGCCAGGCCGAGTTGCTGCCGGAGTGGCGCGCCAGCTATCAGGCCGGGCTGCGCGTGCAGCATCTGGCCGAGGTACAGGCGCTGCTGGCCTTGTCCTTCGACACACCGGTGGAACTGCAACTGCACTGGCTGCTGGATGAGTCCGGCCAGGGCCAGTTGGCGCTGGTGTACGACACCGGGTTGTATCGCCGTGAGCAGATGCAGCTCTTGCTGCGCCGTTACGTGCACTGGATCGGCCAACTGCTGCAGGCGCCGCAAGCGCCGCTGGACGGCCTGGATACCGTGCTGACGGAGGAGGCGCAGCCCACAGCGACTGGCGGGGAACTGCCAGCGGACGTCGATATCGTCGAGCGATTCCGTGCCCATGCGCGCCACCAGCCGGCCAGCCCGGCGCTGCGCGATGGCCGGCAGCTGTTGTCCTATGCCGAGGTGGATGAGCTGAGCGAACGGGTGGCCGGCAGTTTGCAGCAGGCCGGCGTTGGCCCTGACCAAGTGGTGGCGCTGCTGCTGCCGCGTGGCGCGCAGATGCTGGTCGCCATGCTGGCCTGCTTCAAGGCAGGCGCGGCCTATCTGCCGCTGGACCCGGCGCTGCCACCGCTGCGTCTGGCCAGCATTCTCGAGGATTCCAAACCTGCTGTTCTGCTGCATCTGGATGAGTCGAACCTGGTCTGCGAGGTGCCCAGCCTGGCCTGGTCGAAGGCCAGCAGCGCTGCACCACTCGCTGCGCCTGTGGCCAGCGCGCCGCAGCACCTGGCCTATGTGCTTTACACCTCGGGCACCAGCGGCAAGCCCAAGGGCGTGCAGATCGAGCAGGGGCAGCTACGCCACTACGCGAGCCAGATCACTCACGCGCTGGATCTGCCGGCAGGTGCTCACTACGGGCTGGTGTCGTCGCTGCTCGCCGACCTGGGCAATACCGTGTTGTACCCGGCCTGGCTGCAGGGGGGCTGCGTGCACCTGCTGAGCCAGGCCAGCGTCACCGATGCGCAGGCCTTCGCCGAGGAGCTGCGCGATCATCCGCTGGATGTGCTGAAGATCGTTCCATCGCACCTCGAGGCATTGATCGGCGAGCATCCGCTGGAGGGTGTGCTGCCGCGTCAGGTGCTGGTGCTTGGCGGCGAAGCGGTGGGCGAGAGCCTGCTGGCGCGGCTGGCACAGGCAGGGTCTGGTTGCCGCCTATACAACCACTACGGGCCGAGCGAAACCACGGTCGGCGTGCTCTGGCGGGCCATCGACAGCGAGCAGGGGGCGAGCGGCACGGCCTTGAACCAGGTGCTCGGCAACAACCGCATCTATCTGCTCGACGAACAACAGCGCCCCGTGCCCTGCGGGCAGGCGGGTGAGTTGTGCGTGGCCGGGGCCAGTGTCGGCCGTGGCTACCTGGGGGATGTCGGCAGTTCGGCATTCGGCCAAGACCTGCGGTCTGGCGCACGCTTGTATCGCACCGGTGATCTGGCGTTGCGCCAGGCCGATGGTGCCTTGCGCATTCTCGGGCGCAATGATCAGCAGGTGAAGATTCGCGGTTTTCGTCTGGAACTGGCGGAGGTCGAACAGGCGTTGCGCGGCCTGCCGGGTGTGCAGCAGGCGGCGGTGTTGCTTGATGGTGAGCGCCTGTTGGCCTTCGTCGTGGAGGAGCAAGGGCAGAGCCGGGCCGCGAACCTGCTGCGCGACGATCTGGCCCAACAACTGCCGGACTACATGCTGCCCGCCGGCATCTTCGCCGTGAAAGCCCTGCCGCTGAACAGCAATGGCAAACTCGATCGGCAGGCGCTGCTGGAGCGTGCCCGACAGCGCCTGCAAGGTGCGCGGGTGGCCCCGGTCGGCGAACTGGAAAGCGCCGTGCTGGAAATCTGGTGCCGTGTGCTGGGTGTCGAGGATCTCGGCGTGACCGACAACTTCTTCGCCACGGGCGGGCATTCCCTGGCGGCGATCAAGGTGGTGGCGCTGATTCGCGAGCAACTGGGGCTCAACCCGCCGACTAATCTGCTGTTCGAGCGGCAGACCGTGCGCGAACTGGTGCAGAGCCTCGATCAGGGCGCGAGTAGCGAGGGCTGGCAGGTGCTGAACGATGTGGCCGGTGAGGCGCCTGCCTTGCTCCTGGTACATGGCGCGGAGGGCCACCTGAAAGACTACCGACCGTTGGTGGAGCAACTTGGCGAAAACCAGGCCGTTTATGGCCTGGCGGCATTTGGCGAGGGTTGGGAAAGCAAGGATCTGGGCAGGCTGCTGCAGCGCTATGTGCAGAGCATTCCTGAGTCGCTCAAGCAGCGGCCGCTGGTGGTGCTGGGCTGGTGCCTGGCTTCTCGCCTGGCGCTGCTGTTGATTGCGCACCTACAGTCAGCCGGCTTCACCATCAAGGCCTTGGCGACGGTGGATCATGATCCGCAGCGCAGCCTTGCTGGCGACGGCGACGAGGGTGGCCAGTTGCTCGCCGACCTGGTGTTCCTGTGTCGCAGCCGTTCGCGGCCGCTTGGCGATACGTTGCGCGAGCGTCTGGCCCGGCAACTGGTCGATTGCGATTATGCTGAGGGAGTGACCCGCATGCTGGCCGACGCCGAGGTGCGTGAGCATCTGCAATCGCACGGCGCTGATGCCGAGTTGCAGGCCGTGATGGTGCGCTACCGGGCGATCAAGACGCGCCTGTACGAACAGGCCTTACCGGTGGTCGACGTGCCCATCTGGTTGTGGCGCAGCAATGCCCACGGTGATCTGCGTACACCCTGGCAGGCGCACACGCGCAAGGCGCTGCATGATCGGAGCCTGGATGTCGGTCATCATGCGATCCTTGCCGAGCCGCGCTTGAGTGAGGATCTGTTGTCTTTGCTGGCGCCAAGCATTGCGCCGCAACACCAAGCCGAGAAGGTGTCGAACTGATGATGTTATTGAAGGAACTGCTGCATGATGCGCGCTGGCGCATTTTCCTGGCGGTGCTGTGCAGTGCCTTGAGTGCGGTCAGCAGCATCGGCCTGATCGGCTATATCAACCGCAGCCTGGAGCAGGGGCTGGATGACCTGAGCCAGGCGCTGGCGCTGTTCGCCGGCCTGCTGTTGCTGCTGTTCGTCAGCGGCACCCTGGCCCAGTGGCTGCTGGTGCAGATTGGCCATCGCCTGGTCTATCAGTTGCGCCTGCGCCTGGTGGGCAAGGTGCTGGGCACCGCCCTGGAGCGCATCGAGCGACTGGGCAGCCCGCGCATCTACAACGCGCTGACCAAGGACGTGACCACCGTGGCCACGGCCTTCAAGCAATTGCCGATCTCGCTGTACAACGGCTTGCTGCTGCTGGCTGGCCTGGCTTACATGGCCTGGCTGAGCCTGCCCTTCTTCGCCCTGACCCTGGCGGTGATCGCCTTCGGCGTGCTGCTCGACGTGCTGCTCGGGCGCAAGGTCAAGCGCCTGATGCAGCAGGTGCGGCAGCAGGACGACCGGTTGACCGAGCAGTTCGAGGCGACCATTAACGGCCGCTGCGAACTGGCCTTGAGCCGGGAGCGTCGGCAGATGCTGTACAACCAGCGCCTGGAGCCGATCGCGCAGGCCTCGCTGCAGGCCTCGGTACGCGCCGATACCCTGTGGGCGATCAACCTGAACTGGACGTCGCTGCTGGTGTTCTTGCTGATCGGTACGCTGTTCTTCCTCGGTCAGGGCCTCGGGCTGCTGAGCCAGCAGGTGGTGGTGGGCTATGTGTTGGCGATCATGTTCCTGCGTACGCCGATCTCGATGATCCTCGATGCCGTCCCGACGGTGATCCGCGGCCATGTGGCCTTGCAGGCCATCGATGACCTGGCCCTGGGCGAGACGGTGCACTTCACCTTGCCGCCCAAGGCCGCCGAGCCTTTCCGTGAGTTGCGCCTGAGCAACGTGCAATACCGCTACCCCGGGCAGAGCGACGAATTCGCCTTCCAGTTGGGCCCCATCGATCTGCACGTTCGCCGTGGCGAACTGATCTTTATCGTCGGCGGCAATGGCAGCGGCAAGTCGACCCTGGCCAAATTGCTGACCGGGCTCTACCAGCCTAGCGAGGGGACGGTCGCGCTCAATGGCGTGACGCTGGATGTCTCGAACAGCGAGTGGCACCGCGAACATTTCGCGGCGATCTTCGCCGACTTCTATCTGTTCGCCGATGTGCTCGGTGAGAACGGCCAGCTCGATGGGCTGGAGGAGCGGGTCGATCACTATCTGCAACGCCTGGGGCTGGCGCACAAGGTGCAGTTTGTCGATGGACGCCTGTCCACCACGGCCCTTTCACAGGGGCAGCGCAAGCGCCTGGCCCTGCTGTTGCTGATGATGGAGGGTCGCGAGGTGCTGCTGCTCGACGAATGGGCGGCGGACCAGGACCCGGTGTTCCGCCACGTGTTCTACCACGAGCTGCTGCCCGAGTTGCAGGCGGCCGGAAAAACGGTCATCGCCATCACTCACGATGACCGCTACTTCGACGTGGCCGATCGCATCTACCGGCTTGATTACGGCCAGTTGGTGGACTATGACCACACCAGCGAGAACCCTTTCCAGTTGGTCAGGTAGCCGCTTGGAGCGGCTTATTCGGGTGTTTTGTCGCGGTCGAGTGGGCAACTGCTGCAATAGCCTATGCCGGGCAGGCGGTAGCGAATGCAGCAGATACGGCGTAACCGCTGCGGTTCGTTAGCGCCGACGTCCTTGTAGTACACCGGGGCGAACAGCGGGTTGCGCCGGCCATCGGGGCGCAGGCGGCTTTCCAGCACGGTTCTGGCCGGGGCTGCGCAATCGAACGTTGCCAATCGATGCAGTTCGATTTGGGTAGTGGCGAATTCGAAGAGGTTGCCGGCGTTGCTCCAGAACAGTCGTGGCGAGGCTTTCGAGACGCTGGCCATTACCTCGATCACCGGTTTCAGATGCCGCTCGATCAAGGCGTCGAAGCGCGCGAAGGGCGCGCAGGGTGGCAGAACGCTGCCTTCATGGGGCAGGTGCAGGGCAAGCGGCTTTCCCGCGGCCGAGAGGATGACGCCGACATCGCTCAGGGCGATAGGCAACTCGCGCTGCAAGAGCAAGCTGGCCGCCACGGCGGGTGCTATGAAGCAGAAATACCATTTCGACCAGATAGAGGTCAGCGCCATGAAATCGTCGCTGCCATGGCGGGCTGCCAGTTCCCGAATGAACTCGGCGAAATAGTCCGGCTGAAACAATTGCGAGCCGGCAATTGCCTGCTGTTGATCACTGGCCAGTTGCAGGTTTTCCCCATAGTCCGCCAGCGGGCCGCTGAACAGCGGGGCGAGGCTGGCGATCATCCTCGCGGCCCAGTGTCACCGTCAGGCGGCATTGCGCAATGCTTGGTCAGGGAGGCTGCGGGTCGAGGCATAGTCAGGCGCTTGCTGTTGAGACTCGTTATCAACGGTGGCGATCAGTATAAACAAACCGGGGGCGTGCAGGCTAACCCTGTCTGTGACACCAGGGCGTGTGAGCGCATCACGCTAACGTCTAATGATAATTATTATTAACTGTATTATCCTACGGCCGCTCGCATGCAAAGCTCAAACTACCCTGCGAGCGCTCGCATCTTCAGTGGAAACGGAGTGGAACATGAGTCTGGACAGTCCTGAAACGCGATTTCTGGTTGTAGTCAACGATGAGGAGCAGTATTCGATCTGGCCGGATTACAAGGAGATACCGCAAGGCTGGCGCGCGGCCGGCAAGCAGGGCAGCAAGGAGGAGTGCCTGGCTTTTATCGAGTCGTTCTGGACTGACATGCGGCCTTTGAGCTTGCGTCAAGCCATGCAGCCCCAGGATCGCGGCTGAGGCCTTGTGCATCCAGCCCCTGGTTTTCCGTATTGCCGGGCGACAGCCCCCCGCTGCGTTGTCCGGTAGCCGATAGCAGCAACTTGGAATCGCCTGAGTTGGCTGGTCGTTCACTGCATGACGCACGTTCCGGCAGCGTTGTCAGATAACGCGCTATCCGCGCAACACGAGGATGCACTCATGAATGCAATCCCCCCGATCACCAACACCACGCTCGAACTCCAGTACCGGCACAGCGGGCTAAGCCAGCGCTATTGCCTGGACAGCACGCCGGCATTGCAGCGGCAAATGCAGCGCGAGTCGAATGCGCGCAGCTACCCACGGCGCATACCGCTGGAGCTCAAGCGGGCGCAGGGGGTGTATGTTGAGGACTCGCGGGGGCAGGTGTACATCGATTGCCTGGCCGGTGCCGGTACCCTGGCGCTGGGGCACAATCACCCGGTGACCGTGGAGGCGATCCAGAAGACCCTGGCCTCGGGCATACCGCTGCATGCCCTCGATCTGAGTACGCCGATCAAGGATGCCTTCGTAGAGACGGTCTTCGATCTGCTGCCTGGTGACTTCGCCAGGGACGCGCGCATCCAGTTCTGTGGCCCCACGGGGGCGGACGCAGTGGAGGCGGCGCTCAAGCTGTCGCGCACGGCAACCGGGCGGCAGAGCATCCTGGCGTTCCATGGCGCCTATCACGGTATGACCCTCGGCACGCTGTCTGTGAGCGGCAACCTGGGGCCGAAGAATGCCTTGGGTGGCCTGCTGGCGGGGGTGCAATTCTTGCCGTATCCACATGACTACCGTTGCCCGTTCGGCCTGCGCGGCGAGCAGGCGATCGACGCCAGTCTGCATTACATCCGCCACCTGCTCGCCGACCCGGAAAGCGGCGTGACCCAGCCGGCGGCCATGATCCTGGAAACGGTGCAGGGCGAGGGCGGGGTGATTTGCGCCCCTGATCGCTGGCTGCAGGGGCTGCGGGCGATCACGCGTGAGCACGGTGTTCCCCTGATCCTCGACGAGATCCAATGCGGTATCGGGCGCACCGGCGATCTGTTTGCCTTTGAGCGCAGCGCCATCACCCCTGATGTGGTGACGCTGTCGAAGGCTATCGGCGGTGGTCTGCCGCTGTCGGTGGTGGTCTATCGGGGCGAGCTGGATCAATGGCAGCCCGGGGCCCATGCCGGCACTTTCCGAGGTAATCAACTGGCCATGGCCGCAGGCGATGCCACCTTGCGCTTCATTCAGCGCGAAGGCATCTGCAGCCATGTGCGCAACGTCGGAGCACGCTTGCAGACGCTGCTGCACGGGCTGCAGGCCGAGTTCGACTGGATCGGCGACGTGCGCGGCCGTGGTCTGATGCTGGGCATGGAGATCATCGATCCTGCCAGCCAGGATGCCCTTGGCCAGCCCGCTACCGATGGCGAGCGGGCGCGCAAGCTACAACGTGCTTGTCTGGAGCGTGGCCTGATCGTCGAGCTGGGCGGCCGACACGGCGCAACCGTTCGCTTCCTGCCGCCGCTGATCATCAGCGAAGCGGAGGTCGATCTGGTTGGGCAGATTCTCTACCAGGCGGCGCAGAACGTGGAGGTCGCCGCCGCGAGCTGATGCAGGTATGCCACAGGTTCCTGGCAGGCTGGTGGCCGCACCGGTATGGCAGGCTGGGCGGCAGTGAATCGGTAGCGAGCTGCGCCGCGGGCCAGTCGCCCTTAGCAAGCCGTTGAAAAACGTAGGCGAGGCAGGCAAGACAATACCGATGGCAGCCCCGCAAAAAACGGCCGAAAAAAGGCTGCTTTAACAGATTCAGGGTCATTAGATCGCCCCGTAATCACCAGCTAAGACTGGGAATATGTAGGGCTATCATCTAATACGATGAGGATCTAACGCTTGCAAGGTGTCAGATCATCGGGTTACCACCAATACTTTCCAAAGTTTTCCGGGTTGGCCCAGAAACGGGCGTTGAGCCAGTCCGGCACCTGTTTATAGTCAAGCAGATCGTAGGTAAACAGCGTCAGCACCTGCTCATCGCGCTGGAAACGCTCACCGGCCTGCAGGGCCAGGGAGAAGAAGTCGGTTTCCTTCCATCCGCAGGCGCCCAGGTCCACCAGCACCGCAATGCGGCTGGCGTTGAGGTTGCGGATGCCGCCGAGCAAGGTCAGGCCCTGGGGTTTTGACAGGTGCTCCAGGCAATCGACCACCAGCGCCAGGTCAAAACGCAGTGCCGCCAATGCTTGCGGCAATGGCCCTGGATCGGCGCAGAACACCTGGGTATCCGGGTGTGCGTCTTTAAATGCATCCAGCGCCGGGAACTGGCTGGCGCCCAACAGCAACAGGCGTTTTGGCTGGTGCAGATCCAGCAGTGCAGCCAAGGCTTGCTGGGGCGTACGGGAAGAAATACCAGCGGTCATCAGAAATCCTCACATCAGGACCGTAGAGACTAGCGCGGCTGAGCGTGCGGGCCTAGAGCGGGCGGTTGCGAAAAGTCCTACGTGGGCTGCCATCCTCAATGAATACGGGGGCGTGGCGTAGTGGCGCAGTTGAAAAGAGCGGTCTTTACTCCACTCATCGGCCCCCGCCGATCCCCTCAGGAGAAAGTCAGATGAGCATCATGCGGACAGCTCTACCTTTGGTTCTGCTAACCGGAGTATTGACAGGTTGCGCAGGCTTGCAAAAAACCGATTGGCCTACCTGTGCCGCTGTCGGCGGTGTGACCGGTGCGGCGATCGGTGCGACTGAAAGCTCAGCCTACGCAGGCTATGGTGCCTTGCTGGTCGGCGGCATGGCCGGCGCCTATTGCTGGGTGCACGGCGATGGCGACGAAGATGGCGATGGCGTGCCGGACAGCCGCGACAAGTGCCCGGGCACGCCGAAAGGCGTGCAGGTCGACGCCAATGGTTGCCCACCGGCGCCGCCAGCGGCGGTGGTTGAGGAGGTTGTCGTGGTCAAGGAAGAAACCATTGTGATCCGCGATGTGCACTTCCAGTTCGACTCCGCCAAGTTGACGGCAGCGGATAAAACCAAACTCGACACCATTGCCACGCGCCTGAAACAGGAAGCTCCGAGCGCCCAACTGCGGGTCAGTGGTCACACCGACAGCGTCGGTAAAGACGCCTACAACCAGAAACTCTCGGAAAAACGTGCGCATTCGGTCACCGATTACCTGGTCGGCGCCGGTGTGCCCCGCAGTGCCTTTGTGTCTGTAACCGGCGCGGGCGAAAGCCATCCGGTCGCCGACAACAAGACCGCTGAAGGCCGCGCCTTGAACCGCCGTACGGAAATCCAGATCAACCGCTGACAGCCCTTGCCCCTGTGGTATCCACAGGGGCATTGCCGGCGATCCTCGCTTAAATCGCAGCCCTCTCAAGTTTTTTGAACCTTCACTGGCAAATCGCCTGTAGAAGTCGTTACTGTGCATCCAAAGAAAAATTCGAAAACACTCAGGAGCCCCATGATGCGTAAGGTTTTTCTGTTGGCCCTGTTGGTCAGCCCCGTTGCCCTGGCCCAGAGCGTCAGTGTTGAAACCAACTCATTGATGCGCCTTCCCTCCAGCACCAGCGTGTTGCAACTGGAGCGCCTGGACGTGGCGGACTACGGCACTTTGCTGATTCCGGCCACCATCAGCCAGGTCACGGTGGATGAACTGCACCTGGGCCGCGATGCACGCATCGCAATGGTTCCTGGCAATACCGCGCTGCAACTGCAGGTGCGGCATGCGCAACTTGAGCATGGCAGCCAGATCACTTCGCGCGGTGCCCCCGGTACCCATGAAAAACCAGCCAAGGCCGGGCGTGACCTGACCTTGCGCATCAACTCGCTGACGGCTGAAGAACTGTCGGTGGATGCCCGTGGCGGCGCCGGTGCCCAAGGGTATGCCGGGCTGGATGGCGCCAATGGCGTGGATCCTGGGTGCACCTGGGGTTCGGCTGGGCGTGGTGCCAATGGCGACAATGGCGGCGATGGCTTGCCGGGTGGGGCGGGGGCACAGGTCCGCGTGGAGTTACCGAAGGACTTCCCGGCTGAACACATCAAGGTCTGGGTGGATGGCGGTGCTGGCGGTTTGGCCGGTACGGCCGGCAAGCCGGGCAAAGGTGGGGAGTCCAAAGGCTGCCTGGTGTACCGCACCGAGGGAGGCGAGAAGGGCCGCCCAGGGTTGGAAGGGCAGCCGGGACCGGTGGGGCCTGCGGGTACAGTGACTATTCAGCGGCTCTAAAGAGCCGCAGCTGCAAGCTTCAGGCTTGCAGCTGTACTCAGAACATCGGCCGAGCCGAAGCAATCGCCACCACCACCAACCCCACGATCAAATTAATTCCCACCAGCTTGCGAATCTGCCCCAGTGCAGCCGCACCCGCCGGCCAATCTTCGGCTGCCACCGCCGCGCGCAGCTGCGGGAACTTCAGCGCCTGGATGCGGATAAACAGCGCCGTCATTACCAGGTACAACCCCATCATCACCTGCACATAACGCGGTGCGGTTTCAAATCCGCTGAAGCGCAGTTGCAACAAGCCGACGCCGCTGATCGGCAAAACCAGCACCGCCACCCACACCCACACGAAAAAACGTTGAAACACATTTGCCCACAGCTTGAGCCGGGCAGGGCCTTCAAGTGCCGCCACGGCGGCGGGGCGCAGGATCATCCAGGCGAAAAACATACCGCCGACCCAGATCAGGGCGGCCAATACATGCAGGGTGTAAGCGAGGCTAAACGCGGTCATTGTGGTACTCCGTTCTGCGCGGGATTAATTAGCGGGGTATGATAGCGGCCGATTCGAACCACTGAAAATTTATCCAGCGTTTTTTGCGCCCGACTATCCATGATCAGCACTGAACTCAAAACCACGATCCAGGGCGCCTATACGCGTTTTCTCGAAGCCAAGAGCTTGAAACCGCGCTACGGCCAACGCCTGATGATCGCCGAAGTGGCCAAGGTCCTCGGGGATATCGACACCGATGACGAAGGCCGCCGCGAAGGTGAGCCCGCCGTCGTCGCCGTCGAAGCCGGCACCGGTACCGGCAAGACCGTGGCCTACAGCCTGGCTGCGATCCCTACCGCCAAGGCCGCCGGCAAGCGCCTGGTGATCGCCACCGCCACCGTCGCCCTGCAAGAGCAAATCGTCTACAAAGACCTGCCCGACCTGATGCGCAACAGCGGCCTGAACTTTACCTTCGCCCTGGCCAAGGGCCGTGGCCGCTACATGTGCCTGTCCAAGCTCGACGTGCTGCTGCAGGAAGGCCATGCACAAACTGCCACGGCGTCGCTGTTCGAGGAAGAAGGCTTCAAGATCGAGGTGGATGAGGTCAGCCAGAAGCTGTTTACCAGCATGATCGAAAAGCTGGCGGGCAATAAATGGGACGGCGATCGCGACAGTTGGCCCACGGCCCTCGAAGATGCCGACTGGGCGCGCCTGACCACCGACCACAGCCAGTGCACCAACCGTCATTGCCCCAACTTCGGCCAGTGCGCCTTCTACAAGGCCCGCGAAGGCATGGGCAAGGTTGACGTGATCGTTACCAACCATGACATGGTGCTGGCTGACCTGGCCTTGGGCGGCGGCGCGGTACTGCCGGACCCGCGCGACACCCTCTATGTATTCGACGAAGGCCATCACCTGCCCGACAAGGCCATCGGCCACTTCGCCCACTACACGCGCCTGCGCTCCACCGCCGACTGGCTGGAAACCACCGCGAAGAATTTGACTAAATTGCTCGCCCAGCACCCACTGCCCGGCGATTTGGGCAAGCTGATCGAACAGGTGCCGGAGCTGGCGCGGGAGATCAAGACCCAGCAACAGTTCATGTTCAGCGCCTGCGAACAGGTGGCCGACTTCAAGCCCGGTGAGGATGTGGAAGGCCGTGAGCGCCCGCGCCACCGCTTCGTCGGCGGGATGATTCCCGAGCATATGCGCGAAATGGGCATCGAACTGAAGAAAGGCTTTTCGCGCCTCACCGACCTGTTCACCCGCCTGACCGACCTGCTCAAGGAAGGCATGGACGGTGAGGTCAACATCGGCATCGCCAGCAACCAGGCCGAGGAGTGGTACCCGCTGTTCGGCAGCCTGTTGTCCCGTTCCCAGGGCAACTGGGAGTTGTGGACGGCCTTTACCGTCGAAGACCCGGAAGACAACCCGCCCATGGCCCGCTGGCTGACCCTGTCGGAAAGCGGTGCGTTGTTTGATATCGAGGTCAACGCCAGCCCGATCCTCGCCGCCGAAATGCTACGGCGCAACCTATGGAACGTGGCGTATGGCTGCCTGGTGACCTCCGCCACGCTGACCGCCCTGGGCACCTTCGACCGCTTCCGCATGCGCGCGGGCTTGCCGAAAAAGGCCGTTACTGCGGTGGTGCCAAGCCCGTTCCATCATGCCGACGCCGGTGTGCTGCGGGTGCCCGACCTCAAGGCCGACCCACGGGATGCACCGGCGCACACCGCGGCGATCATCCGCGACCTGCCGTCTTTGGTGGAAGGTTCGCGCGGTACCCTGGTGTTGTTCTCGTCGCGCAAACAGATGCAGGACGTGTTCGACGGCCTCGACCGCGACTGGCGCAAGCAGGTGTTTATCCAGGGCAACCTGTCCAAGCAGGAAACCCTGAACAAGCACAAGGCGCGGGTCGATGGCGGGGATTCCAGCGTGCTGTTCGGCCTGGCGAGCTTTGCCGAAGGCGTGGACTTGCCCGGTGCCTACTGCGAGCACGTGGTGATCGCCAAGATCCCGTTCTCGGTGCCGGATGATCCGGTCGAGGCCGCGTTGGCCGAGTGGATCGAAGCGCGGGGCGGTAACCCGTTCATGGAGATCTCGGTGCCGGATGCTTCCTTGAAGCTGGTGCAGGCCTGCGGTCGCTTGCTGCGTACCGAGGAAGACCGGGGCACCATCACCTTGCTCGACCGCCGCCTGGTTACCCAGCGCTACGGCAAGGCGATCCTGAACGCGTTGCCGCCGTTCCGGCGCGAAATTTCTTAAGCCACCGTGGGCGAATTCGCCCACTTTGTGGTCTATCTCACTGCTATCGATTTATGTCATCAGGCCATTCACCGGCCGTTTGGGAGAACCTTGTTCGTATGATTCGCACGCTGCCCGCCCTTTTTGCCCTGCTGTTCACTGCGCCCTTGATGGCCGCGCCCGCGGGGCAACAGACATTGTTCAACTTCGTCCGGCCTGCCGATGTGGTCAAGGTGGCGACCCAGGACGCCAGCCTGCCGCAATACAACGCCGAACAAACCCCGGAAGGCGAGGTGTTGCGTCGCATCACCTTCAACCCGGCCGCCGAGCCGAGCCTGGTGCTCAGCCCACAGGCCGGAGCCTGGGACTGGTCGCAATCCGGCGCCATGAGCCTGCGTATCCAGAGCGCCATGGACTGGGCGCTGACCCTCTACGTCAAGGTGCAGAGCAGCGATGGCAAGACCCTGGTCAGCCGCATCGACCTGCCGGCCGGACCGGCCCAGACCTTGCTGGTACCGCTGCAAGCCAACTCGCCGTTGAGCCAGGGCATGAAGGCCGGCCCGCCGATGCCGATCACCGTGGACGGCCAGCGTGTGTTGCTGGCCAGCAGCGCTGGCGAAATCGACCGCAGCCAAGTGGTCTCGGTGACCCTGTCGATGATCAAGCCCAACGCCGCGCAAAGCATTCTGCTGGAACGCTTTGGTGTGCAGGACAGCGAGCCGGTGCTGAAGGCGGCCTATAGCGAACTGGTAGATGCTTATGGCCAGTCCACCCGCGCGCGCTGGCCGGAAAAGGTCAGCAGCGACGAACAACTCAAGGCGGCCGCCGCAAAGGAGCAAACCCAACTGCAGGGCTGGCTGGCCGCGCGTGATAAATCCGCATTGGACAAGTTCGGCGGCTGGAATAAAGGGCCGGCGTTCAAGGCCAGCGGCTTTTTCCGCACCGAAAAGCGCGACGGTCGCTGGTACCTGGTGACCCCGGAAGGCCATCCGTTCTATTCCCTGGGCGTCAATACCGTGGCCCCGGACAACAGCCAGACCTACGTGGCCGGTCGTGAGTGGATGTTTGTGGCGCTGCCAAAGGCCGGCGAACCCTTCGACAAGTATTACGGCAGCGGCGATAACCGCACCGGCAATGGTGCGGGTGAAGGTCGTGGCTTTGGTGCCGGACGTTGGTACGATTTTTACGGCGCCAACCTGCAGCGCACTTATGGCGGCGAAGGGTTTGACCAGAAACGCTGGTTGACCCACACACTTGATCGCCTGCAAGCCTGGGGTTTCAATACCGTCGGCAACTGGAGCGACGGCGCGTTGGCCAGTGCCGACCGTGTACCGTACACCTTGCCGTTGTCGATCGTCGGCGACTACGCCAGCATCAGCACCGGCACCGACTGGTGGGGCGGCATGCCCGATCCGTTCGATCCGCGTTTCGCCATGGCGACCGAGCGCGCGGTGGCTATCGCCGCCCGCGACCACCGCGACGACCCCTGGCTGATCGGCTTCTTTGCCGATAACGAACTGGCCTGGGCCGGCCCCGGCGATGATCCGAAATCCCGCTACGCCCTGGCCTACGGCACCTTGCGCATGACCACCGACGTGCCGGCCAAGCGCGCGTTCCTCAAGCAATTGCGTGACAAGTACCGCAACGAGCAAGGCCTGTCGAAAGCCTGGGGCATCGAGTTGGCGGGGTGGGAGTTGATGGAAGATCCAGGCTTCGAGCCGCCGATGCCCAACCCGGAACACCCGGAAATCGAAGCTGACTTCAAATACTTCCAGAAGACCTTTGCCGATGCCTACTTCAAGACCATCTCCGACTCGCTGAAATGGCACGCCCCCAACCAACTGCTGCTGGGCGGGCGTTATGCGGTGAGTACGCCGGAGGCCGTGGCGTCGTGTGCGCAGTATTGCGATGTGCTGAGCTTCAACATGTACACGCTCAAACCCCAGGATGGCTATGACTTTGCCGCGCTTCGTGCACTGGACAAACCGGTGTTGATTACTGAATTCAACTTCGGCTCTGCGGACCGTGGCCCGTTCTGGGGCGGCGTGACCCAGTTGGCCAGGGAAGAAGAGCGTAGCGCGGCATATGCCAACTTCCTCAAGCAAGCCATGGCCGAGCCGTCAATTGTCGGCGTGCATTGGTTCCAGTACCTGGATCAGCCAGTGACCGGCCGGTTGCTGGACGGTGAAAACGGCCACTTCGGCCTGGTGGGCATCACTGACGTACCGTTCCAGGGTTTTGTCGACAGTGTGCGCAGAAGCAACCTGGCGGCGGTGGATCAACTGGGTAAGGAAGCGGAAAAGGCCAAGGCCGCCAGCACGGTTCATGAAAGCGAAGGCAGCAATCCAGGGCGTGATGGCAAAGGCCCGGGGCAGGGCGCCGGACACGCCGGTGGGCATTCGGGAAATGGTCATTGATTCATCGTTGATGGGTTCACAAACTCCATAATGGCTGGAACAATGTCGGCCACTTTTTACGGTGTTTTCCGAGGGGGCTTAGGTGCAGGTTCAGGGTCATTACGAGCTCCGGTTCGAAGCGGTGCGTGAAGCGTTTGCCGCGTTATTCGATGACCCGCAGGAGCGTGGCGCCGGGCTCTGCATCCAGATCGGCGGCGAAACCGTCGTTGACCTGTGGGCCGGTACCGCCGACAAGGACGGTACCGAGGCCTGGCACAGCGACACCATCGTCAACCTGTTTTCCTGCACCAAGACCTTCACCGCCGTCACGGCCCTGCAACTGGTGGCCGAGGGCAAGTTGCAATTGGACGCGCCAGTGGCCAAGTACTGGCCTGAGTTTGCCGCCGCCGGCAAGGAAAGCATCACCCTGCGCCAGTTGCTCTGCCACCAGGCCGGGTTGCCGGCAATCCGCGAGATGCTGCCCGCCGAAGCCTTGTATGACTGGCAATTGATGGTCGATACCCTGGCCGCCGAAGCCCCGTGGTGGACGCCGGGCCAGGGTCATGGCTACGAGGCGATCACCTACGGTTGGCTGGTCGGCGAATTGCTGCGCCGCGCCGATGGGCGTGGGCCGGGTGAGTCCATTGTGGCGCGGGTGGCCCGGCCGCTGGGGCTGGACTTCCACGTGGGCCTGGCCGACGAAGAGTTTTATCGTGTTGCACATATTGCGCGCAGCAAAGGCAATATGGGCGATGAAGCCGCTCAACGTTTACTGCAAGTAATGATGCGCGAGCCTACTGCCTTGACGACGCGGGCATTTGCCAATCCACCGTCTATTCTCACCAGTACTAATAAACCTGAATGGCGACGCATGCAGCAGCCGGCGGCAAATGGTCACGGTAATGCGCGTAGCCTGGCCGGTTTTTATAGTGGTTTGTTGGACGGTAGTTTGTTGGAAGCCGACATGCTCGAAGAATTGACCCGTGAACACAGTATCGGGCCGGATAAAACATTATTGACACAAACCCGCTTCGGGCTGGGCTGCATGTTGGATCAACCACAGTTGCCCAATGCTACGTTTGGCCTTGGCGCCCGTGCGTTCGGGCATCCAGGCGCCGGTGGTTCGGTGGGTTTTGCCGACCCTGAGCATGATGTAGCGTTTGGTTTCGTGACTAATACATTGGGGCCTTATGTACTTATGGACCCACGGGCACAGAAGTTGGTCAGAATATTGGCCGGTTGTCTGTAAACCCCTTGCTGTTTCACATTTTTTTGTTACAAAGGCAACTATAAGAAGACGCTGAACGAAATGATGTAACTTTAATGTTCTGTAAGCGTCTGTTTAACGGGTCATCGAGACCCCCGTTTCTTTTCTCATTTTGTGGATATCTCATGTTATCGAACAAGTCCTTGGCACTGGCGCTTTGCCTCACTATTACCGGTTGCGCACAAACTCCACAAAATGATGCCGAGGGCGGGCATTGGTGGTCATTTGGGTCGGATAAGGCCACTACCAAGGACGCAGTGACCCAAACCGACGCCAAGCCGGATGCCAAACCCGCTGCAGGCGCCAAGCCTGCCGCACCTGTAGCCGCAGCTGCTGCGCCTGTAGCCGCAGCTGCTGCGCCTGTTGCCGCCGCGCCAGCGCCGGCCGCCAAGGCTGACACCGGTTCGAGCTGGTGGCCGTTCTCCTCCAAGAGCGCTGACGAGAAGGCCGCTGATGCCAAGGCTGACCTGAAAGCCGACCTCAAGGCCGCGACCCCGGCTCCAGACGCCGCGCCTGCCGTCGCCAAGACCGACAGCGAAACCCACTGGTGGTGGCCGTTCGAAAGCAAACCCAAGCCATTGGCCAAGGTCGACGTGACCAATGTGCCGATGCCTGACCCGAAAGTCACCCAGGCCTGGTTGGACGACTATGAGCCGCGCCTGCGCGCCGCCATCAAGGACAGCAACCTGCAACTGGAACGTCGCGACAACGTGCTCGTCGTGATTGCTCCGGTAGACGGCTCCTACAACCCGAAACGCCCGGCGATGCTGCTGCCGGTTACCCTGGGTCCGTTCACTCGCGTCGCCAAGGCGGTTGAATCCGATCCCAAAACCGCCGTGCTGGTCCTGGGGCACGTGGATGCCACTGGTACCGCGCCTGCCAGCCAGGCGTTGACCAGGGAACGCGCGCAGTCCATTGCCTCGATCTTCAGCCTCAGTGGCTTGAAACAGGACCGCCTGATGCTGCGTGGCATGGGTGACCTGATGCCGCGTGCCGCCAACGACAGCACACAGGGCCGTGCCTTGAACCGTCGCATGGAAATCATGTTCACCCAGCGCACGACCATGCTGGCGCTGTTGAGCAAGTATCAGTCGGGCAAGACTCCGCCTGTAGCCGAAATGGTTGCGGTGCAGAACGTTCCAGCCCCGGCTCCGGCCGCCAAGGCCCCGGCTAAAAAGGCACCCGCCGCTAAAAAAGCGGCTGCCAAGCCAGCGGCTAAAAAAGCCCCGGCCAAGCCAGCTGCCAAGAAACCGGCCCCGGCCAAAGCCAAGGCGGCTACACCGGTTGCGAACGACCAGGCGAAAAACTGATCCGTTGAACCACGAGGATAAAGCCGCATGACTCAGGCACTGGCCGATATGCGCCGTGACTACACACGGGACGGTTTGAGCGAGGCCCAGGCCCCGAACGAGCCGTTTGCGTTGTTCCACCAGTGGTTTGCCGATGCGGTGAAAACCGAGCAGCCACCGGTGGAAGCCAATGCCATGACCCTGGCTACGGTCGACCAGGACGGTCGCCCGCACTGCCGCATCTTGCTGCTCAAGGGCCTGGATGCGCAGGGCTTTACCTTCTTCACCAACTATCAGAGCGCCAAGGGCGAACAGCTCGCGGCGCGGCCGTTTGCGGCCATGACGTTCTTCTGGCCGACCCTGGAGCGCCAGGTGCGCATTGAAGGGCGGGTGGTCAAGGTCACGCCTGAGGAGTCCGACGCTTATTATCAGGTCCGCCCCCTGGGCAGTCGTTTAGGCGCCTGGGCCTCTCCGCAGAGCCAGGTCATTCGCGACCGTGAAGAACTCCAGGACCTGCTCAAGGCCACCGAACAGCGTTTCAGCGATACCCAGCCCGATTGCCCCGAGCATTGGGGAGGCTATCGCCTGTTGCCGGAGCGTATCGAGTTCTGGCAAGGCCGCGCCAGCCGCCTGCATGATCGCCTGAACTACCGCCTGCAAGGGACCGAATGGGCCCGCGAGCGCCTGGCGCCCTGAGCGGCACCTTTCGTCATCCCACTGGAATGATGTCGATCACACCGAAGTCTCTGTTGAAGAGGTTTCGGCTGTGTAGTGCTGTGCGGCGTTCTTCAGCCACTGCGGCAAGTCGCCTCGCTTGATCTTCGACGCCCGAGCCTGCTCCAGTTGTTGCAACATATAGGCGCGCTTGTGCAGGTCTTCGCCCGCCAGGGAGAGTGCCAGGTCGCGGTCTATCCAGCATTTGATACGCAGGTACAACCAGCCATGGAAGTACAGGCCGGCGACGGTAATGACTACAATGATGAAATAGTCCATGAAGTTCCTGGTTACGATGAGAGTGGTACCGTTGGTCGGTATCTCTGGTATGAGGTGTCTGTACTGAGGCTGAATGAAAGCAATTTTCTGCCTGGCTTGCCGTGACAGGCGTCAAGCCGCAGCGTTTAATGAATACCTGTCCTTTGGAGTTGATGCTATGCGTAAGTCCGTTTTACTGGTTGCCTGCTTTACCACCCTGTCGCTTCTGCTGGGCGGCTGCGCTTCGAGTCTGACCGGCGACTCGTACTCCCGTGACGAAGCGCGTCGTGTACAGACCGTGCGCATGGGTACCATCGAATCCCTGCGCCCGGTGAAAATCGAAGGCACCAAGACCCCAATCGGCGGCGCTGCGGGTGCGGTCATCGGTGGTGTTGGCGGCAGCGCCATCGGCGGTGGCCGTGGCAGTATCGTGACTGCCGTGATCGGCGCCGTTGCCGGCGGCCTGCTGGGCTCGGCCACCGAAGAAGGCCTGACCCGCACCCAGGGCGTGGAAATCACCGTTCGCGAAGACGACGGCAGCATGCGCGCCTACGTACAAGCCGTGCAGGAAAATGAAATCTTCCGCATCGGTGATCGCGTACGCATCATGACCGTTGATGGCACCAGCCGCGTTACTCGCTGACCGGTAAGCCGCAGGCAAAAGAAAAACCCCAACCGGGTGACCGGTTGGGGTTTTTTATGGGCTGCGTTTGAGTCGGCTCAGGCTTTTTTGCGACTCGCCATCGCCGTCACTACATACCCGATACACGCCGCGAGTATCGACCCGGTCAGAATCCCCATTCGATCCTCCCCGGCAAACTCACTGGCACCCGGCACAAACGCCAGGGAGCCGACAAACAGGCTCATGGTGAAGCCGATGCCGCACAGGATTGCCACGCCGAAGACCTGGCCCCAGTTGGCGCCGCCCGGCAGTGCTGCGAGGCCGGTCTTGATGGCCAGCCAGGTGAAGCCGAACACACCGACGGTCTTGCCGATCAGCAGGCCGGCGGCAATGCCCATGGGCACGTGGTGGGTGAAGCTTTCCAGGCTGACCCCGGTGAGTGAAACGCCGGCGTTGGCAAAGGCGAACAGCGGCAGGATGCCGTAGGCCACCCACGGATGCAGGGCGTGTTCCAGCGTGAGCAGCGGCGAGGGCTCGGCGTTCCTGGTGCGCATCGGGATGCAGAACGCCAGGGTCACACCGGCCAGGGTGGCATGCACGCCGCTCTTGAGTACGCACACCCACAGGATCAGGCCGATGATCAGGTAGGGCATGAGCTTGATCACGCCCAGGCGATTCATTGCAATCAAGGCAACCAGGCAGGCGCCCGCGCCGGCCAGGGCTGCACCGGACAGGTCGGCGGAATAGAACACTGCAATAACAATGATCGCGCCAAGGTCGTCGATGATGGCCAGGGTCATCAGGAACAGCTTCAAGGACACCGGCACCCGCTTGCCCAGCAGTGCCAGGACGCCCAGTGCGAAGGCGATGTCGGTGGCCATCGGGATTGCCCAGCCGGAGAGGGCGGCGGGGTAGTCCTTGTTGATGGCCCAGTAGATCAGCGCCGGCACCACCATACCGCCGATGGCGGCTGCGCCGGGCAGCACCACTTGCGAAGGCTTGGACAGGTGACCGTCAAGCAGCTCGCGCTTGACCTCCAGGCCGATCAGCAGAAAGAACAGGGCCATCAGGCCATCGTTGATCCACAGCAGCGCGGGCTTGGCGATTTGCAGCGCGCCGATCTGGGCTACCACCGGCACGTCGAGAAATGCGCCATACAGGTGCGACAACGGAGAGTTGTTGATGATCAGCGCCAAGGCGGCAGCGGCGATCAACAACAGGCCGCTGGCGGCTTCCAGCTGGAAAAAACGGGTGAAAGTGCTACGCAGAGGCAAGGGATGCTCTCCAATCCAGGTTCAACAGGTGGGTACCCTAACCCGTACCGTTAGTTGTTAAAACAAAAGTTATATTCTTATTTGTTATAAGAGATGCGCTAGGGTGGCGTAGCGTCAAAGCCTAGCAATTGTGTGTCCAATTGAGTCGTCACTGTATCTGTGTGCAGTGTTGGAAACATCCTAAGATTGGGGCTGAAATCCTTAGAGATCTCCCTCATGAGCGACCACCGTCCCTGGGCCCGCGAAGCCATTCGCATCATTGAAGCGGACTTCCAGCGCAGTGCTGACACCCATCTGATTCCGTTACCGCTACCGGGCCTGCCGGGCATCGAGTTGTACTTCAAGGATGAATCCAGCCACCCCACCGGCAGCCTGAAACATCGGCTGGCCCGTTCGCTGTTCCTGTACGCGCTGTGCAATGGCTGGCTCAAGCCGGGCGCACCGGTAATTGAAGCCTCCAGCGGCTCGACGGCGATTTCCGAAGCGTACTTTGCCCGGCTGCTCGGGGTGCCGCTCATTGCGGTGATGCCCGCCACGACATCCCAGGAAAAGATCGCGCAGATTGCGTTCTACGGCGGCAAGAGCCATCTGGTACAGGATCCCACGCAGATCTACGCCGAGTCCGAACGCTTGGCGCAGGAAAGCGGCGGTCATTTCATGGATCAGTTCACTTATGCCGAGCGTGCCACCGACTGGCGGGCGAACAACAACATCGCCGAGTCGATCTTCCAGCAGATGCGCTTTGAGCAGCACCCGGAACCGAGCTGGTTGATTTCCAGCCCCGGTACCGGCGGCACCACCGCCACGCTGGGCCGTTATGTGCGTTATCGCCAGCACTGCACCCGCGTGTTGTGTGCCGACGCCGAGCGCTCGGTGTTTTTCGATTTCTACCGGAGCGGCGACGCCAGCCTGCGCCTGGACTGCGGTTCGCGTATCGAAGGCATTGGCCGGCCACGGGTCGAGGCGTCGTTTCTACCCAACGTGATTGATGCGATGGTCAAGGTGCCGGATGCGCTGTCGCTGGCGGCCATGCATTACCTGGCTGAACGCCTGGGGCGGCGAGTCGGCGGTTCCAGCGGGACCAACCTGATTGGCGCATTGGTGGCGGCGCAGCAGATGAAAGCGGCGGGGCAGTCAGGTTCGATCGTGGCGATCTTGTGTGATGGGGGCGAGCGGTATGCAACGACCTATTACGATCAGGCGTGGTTGGCGGGGCAGGGCTATGCGCTCGAGGGGTTGATCACGGCCGTTGCGGCCAGCGTGGAGCAGGGCGAGCCATTGCCAGCCGACATCCTGCGCGCGAATATCTGATACAACGCAAAACCAATGTGGGAGGGGGCTTGCCCCCTCCACATTTAATTTGCGCTGTTCTCAGGCCTCGATGCCGAGCATATCCCGCGCCAACGCCTCGGCAATCCGAATCCCGTCAACACCGGCCGACAGAATCCCGCCCGCATAGCCAGCGCCTTCACCGGCCGGGAACAGGCCTTTCACGTTCAAGCTCTGCATCGATTCGTCACGGGTAATCCGCAGCGGCGACGAGGTGCGCGTCTCGATACCGGTCAACACGGCATCGTGCAGCGAGTAGCCCTTGATCTGCTTCTCGAACGCCGGCAGTGCTTCGCGGATCGCTTCGATGGCGAAGTCTGGCAAGGCCAGGGCCAGGTCCCCCAGGGCCACACCTGGCTTGTAGGACGGTTCCACACTGCCGATGGCCGTGGACGGCTTACCGGCGATAAAGTCGCCGACCAACTGTGCCGGGGCCTCGTAGTTGCTGCCGCCGAGGATGTAGGCGTGGGACTCCAGGCGCTCCTGCAACTCGATACCCGCCAGCGGGCCGCCTGGGTAATCCACTTCAGGCGTGATGCCGACCACGATGCCGGAGTTGGCATTGCGCTCGTTACGCGAGTACTGGCTCATGCCGTTGGTCACCACACGGTTCGGCTCGGAGGTCGCGGCCACCACGGTGCCACCCGGGCACATGCAGAAGCTGTAGACCGAACGGCCGTTCTTGGCGTGGTGCACCAGCTTGTAGTCGGCGGCGCCCAGCTTTGGGTGCCCGGCATATTTGCCCAGGCGCGCGGCGTCGATCAGCGATTGCGGGTGTTCGATCCGGAAACCCACCGAGAACGGTTTGGCTTCCATGTATACACCACGGCCGTGGAGCATGCGGAAGGTGTCGCGGGCGCTGTGGCCGAGGGCCAGGATCACATGCTTGGAGAGGATCTGCTCACCACCGTCGATGACCACGCCATTCAACTGGCCGTCTTCGATCAGCACGTCGGTCACCCGTTGCTCGAAGCGCACTTCACCGCCCAGGGCGATGATCTGCTCGCGCATGTTTTCCACCACGCCGGTCAGGCGGAAGGTGCCTATGTGCGGCTTGCTGACGTAGAGGATTTCTTCCGGCGCGCCGGCCTTGACGAACTCGTGCAGGACTTTGCGGCCGTGGAATTTCGGGTCCTTGATCTGGCTGTAGAGCTTGCCGTCGGAGAAGGTCCCGGCGCCGCCTTCACCGAACTGCACGTTGGACTCGGGGTTGAGCACGCTTTTGCGCCACAGGCCCCAGGTGTCCTTGGTGCGCTGGCGTACTTCCTTGCCGCGTTCGAGGATGATCGGCTTGAAGCCCATCTGTGCCAGCAACAGCCCGGCGAAGATACCGCACGGGCCAAAACCGACGACCACAGGCCGTTCGACCAAGCCTTCCGGGGCCTGGCCCACTACCTTGTAGCTGACGTCCGGCGCCGGGTTGACGTTGCGGTCATCGGCAAACTTGAGCAGCAGGGCGGCCTCACCCTTCACGTTAAGGTCGATGGTGTAGATGAAGCACAGCTCCGACGACTTCTTGCGCGCGTCGTAGCTGCGTTTGAACAGGGTGAAATCGAGCAGGTCATCACTGGCGATGCCCAGGCGCTGCACGATGGCAGGCCGCAGGTCTTCTTCGGGATGGTCGATGGGCAGCTTGAGTTCGGTGATTCGTAACATGACAGGATCCGGTAGGCGGCGGACAAAGAGGCCGGCTGTTTTGCAAACCGGCGATTATAAGCCTCAATGGCGGTTTTCCGTCAGGTTAAAACAGCGCAGCGCTGAATCAGTCGTCCCGGGAACCACCAAACGCCGCGCAACCGCGCTGTACCTGACCGTTGACGCGCAATTCCGCAGTCATGTGTTGCAGGCTGCCGCTGACGCTGTCGATGCAGCGTTGCGGCGCTACCCACAGTTCGATGTGCTGGTTGTTGGCTTCGGTCATCAGGTTGAAGCGGCCGTCGCCGATTTGCTCTTCGA
This sequence comes from Pseudomonas sp. B14(2022), assembly GCF_012030485.1. Lineage (NCBI taxonomy): Bacteria > Pseudomonadati > Pseudomonadota > Gammaproteobacteria > Pseudomonadales > Pseudomonadaceae > Pseudomonas > Pseudomonas sp. B14(2022). Next base: position 716,922 of record NZ_JAAUVM010000001.1, read on the forward strand.
CATAAGGCACCGCCAGTGGCGGCTGGCCTTCACGCTCCAGCACCATGCCCTTGGCGGTGACGTTCATGGCCCAGGCCGGCTTGTGGCCGTTGGCCCGCAGGGTCATGCGCTTGAAGTCCGGGTCGGTGCAGGCAGAGGTCGAGCGCTCTACGCGGTAGAGCTGTTGCAGGTCGACGCTGCCTTGGGTGCCGCTGGCGACGCCCGAGAACTTGCCACGCAAGTCGGCAAACAGTGCTCCTTGCTGGCCGGCCAGGGAGGCGGCTTCCTGCAGGATGCTGGTGCCGCTGGTGTCGTTGACGACATAGTTGCGTTTATCGTCGCACGGCTGGAACAGCAGTTTGCCACCCACCGCCGTGAGTTCACCCTGCATACGGGTCAGCCCGACGGTAGACGGTTTGGCCGGCTCGTTTTCGAACATCTGGCACGCGGCGAACAAAGGAAGCAAGGCAAACAGGGCGAGGGTACGGGCGGCACGCATTATCGGGTCTCCAGACAAGTGCCGCCACGTTACGCAGGCTGGCGCTGCATCACAACCCCGTCCGCCAGCTTCAGGCATTTCTTACCGACTTCACATTCAGCCGACGGTAAAGGTTTGACCGGTCTGTAAGCCCTCCACACTTTTGGCGTAGGCCAATGCCACGTCGGCGCCAGCAGCCGGCTTGTAGCCACGGAAGTACGGCGCGTAGCTGCCCATGGCTTCCAGCAGGACCGTGGGGCTTACGGAGTTGATGCGTAAACCTCGTGGCAGTTCGATCGCAGTGGCTTTGACGAACGCATCCAGCGCGCCATTGACCAGCGCAGCCGAAGCGCCAGTACGGATCGGGTCACGGTTGAGAATGCCACTGGTGAAGGTGAACGATGCACCGTCGTTGGCATACTCGCGGCCGATCAACAGCAGGTTGACCTGCCCCATCAACTTGTCACGCAAGCCCAGCTCAAAATCGCTTTCGCTCATATCCCCCAGCGCCACGAAATTCACGTTGCCTGCAGCGCAGACGAGTGCGTCGAATTTGCCGGTCTGCTCGAACAGTTTGCGGATCGAGGAGCTGTCGCTGATATCCACCTGGAAGTCGCCGCTGCTGCGGCCAATGCTGATCACCTCATGACGCTGGGCCAGTTCGGCCTTGACTGCCGAGCCGATGGTGCCGCCGGCGCCAATCAATAGGATTTTCATGGTGCTGTTCCTCTGGGTTTATCAGGAACTGTAGGAGCGGGCTTGCCCGCGAAAAACGCAAAAGCGCCGCTGTGTACCAGGCTGACCGCGTTATCGTTGACGATTTTCGCGAGCAAGCTCCTTCTCCTACAGTAGGGGTAGGCATCAAGTCTAGGGTGGCTTTTCAAGTAGATAAACGTGCTAATAGGCAACCTTTGGTTTTCAAATGGAAACAGTCCATGAGCGAGATGGATGATCTGGCAGCCTTCGCCGTATTGATCGAAGCCGGCAGTTTTACCGTGGCGGCGGAGCAACTGGGTTGCAGCAAGGGCCAGTTGTCCAAGCGCATCAGCCACTTGGAAGCGCAGTTCTGTGTGGTCTTGTTGCACCGCACCACACGCAGGCTCAGCCTGACCGCCGCCGGTGCGGCGTTGTTGCCCCAGGCGCAAGCGCTGGTGGTGCAGGTGGATCGCGCCCGTCAGGCATTGGCGCGTCTCAAGGACGATTTGACCGGGCCTGTGCGTATGACGGTTCCGGTTTCATTAGGGGAAACCTTCTTCGATGGTTTGTTGCTGGAGTTTTCCAAGCACTATCCCCAGGTGCAGATCGAGCTGGAGCTCAACAACAGCTACCGAGATCTGGCGCGAGACGGCTTTGACTTGGGGGTGCGTTCGGGGGCGATTGAAAACGAGCGTCTGGTGGCCAAGCCGCTGCTGGCCTGGCACGAGATGACCTGTGCCAGTCCCGCTTATCTGGAGCAGCACGGCGAACCACTGACCCCTGGGGATCTTGCGGCGCACACCTGTTTACTCAACAGCCACTACAGCGGCCGCGAGGAATGGCTGTATCACCAGCAGCACGAGTTGTTGCGGGTGAGGGTGGGCGGCACCTTTGCCTCCAACCATTACAACCTGCTGAAGAAGGCTGCCCTGGTGGGGGCCGGGATCGCCCGCTTGCCGTCCTACGTACTGCCGACGGAATTGGCTGACGGTCGATTGCGTTGGCTCCTGCGCGATTACCAGACGCGGAGTATGCCGATGTACCTGGTCCATCCTTATCAAGGCGGCCTGCCGAGGCGTACCCAAGTATTGGCCGACTACCTGGTAGACTGGTTCAAGCGCGGCGGCGAGGCACTGGATCGGCTTTAACGGTAGCGGCGCGCAATCAGGTGGTCGATGGACAGGCTGCCCGGCCCTTTGGCGACCAACAGCAACAGCAGCGCAATCCAAGTGCCGTGGGTAGGGTAGGCGTCCGGGTACACGAACAACTGAATGACCAGGGTCATGCCGATCAAGGCCAGGGCCGAGAAGCGCGTGGCCAGGCCCACCAGGATCAGCACCGGGAAGAAGTGCTCGGCAAACGCCGCCATGTACGCGGCCACTTCGGGCGACAGCAACGGCACATGGTATTCACTGCGAAACAGCGGCAATGTCGAGGCGGCGAGTCTGGGGATACCAAGTTCGAACGTGCCGTTGATCAGGTCAATGGCAATGCCTTCGACCTTGGTTTGCCCGGATTTCCAGAACACTGCCGCAATGGAGAAGCGCGCAATAAACGCGAGCAGGCTGTACGGGATTTTCTCGAAAAGTGCGATGGCCTGTTTGATCAGGCACGAATCGGAAGTGCTCATGGCGATACCTGTTGTTCTGGGAGCAGATGAGTGAGGGCGTTGTGGTTGATCAGCAGCGTGAGGCATTGGTGCAGGTCGAACTCGGCGCTGGCCTCGAGGGCATTTGCGACGGCCATTTCCAGCGCCGAGCCGCGTTTCAGGCTATTGATAAAGGCGACCGAGCCGCCGTCGATGGCGAAGACCTTGACATTCAACCCTTGGCGCAACACCAGCGCGCCTTGGGCATGCCAGGGATCCAGGGTGGCCAGGGCGCCCTCGGTCTGGTGTGCCGCCCATACCGCAACCACTGCGTAGGCGGAGTTCAATGTGCCAACGGACGGGTGCAGTTGCAGATGCAGCGCCCCCAGCGTCGCTTGGGCTTTCAGTTGCTGCAGTACGGTTTGCGGATCTACCAAGGTTGTATCCGCTGCGTGATAAGCGCGAACCCGCAAGCGTTCCAATCGGGCCACATCGGCCAGGTAAGGCACGCTGGCGGCCGGTTCAAACCCCTGGATAAAGTCGGCGAATGTGCTGCCGTACTCGCTGATCAGCGGGCTGGCAGGCGGGTATGCCTGTACGAAAATGCCGGCCATGGCGCGGAAAAATTCATCGCCTACCAATTGCGCCGTTACGGGATAAGCCGTTGCCAACGCCTTGATCAACGAACTGTGAACATTGTTGCGATACACCGCAAAACGACTGGCTGGATCGGCCCCGTTGCTGCTGAACAGGCCGTGGGGGCAAGGCTGGTCGGGCGCCAGCAAGGCGCTGGCAAAGGCGTCGTGAAGGCTCATGGGTGGACCTGCGATAAATACCGTTCAGCGTGTTGGGCCTCCGCGTACAACGCACTGAAGGCCGGCACTTGGTTGTCGCGCTCGATCAGTGTTGCGACCGGGCCCATCAGCGCGAGCACGTGTTCGTATAGCAGCCACACTGCGTTATCGATGGGCGCGCCGTGGTCATCGATCAGCAGGCGATCGCCCAGGCTGTCGGTGTCTTCGGCGAAGCCGGCCAGATGAATCTCACCCACGGCGCGCAACGGTAGGGCGTTGATGTAGGCCAGAGGGTCGCGCTGGTGGTTGATGCATGACACGTAGACGTTGTTCACGTCCAACAGCAGGCCGCAGCCGGTGCGGCGGATGATCTCGCCGATGAAGTCGGTCTCGTCCAGGGTGGAGCGTTGGAACTGCAGGTAGGTCGATGGGTTCTCCAGCAGCATCGGCCGCTTGAGAGCGCACTGTACCTGGTCGACGTGCTCGCATACCCGACTCAAGGTGGCGGCGTCATAAGCCAGGGGCAGCAGGTCGTTGAGAAACGCCGGGCCGTGGCTGGACCAGGCCAGGTGTTCGGAAAATGAGTGGGGTTGGTAGCGTTCGATCAGTACGGCCAAGCGCCCCAGGTGCTCACGGTTGAGCGGGCCTTCGCCACCGATGGACAGGCCCACGCCGTGCAACGACAGGGGGTAACGTTCGCGAATCAACCCCAGGTAGTGATGAAACGGGCCGCCGGCCACCATGTAGTTTTCGGCGTGCACTTCAAAAAAACCGATGTCTGGGGAAGTATCGAGCACTTCCTGGAAGTGCTCGTGCTTCAGCCCCAGCCCAGCCCGGCAGGGGAGGCCGGGCACCTGAACCGGTGAGACTGTGGGCAGGCGTGAAAGCGTCATCATCCGTACTCAGGCGAGGCAGGGTTTCAGGACTTGGCGGTGAAGGCGGCTTCCTGGCCGAAACCGGTCGGCGAGGTGGAGCTTGGGGTTTGGGTGCAGGTGCCGGCCGGGACAAGTTTCCAGGCGTTGGCCTGATCCTTGGTCTTCGAGGTGCCGGCGCAGGACGTGCCGGCGCCGGCGGCGCAATCGTTCTTGCCGGCTTCAGCGACGCCGAAGCACTTCTGCATGTCGTCGGCAGCGTGTGCGCTGGTGGTCAGGGCGGAGAGGCTCAAGGCCGAACTCAGGGCGAGGACGAGGGAAGCGGCGGACAGTTTGGTCGTCATGATGGATCTCCAGCAGTAGGTTGAGGAGCGGGCTTGAATGCCTGCTTGCACCACTAGAGGCGGGAGGAGGATGTTCGTTACAAGGCCAGACTAAATAATTTCAAACAATGCAAAAAAATGTGGGAGGGAGCTTGCTCCCGATGGCAGGGTGTCAGGCACAGAGCATGTGACTGATGTACCGCCATCGGGGGCAAGCCCCTCCCACATTGAGATCCGGTTCGTGCCGCAACCGGGTGTTAACCGCCCAGGTACGCCTCACGTACCTTCGGGTCGGTCAGCAACTGCTCGCCAGTGCCCTGCATCACCACCCGGCCGTTTTCCAGCACGTAGGCGCGGTCGGCGATTTTCAGCGCCTGGTTGGCGTTCTGCTCCACGAGGAACACCGTTACACCGTCCTTGCGCAGCTGTTCGATGATGTCGAAGATCTGCTGGATGATGATCGGTGCCAGGCCCAGGGACGGTTCGTCCAACAGCAACAGCTTGGGCTTGCTCATCAGCGCCCGGCCGATGGCGAGCATTTGCTGCTCGCCGCCGGACATGGTGCCGCCGCGCTGGCTGAAGCGCTCCTTGAGACGAGGGAACAGGTGCAGCACCTTGTCCATCTGCTCCTGGTAGTCGCCCTTGTCGGTGAAGAACCCGCCCATGGCCAGGTTTTCCTCCACGGTCAGGCGTGAGAACACCCGGCGGCCTTCCGGCACCACGGCAATGCTCTTGCGCATGATGTGCGATGACTGCTGGCCCACCAGCTCTTCACCCATGTAGCGGATGCTGCCGCTGTGGGCCTGCGGCGAGCCGCACAAGGTCATCAGCAAGGTCGACTTGCCGGCGCCGTTGGCGCCGATCAGCGTGACGATCTCACCCTGGCGCACTTCCACGTTGACGTTGTGCAAGGCCTGGATCTTGCCGTAGAAAGTGGAAACGTTTTCGAATTGCAGCATTTTACGCTTCCCCCAGATAGGCTTTGATCACTTCAGGATTGCCGCGGATCTGCTCCGGCGTCCCGTCCGCCAGCGGCGTGCCCTGGTTGATCACCACGATATGGTCGGAAATGCTCATGACCAGTTTCATGTCGTGTTCGATCAACAGCACCGTGGCGTTGTTTTCCTCACGCAACACGCCGATCAGCGCCTTGAGGTCTTCGGTTTCCTTGGGGTTCAGGCCGGCGGCCGGTTCGTCGAGCATCAGGATCCGCGGGCGGGTCATCATGCAGCGGGCGATTTCCAGGCGACGTTGCTGACCATAGGCCAGGGTGCCGGCGGGGCGGTTGGCGAACTCGGTGAGGTTGACCTTGTCCAGCCAGTACTCCGCATATTCCATGGCCTCGCGCTCGCTCTTGCGAAACGCCGGGGTCTTGAACAGGCCTGCAAAGAAGTTGGTGTTCAGGTGACGATGCTGGGCGATCAGCAGGTTCTCGACCGCCGTCATGTCCTTGAACAACCGCACGTTCTGGAAGGTCCGCACCACGCCCTTGCGAGCGATTTCGTGACCGGCCAGGCCCTGGATCGGCTGGCCGTCCAGCAGGATGCTGCCACCGCTCGGTTTGTAGAAACCGGTGAGGCAGTTGAACACCGTGGTCTTGCCGGCGCCGTTGGGGCCGATCAGTGCAACCACCTGTTTCTCTTTCACGGTCAGGGCCACGCCGTTGACCGCTAGCAAACCGCCGAAGCGCATGCTCAAGTTTTCGACTTTCAGGATCTCGCGGCTCATTTGCGCAGCTCCATGTGTGGACGTTGCATGGGCAGCAGGCCTTGAGGTCGCCAGATCATCATCAGCACCATCATGGCGCCGAACATCAACATGCGGTATTCGCTGAACTCACGCATCATTTCCGGCAGCAGGATCATCACGATCGCCGCCAGGATCACGCCCAGTTGCGAGCCCATGCCGCCCAATACCACGATGGCGAGGATGATCGCCGACTCGATAAAGGTGAACGACTCCGGGGTCACCAGGCCTTGGCGAGCGGCGAAGAAGCTGCCGGCAAAACCGGCGAACGCGGCACCCAGGGTGAAGGCGGAGAGCTTGATGATGGTCGGGTTCAGGCCCAGGGCACGGCAGGCGATTTCATCTTCGCGCAACGCTTCCCAGGCACGGCCGATGGGCATGCGCAGCAAGCGGTTGATCACGAACAGTGCCGCCAGTGCCAGCAACAGCGCCACCAGGTACAGGAACACCACTTTGCTCACCGGGTTGTAGGCAATCCCGAAGTACTCGTGGAAGGTCTGCATGCCTTCGGCAGCGGTGCGGTCGAACGACAGTCCGAAGAAGGTCGGCTTGGGAATGCTGCTGATGCCGTTGGGGCCACCGGTGATGTCGGTCAGGTTGCGCAGGAACAGACGAATGATTTCTCCGAAGCCCAGGGTCACGATGGCCAGGTAGTCACCGCGCAGGCGCAACACCGGGAAGCCCAGCAGGAAGCCGAACGTGGCCGCCGCCATGCCGGCCAGCGGCAGGCAGATCCAGAAGCTCCAGCCCAGGTAGTGCGAGAGCAGCGCATAGGTGTAGGCACCCACGGCGTAGAAGCCCACATAACCCAGGTCGAGCAGGCCGGCGAGGCCCACCACGATGTTCAGGCCCAGGCCCAGCAACACGTAGATCAGGATCAGGGTGGCGATGTCGACCGCACCGCGCGAGCCGAAGAACGGCCAGATCAGCGCGGCCACGATCAGGCCGATGATGATGTAGCGCTGGGTGCGCGGCAGGGTCAGGAATTGGCTGACCTTGGGCGAGACCAACGGGCCACGGTTACGCTTGAACAGAGCGCCGACCTGCTGGGTGAACAGCACGCGCAGGAACATCAGCACCGAACACAGGGCGATGATGGTCAGGGTCACGGGACCGGTGCCATGCACTTCCAGGTTGATGCCGACAATGCTCAGCTTGAGGCCGAGTACCGGGAAGGCCACTGCCCACACCAGCAAGGCGCTGAAAAACGCCGATTTAAGATATCTGCTCATACTTTCTCAACCTCCGGACGGCCCAGGATGCCGGTCGGACGGAACAACAGCACCAGGACCAACAGGCCGAACGCCACGACGTCCTTGTATTGGTCGCCGAAAATATCGGCACCAAACGCCTCGGCCACCCCCAGCACCAGACCGCCGAGCATCGCGCCCGGAATACTGCCGATGCCGCCCAATACCGCTGCGGTAAAGGCCTTGAGGCCTACCAGGAAACCGGCGTTGGGGTTGATCACGCCGTACTGCATGCTCAGCAGTACCGCCGCGACGGCTGCCAGTGCGGCACCGATCACGAAGGTCAGGGCGATGATGTTGTTGGTGTTGATGCCCAACAGGTTGGCCATCTTGATGTCTTCGGCGCAGGCCCGGCAGGCGCGCCCCAGACGGGAGCGGGAGATGAACAGCGTCAGGCCCAGCATGGCCACCAGGGTGACGACGAAGACCAGGATCTGCATGTAGGAAATCAGCACTTCTTCCGCACCGCCCGGACCGAAGGAGAAGCTCCCCGGGATCAGGTTGGGGATGGATTTATCCTTGGAGTCCTGGGACAGCAATACGGTGTTCTGCAGGAAAATCGACATGCCGATGGCGGAAATCAGCGGGATCAAACGGTTGCTGCCACGCAAGGGACGGTAGGCAACGCGCTCAATACTGTAGCCATAGGCACTGGTTACGACGATCGACGCCAGGAACGCGGCGGTCATCAACAGCGGCAGGGAGTGGATACCCATCATGGCCAGCCCGGCGAGGGCGATGAAGGCCACGTAGGAACCAATCATGTACACCTCGCCATGGGCGAAGTTAATCATTCCAATGATGCCGTAAACCATTGTGTAGCCAATGGCTATCAAGGCATAGGTGCTGCCAATGGTCAGGCCATTAACCAGCTGTTGGAAAAAATGATAGATCTCAGGCATTACAGCGCTCCTAAAAACCCGATACGCATTTCACTGGTGGAGTCATGTTCCGGCCCCGTGCTGTGTTCTGTGAGCACATTTGCACAAAGCGTTTGCCAGCGAACCGCTGGTGACGGTTTTAAGATTTTCAGGTGAGCCAGCGCCCGGATCGCGGGTGACAGGCCCATAAACCTCGTAAAACAAAACCCACTGCTCTCACAGTGGGCTTGTTGGACCAGTAACGCCTGGCTTACTGAGGGGAAACTTCGGTTTTTGGTTTGCCGAAGTGCCATTCGTAGACCACGAACTTGAAGTCCTTCAGGTCGCCCTTGGCGTCGAAGCTCAGCTCGCCGGTAGGGGTCTTGAAGGTGCCCGCGTGGATGGCGGCAGCCACTTTGGCGGTGTCTTCGCTCTTGGCTGCAGTAATGCCGCCGGCGATGACTTCAATGGCTGAGTAGGCCGGGAACACGAACGGACCGGTTGGGTCCTGCTTGTTCTTGGCGAACTCGTCAACGATGGCTTTGTTGGCCGGGTCGGTATCGAAGGATTTAGGCAAGGTCACCAGCAGGCCTTCGGAAGCGCCCTGGGCGATTTGCGAGATGGAATCGTTGCCGACGCCCTCTGGACCCATGAACTTGGCGTTCAGGCCTTTTTCCTTGGACTGGCGCAGGATCAGGCCCAGCTCCGGGTGGTAGCCGCCGTAGTAGACGAAGTCGACGTTGGCTTGCTTGAGCTTCTGGATGATCGAGGAGAAGTCTTTGTCGCCGGCGTTCAGGCCTTCGAAGACGGCAACCTTCACGCCTTTCTTCTCGAGGGTCTGTTTGACGGCGGTGGCGATACCTTCACCGTATTGCTGCTTGTCGTGCAGGACGGCAACGATTTTCGGCTTCACGTGGTCGGCGATGTAGTTGCCGGCCGCTGGGCCCTGGGCGCTGTCCAGGCCGATGGTGCGGAAGATCAGCTTGTAGCCACGGGCGGTGATTTCCGGGCTGGTGGCCGCCGGGGTAATCATGATTACGCCTTCGTCTTCATAGATATCGGACGCTGGCTGAGTGGAGCTGGAGCAGAGGTGACCGACCACGAACTTGACGCCGTCGTTGACCACTTTGTTGGCAACGGCCACGGCTTGTTTAGGATCGCAGGCGTCGTCGTATTCCTTGGCTTCGAGCATTTTGCCGTCGACGCCGCCCTTGGCGTTGATGTCGGCGATGGCCTGCTTGGCACCCATGAATTGCATGTCGCCGTATTGCGTTACAGGACCAGTCTTTGGACCGGCGATGCCGATCTTGATGGTGTCAGCTGCGAACGAATGGCCGGCAACCCCAGCCAGGACCATAGCGGCAAACAGTTTGGAAATCTGCTTAGTAGCCTTATTCATAGTGCTCCACTCTTACTGTTGTATTTTTTATAGTTCTAGCGGCCTTGTGAGCTGTAGAACCGGATCAGATATCTCGGATATCCCCCGGCAGTGCCCTGGCAACTGTACCGGTACAGTGTAGAGCGCCGGTTGATCGCTTGAAAAGCTGGCTGCTGGGGGCAAAACCCGGGTGTGTCGCTTAAATGAAAGAAAAAGACAGAATTGCGGCGGGTTGATGCCAGAGTATCGGGCAATCCTTGGCTTTCCTGACACTTTCTATCGATGACTCATTTGCAACTGGGTTTTTCTACCTGGCTTTTTATAGGAAAGGCACGACGTTATGATTGCGCCGATTTTTTCTCAGGTGAACTCCCATGACGCAAGAACCTAGCACCCTCTATGCCAAGCTGCTCGGTGAAACCGCCGAAATTTCCTGGAAGGAGCTTGAACCGTTCTTTGCCAAGGGTGCCCTATTGTGGGTCGATACTGATCTGGATTTGATCGAGGCCGCAGAGGCAATGGCCGAAGACAACCGCGATAAAGTCGCTGCCTGGCTGGCTTCCGGCAGTCTGGGCGAAGTGTCTGCGACGAGGGCATTGGACTTGGTGGAGCGTGATCCGAACTTGTGGGCGGTGGTGGTTTCGCCCTGGATACTGATCCAGGAAAGGGCGTCGTAAGAAATTTATGCACTAAAGATGTGCGTGTTTTTTGTTCGTCGAAGTGTGTATTGGAGTAACCGCCGACGCAGTAATGGCATCTTGCCGTGGAGAAAGATCACAGCACGAAGGTGACGTGCACGTCACGGGAACAGTTTTGCGCGGGTCGAAAGGTCGTGGGAATTGTTTCCGGGTGTTAAGGGACCGTGGCGAGGGAGCAATCTCCCTCGCCATAAACGCTTACGCGGTCTTGCCGGTATGGTTATTCAACGAAATAACCTTGGTCTTGCCAATGCGATGACGGTAGATCTCGCGCAGGTACTTGATCGCCTTCTTCACGCAATCCCGTGACAGGCGAATGTCATTGATCGACACGAACTTCTCTTTGTCGTTGATCAACTCGCGGTACTTCTTCTCATACATCGGCTTGATCGCGTACCAATTGGTATCGAGGATCTTCGCCGGGTTTTCAAACTCGTTGAGCAGTTCGTCGATGCGGTCTTCGTCGAAGTCCTCGTGGATGATGAAATCCAGGATCGAGTTATCCAGCGTGTCGTCGAAGCGATACGGGTTGCGCGCGAAGCACCGCTTGATGAAGGCCACGATCAGTGTCAGGAAGTCATCCGACAGGCACGGGCTCTTGGCGATCAGGGTGGTCAGCGACAGGTTGGCCGACGCGCCGATCACCAGGGCATAGCGCTTGAGGGTGGTGTTGGGGAACAGGCTGTTGAGGTGGGTCTTGAGCCGGTTCAGGTCCATGTAGGACAGCTTGTAGTCCTTGGGCAGCGAAACGATGGACACCACCGACGAGCAGTTCTTGAAGAAGTGCAGGTCGTGCAGCGCCGCCGCGTCGTAGCCTGAGTTCTTGTACTGCTCCAGGGACGCCCTGTAGCGCTTGGACTCGATCGGCAACAGGCTGATGCCTTCGATGGCCTGGGTGACCTTGTTGAAATGCGGCAGGTCGATGGAGCGGAAGAACAGGTCGTCGATGTTCAGGCGCTGGGGCTCTTTCTCGAAGACTTTGAACTTGTCATTTGACGGCGCCGGGGTTTCCGGTACGACGGATTCGGCGTAGGCAATCGCCACCGGCCCGGCCAGGCTCATGAACAGGTCATTGGCGTCCAGGCGGATGGTTTCGCCGATGTCGATGCCGGCGCGACGGAAGTAGTTCTGGTCGTAGTCGGTAGTCACGGCCTGGGCGGTGAGGATGTTGAAGATTTGCTGGGAGATGTACTGGTTGGCGTGTTTTTCCATGGCATTGACGTCAATGTTCTGGATATTGCCGTCATCGCTCTCTTCGGCGTAACGCATGATGTCGTTGGAGATCAGCATCATCGCGTTCCACGGGCGGATACGCCCCTTCACGCTGGCTTCGCTGCTGTCTTCATTGTCGAAGTTGTACGAGAAGTCCCATTCTTCCGAAAGGTATTTGCACAGCAAGCGTCCGGCGTTGATGTGCAGTGCCTCGGACATTTCGCTGCGGTGGTCGGAGATGTTCGGCAGCACACAAATGCCGCTGGTGAAGATCGGCTCGAAGACGAAAGCGTGGCCGCTCTTGCTGTCGTGCTCGTCGGCGGGCTTGGTGTCGAACGTCTTGTTCATGTACGAATGCTGCTGCGCCAGGCCGAATTCCGAGGCCATGCCCGAACCGGTACCGCCGCCGGCGCTGAAGATCGAGAAGTACAGGCGCGACTGATTGGCCTTGATGCCGCAGGAATCGATCAGGTACGAATGGATCATCTTCCAGTCGGGGCTGGAAAAGCGCTGGGTGTCTTTGTTGAGGATGATCTTGGCCAGGTACTGGCCGAGGATCGGCGCGTTACCGGCGCCACCGGCATGGACTTCGGAGAGGTCCATGATTTTCATCTTGCTGTAGTCGCGCAGAAAGCCGCTTTTTTCGCCCTTGCGCGAGAAACGGATACGCCCGGCGATGTCCTTGTCCAGGTCGCCCAGCATCACCAGCGGTTCCACCAGGAACACCGGCTTGCTGGCCTTGCCGCCGCCCAGGCGCAGGTTGTTGCGAATCCACTGGGCCGGGCTGTAGCCCTTATCCAAGGATTTATCTTCAGTGCTGAATTCGTTGAGGTAGAACTTGCGCGCGTTGTACACCAACTCCGCTACGTCCAGCGCGATGTTCGAACCGCAGCGGCCCAGGCCGATCAGGCAGACCGAGGGGAATTCCTGCTCGCTGTGCTGCTCGCTGTCGCCTTCCAGGTGAGGCGGTCGCGGAAACACCATGTCGCGCAGGCCGTCGAGGTTATCGAGGATGCGGTCGGTATTGGTTTCGGTGAAGTACAGGTATTGCTGGGTGGCCAGCGGGCGTGCGGTGCTCAATGACTTTGAACCTGAGGGCTTTTCCGCAGGAGCTGGGAGCAACACATCGGATACCACGGTGCCAGAGTTATTTTTAGAAGTCATTGTGCGCCATGTACCTGGGCGGATGGCTGAAAAAGTATCAAATAGCCATCGCAGAATGGGAGTTCGCGACTTTACAGTGCGTCCTTGTCCGGTACGATCAGGCTTACCCAGTGTGCTCAGGAAAAACCTGGCCGGACTCTAATGAATCGGCCGTTCGTCGGCGATCTTTAGGTAAGTGATGGCGAAATGCCAAAGATTCGACGTCAGCGAATTGGCCGGACGATAGAGGTGGATCCGGAGCGGCCAGGGGAGGACTCTTTCCCCGGGCGGGCGTCCTTGGTGCCCGACACGCTGAATGGGTAGAGCGGATTGCGTATGTCGATACCTTGCATTGCGCCAATTATTTCACTGGCGGGGACCGCCGGGCTCAACAGGTAGCCCTGGACGAAATCACAGCCATGTTTGAGCAACAATTCGAACTGGGCCTGGGTTTCCACACCTTCGGTCACCACCTGCAGGTGCAGGGTATGGGCCATGCCGATAATCGCCTGGACGATCTCGATGTCGGCGGTCGACTTGGGAATATCCTGGATAAACGAGCGATCGATCTTCAGGGTGTTGAGCGGCAGGCGCTTGAGGTAGGCGAGGGAGGAGTAGCCGGTGCCGAAGTCGTCGATAGCCAGCGACACGCCCAGCGCGCGGATTTGCCGCAGCAGCGCCAGGGTGCTGCTGATATTGCCCATCAAGGCATTTTCGGTGACTTCCAGCTCCAGGCGGTTGGCGCCGATCCCGCTGAAGCGCAGCGCGTTTTCGATCTCATCCGCCATTTCGTCGCGGGCCAGGTTCAGGGCCGAGCAATTCACCGCCATGGTCAGTTCGGTATAGCCTCGGTCGGAGAGCAGGCTCAAGTCATGGCAGGCCTGGCGCAAGACCCAATGGTCGAGTTCGGCGATCAGCCCATTGCTTTCGGCAATCCCGATAAACCGGTCGGGGGCCAGCAGCCCCTGTTGCGGATGCTGCCAGCGCACCAGGGCCTCCAGGCGCGTGACCTTGCCCAGCTTCATGTCAAAGATCGGTTGGTAGAACAGCACCAGTTGGTTCTGGGCACGCAGGGCGCTGCGCAGCTCCTCTTCCAGTTGCAGTTCGAGGAAGGCTCGGGTCTTCAGGTTGGAGCTGAAGAAGTTCAGGCTGTTGCGTCCCGTGTCCTTGGATTGGTACAGCGCCAGGTCGGCGGTTTTCAGCAGCTCTTCGCAGGTCAGGCCATCCTCGGGAAACAGGCTGATGCCGATACTGGTGGTCATCACCATACGGCGACCGGCCAGTTCGATCGGATCCTTCATCTTCTGCATGATGCGCTGGGCCAGGTGTCGCGCTTCGTCGCGGTGATGAACGCTGATCAGGATGCAGAACTCATCGCCGCCAAACCGGGCGACCACGTCCGCATGGCTGCGCACAGAGCCTTTGATATGGCTGGCCAGAACGGTGAGCAATTGATCCCCGGCGTCATGGCCGAGGCTGTCGTTGATGCGCTTGAAGTGATCTATATCGAGGAAAATAACTGCCATCATGCCGTTTGAAGCCGTTTTTTCGGCGATCTTTTCCGCGAAAATCTGATTGAAACCCCGTCGATTAAGCAGGCTGGTCAGTGCGTCGTAATGGGCCACCTGTTGCAGGGAGGCGCGCGCCTGGTCCAGTTCGCTGAGCAGCGCGTTGACCCGACGCAGGTCGCGCTCCTTGTGCTGCAGCTTCTTGTCCGCCAGCGCGGCGCTGATGCTGCTGCCGATCACCAGCAGGGTGATCACGGCGACCGACAGGCCCAGCTGGATGGGGTTGTCATCCAGCGGTAATGAGAGGTCGGCCCCCGTGGGGACTATCAGTTGCATGGCGGCCATGCCGGTAAAGTGCATGCTGATAATGCCCGCGCCCAATATCAGGCTTGCGGCGTATTTGAGCAGTTGATGGAAGACCCCGGCGCCGGTGCGCAGGTAGCTCGACAGCAGCAATGCGGCGAGGCTGGCGCCAATGGCGATGCCCACCGAGGCGAGGAGCAGTCCCGACTCGAAATACGCCTGGGCTTGGGAGCGCATGGCGGACATGCCGACGTAATGCATCAAGGCAATGCCGATACCCATCCATACCGATGCCAGCAGGTATTGGTTAAACCGCAGGTGGTTGTGACTGAGGGTTTGCATGGCGAACAGCGAAGCGATCAGGGCGATGATCAGCGAGGCGAACGTCATGAACAGTTCGTAGTGAATTGCGATGGGGGCCTGGAAAGCCAGCATGCTGATGAAGTGAGTGGACCAGATACCACCTGCCAGGCAACCGGCCCCCAACCAGCGCCAGTGGCGGCGAGGGGTGGGGGCTTCGACATTGCCGACTCGTTCGGCCATATCCAGGGTGCCGAAACCTGCCGCACAGGCGACCAGGTAGGCCAGCAGCACCAGGAACGGGTTATGACTGCAATTGAGTAATAAGTGCCCGTTCGCGGGGAGGTCGGTAAAAAAGTGCAGACCTAGCCATTCCATAGCATGTCCCGTCATAGCGTCACGTCACAGCCTCAGGCGATGATCTATGAGGTCGAGTATAGAAGCCTCGGGGGATTCGCCATCGATAATGGCATTTTGCTCGCTATGATTTTGGCATG
Source organism: Pseudomonas sp. B14(2022) (assembly GCF_012030485.1). Lineage (NCBI taxonomy): Bacteria > Pseudomonadati > Pseudomonadota > Gammaproteobacteria > Pseudomonadales > Pseudomonadaceae > Pseudomonas > Pseudomonas sp. B14(2022). The sequence continues at coordinate 732,547 of NZ_JAAUVM010000001.1, forward strand.
TCGTTAATGGCGTTTAATGCTAAGCGCTGAGGGGCAGGATCAGTTCGAAAGGTTGCTCCAAGGGGGCGAGGCCAAATGCTGCGCGGGCGGCATCGCAGTCGACGTTCTGCACGCCTTGGCTCCAGGACGAATCGAACTCGCGGCACACACTGGAGCGCTGCTCATAAATTGAGCAACTGGTGGCCTGGCCCACGTTGCCCTCCAGGCTGCAGCAGCGTGCGGGTTTCTGGTCGGTGCCGATCATGGCCACGCGGGTGGGGTTGATCTGCACCACCAGGTCATCGGGCACCGTGCCCCCCGAGGAGGCGCACTCACCCCAGAAGAAAGACACACGAAAGTGTGAACAGCAGGCACCGCAATTCAGACACGGACTGGCTTCGGACATGGGCGTCTTCGATTAAGAAAGGTAAGGGGAGAGTGGTTCGGGAAGGCTCGCCATTCTAATCGGGTCATGGCCGTTGGGAAGGGGGGCATGCACTTATATTTTTGTCGGCAAAGTCCCGTAGTGACGGGTGAAATCATGCCCTATCAGCTTTACGAATCATTACAGACAACCACGGCTCGCCTGACTATGTTGCAGGTTCCGGGCGGGATGCATCGGGCATCGCAGCTCTCATAACAATAAAAGAGACGGACCCATGCAGAACTCGACCCAAGCGGCGAATGCCTGGCGCATTCTGTTCCTGCTGTTCCTCGCCAACCTGTTCAACTTCTTCGACCGCACCATTCCGGCGATCATCATCGAGCCGATCCGCATGGAATGGCACCTGAGCGACTTCCAGCTCGGCATCATCGGCACCGCCTTTACCATCGTCTACGCCATTGCCGGCCTGCCGCTGGGGCGTCTGGCCGATACCGGTTCGCGCAGCAAGCTGATGGGCTGGGGCCTGTTCGCGTGGAGCGGGCTGACAGCGGTCAACGGCCTGGTTGGCAGTTTCTGGACGTTTTTGCTGGTGCGCATGGGCATCGGTATCGGTGAAGCCAGCTATGCGCCGGCTGCCAACTCGCTGATTGGCGACCTGTTCCCGGCACACCGTCGTGCCCGGGCCATGGGGATTTTCATGTTGGGCCTGCCTTTGGGCCTGTTGCTGGCGTTCTTCACCATCGGCTGGATGGTCAAGGCTTTCGACAGCTGGCGCGCGCCATTCTTTATCGCCGCCGTGCCGGGGCTGATCCTTGCGGTGTTCATGTTCTATATCAAGGAACCCAAGCGCGGCGCCGCCGAAGCCGTACAAGTCTCCCAGGAGCGCGTCGACCGCCCGATCCGCCGCGTGCTGGCCGTGCCGACCTTCCTGTGGCTGGTGCTGGCCGGGTTGTGCTTCAACTTCGCCACCTACGCGTGCAATTCATTCCTGGTGCCGATGCTGCAGCGCTATTTCCTCATGCCACTGCAGGACGCGGCGGTCGCCACTGGCGTCATTGTCGGGTTGACCGGCCTGGTGGGCCTGACCTTGGGTGGCTGGATTGCCGACAAGATCCATCAGCGCGTTGCCAATGGCCGACTGCTGTTTGCGGCGTGCAGCCTGATCATCTCCACCGTCACCACCGCCTGGGCCTTGCATGCCGGGCGCATCGAGATCGGTGTGTTTGTGGCGCTGTTCAGTGTGGGCTGGTTGTTTGCGTATAACTTCTACACCTGTGTGTACACGGCGATCCAGGACGTGGTCGAGCCGCGCCTGCGGGCTACGGCGATGGCGTTGTTCTTTGCCGGCTTGTACTTGCTGGGCGGAGGCATGGGGCCGATTGTGGTGGGCGGGCTGTCCGACCATTTTGCCCATGCGGCGATGTATGCGGCGGGGGCGGAGCAGATGACTGAGGCTTACAAGGCAGTGGGCTTGCACGACGCCATGTACCTGATTCCGGTGGCGCTGTTCCTGACCATGTTGTTTCTGTTCCAGGCGTCACGCAGTTTTGTGCGTGATGCCAAGCGGATGAAGGAGGGATTGGTGGCTGTTGAGGTGCCGGCTGCGGCAGCGACGGCTTGAAACCGCGGTGACTGTGCCGGGGCAAGCCCCCTCCCACAGTTGACCGAGTTGTCATGTCGAGCACTGATCAATGTGGGAGGGGGCTTGCCCCCGATGAGGCCCGCAAAGCCAAAGCTGTTCTCAAGTGAATAAAAAAGGCCCGCATTGCGCGGGCCTCTATTCAACAGGGCAGGGCGGTAATCAACCCGCTACCAACACCCGAATGGCTTCCAGTCGCAGCGCAGCCTTGTCGAGCATGGCCAGGCCTTGCTCGCGTTGGTTGCGCAGGGCGACCAACTCGCTGTCGCGTACGGTCGGGTTGACCGCTTGCAACGCGGTCAGGCGCGCCAGTTCTTCGTCGGTGTCTGCCGCCAGGCGACGTTTGGCTTCGGCCACACGTTCGGCGTGACGCGGCGTGATCTTCTCTTCACCGGCGTTGATCCGCGGTGTGAGTTGATCGCGCTGGGCCTGCACGAACTTGTTGGCGCTGGCCCGTGGCACGCTTTCCAGCTGGTCGTTCAAGGTTTCGAACGAGACGCGGCCGGACAGGTCGTTGCCATTGGCATCCAGCAGGCAGCGCAGTGCCGCCGGCGGCAGGTAGCGGCCCAATTGCAGCGCGCGCGGCGCGACCACTTCGCTGACGTAAAGCAGTTCCAGCAACACGGTGCCTGGCTTGAGCGCCTTGTTCTTGATCAGCGCCACGGCAGTGTTACCCATGGAGCCGGACAGCACCAGGTCCATGCCGCCCTGCACCATCGGGTGTTCCCAGGTGATGAACTGCATGTCTTCACGGGACAGCGCCTGGTTACGGTCGTAGGTGATGGTCACGCCTTCGTCGTCGCCCAGGGGGAAGCTGGCGTCGAGCATCTTCTCGCTTGGCTTGAGGATCAGCGCGTTTTCCGAATGGTCTTCGCTGTCGATGCCGAATGCGTCGAACAGGGTTTCCATGTAGATCGGCAGGGCGAACTGGTCGTCCTGCTCGAGGATGTCCTCCACCAGCGCATCGCCTTCGCCGGCGCCGCCGGAGTTGAGCTCCAGCAAGCGGTCGCGGCCGGTGTGAAGTTCCTGCTCCAGACGCTCGCGCTCGGCACGGGCCTCGTCGATCAGGGCTTGCCACTCGCTGTCGTCGGCATTTTCCAGCAGTGGCAGCAGGCGCGGGCCGAACTGATGCTGCAAGGCGTTGCCGGTCGGGCAGGTGTTGAGGAACGCGTTCAGCGCTTCGTGGTACCACTGGAACAGGCGCTGTTGCGGGCTGGTTTCCAGGTACGGCACGTGCAGTTCGATCACATGCTTCTGGCCGATCCGGTCCAGACGGCCGATCCGCTGTTCCAGCAGGTCGGGGTGGGACGGCAGGTCGAACAGCACCAGGTGGTGGGAGAACTGGAAGTTGCGGCCTTCACTGCCGATTTCCGAGCAGATCAGCACCTGGGCGCCGAATTCTTCATCGGCGAAGTAGGCGGCGGCGCGGTCACGCTCGAGGATGTTCATGCCCTCGTGGAACACCGTGGCCGGGATGCCGGAGCGAACGCGCAAGGCGTCTTCCAGGTCCATGGCGGTTTCGGCGTGGGCGCAGATCACCAGGACCTTGGTGCGCTTGAGCATTTTCAACTGGTCGATCAGCCACTCGACGCGCGGGTCGAAGCGCCACCAGCGGTTTTCTTCGTCGATGTCCGGTTGCGACTGGAAGCTGACTTCCGGGTACAGCTCGGCGTGTTCGCCCAGGGGCAACTCGAGGTATTCGTCCGGGTTCGGCAGCGGGTAGGCGTGCAGCTTACGCTCCGGGAAGCCCTGCACGGCGGCACGGGTGTTACGGAACAGCACGCGGCCGGTGCCGTGGCGGTCGAGCAGTTCACGCACCAGGCGTGCGCTGGCTTCGGCGTCGCCATCGTTGACGGCGGTCAGCAGCGCTTCACCTTCGTTGCCGAGGAAGCCCTGGATAGTCTTGTGCGCGGCGGGGGAGAGGCGGCCCTTGTCGAGCAGCTCCTGCACGGCTTCGGCCACCGGGCGATAGTTCTCGCTTTCGGCGCGGAAGGCGTGCAGGTCGTGGAAACGGTTGGGGTCCAGCAGGCGCAGGCGCGCGAAGTGGCTGTCCTGGCCCAGTTGTTCCGGGGTGGCGGTGAGCAGCAACACGCCCGGGATGACCTCGGCGAGTTGTTCGACCAGGCTGTATTCCGGGCTGGCTTTGTCTTCATGCCACACCAAGTGGTGGGCTTCATCGACCACCATCAGGTCCCAGCCGGCGGCGAACAGCGCGTCCTGGGCTTTCTCATCGTCCACCAGCCATTCCAGCGCGACCAGGGCCAGTTGGGTGTCTTCGAACGGATTGGCGGCATCGCTTTCGATAAAGCGTTCTTCATCGAACAGCGCCACTTGCAGGTTGAAGCGGCGGCGCATTTCCACCAGCCACTGGTGCTGCAGGTTTTCCGGTACCAGGATCAGTACGCGGTTGGCACGGCCCGAGAGCAGTTGGCGATGGATCACCAGGCCGGCTTCGATGGTCTTGCCCAGGCCCACTTCGTCCGCCAGCAAAACCCGTGGCGCGATACGGTCAGCGACTTCACGGGCGATATGCAATTGGTGGGCAATAGGTTGCGCACGCACGCCACCCAGGCCCCACAGCGAGGATTGCAATTGGCGGCTGGTGTGTTCCAGGGTGTGATAGCGCAGCGAGAACCAGGCCAGCGGGTCGATCTGCCCGGCGAACAGACGGTCGCTGGCCAGGCGGAACTGGATAAAGTTGGAGAGCTGGGTTTCCGGCAGGGTGACCTGCTCGTTCTGCCCATTGAGGCCGTGGTAGACCAGCAGGCCGTCGACGTCGTCGACTTCCTGTACGGTCATTTTCCAGCCTTCGAAATGGGTGATGGAGTCACCCGGCGAGAACCTCACGCGGGTGAGGGGCGCATTCCGTAGCGCATACTGGCGGGTGTCGCCAGTGGCCGGATAGAGCACGGTCAATAAGCGGCCGTCCTGTGCCAGAACGGTGCCTAACCCCAGCTCTGCTTCGCTGTCACTAATCCAGCGTTGCCCCGGTTGATACTGCTGCGCCATGCTGCCTGACTCCCGCCGTGAAAAAGCCGACTATCTTAACGGAACAAGGCCCCACGCCCAAGGACTCTGACAAAAACTACGCCGTTTGAGTGGCCGGGTGAGTGCAGAATCGACGGGTGGCGGGCACTTGTGAGTGTCGACTGGGTCACAGGTTGACGAACCTGCGCTCAAGTCGCCACGCGGCCCGCCGACAGCCTGCTGACAGGAGAACAACTATTATGCTTCCACCTATGCTGCCCGTCAGCGTCGTACCGGTTACGTCGCAACTCGACCCGGTCCGCCAGAAACCCGATATTCCGCCCGTGGTCCCTGTGCAAGCGGGCTCCAACGAAAGCACCATCGACCTGAAAAAGGGCGATGCCGAGCAGTCGACCTTTTTGCTGCGCGAGGAACAACGCCGCCAGCAGGAACAGCAGAAACGCCGGCGCGAAGCCGATGAAGACCCGGATCAACACTTGGCGATCCCGGGCGACCTGCTCAATGCCGACAACACCGTACCGGTTGTGCCGCTGATCGAAGACGCGCCGCGCCAGGGTTTGTGGGTGGACGTGGAGGTTTAGCCCCGCAGTTCCCGCAGGGCCGTCATCAGCAACGCGATGTCGTCATCGTTGTTGAGCGGGCTGACGGAGATCCGCGCAATGCTGGTCAGGCCACGGGCCTGCATATCCAACGGGGTGTAGGCCACGCCGTTAGCGCCAATATTGATCCGCTTCAACCCCAATCGCCGTTTGAGCTCGAAGGCGTCCCAACCGGCGAGGTTGAAGGCGATCAAGCCTGATTGAACCGTGCCCAGGTCATGCAGGGAAATACCCGGAATCTCACGCAATGCTTGGCGGATTCGCCTACTGGTTTGCGTGACCCTTTCCCACACCCGCTCGATCCCCAATTGATTCATCTCCTGCAGCGCATTGCCCAAGCCCGCCAACAGGGCAAACGACGCCTCGCTGGTTTCAAAGCGCCGGGCGTCGTTGCGCAGGTCGAAACCATCGGCGGCCCAGGGGGCGGAAAACACGTCGCGTTGGGCCGGTTTCAAGTGCTGGAGGAAATCCGGCCGCACGTACAGCAGTGCCGTGCCCCGTGGCCCGCGCAGGTGCTTGCGACCGGCCGCTTTGAGCACATCGCACTGCAACGCCTGCACATCTACCGGCACCTGGCCGACGGCTTGGCCGGCGTCGATAAAGTAGGCGATCCCATGACGCCTGGCCACTTCGCCGATGGCCTGGGCGGGGTTGATCAGGCCGCCGTTGGCGGGGAGCCAGGTGAGGTCGATCAGTTTTACGTTCGGGTCGATCATGGCGTCCAATGCCACGGGGCAAACCGCGCCGGTGGCATCGCACGGGATGACCTCCACCCGCGCGCCGGCTTGCACCGCCAACTGCATGCTCGCCAGATTGCCGCCCCATTCGTGGCGCCCTACCAGAATGCGATCGCCCGGCTGCCAAGGGTCCAAGGCCTGGAACGCCATGCTCCAGGCGGTCGAGCCGCTGCTGGCAAAGGCAATCGACGGGGTGGGCGCGTTGAGCAACTGCGCGGCCGCGCGGCGGGCTTTTTCCACCAGCACGGCGCCATATTCGCCGGCTTCCATCGGGCCGTCACGGGCTTCGCGTTGCAGTTGGTCGATGATGGCGTCGAGGGTCGCCTGGCTTGGTAATGAGGCGCCGGCAGGGTTGAAGTGCACGATGCCCGATTGGCAGCCGCGTGTGCCCTCACGCAGATGTTGCACTTCAAGCGGGCTCACGGTTGCAACTCGAAAATCGCGTCAACCTCCACCGCCACGCCGGCCGGCAGGCTGGAAACACCCACTGCCGTGCGCACATGACGGCCCTTTTCGCCGAGGGCATTCACCAGCAGGTTGGAGGCTCCATTGGCCACCGCGCCCTGGCGCTGGAAGTCGCCGCTGCTGGCGATAAACACCCCCAGGCGCAGGATGCGCACCAGGCGCGACAGGTCATCGCCCAGGGCGTCGCTCAATTGCGCGAGCAAGCTCAATGCGGCCAGCTCCGCCGCCTGGACACCTTCTTCCTCGCTGAGGGATTCGCCCAGGCGGCCGACATAGGCGGGTTTGCCGTCTATCAGCGGGATTTGCCCGGAGATAAACAGCTGGTTCTGGCTGACCACATGGTTGATGTAGTTGGCAATCGGCTGGCTGGGGGACGGCAGCGTCAGGCCAAGGGCTTGCACGCGGTGGCGGAGGGAGTCGCTCATGGTGAATCCTCTTGGGGCTGGAGGTTTCAGCATGTGGGGCAGGGGGGATTGTCGACAAACGGATAGATCTCATGCGACGTATCGAAATAACTCACGCGTCGCTGCAGATCTCCTTCAACCACTCGCTGAAACAGCGCGCGGCGTCATTGGCAGTGTCTTGCGGTGCAATCAACCAGTAGCCTATTTCACTGTGATAGGGCGGCCAATCGAAGGCTTCCACCAGGCTGCCGTCATTGAGCCTGCGTTGGATCAGGCGATGACGGCCCATGGCAATGCCCTGGCCGGCCACAGCGGCTTCGACCACGATGTTGTAGTCGTGGAGCATGACGCGAGGATGGTGCTTGAGGTCGACTTGATAATGCCGAGACCAATCCGTCCACTCAAAAGGCCGGTGCGAAGTCGCCATCAACAGCGCACCGTTGTGCAGGTGGCTGGCCTTGAATGCCGGGCTGCACACCGGTGAGATCACCTCCGGCATCAGCCGCGTGGCCTGCACGTCGGGCCAGTCGCCTTTGCCGTAGCGAATGGCCAGGTCGACTTCGGCACCTGCGACGTTGGCCAGTTGAATCGCCGGCAGCAACTCCACCTGGATATGCGGATAGCGGTTGAGAAAACCGGACAGGCGCGGCGCCAACCACAGGGTGGCAAAAGACGCCAGCAGGCCGACACGTAACACCGTGGCGCTGGGCAGCACCCGTTGGGCGCGGGTCGCGATGGCAATGGCGTCAAGGGCTGGACGGATTTTATCGTAGTACCGCTGGCCGTCTGCAGTCAGATCGATCGCACGGGTGCGTCGGATAAACAGCGGTTTACCCAGATGCTGTTCGAGCTTTTGCACCTGATGGCTCAGGGCGCTCTGGGTCACGGACAATTCCTGCGCGGCCTTGATAAAGCTCAAGTGTCGGGCCACGGCTTCAAAGGCGCGCAGGGCCAGCAACGGCGGAAGATCCTTATGCAGTGCCACCTGAATGCGCTTCCTGGAGGGGTGAAAAGTGCCGATTTTGGGCGACGGCCTGCCATTTGTCGCGGGTTGATTTGCCGTCGGGCGCAGGAGTCCGCATTATTGAGCCTTACTCGCCACGACGTAAGCCAAGCCATGAGTGATGACGACAAGCTGATCGACCTGAACGCCGAACGCGCCAAGCGCGTGCATGACCTGAATGACAAGCGCCTGAATGAAGTGCGCCAGGCGTTTGAACAGGCGATGCCTTTAGGTAAAGCCAAGAAAAAATCAAAGAACAAACCCAAAAAGCGTTAAAACGGCCTGCATCTATTGATGCAGGTCAGTTATTACCCTGCTTTACGCCCCGTCGCGGGCAACATTGATCCCTGTCAATTTTTCAATCCGCCTTCTCCATTAACTTAGCCCTATCGCAACAAGGCAAGTGCAGGAGGCCGGTCATGTTTATCGACAATGTGGTATTCGCCGGAGTGCTGACTGTAGGCCTCATGGTGCTGTTTTTTGTAGGGTTTGGATTTTTTATCTGGAAAGACGCGAACAAGCGTAAAAAACCTTAAGTCTTTCCGGGTTACATGAGCACGCAAGGCATTTTGGGCGACTTCGGTCGCCTTTTTTTTTGCCTGGTATTTAATGATCTCGGTTAATTCATATCCATAAAAAAAGGTGCGGTCCTCACAGAGGCCGCACCTTTTTTTCAGCGCCTGGCTATCAGTTGCCCAGTGCCTTGGAGGCCAGCCAGAACAAGCCTGCCGAGAGGCCTACGGTCGCAGGCAGCGTCAACACCCAAGCCATCAGGATGGTCTTGACCGTGCCACCTTGCAGGCCGCTCTTGTTGGCAACCATGGTGCCCGCCACGCCGGAAGACAGTACGTGGGTCGTGGAGACCGGCAGGGCGAAGATATTGGCAAAGCCAATCATCGTGGCGGTGGTGATCTGTGCCGACATGCCCTGGGCGTAGGTCATGCCCTGCTTGCCGATCTTCTCACCGATCGTCAGTACCACACGCTTCCAACCCACCATGGTGCCCAGGCCCAGGGCCAGTGCGACCGCGAGGATCACCCAGAACGGCGCGTACTCGGTGGTGGCGGTCAGGTCTTTGCGCAGCTTGTCGAGGTCGGACTTCTCACGCGCTTCCAGGCCCGGCAGCTTGCCGACTTTTTTCGCGGTGTCGTCCAGGCACAGCAGGTAGCGGCGTACTTCGATACGCTGATCGGAGGTCAACGAGTGGTAGTCGGAGACACCCTTCAACGTACTCACGAGTGCGTTGATGGTGGGCTCGGTCTGCTGCGGATTGCACTGGAATTTGCCCGGCAGATCGTCCTTCACACTTTTACCCAGGGCCAGGAATTCGCCAAGCGTATCGTTGTTACGCTGGTAGAACTGGCTCAAATGCACGGTCGCATCGCGGGTACGCTCGATCTGGTAGGTGGTGCTGCCCAGGTCAAGTACGAACTGCGCCGGCACAATACCGATCAACACCAGCATGATCAGGCCGATGCCTTTCTGGCCATCGTTGGAGCCGTGAACGAAACTCACGGCCATGGCCGAAATCACCAGGACCAGGCGGTTCCAGAACGGCGGGTGCTTCTTGTCATCAAGCTTGCGGCGCTGGTCCGGGGTCTTGTGCATCTTTGACAGCGGACGCCACCATTTCAGGCCGAGCAGCACCAGGGCTGCGACCAGGAAGCCGGCCATCGGCGAGAACACCAGGGATGCGCCGATATCGACGGCCTTCTGCCAGTTCACACCGTCAGCCAGGGGGATGTCGTTGATCAGGGCATTGGCCAGGCCGACACCAAGGATCGAACCGATCAGTGTGTGGGAGCTGGAGGCGGGGATACCGAAGTACCAGGTGCCCAGGTTCCAGGTGATCGCCGCAGCTAACAACGAGAAAACCATGGCCAAACCATGGCCGGTGTTCACATTGATCAGCAACTCCACGGGCAGCAAGTGCACGATGGCGTAGGCGACACCGACACCGCCGAGCAACACGCCGAGGAAATTGAACACCCCGGAGAAGAACACGGCCAGATGCGGCGGCATGGCTTTGGTATAGATGACTGTGGCCACCGCGTTAGCGGTGTCATGAAAGCCATTGATGAACTCGAAGGCGAGGACAAAGGCCAGGGCGAGCAACAGGCTCACGAGAACCCAAGCATCCAGTCCGCTGAATAAATCGATCATGAAGGTTTTCTGACCCGGTCGTAAGGGGGCGCGATTATGCCAGAAAACCTCGGTAATCGATGCACTAGCTGCTCATCGGTAACAATCTTCATTGAATCGACATGGGCGAAAGCTGGCGATCCCAGGGTTTTCGGGCCTTTGGCAAGTCTTTGATTTATAAAGCGCAGGGCGGAAAAGACAGGGTTTTGTCATAAAATCGTCATACCTGAAACATTTGTATGAAATTTTACAGGTGATCGTGAGATTTAGGCCGACTGGAAGCTGGCTAAGTGACAGCATTCCAGCCAGGACCCTGGGATAAACCCGAAGCGCTTATGGCTCTTCGGCTTTGCGTTCCTGTTCAATCTTTTGGATTTCCTGGGCAAATGCCTGGTCGAGCAGGCTGGCTCGCTTGCGCCATGGTTTGCGTTCAGGTTCAGGTTGGGCGGCGTAGGTGGTGATTTCTCCGCCGTAAACATCCTTGTAACGTTGCTCCTGGCGCTCAAGTTCCGCGCGCAGTTCATCTTTCGTCACATTGTTACCTAATTGAGTTGAGTGTAAATACGTAGCAGCGTTAATGCCTGAATGCCGCCTCGGGCCGTTCCAAATTGAACCCATGAAGTGTTCAAGTTTGAAATAGAAACGAGAGGCCACTGTTGTGGCAGTCATTCCAGGCAGGTAATTGCGACCGCCCATGCACGGCCTGTGCATGGTTTGGCGAGCCCCTGCCCCGATATGAAACCGGGTTGACCTCCGCACAGGGTGCATTATAGCGGCGCATTTGAATAACACTATCGGCATAAAGTTAAAAAGCGTCACCTTTGTGTGAGTGTTTTGTTACGCGGACGCGTCGGTATTTGCTGAAAGTCTGGCGTCATAAATACAACAAGGGATCCCGCTATTAAATGACCGGCTTAATATTATCCGATGGCATGAATGGGAGGTCGGCTTCAGGCGAGGTGCAAAATTGCGATAATCGCATGGTTGTCCGATAATCGCCCAATGTTGCTGGGCTTGCCTTGTGCATCACGGCCGGCCCGGCTTGTAATAGCAGCCCAATCCCCTGCGGTTGACAATAAGAGAAAGGAACCTGGCATGAACGATCAATTGCGCAACTCTTTCGCGTCAGTGGCGCCGCCGATCGTTGCCTCGCCGGCCAAGCGTATCCAGGCGTTTACCGGTGACCCGGACTTCATGACCTCGCTGGCCCGCGGCCTGGCCGTGGTGCAGGCGTTCCAGGAGCGCAAGCGCCACCTGACCATCGCCCAGATCAGCCACCGCACCGAAATCCCCCGCGCCGCCGTACGCCGCTGCCTGCATACCCTGATCAAACTCGGCTACGCCACCACCGATGGGCGCACCTATTCATTGCTGCCCAAAGTCCTGACCCTGGGCCACGCCTACCTGTCCTCCACGCCGTTGGCGGTGTCGGCCCAGCCGTACCTGGACCGCATGAGCGAGCAACTGCACGAAGCCTGCAACATGGCCACCCTCGAAGGCGACGACATCCTCTACATCGCCCGTTCGGCCACCACCCAGCGCCTGATTTCCGTGGACCTGTCGGTGGGCGGACGGTTGCCGGCCTATTGCACCTCCATGGGCCGCATCCTGCTGGCGGCATTGGATGATGCCTCGCTGCAGGACTACCTCGACCACGCTGACCTGCCCACCAAGACCAGCCGCACCCTGACCACCCCCGAAGCCTTGTTCGAGTGCCTGCAACAAGTGCGTCAGCAGGGCTGGTGCATTGTCGACCAGGAACTGGAACAGGGCCTGCGCTCCATTGCGGTGCCGGTGTATGACGCGTCGGGCCAGGTGCTGGCGGCGCTCAATGTCAGCACTCACGCGGGACGGGTCAGCCGCAGCGAGCTGGAGCAGCGTTTCCTGCCGAGCATGCTCAGTGCCAGCCGTGAGTTGAGTGCCCAGCTGTTTGCCTAAGGTGTTCGGTGACCGCACAGATCCCCGCTTGATGAATTGACGATGTTTCCCCCGGCTTATTACTGTGCGGCAGCGCTCTTGAGGGCGCCCCAATAATAATGACGGCCCCAGGCCGTTGGCCCGCCATCGGTGTGGAATAAGAATAATGAATCAGCCTTCTGTCGGTACCACCCTGGACGTGCAGTCCTTTATCAACACCCAGCCACTGTCTCGTTACCAGTGGCGCGTGGTGATCCTGTGTTTCCTCATTGTCTTCCTTGATGGCCTCGACACCGCCGCCATGGGTTTTATCGCACCCGCGCTGTCCCAGGACTGGGGCATCGACCGCGCCAGCCTTGGCCCGGTGATGAGCGCCGCATTGATCGGCATGGTGTTCGGCGCCCTGGGGTCCGGGCCACTGGCCGACCGCTTCGGCCGTAAAGTGGTGCTGGTGGGCGCCGTGCTGGTGTTTGGCGCGTTCAGCCTGGCCTCGGCCTACAGCAGCAATGTCGACCAGTTGCTGGTGCTGCGCTTCCTCACCGGGCTGGGCCTGGGCGCCGGTATGCCGAACGCCACGACCCTGCTGTCCGAATACACCCCCGAGCGTCACAAATCGCTGCTGGTGACCAGCATGTTCTGTGGTTTCAACCTGGGCATGGCCGGTGGCGGGTTTATCTCGGCCAAGCTGATCCCCGCGTTCGGCTGGCATAGCCTGCTGCTGATTGGCGGCATCCTGCCATTGATCCTCGCCGTGGTACTGCTGGTGTGGCTGCCGGAGTCGGCACGTTACCTGGTGGTGCGCAACCGCGGGACCGACAAGGTGCGCAAAACCCTGTCGCCGATCGAACCTTCTATTGTTGCCCAGGCCACCGCCTTCAGCGTGCCCGAACAAAAAACCGTCAAGGCGCGCAACGTGTTCGCGGTGATCTTCTCCGGCACCTACAGCGCGGGCACCTTGTTGTTGTGGCTGACTTACTTCATGGGCCTGGTGATCGTGTACCTGCTGACCAGTTGGTTGCCGACCCTGATGCGTGACAGCGGCGCCAGCATGGAGCAGGCCGCCTTCATCGGGGCGCTGTTCCAGTTTGGTGGCGTATTGAGCGCCGTCGGCGTGGGATGGGCGATGGACCGGTTCAATCCCCACAAGGTCATCGGCACCTTCTACCTGCTGGCCGGGGTGTTTGCCTACGCGGTAGGGCAGAGCCTGGGCAATATCACCCTATTGGCCACGTTGGTGCTGGTCGCCGGGATGTGCGTCAACGGTGCGCAATCGGCGATGCCGTCCCTGGCCGCGCGCTTCTACCCGACCCAAGGCCGCGCCACCGGCGTGTCGTGGATGCTTGGCATCGGCCGTTTCGGCGCGATCCTCGGCGCGTGGATGGGCGCCACCTTGCTCGGCCTGGGCTGGAACTTCGAGCAGGTGCTCACCGCCCTGGTGATTCCGGCCGCTCTGGCCACTGCTGCCGTTGTCATCAAGGGCATGGTCAGCCATGCGGATGCCACCTGAGATCAATCGATAGCCTGCCAACAATCCGTTCGATAATCGAACGCTGAGTCGATTATCGGATTGTTTGGCCCATTTCCCCGGCTTAATCTTCAAGCACTTCGGCGCCACCTCAGCGCCTTTTTCGATCCATATCGGGAGCCCAACCCCATGGCTGAAATTCTCACCCTGCGTGATGCGGTCAAGCGCTTCGTGAACGACGGCGATACCGTTGCCCTCGAAGGCTTTACCCACCTGATCCCTACGGCCGCAGGTCATGAAATCATTCGTCAGGGCAAGAAAGACCTGACGCTGGTGCGTATGACGCCTGACTTGATCTACGATCAGTTGATCGGTGCAGGGTGTGCGCGCAAGCTGATTTTCTCCTGGGGCGGTAACCCGGGTGTAGGTTCCCTGCATCGCCTGCGCGACGCGGTCGAAAAGCAATGGCCGCAACCGTTGGAAATCGAAGAGCACAGCCACGCCGACTTGGCCAATGCCTACGTCGCCGGCGCATCCGGCCTGCCCTTCGCGGTGCTGCGCGCCTACGCGGGTTCCGACTTGCCCAAGGTCAACCCGCTGATCAAGACCGTGACGTGCCCGTTCACCGGTGAAGTGCTGGCAGCGGTGCCGTCGGTGCGTCCGGACGTCACCGTGATCCACGCGCAAAAGGCTGATCGCAAGGGCAACGTGCTGCTCTGGGGCATTCTTGGCGTGCAGAAGGAAGCGGCCCTGGCGGCCAAGCGCTGCATCGTCACCGTGGAAGAAATCGTCGATGACCTGAACGCGCCGATGAACAGCTGCGTGCTGCCGACCTGGGCCCTGACTGCGGTGTGCCATGTACCCGGTGGTGCACATCCGTCCTACGCCCACGGCTACAACGAGCGAGACAACCGCTTCTATCAGGCGTGGGACCCAATCGCCCGCGACCGAGGGACCTTTACCGCCTGGATGGATGAATACATCCACGGCACTGCCGATTTCAGTGAATTCCAGGCCAAGCTGACCACACAGCGGGAGGCCAAGTAATGGCTTACTCCACCAATGAAATGATGACCGTCGCCGCCGCGCGCCGCCTCAAGAACGGCTCGGTCTGCTTTGTGGGCATCGGCCTGCCGTCCAAGGCCGCCAACCTGGCGCGCCTGACCTCATCGCCAGATGTGGTGCTGATCTACGAGTCCGGTCCGATTGGCGCCAAGCCCAACGTATTGCCTCTGTCGATCGGTGATGGCGAACTGGCGGAAACCGCCGACACCGTAGTGCCGACTGGCGAGATCTTTCGCTACTGGCTGCAGGGCGGGCGTATCGACGTGGGCTTCCTCGGTGCCGCGCAAGTCGACCGCTTCGGCAACATCAACACCACCGTGGTCGGTGACTATCACCAACCCAAGGTGCGCCTGCCGGGCGCCGGTGGCGCGCCGGAAATCGCCGGCTCGGCCAAGAGCGTGCTGATCATCCTCAAGCAGTCGTCCCGTTCGTTTGTCGACAAACTGGACTTCATCACCTCGGTCGGCCACGGCGAAGGCGGCGATTCGCGCAAACGCCTGGGTCTGCCGGGTGCCGGTCCTGTCGGAATTATTACCGACCTGTGCATCATGGAGCCGGAAGAGGGCACCCATGAATTTGTGGTCACCGCCCTCCATCCGGGCGTGACCCGCGAGCAAGTCGTAGCGGCCACCGGTTGGGCGATTCGATTTGCCGACCAGGTCAGCACCACCGCCGAGCCTACCGAGGTGGAACTGACTGCCCTGCGTGATCTCGAAGCACGCACGGCCGCCGCCCATGGCCAAGCACCGGGAGAAGCCTGATGCGCGAGGTATTTATCTGCGATGCGATTCGTACCCCCATCGGCCGTTTCGGCGGTGGCCTGTCCACCGTGCGTGCCGATGACCTGGCGGCCTTGCCGATCAAGGCGCTGATCGAGCGCAACCCATCGGTGGACTGGTCGGCCGTTGACGAGGTGTTCCTCGGCTGCGCCAACCAGGCCGGTGAAGACAACCGCAACGTTGCCCGCATGGCGCTGTTGCTGGCCGGCCTGCCGGAGAGCATTCCTGGCGTGACCCTCAACCGTTTGTGCGCCTCGGGCATGGATGCGATCGGCACCGCCTTTCGCGCCATCGCCAGCGGCGAAATGGAGCTGACAATTGCCGGTGGCGTCGAGTCGATGTCCCGTGCCCCGTTCGTGATGGGCAAGGCTGATGCGGCGTTTTCGCGCAACATGAAGCTGGAAGACACCACCATCGGCTGGCGTTTTATCAACCCGTTGATGAAGGCCCAGTACGGCGTGGATGCCATGCCGCAGACCGCCGATAACGTCGCCGACGACTACCAGGTTTCACGCGCTGACCAGGACGCCTTCGCCCTGCGCAGCCAGCAACGCACCGCCGCCGCCCAGGCGGCCGGGTTCTTCGCTGAAGAAATCGTGCCGGTGCGGGTCGCCCATAAAAAAGGCGAAACCGTGGTGGAGCACGATGAGCACCCGCGGGACACCACCCTCGAAGCCCTGGCCAAACTCAAGCCGGTCAACGGGCCGGACAAAACCGTCACCGCCGGCAATGCCTCGGGTGTGAATGACGGCGCGGCCGCGCTGATCCTGGCGTCTGCCGAAGCGGTGAAAAAACACGGCCTGACTGCCCGCGCTCGCGTATTGGGCATGGCCAGTGCCGGTGTCGCGCCACGGGTGATGGGCATCGGCCCGGTGCCGGCGGTGCGCAAGCTGGTGGAGCGCCTGGGCCTGGCCGTCACTGACTTTGATGTGATCGAACTCAACGAAGCCTTCGCCAGCCAAGGCCTGGCGGTGCTGCGTGAACTGGGCATTGCCGACGACGCCCCCCAGGTCAACCCGAACGGTGGCGCCATTGCGCTTGGCCATCCCTTGGGCATGAGCGGTGCGCGGCTGGTACTGACGGCCCTGCATCAGTTGGAAAAAACCGGCGGCCGTAAAGGCCTGGCGACCATGTGCGTGGGCGTCGGCCAAGGCCTGGCCCTGGCGATTGAACGCATCTAATAAGAGAGGACTGCTCCATGAGTGACAAGCCCGGTTACCGGCGCCCGCAAGCGGGCACTCAACCTGATTACCTGCACCCGGCCTATCAGTCGACGAACCTGCGTTCGCCGTCCCAGCCGTTGGTGTTTCTGCCCCATTCCTTGTCGGAAATCACCGGCCCGACCATCGGTGCCGAGCGAGTCAGCGAGAAGGACAACGACCTCACTGCCCAACACGACGGCGAGCCCCTGGGTGAACGCATCATCATTCACGGTCGCGTGCTGGATGAAAACGGCCTGCCGGTGCCGGGCATTCTCGTGGAGATCTGGCAGGCCAACGCCGCCGGTCGCTACAACCACAAGCGTGACCTGCACGATGCGCCGCTGGACCCGAACTTCACCGGCACCGGGCGCACCGTCACCGACGCCGATGGCTGGTACCAGTTCCAGACCATCAAGCCTGGTGCCTACCCATGGGGCAACCACCACAACGCGTGGCGCCCGGCGCATATTCACTTTTCGCTGTTCGGCCCAAGCGTGCTGACGCGCCTGGTGACGCAGATGTATTTCCCTGGCGACCCGCTGCTGGAATACGACCCGATCTACAACTGCGTACCGGATACCAGCGCCAAGGAACGCCTGATCGCCCGTTTCGATCTGGAAAAAACCATTCCTTCCTATGCCCTCGGCTACCGCTGGGACATCGTCCTGCGCGGCCGCGACGCCACGCCGATGGAGAAATGAGATGACACTCAGCGCGACCACGTCCCACACCGTCGGGCCGTACTACCACATCGGCCTGACCTGGCTGAACCGCGAAGACTTGACCGTCGCCGCCACCCTCGGTGAGCGCGTGGCGATCAGCGGGCAAGTGGTGGACGGCAACGGTGATGTTGTCAACGACGCCATGCTCGAAGTCTGGCAGGCCAATGCCGCCGGCAAGTACGACCACCCTGAAGATGAGCAGGACAAGGCGCTGGACCCGAATTTCGAAGGCTTTGGCCGGGTGCCGGTGGATGCCGAAGGGCGCTTCCGCTTTACCACGATCAAGCCGGGCAGCGTGCCGGGCCTGCAAGGTACGACCCAGGCGCCGCACCTGGTGGTGCTGGTGTTTGCCCGTGGGCTAGTGAAGCACCTGCTGACGAGGATTTATTTCGAGGGCGAGGCGTTGAATGGGGATGACCCATTGTTGGCGTGTGTGCCCGCAGAGCGGCGCGGCACGTTGATTGCCAAGCCGGATGCGGCGGGTGTGCATCAGTGGAATGTGATTTTGCAGGGGACAGATAAGGAAACGGTGTTCTTCGATTACTGAGTCGCTTGTCAGGGCCTCATCGGGGGCAAGCCCCCTCCCACATTTGATAGGCGGCGCGGTCAAAAGGTGGGAGGGGGCTTGCCCCGATGGGGCCGGTTCAGGCACTGCCTACTCAAAAGTCTGCTTGCGGAACATGGTTGTTGCAAAGTATGTCTAGGCTATAACCGTTCCCACTGAGTGAAAAAAACCATGACAACCACCACCAGTCACTACACCGGAGAAGAACGTAGCAAACGGATCTTTGCGATTGTCGGTGCCTCCTCCGGCAACCTGGTCGAATGGTTCGACTTCTACGTCTATGCCTTCTGCGCCATTTACTTCGCCCCGGCGTTTTTCCCGTCGGATGACCCCACGGTCCAACTGCTCAACACTGCTGGCGTGTTCGCCGCCGGCTTTCTGATGCGCCCCATCGGCGGCTGGCTGTTCGGCCGGGTTGCCGACAAGCACGGGCGCAAGAATTCGATGATGATCTCGGTGCTGATGATGTGCGCCGGTTCCCTGGTCATCGCCTTTTTGCCCACCTACAAAGACATCGGCGCCTGGGCCCCGGCCTTGCTGCTGGTGGCGCGGCTGTTCCAGGGCTTGTCGGTGGGGGGCGAATATGGCACCACCGCGACCTACATGAGTGAAGTCGCGCTCAAGGGCCAGCGTGGGTTTTTCGCCTCGTTCCAGTACGTGACCCTGATCGGTGGCCAACTGTTGGCGGTGCTGGTGGTGGTGATCCTGCAACAGATCCTCACTGAAGAAGAGTTGCGCGCCTGGGGCTGGCGGATTCCGTTCGTGATCGGTGCGATTGCGGCGGTGATTTCCCTGCTGCTGCGTCGCACCCTCAAGGAAACCACCAGCAAGGAAATGCGTGAAGACAAGGACGCCGGCAGCATCGTCGCGCTGTTTCGCGACCACGGCAAAGCGTTCGTTACGGTGCTCGGCTACACCGCCGGTGGCTCGCTGATTTTCTACACCTTCACCACTTACATGCAAAAGTACCTGGTGAACACCGTGGGCATGCACGCCAAGACGTCGAGCTACATCATGACCGGCGCACTGTTCCTCTATATGTGCATGCAGCCGCTCTTCGGTATGTTGGCGGACAAGATCGGCCGACGTAATTCGATGCTCTGGTTCGCAGGCCTCGGCACCCTGTTCACGGTGCCAATCCTGCTGACCTTGAAAACCGTCACCAGCCCGTTCCTGGCGTTTGTGCTGATCACCCTGGCCCTGGCGATTGTCAGCTTCTACACCTCCATCAGCGGCCTGGTCAAAGCGGAGATGTTCCCGCCCCAGGTGCGTGCTTTGGGCGTGGGGCTGGCGTATGCGGTGGCTAACGCGGTGTTTGGTGGTTCGGCGGAAGTCGTCGCGCTGAGCCTGAAATCCATCGGCATGGAAAACACTTTCTATTGGTACGTCACCGCGATGATGGCGGTGGCCTTCCTGTTCAGCTTGCGCCTGCCGAAACAGGCGGCGTACCTGCATCACGATTTGTAAGGGATGAGTTATGACACTGCGCACGAGCAATCAACTGTTCGACGCTTACTTCACCGCTGACAGCATGGCCGAGGTGTTCTGCGACCAGGGACGCTTGCAGGGCATGCTCGATTTCGAAGCCGCGCTCGCTCGGGCGCAGGCCCAGGTCGGGGTAATCCCGCAGGCCGTCGTGGCGCCGATTGCCCAGGCGTGCCTGGCCTCGCTGTACGACGTGGATGCCCTCGGCGCGGCGATTGCCACGGCGGGGAATTCGGCGATTCCGCTGGTGAAGGCGCTGGGCAAGCTGATTGCCAGTGAGGATGCTGGGGCCGAGCGCTATGTGCACCTGGGCGCGACCAGCCAGGACGTGATGGACACCGGGCTGGTGCTGCAACTGCGGCGGGCGCTGGGGTTGATCGACACGGACCTGGCGCGTCTGGGCGACGTGCTGGCCGCCCAGGCCCAGCGTTATGCGACGACACCGTTGGCCGGGCGTACCTGGTTGCAGCACGCAACGCCGGTCACCTTGGGGATGAAGATTGCCGGTTGGCTGGGCGCGGTGACGCGCAGTCGCCAGCGCTTGGAAGAACTGAAACCGCGTTTGCTGGTGCTGCAATTCGGCGGCGCGTCGGGGACGTTAGCGGCACTCGGTGAACACGCCATGCCGGTGGCCGAGGCGCTGGCGGCTGAACTGCAACTGAGCTTGCCTGAACAACCCTGGCACACCCAGCGCGATCGTCTGGTGGAGTTTGCCGCCGTGTTGGGCCTGATCGCCGGGAGCCTCGGCAAACTGGGCCGCGATATCAGCCTGCTGATGCAAACCGAAGCGGCCGAAGTCTTCGAGCCGTCGGCGCCCGGCAAAGGCGGTTCGTCGACCATGCCCCACAAACGCAACCCGGTCGGCGCCGCCGTGCTGATCAGCACCGCCACGCGCGTGCCCGGCCTGGTGGCGACGATGTTCAGCGCCATGCCTCAGGAACACGAACGCAGCCTGGGCCTGTGGCACGCCGAATGGGAGACCTTGCCGGAGATTTGCCGCCTGGTTTCCGGTGCCTTGAAACAAGCGCTGCTGGTGAGCGAAGGGTTGGAAGTCGACCCTGGACGCATGGCCCACAACCTCGACCTGACCCAAGGCCTGGTGCTGGCAGAGGCCGTCAGTATCGTGCTTGCCCAGCGCCTGGGCCGGGAAACCGCGCACCACCTGCTGGAGCAATGCTGCAAACGCGCCGTCGCCGAGGGGCGCCACTTGCGCGCGGTGCTGGCGGACGAACCGCAGGTCACCGCCGAGCTGTCCGCCACTGAGTTGGACCGCCTGCTCGACCCGGCCCACTATCTGGGCCAGTCAACCACCTGGGTCACTCGCGCTGTCACCGAACACTTTGCACTGACCGCCTAAGGAGAACGCTGTGGCTTTCGTACAACTCGCCGAGGGCGAACTGCATTACCAACTTGATGGCCCCGTGGATGCGCCGGTGCTGGTGCTGTCCAACTCGCTGGGCACCGACCTGCACATGTGGGACATCCAGATCCCGGCGTTGACCAAGCATTTCCGGGTGTTGCGTTTTGACACCCGTGGCCACGGTAAATCCCTGGTGACTGAGGGGCCCTACAGCATCGAGCAACTGGGCCACGACGTGATCGCTCTGCTGGATGCGCTGGATATTCAGCGTGCGCATTTTTGCGGGCTGTCCATGGGCGGCTTGATCGGCCAATGGCTGGGGATTAACGCGGGTGAGCGCCTGCACCGCCTGGTGGTGTGCAACACCGCCGCCAAAATCGGCACACCGGAGATCTGGAACCCACGGATCGAGATGGTCCTGCGCGACGGCGCGGCAGCCATGGTGGCCTTGCGCGATGCATCGATTGCACGCTGGTTCACCGCCGATTTTGCGGCGGCCAGCCCGCACCAGGCCAAGCAGATCACCGACATGCTTGCCGCGACTTCGCCCCAAGGATACGCGGCCAACTGTGCCGCCGTGCGTGATGCGGATTTCCGTGAGCAGGTGTCGAAGATCAAGGCGCCAACCCTGGTGATTGCCGGCACTGAAGACGCCGTCACCCCACCGGCCGGTGGTCACTTTATCCAGCACCATGTACAGGGCGCCGAATACGCCGAGTTCTACGCCGCGCACCTGTCCAACGTACAGGCCGGTGCTGCATTCAGTGACCGGGTTATCCAGTTTCTGCTGGCCCGCTGAGGCAGCTGTTGTGGCAAGCCCGCTCGCCGCAGGTAATCGAGTTGAAATCTTATTGAAGCAGGAGTTTTTTGTGGACGAGAAACAACGTTATGCCGATGGCCTGCAAGTGCGCCGCGAAGTGCTGGGCGATGCCCATGTCGACCGCAGCCTCAATGCCCTGACCGAGTTCAACAGCGAGTTCCAAGAGATGATCACCCGCCACGCCTGGGGTGATATCTGGACCCGCCCCGGGCTGCCTCGTCACACCCGCAGCCTGATCACCATCGCCATGCTGATCGGCATGAACCGCAGTGAAGAGTTGAAGCTGCATTTGCGTGCGGCCGCCAGTAACGGCGTGACCCGCGCCGAGATCAAGGAAGTACTGATGCAGAGTGCGATCTATTGCGGGATTCCGGCGGCGAATGCCACGTTTCACCTGGCGGAGTCTGTATGGGATGAGCTGGGTGTCGAGTCGCGCGAGTGATCAGTGGGAGTCTGCGTCCCACACCCAATTCCACACGCCCGGAAGATGCACGGCTTCATTCACATCTTTGACCGTACGCGCCAGCGCCGCGCGTTGCAGGGCGGCCGTATCGGTGTAGAACGGTTCGGTGGCGGTCTTCATGCCGTTGACTCGGGCGCTGTCCAGCAGGATCTGCAGGTATTCCTGCATATGCCGCGCGGTGTAGCGGTTGATGTCGTGGAAGGTCACCACCACCGGTATCACGCCGTCCACCGTGGGCAATTCGTCCAGTGCGATGCGCTCGCGCACCACCGACAGTTGTCGGTACAGGTTGGCGCGGCGACGTGGGCTGCCGTTGAAGCCCCAGATCTTGCCGTCATTGGCGCTCAGGTCGGTCAGCAATACCTGCATGCCATGGCGCTGGTAGGCGGCGAAGGTGCGCCGGTCGTAGTTCCAGAACGGCGGGCGCACCAGCACGGGCGGTGCGCCGGTGATCGAGGCGATATCCGCCGCGCCCTGGGTGAGGGTGCTTTCCAGTTCGGTATTGCTCAGCCAGCGATGGTTGGTATGAAACGCCGTCGCCGTATGGAACGCCAGGATATGGCCGCCCGCATACTCGCGTTCCATGGTCTTGCGCCCCCTGGAGCTGCCGCCGGAGCGGGCCGCTTCGGTCTGCAGGAAGAACACCGCCTTGATCCCCGGCAGCACCGGGTTGTGTGCCAGGTCGGCGACCACTGAACGGCTGGGGTTGTCGTAGCCCGAAGCACTGGGGCCATCGTCGAAGGTCAGCAAAAAACGGATCGGCGCCTCGGCTTGCAGGCGTTGCTCGGTCTGCGTTGTCAGGGCGATGGGCGCTCCGATACAGCCGCTGAGGCATAAGACCAGGGCAAGCACGGCGTTTGCTAAGGCAAAGGATTTCATGGTGTGCGCAGGCTCGAATAAGAGGCCGCTGCTGGGCGGATCAGCAGCGGCAGGCGCGCACGATACAGTAAGTGTCGCGCTGGATTACAGCAGACTTATCGGGTAACTGACGATCAACCGGTTTTCATCGAACTCGTTGTTGCTGTAATCGCGGCGCATGCTGGAATTGCGCCAGCGCACCATAAGGTTTTTCATCGCGCCGCTTTGCACGGTGTAGCCCAATTCGCTTTCGCGACCCCATTCCTTGCCGTCGGTGATGGTGCCCGTGTGCACGTTGCTGCCGCTGATATAGCGGTTCATCAGGGTCAGGCCCGGTACACCGAGGGCGGCGAAGTTGTAGTCGTGGCGTACTTGCCAGGATTTTTCCTCGGCGTTGTCGTAACTCGAGTTGTAGCTGTCGTTGGCGAGGGTGCCGCCGCTGGTGCCGTTGACGCGCATCCACGCGCTGTTGCCGGTGAGTTTTTGCAGGCCGACGTAGAAGGTGTTGCCGCCATACTTGGCCGAGAACAGGCCGGACCAGGTCTTGTTGTCCAGGTCGCCGGCGCGGGCGCTGCCGTCGTCCTTGCCGTAGAAGAACCCGAGGTTGGCGCCGAGGGTCCAGTCGCCCACGGGCTGGCTGTGGATCAGGTTGACGAACTGTTGGCTGTAGATGTCCTTGAGCTGGGCGTTCCACAGACCGATCTGCGTGCGTTTGTCGTTGAAGGCGTACTCGCCGCCCTGGAAGTTGAAGCGGTCCGAGGTGAACGCGGTTTTGCCGACCATCGACATGTCCGACATGCTGCTGTCGTCTCGCGGGCTGTTGGCGCGGAACTGGCCGCCGTACAGGGTCAGACCGTCGATTTCCTTCGACGTGATCTGCCCGCCGCGCAGGGTTTGCGGCAGGGAGCGGCCATCGTCGGCACGCAGGATCGGCAACACCGGCATCCATTCGCCGACCTTTACTTCGGTCTTGGAAATACGCGCCTTGAACGCCACGCCGAGACGCCCGAATTCATCCGCAGGGCGGCCATCGTGGTCCAGCGGCAACAGCTGGGTGCCACCGGTACCGCGCCCGCCATCGAGCTTCAACGAGTACAACCCCAGCACATCCACACCGAAACCGACGGTGCCCTGGGTAAAGCCGGACTTGGCATCGAGGATGAAACTCTGTGTCCACTCCTGTGCGCCGCCCTGGGTCTTGGTCGGGTTGGTGAAATTGCGGTTGAAGAAGAAATTACGCAGGTTGAGGTTGGCGCTGGCGTCCTCCAGAAAACCGTGTTCTTCGGCGACGACGGGCAGGGCAAGACTGGCGATAGTGGTGGCCAGCAGCAGCCGGCGCGGGTGAAAAGTGCTCATGGCGTAGAACCTGTTGTTATTGAGTTTATGCAGGTGGCGGCCATGGTGCGGGGCGGTGCGGGGGCGGTTC